>JBCQWE010000056.1:0-2422 GCA_047172505.1 Rikenellaceae bacterium | reverse complement strand
GGATCACACGCTTAGTTTTACCACCAATCTTAACCACCTCGCTCTGTGCCACGCGGTAGCCAAATTTCTGACTCTCGGCCTTGGCTAACTTCGTAATGTCGAATGTGATGTGGTCCGCCCCCTCGATGTCGAGCTCCGAGATGTAGCCACCTCGCGTATCTTTCGTAGAGCCCAACATAATGCGATCTGCCCCATCCTCGCTAAGGTCATTGATGGCAAAATCACCCTTTACAGTCTGCGCTTTGTAAGCAATGTTCTTATAAGGCTTAGTGGCAAGCGGCTCGAAGAGGTACAACGAACCGCGTGCCGACATACTATTGATTGCTCCCAAGAGGGCCAAAACCTCTTCACCCTCGGCACTGCGCACCGTGCGGATGAAGTTGGCAATATGCGCAGGTTTTTTCGGTGCATCAACTCCCCACCCCTTCTCTTTCGAATAGGTCGTAGCTGCAACTTTAGAAACTAACGCTCCGCTTTGATCGAGGTAATATAAATAGGTGTCGTAACCTCCACATGCAACGTAAGGCTTACCCTCACTGTGAATTATCGACACGGCATTCATCGGCGCCTCAGTTGGGCGGAAGCTCCACATCAACTTTCCGTTGTCGTCGATGCAGTAGAGCGCACCGTCGCTGTTGGCCGCCAAGATCTCGTCGTTGCCATCGCCGTCGATGTCGCCACAATAGATGTCTTGGTTGTAGTATCCCGATAGCTTGTTCTCCCACAGGGTCTTACCGCTGTAATCGAGACAAAGCACAGTACCCTCGTAACTACTCGCTACGATATATTCGCTACTGTTTATCATAGCTGTTCTTACCTTACTTATAGTGTAAGGGGTCTGAATACTCTCGATCGGCGTCGCAAAACCCTGACACACAACCACTAAGGCGAGCAAGAAAAGTAAAGTTTTTGTTAGTTTCATCTGTTAATCTGGTTTTAGTTATCAATACAAAGTTAAATAAATATCTATAAAAAATAGAATACCCGACCAAACCACCTACCACCACCACAAAGCAAAAACAAGGCTAAATGATTGGATAGCTGCATTTTACAACAATAAATAATTTCTAATAAGTGATACCAGGATACTTTTTACTGACTTAGAGCAACATATTTGTGCTATATCTTTCGTATCATTGCATAAAATATAGAACCTAAATAACCCAAAAATGAAACGCCACACTTTAACGCTCCTACTTCTCGCAATTTTCATGAGTTGCAGCACCGAAAGCCAAGTAGACGAAAACCTCGCTACCGACCCCTCCGACCAAAGCGGGACCGAGGATAGCGCCCCATCCGAGAGCGAAAGCGACTACTACACATCGCCTCGTAGCTACGCCGTGATCTACAACCTACAAAGTGACTACGGAGTCGACTCATCGTTCGCCACCGACGATAGCGCCGCTCTACAACAAGCCATCGACGATGCCGCAGCAGCGGGTGGCGGCAAGATCGTTATCCCCGAGGGCAACTACTCACTGGCGGGAATCTTACTCAAATCCGATATTCACATCGAAATCTCGTCGAGCGCTACGATACGCCCCACCGAACTCTCGGCAAACTCAAACAAAAACTATGCGATATTCACCGCAAAATCCGAGGCCGCAGAGCCGCTAGAGAACATCAGCATAGGCAGTTACGGCGGCGACAAATTCACTTTCGATTTGCGCTACCTAAGCGACGGCTTCGAGAACGTTCGCTGCATCCTATTTAGCAACGTCTACAACTTCGAGATCTCCGACATACTTATCGAAGACAACGAGACGGTATTTGCAGCGATAGATTTCACTGGCGAGAACATCGATAACGTGATCTATGGCCCCACAAAGGGGGTTGTGAAAGATCTAGAAAACTACAATTCTGAGTATGGCTACGGCTTGATCCAAGTGCAGTTTGGCCGCGATATGCTCTTTAAAAACCTCTACAGCCTAGGTGGCGCAACCCTCCGCCTCGAATCGCACCTTACCACATACTACCAGACCGACTGCATCGAATATATCGCCCGCATCGTAGGCCGCGAGATCACATGCGAGAATGGCCATGCAGCAGTTATGCTCTCGCCTCACTTTGTGGAAAACAGTTGGGTCGACGTGCGCGGAATGGAGGGCATCGCGTGCGAATCGACACTTCTTATCGAGGGGGGATTTGTCTCCGACGACGAGGCAGCCTTGGGTCTCACACCAGGCCACTTCACCGCCGAGAGTACATTTAGAGAGATCAAGTCGACCTTCTCGGCAACCGATGCTCAGGTACACCCCAAACATTACCAATATATGGTCGACGAGCTCTACGACCTCTTGCCCTCGACTTCGCCCTGGGAGGCTAAGAGTGGCCCCTCGATAGCGGTGATCATGCACACGGCAGACTACTCGGCAGATTACACCACCGACGACATTGAGTCGGCCGAAGGCTTTCTCGACTC
>JBCQWE010000055.1:0-2941 GCA_047172505.1 Rikenellaceae bacterium | reverse complement strand
CGGACTTGATCCGCAATCTCTTCCTCTATTCTTCGAGATCCTGAATCAAGTTCAGGATGACGGCTTGGGTTCAGGATGACGGGCTTGGGTTCAGGATGACGGGCTTGGGTTCAGGATGACGGCTTGGGTTCAGGATGACGGCTTGGGTTTCATGTTTCAGAATAATACTTGGGGTTATTTAGTTAATAATTAGCACTCTTTACTCAATAATTCGGCCAAAGGGGCGCAGCAGCAATCGATATTTCCTGCGCCGAAGGTGATCACAACGTCGGTTTCGAGCGAGCCGATGTGGTCGACCAGAGCTTCGCGCTCCACGATTTGGCACGGTACTCCCACTTCGCGGGCGATCATTGCGGCATCGACACCCTCGATGGGGAGCTCGCGTGCGGGGTATATCGGCAACAGGATCACCCTGTCGGCCAGCGACAAGGCTGCGCCAAATTCGCGGTGCAGATCCTGCGTGCGGCTATAGAGGTGGGGTTGAAAAATCGCCAGCACTTCGCGCGAGGGTAGCATCGCTCTGATCGACGAGAGTGCCGCCTCGATCTCGCGCGGGTGGTGTGCGTAATCGTCCATGTAGACCCTTTTCGCGGTGTTGACATAGAATTCGAAACGGCGCTTCACGCCACTAAAGCTCGCTAGTGCCTCTCGGATTTTCTCATGATCTAGTTCGCGCCCCTCGGCTTGCGCGGCGCACCACAGTGAGGCCACCGCCGCAACGCTATTTTCGACATTCACCCACCCTGGGATACCTAGTGTGCACCCCTCGATTGTGGACGATGGGGTGACGATGTCGTAGCGGTAGAGCGCCCCATCTGTAAGTTGAATATTGCGAGCATAGAAGTGGGCTGGGGTGTCGTAGTTATAACTATAAACGCTTATGTTGCTGTTAGTTACCTCTAACTCGACACCAGCTTTGAGGATCAGCGCGCCACCCGCTTTGATCTGCCCCACGAATTGCGAGAAGGCCTCCCTGACGGCCTCATGTGTACCATAAATATCGAGGTGGTCGGCATCGACCGAAGTGACAACTGCCACGTTGGGCGAAAGGCGCAAAAATGATCTGTCGAACTCGTCGGCCTCGACCGTAAGGCGATCGCCCGCGCCCAAAACCAGGTTCGAATCGAAGTTCTTCGAGATGCCACCAAGCAGAGCCGAACCCTGCGACTCGGCCGCCGAATTGAGCCACGCGATAAGGGTCGAAGTGGAGGTCTTGCCGTGGGTTCCCGCAACTGCCATAACGAATTTGCCTTGCGAGATGTGGCCCAACATTTGCGAGCGCTTAAGGATCTCGAAGCCGTTCTGAATGAAATAGTTATATTCACTGTGGTCGGCAGGGATAGCGGGAGTGTAGATCACCGTGGTGCTCTCTTTATCCAGGAATTCGGGGGCTATTGCCGCCACAGAATCATCGTAGTGAATCGCGGCTCCCTCCTCCTCTAAACGCTCGGTGAGTGGGGTTCGCGTGCGGTCGTAGCCCGCGACATTGAAGCCTTGGTGGATGAAAAGGCGCGCCAGGGCACTCATGCCAATGCCGCCAATACCTAGAAAATATATATTTTTTTTGCTCATTATCCTATGATTTGTGTTGCGATCTTCACTATATCTTGTGCCGCATTTGGTGTGGCTAACTCGCTAGCTTTCTGCTCTATAACCTCCAACTCATCGGGTCGACTCACAAGGTCGATGGCGCTCTCCAAGCAGACCCCAATAGCCTCGCTATCGGCCACCATAAGTGCTGCACCGCGATCGCTCAAGGCGCGAGCATTGTGGGTTTGGTGATCCTCGGCAACGTTGGGCGAGGGTACAAAGATTGTCGCTTTGCCCAAAAGGCAGAGTTCCGACACGGTGCATGCGCCACTACGGCTAACTACCACTCTAGCAGCCTGGTACGCTAGGTCCATGCGCTCGATAAATGCCCCTTGCCAGATCCCCTCCATCGAGTGGGCCTCGGCAAATTTTTTCATCTCGCGCTCATAGAATTTTCCCGTTTGCCAAATTAGCTGCACGGGGCGCTCGTTGGGGTTGTCTATGATCCACTGTTTGACCACCTCGTTTAATTTGCGCGTGCCGAGCGAGCCGCCAACAATCAATATCACAGGGCGCTCGCTATCCAAGCCGAAGTAGTCGAGAGCTTCTGTGTGGTCGACCTCTTTTTTGCCGAGTGCACCGCGCAAGGGGTTGCCCGTGAGGGTGATTTGGGCGTGGGGGAAGAAACGCTCCATGTTGCTGTATGCCACGCAAATATGTTTGGTTTTCTTGGCCAAAATCTTGTTGGTGAGCCCCGCGAAGGAGTTCTGCTCTTGGATCATGGTGGGGATCCCCAACTTCTGTGCTGCCCACAACACTGGTGCCGAGGCGTAGCCGCCGAAGCCAATCACTAGGTCGGCCTCGAACTCCTTGATCACCTTTTTCGCCTTGGCAATGCTCTTCATCAACTTGAAGGGCACCTCGATATTGTGCCAGTCGAAACGGCGTTGAATTCCCGCAATTGGCAAGCCCACAATTTTATAGCCCAATTGGGGCACCTTTTGCATTTCCATGCGACCCTCGGCACCCACGAAGAGGATCTCAACATCGCTTCCGTAGTGCTCTTTCAAGGCCTCTGCAACTGCCACCGCTGGGTAAATGTGGCCGCCAGTGCCGCCTCCCGAAACTATTATTTTTTTCATAATTTCTATTTTTTATTGCTCTTAATGTGTTGTGTGTATCATCACAGCAAATTTTCTTTTAGTCTTTCTTCGAGATCCTGAATCAAGTTCAGGATGACGGCTTGGGGTTCAGGATGACGGCTTGGGGTTCAGGATGACTTGTTTCGTCGCTGCGGCCCCTCTTTCGTCATTGCGGACCCCTCTTTCGTCATTGCGGACTTGATCCGCAATCTCAACATTTCCTCTTTCGTCATTGCGGCCCCTCTTTCGTCATTGCGGACCCCTCTTTC
>JBCQWE010000054.1:0-3004 GCA_047172505.1 Rikenellaceae bacterium | reverse complement strand
CCTCGACTTCGCCCTGGGAGGCTAAGAGTGGCCCCTCGATAGCGGTGATCATGCACACGGCAGACTACTCGGCAGATTACACCACCGACGACATTGAGTCGGCCGAAGGCTTTCTCGACTATCAGTACATCATCCTGGGAAGCACCACCGAGAAAACGGATTATTTCCATAGTTACTAAAACCTTTTACACGCGGCTACAATTTTCTTACTGTAGGCTACACTACGCACTTTTATTCGCTATAATTTTGCTTAACTAAAAATTTAAACTAAAACTAAATAATAACCAAATGAAAACTTTAATGACTCTTGCAGCGGCAGCTGTAGCTTCAACAGGCCTGACTTCGTGTAGCGAAAATCTTGCCCCCCAGAGCAAGCCTAACGTGATCTTTATCCTGGTCGATGACCTAGGTTACGGCGATTTGGGCTGCTATGGGCAAACCAAATTCGCGACTCCCAACATCGACAAGTTGGCCGCGAGCGGAGTGCTATTTACTCAAAACTATGCGGGTAACACCGTATCGGCACCCTCGCGTTGCGCCCTTATGACAGGTCAACACTCGGGTAATGGCGACATTCGCGGCAACCGCGAGCTACCAGGCGAAGGACAGTTGGGAATTGCCGAAAGCACACTAACGGTCGCCGAATTACTCAAAAGCCAAGGCTACGCAACAGGAGCTTTCGGCAAGTGGGGGCTAGGTTCTCCAGGCAGTTCGGGCGATCCTAACAACAAGGGCTTCGACGAATTCTTCGGCTACAATTGCCAACGCCAAGCTCACCGTTATTACCCCGAGCACCTATGGCACAACCAAACCAAGGTAATGCTCGAAGGCAACGAGGGCTTCAAAGAGAAGACAACATTCGCCCCCGACCTAATCCAACAACAGGCCCTAAATTTCATCGAGGCAAACAAAGAGAACCCATTCTTTGCATACGTAGCGATCGTTCAACCACACGCCGAGATCTTGGCTCAGGACGACGAGCACTTCGAGATGTACGATGGTGCCTTCGAAGAGACCCCATACATATCTGATAAACCAGGTGCAAACTATGGCGACCCCGACTTCGACGTCAAACAATATTGCTCGCAAGAGAAGCCCCACGCAACATTTGCCGCAATGATCTCGCAAGTTGACGAGTACGTAGGTCAAATCATGGATCAACTCGAAGAGTTAGGCATCGCAGAGAATACCCTAGTTATATTTAGTAGCGACAACGGTCCTCACCTCGAAGGTGGTGCCGACCCCGACTTCTTCAATAGCAACGGTCCTTTTTCGGGCTACAAACGCAGTATGACCGACGGTGGTATTCGCCTACCTCTCATCGCATCGTGGAGAGGCGTTATCGAGGAGGGCAGAACCAGCGACCACATCACCGCATTTTGGGATTTCCTTCCAACTATGGCTCAGCTCACCAACGCAAAAGCACCTGCCAACACCGACGGCATCTCGTACCTACCAACACTCCTAGGCAAAGGCAAGCAACAACAACACGATTACCTTTATTGGGAACATGCAGGAAACGTAGCGGTAAGAATGGGCGATTGGAAAGGCATTAAGATGAAAAAGAGCAAACGCGAGAGCGGCGAACTACGTCTCTACAACATCACAGAGGACATTGCAGAACTCAATGACGTTGCCGCTAAGAACCCCGAGATCGCAGCTCAGATCGAAGCAATCCTAGAGTCGGCACACACCTATAACGCTACCTTCCCACTCACCGACGAGGAGATAAAGCGCAGCAAGGATGAGGCAACTAAATAATTAATACCAAGATAGTTATGAAAAGATACATATTACCAATTTTACTCGTTGCATTTTCGCTCAACACCTCGTGCGACGATAGTTCCACCGAAGAGGGCATGGAGAGTAGCGAGAGCTTCGATCCACAAATCTCGGCTCCACAAAGCACAACTATGCTTCTAAAAAGCGGATTCGAAGAGGGCGACGAGGTCTCTCTCTTCGCATGGGATGCCGCCGATGTGGCAAGCCCCACCACCGAGGAGTTCTCGCTTTTCAACCTGCAACTCACCTACGATGGCTCGCAGTGGGCTCCTTTCGACCAAGATGATTTCGAGTCGGTTACAGACCAAAGTATCATGGTGGCGATCTACCCATCGCTTCTTACCACATCGGAGCTCGAAGATCTAACAAGCGTCGAGATCGACATTGAGACACCAACGATCTATTCGCGCGCCGAGCTAAGCAGTTGGAGCGAGTCGCTCAGCCCCACGCTCACCAACGTGCAGGCGCAACTTAGCTTCAACGTCAACGGCACGGCTCAAACAGCCTCGAACATGAACTTCACCGCAACGGTATCGACCACCGCTTCGCTCAACCTCATTAGCGGAGAGACAACTACCTCGGCTGCCGAGAGCACAACGGTAACCTTTGCGCAAAACAGCACCAGTTCGAACCTCTACTCGTCGCTTATGATCCCTCAAACGATCACCAGTTTCAAGATCACCCTTAGTGGTAGCACTTATGAATATAGTGGCGATGGCATCACCCTCGAAGCGGGGGCAAGCATAATCCAAAACATCACACTCACCGCAGCAGAGACCGAAGGAACAATTGGCGAGATTGAGCTAGGCGACCAGTTCGACATCAGCGAGTGGGAGGCAGCAACGGGTGCCACAGGCGAATTCAACCACAACTAAGCCCGAGTACCTATAATTAATGTGAAAAATAAAACTGACCAATCATGAAACATATAACTAAATCGATTTTAGCGACCGTTGCTCTGCTTGCAGCTTTTGCCTCGTGCCAGAAGTCGGAGAGCAATGCAACTCTGGCGGGCGACGATATGACAATTAGCATCAACGCCTCGATCTCGCGCGCAGACGACAGTGAGTCGACCGTTAGCAAAACCGTATTCGAACACGACGACCAAGTGAGCATGTTTGCTTGGACTGGAACACTCGACTACGCTAACCTTGTGATAAACAACGCAATCCTACGTCTCAACTACGATGCTTGGGTCACTAGCAGCGAGATCGAATGGAAA
>JBCQWE010000053.1:0-5236 GCA_047172505.1 Rikenellaceae bacterium | reverse complement strand
CGTTTTCGAGAACGCAGGAGCTTTGGATCGCATCGTCTCATTTGTAAATACCACCGAGAACCCTCCTGTTGAGCGCTTGTTGGTGCCCGATATGGCGCTTACGGCTGCCGAGTACTTCGCGGTGGATAAGGGCGAGAAGGTGTTGGTTCTACTTACCGATATGACCCTCTATGCCGATGCCCTAGCTATCGTCTCGAACCGTATGGACCAGATCCCATCGAAGGACTCTATGCCAGGTTCGCTCTACTCGGATTTGGCGAAGATCTACGAAAAGGCGGTTCAGTTGCCTAACGGAGGTTCGATCACAATTATCGCTGTAACAACTCTTTCGGGTGGCGACATTACCCACGCGATCCCCGATAATACGGGTTACATCACCGAGGGTCAATTGTTCTTGCGCAACGATTCGGACACAGGAAAGGTTATCGTCGATCCATTCCGTTCGCTTTCGCGACTCAAACAACTTGTGATTGGTAAGAAGACTCGCGAGGACCACCCTCAAGTTATGAACGCATGTGTTCGTCTGTTTGCCGATGCTGCCAACTCTAAGACTAAGTTGGAGAACGGTTTCGACCTTTCGGACTACGATGAGCGTTCGCTCAAATTTGCTCGTAGCTACTCGGAAAAACTTCTTTCGATCGACGTAAATATCGAGATCGACGAGATGTTGGATACAGCATGGGCTCTCTTTGCCGAGAACTTCTCGCGCGAGGAGGTTACAATCAAGCAGTCGCTTATCGACAAGTATTGGAAAGCATAGTTTAAAGGCTTATGGCAATCAAATTTCAATATAATAAGACCTCACTAGGAGATCTCGACCGCCAACTTAAGATGCGTCGCAAGGCTTTGCCGACCATCAAGAGCAAGGAGTCGGCACTCCGTTCCGAGGTTAAACGAGCAAAGGATGCCGCGCGGGAATACCGCGAGCAACTCGATGCGCTGATCGAGCAGTACGACTATATGGTTGCGCTGTGGGGTGAATTCGATCCCGACTTGATTCGCATTGCCGATGTTGCGTTATCTACCCAGAAGATTGCTGGTGTGCGCACTCCACTGCTCGACGAGGTAATCTACGAGGAGAAGCCCTATGACCTCTTCTCGTCGCCCGTGTGGTTTGCTGCGGGGGTCGAGCTACTTAAACGCATGGCGCGTTTGAGTCTCGAATTCGAGCTATACAATCTAAAAATGGAACTTTTGGATTATGCTCGCCGCAAAACCACTCAAAAGGTGAATCTCTACGAAAAGGTGCAAATACCTGGTTATGAGGATGCAATCCGCAAGATCAAGCGATTTATGGAGGATGAAGAGAATCTTTCGAAGGCGGCATCGAAAATTGTAAAAACTAAACAGCAGGCAGCCGAGGAGGGCGCAATGTTATGATAGCGAAAATGTCAAAATACGACTTCGTTCTCTATGCGCGTGAATATCAAGATTTTATCGATAGGGTGCGCGCGTTGGGCTTGGTCGACATCACAACAACGGGTTGGGAGAGTTCCGACGCGGAGCGCGATGTGATCCTAGAGATCGAGGCGCGAGCTAAGGCGGAGGCTCAACTAGCAGATTTTGCGGCTGGTCGGGAATCTGAGCAGCAGGCTGCTGTGGTCGACCCGAGCGAAGTATACTCGGTCTATAGTGCTGTGCAGGCGCAGCGCGCGCAGGCTAATGGCTCGATTGCGACACTGAAAAAGAGCGCTGTCGAGAACTTGCCTTGGGGCGAATTTTCGATCGAAGCTCTCGATCAATTGGCAGCTAAAGGTATATCGTTCAACTACTTTGTTACCTCTGAGTCACTCTTTGATAGTAGTGTTGAACAGTGGCAGAGCGAGTATAACGTTGAGCTAATTAGTCGAATGGATGGGAATTGTTATTTTGTTGTTGTCAATACCGACGGCGGCGATGTGGTGATTGATGCCCATCAGGTTAAACGACCAGAACTCACTTCGACTCAGGCAAATATGCAGATCGAGGTGCTAGAGGCTCAGGTTGCAGAGCTAGAGTTGAAACTCATGGCTTGCGCTAAGGGCGTTGATGCGATTAGAGCAGAACGAGAGACGCTTTTTGCACAGTTACAGAGCATGAAGGTGCGTTCGACTGCCACCGAGGCGGCCGATGGATCGTTGCTTTTGATGACCGCATGGGCCGAGGAGGAGACTTCGACCAAAGTCGATGCTCTCTTGGAGGAGTACCCTGGAGTGATCTATATGAAGAGTCGCCCAACGCCCGAGGATGATACCCCCGTGAAGTTGAACAATAGGTGGTTCCCTCGAATTTTCGAGATGATCGGAAACATGTATGCTCTGCCTAAATATGGTACGTTGGACCTTACGCCACTCTTTGCACCATTCTACATGTGCTTCTTCGCGATCTGTTTGTGCGATGCGGGTTACGGTGCGATGATCCTGGCAGCAGGCCTGGGCATCTACTTCAAAGGTGGGAGCGGCATGCGCCAAGCGGCGTGGCTCTCGATGTTGTGCGGAGGTGCAGCTGTTATCTTTGGATTCCTTGCAAACTCGTTCTTCGGTATGTCGATCTCGGCGCTTCCGATATTCGAAGGGTTTAAGTTTATCAACTTCCAGCAAGATTTCTTCACGGTGTCGATGATGATCGGAATCTTCCAGATCCTGCTCGGTATAGCGGTGAATATAGTGGTTAGTTCGCGAGTCTTTGGCTTTAAGTATGCCCTGGGGTCGCTAGGGTGGTTCCTGCTGATCTTCTCGTCGGTTCTCTCTGCGGCGCTTTCGGCATTCGGCGTTACGGTATTTGAATTTGGTTCAATCCCATATTACGCGGTTGTTGCTGTCTCGTTGGTGTTGATGCTCTTCTTCAACTCGCCCGACAAGAATCTTTTTGCAAACTTCGGCGCAGGAATCTGGGATACCTATAATAACGTCACAGGTCTGTTGGGCGATGTGTTGAGCTACGTTCGTCTCTTCGCCATTGGTCTTTCGGGCGGCGTGTTGGCTATCGTATTCAATAGCTTGGCGCTGGGTATCACGGGGCTCGATGCTGGAATCGAGGGGCAGCCTATAGTAAGTGTTATATTCCAAATTTTGGCAGCTACAGTGATCTTGCTCATCGGGCACGGCATCAACCTATTTATGTCGACAATATCGTCGTTTGTGCACCCTATGCGACTCACTTTCGTGGAGTTCTTTAAGAATGCAGGTTTCGAAATGACAACTCGTAAATTCGATCCTCTAAAGTAAAAACAATATAAAATAATAATAAATAAAATTTTAAGTTATGAATTCAACAGCAATGATTTTGGCCTACATCGGAGTAGGTCTAATGGTAGGTTTGGCAGGTTTTGCATCTGCGGTAGGTACAGCAATCTGCGGCCAATCGGCAGTAGGCGCAATGAAGAAAAACGATGGCGCTTTTAGTAGCTACATGATCCTTTCGGCTCTCCCAGGCTCGCAAGGTCTCTACGGATTCGTTTGTTTCTTTATGGTTACAAGCATCTTCAACCTTATCACTCCCGAGATCTCAATGTTGCAAGGTGCAGCAGTTTTGGGTATTGGTCTTTTGGTTGGTATCGCAAACCTCGCCTCGTCGATCTTCCAAGGTAAAGTTTGTGCTAACGGTATCGCAGCAATCGGAAACGGCCACGATGTAATGGGTAAAACCCTTATTCTTGCCGCTTTCCCCGAGCTTTATGCGATCTTGACCGTAGCAGCATCTTTCCTTATCTGTAGCGCTGTAGCGTAAGCAGTAAAAGTTTTAAACATATAGCGCCGCATATATGTGTGGTCGCAAAGAAGTAGCCTCACATCCAAGCTATTATATTCTATATGGTGTGGGGCTATTTTATTATTTATACCAAATACAATGAGAAACCGACTAATTTTTACAGTACTATTTAGCCTGCTTTCAATCGTTGCAGTAGCACAAGAGGCACCTAAACATCAATTTGCCGAGGGGCTAATTGCGCGAAACAATATTTTCTATACTGGCCTTAAAGAGGGTGTGAGCTGCTATCGTATTCCCGCTTTGGTTACAGCACCTAATGGCGACCTTATCGCCTCTATCGACGAACGAGTGCCCCATTGTGGCGACTTGATCTATAGCGAGGATATTAATATTATCGTTCGCCGAAGTGGTGATGGTGGTAAAACTTGGGGCGATGTGGAGGTCGCTGTGGACTTTGAGCAGGGGCAATCGGCGTCGGACCCATCGTTTATTTTGGATGAGGAGAGTGGCGAGATCTTCCTTTTTTACAACTATATGGATCTTGTAAATGAGCCTAAAGTATTTTATTTGCACTATGTGAAAAGTTCGGATAATGGTAAGTCTTGGAGCAAGCCAGTCGATATAACAAGCCAAATCGCAAAGGAGGAGTGGCATGGAGATTTCAAATTTATCACATCGGGGCGAGGCATCTACACCTCGACAGGTAAGATGTTGCACACGTTGGTGAATCTGAAAAATGGACTTCACATCTTCGGAAGCGACGATCACGGCGCGAACTGGTACTTGATCGATACGGCAATCACCCCTGCCGACGAGTCGAAAATCGTAGAGTTGAGCGATGGTCGCTGGATGATCAATAGCCGCGTTAATGGTGGCTACGGCATGCGCTGCATCCACATCTCGGAGGACGAGGGGCAGAGTTGGGAGACTCACAACGATCCAATGCTTGTTGATCCATCGTGTAATGCTAGTATCCTGAACTACAGTTCGGTACGCGAGGGTTACGATAAAAATCGTTTGATCTTCTCGAACGCAAGCAGCGCAAAAGGTCGCGAGAATCTCACAGTTAGAGTCAGCTACGACGATGGGCAAACATGGCCCATAGAGAAGGTGATATACCCAGGCAGCACCGCCTATTCCGACATCGTAAAGCTCGATAATGGCGACTTAGCCCTCTTCTTCGAGCGCGATTCGCACACAGCCAACGATGTGCTAATCTTCTCGCTAGAGTGGCTAACCGACGGCAAGGACAAGTATAAGAAGCCTCGAAGGGCGAAGCGTCGCAAATAAATTCTCTTTCGTCATTGCGGGCTTGATCCGCAGTCTCTTCCTCTTTCGTCATTGCGGGCTTGATCCGCAATCTCTAACTATTTATTCTTCGAGATCCTGAATCAAGTTCAGGATGACGGCCTGGGGTCAGGATGACTTCTTTCGTCATTGCGGGCTTGATCCGCAATCTCTTCCTCTTTCGTCATTGCGGGCTTGATCCGCAATCTCTAACTATTTATTCTTCGAGATCCTGAATCAAGTTCAGGATGACGGCCTG
>JBCQWE010000052.1:0-7609 GCA_047172505.1 Rikenellaceae bacterium | reverse complement strand
ACGTATATTTATTATTATATATGTAGTACTGGTGCGTTAAACTTAAGTCGTCATCCTGAACTTATAAACTCGTCATCCTGAACTTATAAACTCGTCATCCTGAACTTGATTCAGGATCTCGAAGAATAAATAGTTAGAGATTGCGGATCAAGTCCGCAATGACGGCTCTACAAGTCCGCAATGACGGCTCTACAAGTCCGCAATGACGAAGACAGTTCACCCCCAAGCATCAAAAGCATCATCAACACCTATTTTCTGAAACATTAGGAAAAGCGTGTCAAAGTGTCAAAGTTCGGGTTAAGTCACTGATACACAAAGAGTTAAGGCCTAAAAACTTTGACAAACTATGACAAACTTCGACAAACTTTGACAAAATCTATCGTAAAAACCCCAACCAAACCAACCAAAAAACAAGAATTAGATACTTATTTCGGACACAGAGGCACATCACCGCAACAGATATTTTTTAATTTTGTGCAAATTTAACCGTAAACCATAACACCAGTGACTAAAAAATTTACTTCAACAATCGTTACACTACTCTCTATAACCCTATTCCACACCTTTGCAAACAACCCCACAGGACAACTTACAGCTACGGTAAGAGATAGCTCCGAGGATGGCGCGCCTATCCCTGGTGCGATCGTAGAGCTTGTGCCACAAGGCTCCACCTTGGGAAGCATCTACTACTCGACCGATGGCGATGGTCTATTTGCTATCCCCATTTTGCGCTATGGCAACTACTCGCTCAGCGTTAGTTTCTTGGGTTACCAGACAACAAACATAAATTTTTCGCTCAGCACACCCCACTTGGAACTCGCCGACATACTTCTAAAACCCGCCTCGGTGGAGATGGAGGAGGTCGTAAAGGAGATCAAGGCGCTGCGCTCGTCGCAGAATGGCGATAGCTTGCAATACAACGCTAGTTCCTACAAAGTTGCGGCCGATGCCGACGTGGAGGGGCTGCTACAAAAGATGCCTGGAATCACCGTGCAAGATGGAACTGTCACTGCCCAAGGCGAAACGATCACTAAAATATATATCGATGGCCGCGAATTCTTCGGTGGCGATGTCGCTACGGCACTCAAGTCGCTACCCGCCGAGGTGGTCGACAGAATCGAGCTCTTTAACCAACTCTCCGACGAATCACAATATACAGGTATGGACGATGGCCAGGGCAGCAAAACGATAAATATCATCACCAAACCCAATATGCGCGAGGGCGTTTTTGGCAAGTTATTCGGCGGCGTAGGCTACGAGTCGACCCCCTCGGAAGATGCAGCACACGTGAAGTATATGGGCGGAGGAAGTGTCAATATATTTAAAGGTACCTCCCGCACCTCGATCATCACCCTATTTAACAACCTCAACCAACAAAACTTCTCGTTCGAAGATATTATGGGCGCTACCGACGAGGGTGCCACCACGGGCGACTTCACGATCAAGGCTCTGCCAGGAGTGGCCAATGTCAACGCTGTGGGCATCAACTACTCCAACGAATTCGGTGAAAACCAACGCCTTAAGGTTCAAGGAAGCTACTTCTTCAACCAAACAGTGACCGACAACACCGAAGAGATAACCCGTTGGTACGAGGAGCCCGCCACCGAGACCATCGACTCGTTATACCAAGCGGCAACCACTCAAACATATAACATCAACAATCGTCTGACAGGTCGCATAGATTACAAGATCAACGATCGACAATCGATTATGATTCGCCCGACGCTGAGTTTCCAAACCACCGAGCCCAACAAGGCGACCAGTGGCATCAGGTACGACGATAGCAACTCCAACTACGAAGATGGCATGCAACTATTCTCCAACACCAAAAACTCGTCGTGGGGAGGATATAACATAGGTGTAAATGCCAATTACCGAATTCGGCTCAACGACCACGGCCGCTTTGTCTCGGTGGGCACCAACCTCTCCTCGAACAGCTACGACACCCATGCCGAAACCTCGACCGACCCCAATTACCCCAACAACTCCGACTCTGAGACAAGCTACACATACGAAACAGCACCTACCTCGCGAAGCTTCGTGATGGGAAACGTCAACTTCATGGAGCCTCTGATCGCCAACCGCCTCTTCCTCAATCTTTCGTATCGCGCGAGTATGACAAAGCAGAGCTCCGACAAACGGACCTACGACACCGATAGCGACTACACCATCGAGGAGCTAAACGAAACTAGCACAACCAACTTCGCCCAAAGCGACTACCTCACCCAAAGCGGTGGCGTGGGCATGAAATTCTACACCCAAAAGGCCCAAATCACTGTCACGGGCTACTACCAAGATGCCACGTTCGACGTTAACACCCTGCGCACCAAGGCTAGCAACGGATCTAGCAGCTCGGTCGACACCTCGAAGAAGTATCAAAACGCAACCTACTCGGTAGTGGGAAAGATGGGTATCGACAAGCAAAATTCGCTCCGCCTCTACCTCAATGGCTTCACCACCACCCCACCCATCGGCAAATTCACCGACAACACAACCAGCACCTCGTACGTCACAGCGGGTAATAGCGACCTTGTACCCACCTACAACAACCGCCTACGCCTCTACTACACCCGCACCAACATCGAACGCGGTAGAACCCTCATGTTCAACTGCAACGCCACAATGAGCTCCGACTACATCGGCTCGCACATCGTCCTCGACCCCGACCCAATTGAGGTTGGCGACACCACCTACGACGACGTTTTGCAGTATACAGGGTGGGTAAACCTCGACACATACTACAAACTCGACTCGAATGTCTCGTATGGCCTCCCGCTCGACTTCATGAAGTGTAACCTCAACCTCAACGGCGGCGTGAGCTACACCTCGACCCCAAGCATGTATGGCGGAGAGGTGATCGAAATGGGCACAGTCGAAGGTGGCGAGTATGTCGAAACCAAAAGTATGACATACGTAGGTAGCGCTACGCTAGGCAGCAACATATCCGACAAGGTCGACTTCACCCTCTCGTGGAAAGGCGAGTATAACAACGCCACAAATGCCTTCTCGACCGCCACAACCGAGAGCGAGTACTTCTCACAAACCGCCTCGGCATATATGAAATTTGTCCTCTTCGGTGGCTTCACCTTTATGAGTAATATCGCCTACAGACAATACCTCGGCATCTCGAACAACTACAACGACCAATACACCCTCTTCAACGCATTCGTAGGCCACAAAGTGATGCGCGACGATCGAGGCGAGATCATCATAGGTGCAAACGACATCTTCGACCAAAACATGTCGGTGAGCCACGGCGTAGGCACCAACTACACACAGATGAAGAGCAATTCGACCGTTGGGCGCTACTTCTCTGTGCAGTTTATCTATAACTTGCGCGCTTTTCGCTAGACTGAGAAGAGACTGAGAAAGACTGAGAAGAGACTGAGAAAGACTGAGAAAGACTGAGAAGAAACTGAGAATTTCTGAGAAGATTTAAGACTCAGTTCTTCTCAGTCTTTCTCAGAAATTCTCAGAAAATTCTCAGAAAATTCTCAGAAATTCTCAGAAATTCTCAGAAAATTCTCAGTCTCTTCTCAGTTCTTCTCAGCAATTCCCAAAAAAAAAATCGTATCTTTGTTTTTACAACAAAAGAAAAAAAACAAAGACCACACCATGAACAAACTCAAACTCCTAGTAATCACATCTATAGCGACAATAAACCTTGCGGCGGCACAACCCGCACTCCAAGGCTTCACCTACGGCAAGGCGGAAGCACCCACAGGCAAAGAGTGGGAATCGCCCGAAGATCTAGCTCATAATAAGGAGCTGCCCCGAGCCTGGTTCTTCTCGTTTCAAGATGTCGATAGTGCCCGAGGTGTACTTCCCGAGGGGAGCGAATATTGGCAATCACTCGATGGGGAGTGGAGTTTCAACTGGGCGGCAGATCCCGCCTCTAGACCAGCAGACTTCTACAAGACCGACTACGAGGTAAGCGGGTGGGATACCATCAAAGTTCCCTCGAATTGGAACATCTATGGCATACAAAAAGATGGCGAGCTAAAGTACGGAGTACCAATATATTGCAACCAACCTGTGATCTTCCAACACACCGTGGCCGTTGACGACTGGCGCGGTGGAGTCATGCGCACACCACCGAGCGATTGGGTCACCTACAAACATCGCAACGAGGTGGGTTCTCACCGCCGCACATTCACTATCCCCACGCAGTGGGATGGCCGCGAGATCTTCGTAAATTTCGATGGTGTAGACTCATTTTTTTATCTCTGGATAAATGGCCAGTACATCGGCTTCTCGAAAAATTCGCGCAATGCCGCATGTTTCAACATCACCGACTACGTCAAAGAGGGCGAGAACATAATCGCTGTCGAGGTCTACAGAAGCTCCGACGGTTCGTACCTCGAAGCTCAGGATATGTTTAGGCTACCAGGCATCTTTCGTAGCGTTGCGATCTACTCTACCCCCAAGCTGCATACGAGCGATATAAATGTGACTCCACACCTCGATCCTACCTACACCGAAGGCTCGCTCGCCATCCAAGCAAAGGTGCGCAACCACAGCGCCAAGGATGCTCGGGATTACACTATAGAGTACTCGCTATACCAAAATGAGTTATACTCCGACAACTCGCAAAGAGTTGAGAGTGTGACCGTTACAGGTAGCGTATTTTCAGTAAAATCGGGCGAGATTATCCACACATCGGCAACGCTCCAACTAAAAAACCCAAACCTTTGGTCGGCAGAAGAGCCATATCGCTACACCCTAGTGGCTGAACTCAAAGACAAAAAGGGCAGAACCATAGAGACAATTTCGACATACACAGGCTTCAGAGAGGTGGAGATCAAGGATACTCCCGCCCACCAAGATGAGTTTGGACTCGCGGGCCGATACTTCTACGTGAGCGGAAAACCTGTGAAGCTCAAAGGTGTAAATCGCCACGAGAGCAACCCTGCAACGGGCCACGTGCTCACCCGCGCAGAGATGGAAGAGGAGGTGATGCTACTCAAACGCGCCAACATCAACCACGTGCGCAACTCACACTACCCTCCCGACCCCTATTGGTTCTACCTAGCGGATAAGTATGGCCTATACCTCGAAAATGAGGCAAATATCGAATCGCACCAATACTACTATGGCGAAGCTTCGCTCTCGCACCCCATCGAGTGGCGAGCGGCACACGTAGCACGCGTGATGGAGATGGCCCACAGCACCATAAATGCCCCCTCGATTGTGATATGGTCGCTAGGCAACGAGGCAGGGCCAGGCGACAACTTTATCGCAGCCTACGACGCTCTCAAAGCTTTCGATAGTTCGCGACCTGTGCAGTACGAGCGCAACAACAATATCGTCGACATGGGATCCAATCAATACCCCTCGATAGCTTGGATGCAGGGCGCAGTCAAGGGAACCTACGACATTAAGTACCCATTCCACGTCTCGGAATATGCTCACTCAATGGGAAATGCTTGCGGTAACCTTGTCGACTATTGGGATGCCATAGAGTCGACAAACTTCTTCTGCGGCGCAGCGATCTGGGACTGGATCGACCAGGCAATGTACAACTACGAGGAGGATGGCACCCGCTACCTAGCCTACGGAGGCGACTTTGGCGACAAGCCCAACAGCGGCCAGTTTGTGATGAACGGCATAATCTTCGCCGACATGGAGCCCAAGCCCCAATACTACGAAGTGAAGAAGGTCTACCAACATATCGCAGTTTCGGCCACAGACACAAGCAAGGGTGAATTCGAAATATTCAACAAGTATTATTTCAAGGATCTTAGTGATTATCAAGCAGCTTGGACCCTATCAGCCGATGGCAAAGTTGTAGAATCGGGCGAGGTGGAGCTAGGCGAGGTGGCCGCACGCAGCAAAAAGAGTGTCGTAATACCCTACCTGACCCAAGCCCTCGACCCAAGTTGTGACTATACGCTAAAGATCCAATTCGCACTCAAAGAGAACCGCCCCTGGGCCGAGAGTGGATTCATCGAGGCCGAAGAACAGTTCATAGTACAGAAGGCAACCACCCGACCAACGATTGCCGAAGTAGCAAAAGGCAATGGGCCGAAAATCAGCGACGAAAGCACCACAGAGGTTACTATAACAGGCGATTCATTCCAGGCTCGATTCGACCTCGTGGAGGGTACGATCGACCTATTGAATTACGCAGGCGAGCAGGTGATAGCGCCAGGAAATGGCCCTCGCCTCGATGCCCTACGCGCCTTTACCAACAACGATAATTGGTTCTACTCCAATTGGTTTACCAACGGATTACACAACCTAAAACACTCAGTGACAAGCCACAGCATAACCCAAGGGGACAACACCATAACGCTCGCCCTAACCGTAGAATCGCAAGCGCCCAATGCTGCAAAAATTCACGGCGGAACCGACTCGGGTCGCAACACAATCGAGGAGTTTACCGACCAACCCTTTGGCCCCGACGACTTTAAGTTCACCACCTCGCAGGTGTGGACCATCTACGCCGATGGTTCAATCGAACTCAATGCTAGTATCAATTCCAACAGACCTAGCCTCATACTGCCCCGCCTGGGCTACATCTTCAAGGTGGATCCAAAGTACGATAATTTCAGCTACTACGGCCGCGGTCCCATCGAGAATTACCCCGACCGCAAAAGTGGCCAATTCATCGAAGAACACCACACTAAAGTATCCGAAGAGTTCGTTCCCTTCCCCAAACCCCAAGAGATGTCGAACCGCGAGGATCTACGTTGGTGCGCACTCACCGACCAAAGAAACAGAGGTTTTGCAGTTATTGGAGCCGAGAGATTATCCGTTTCGGCACTCCCATACAGCTCCACGGAACTCATCACCGCCTCGCACCCCCACAAGCTCCCAAAGCCAACTGCGAACTACCTGCGCATCGATGCCGCAGCAACGGGCCTAGGAGGCAATAGCTGTGGCCAAGGAGGCCCGCTTGTCCACGACCGCGTATTTGCTAGCGCCACAAACCTCTCATTTATCATTCGCCCCGTGGCTGACGACCTCGATAAAGTGGTAAAGGTAACAACGGCAGTGCACCCCAACCTAGTGGAGACCACTGCCTCGCCCACCGCCAAGGGAACACAAGTCACTGTGGTAGAGGCTAGTAGCGAAGAAGTCGGCGAGGGAAACGCCACAAACCTAATCGATGGCGACCCCTACACCTATTGGCACACGATGTATTCCGTCACTGTTGCCAAGCACCCCCATTGGGTCGACCTCGATGCAGGCGAAGTGAAAACGATCACAGGATTTGTCTATCAACCCCGCCAAGAGGGATCAAACGGCGACGTTAAAGAGTACACGATCCACCTAAGCAAAGATGGCAAAAATTGGGGCAAAGCCGTAGCAGAGGGCACATTCCCCCGCGACAAACGCGCACAAAAAGTACTCTTCGACACCCCCACCGCAGCCCGCTACATCCGTTTCACCGCCCTAAGCGAACAACACGGACAAGACTTCGCCGCCGCCGCCGAGCTCACTATCCTTGGTGGGGAGTAGGCCTTGGTATAGAATAGTACTGATGCGTTAAACTAAAGCCGTCACTGCGAACTTGCAAAGCCGTCATCCTGAACTTGCAAAGCCGTCATCCTGAACTTGCAAAGCCGTCATCCTGAACTTGCAAAGCCGTCATCCTTAACTTGCA
>JBCQWE010000051.1:0-7994 GCA_047172505.1 Rikenellaceae bacterium | reverse complement strand
ATGTACAATCTCTAAGCTCAAGATGCAATGATATATGCACCTGCGGTGGTGCTATCACCGCCCGACGGAGTCAGACTCAAACATTAGAAAGCTATCTCTTTCGTGCGTTTGCCCTGATATTAGCTATTCAGCACCGCCACTCTTTGCCTTTGGCTTGCTGTAGTAGCGGCGTCTCTTTTTGGGTTTGTTCTCAGCAGATGTCTCGCCAGCAGGGGTTACCGCAGGAGCAGGTTTCACAGCTGCCGCTTCGGGCGTAGTATTGGTTGTGTCGGCAGGTTTTTGTGACTTTGGACGACGACTAGCGCTGCCCTTGCCACCGCGATTTTGTGATTTGCTACCACCACCGCGAGAGTTGCCACCACGGTTACCGCATCTACCGCCTCTACCACGTTCTGGGTGCGCCTTAGGGTTATATACTGGCGCTTTGCCGAGCTCTTCGGGGATCTCTAGCTGTTTGATATCTCGCTCAATAAACTCCTCTATTCGGTGGAATTTACCCTGCTCCGCTTCGCTAACAAATGTTATTGCGCGACCCGTAGCACTTGCGCGACCCGTGCGGCCAATGCGGTGGATATAATCCTCGGGGTCGTGAGGCACGTCGAAGTTGATGACAAGCCCAATATCGTCGATGTCGATACCACGCGCCACAATGTCGGTCGCGACAAGGATATCAATTTTGCCATTTTTATAGTTTAGCATAACCTCCTCGCGACGTTCCTGGTCGAGATCCGAGTGCATTGCACCAACATTGAGCTTCATTCGCTTTAGCTGATAGCTAAGCTCCTTGACCTTTAGCTTCGAGGATGAGAAGATCAGAGATTTACCCTCGAGCGGTTGGCTAAAGAGGTGGTCGACGATTCGTAGCTTTTGGTTCTCGTAGCAGACGTAGATGCCTTGGTCGATCGACTCGCTAGGTTTCGATATCGCAATATTGACCTCCTTTGGTTCGCGCAAAAGCTCTTTTGCCATCTTGCGGATCTTAGGGGGTAGGGTAGCCGAAAACATTATCGTCTGGCGCTCCTTGGGGATCTGCCCCACAACACGCATAATGTCGTCGAAGAAACCCATGTCGAGCATGCGGTCGGCCTCATCGAGGATAAAGTGCTTAACGCCCGAAAAATCTATCGTGCCACTCTCGATATGCGCTAGTAGGCGACCTGGGGTTGCCACAACAATATCGGCACCGCTACACATTCCGCGACGTTGCACGTCCCATGTTTTGCCATCGCCACCGCCATAAACTACTGTGGTCGAAATGGGTAGGTAATAAGAAAAGCCTTGAAACTGGGTGTCGATCTGCATCGCCAACTCACGTGTTGGCACCATGATGATCGCCTTGATTTTGCTATCGTCGTAATCTTTGGCCTCGCGAGCCACCAAAAGCTCATTGAGTAGTGGCAGGGCGAAGGCTGCCGTTTTTCCTGTTCCTGTTTGGGCGCAACCGATAAGGTCGGCACCCTCTAAAATAATTGGTATGCACTGCTCCTGCACAGGAGTCATCTCCTCGAATCCCATCTCCTCGATGGCATCCAGCAGGTCGTAATCTAAGTCTAACTCGTCGAAATACATTCTTTGTCTTTAGTTTATTATCTTACCAAAGAGGGTCGCCGAAGAACACGAGGTAATCTTTACTCGCACGTAGTCACCAACTTTGATATTGTTGCGGTCAAAAATAACCACTTTATTTTGCGAGGTGCGACCAAACATCTGCTCGTCACTTCGTTTCGATACTCCCTCGACCAATACCTCGAACTCTTTACCCACATCTTCGGTGTTACGCTGAGCCGAAAGAGTATTTTGGAGGTTGATAATCTCGGTTAGGCGCTCCGTTTTAACCTTCTCGTCGATGTTATCGGGAAGAGTCTTAGATGCCACGGTTCCTGGGCGCTCCGAATATTTAAACATATATGCAAAGTCGTAGCCAACCTCGCGCATAAGCGACAAAGTCTCTTGGTGCTCTTCGGGAGTTTCCGACGAAAAACCAGCAATAATGTCGGTGGTGATAGCACAATCGGGGATTATTCGACGAATGGCTGCTACGCGGTCGAGGTACCACTCGCGGCTATACTTGCGATTCATTCTCTCGAGCATTGCTGTCGATCCCGATTGGGCAGGAAGGTGAATTGCACGACAAATATTAGGCATCGAGGCAATAACCTCCAACAATTTGTCGCTCATATCTTTGGGGTGCGAGGTTGCAAAACGAACACGTAGGAGTGGCGAGATCGACGCCACGCGACGCATTAGCTCAGGAAAATCTACCTCCTGGCTACTATACGAGTTAACATTTTGGCCAAGCAGAGTCACCTCGCGATAGCCATTCTCGAAGAGCGAACGAGCCTCCTGGATAATTGTCTCGGCGTCACGACTGCGCTCTCGACCACGGGTGTAGGGGACAACGCAATAGGTGCAGAAGTTGTTACAGCCGCGCATGATAGCGATAAATGCACTTACGCCAGCTTTGTCGAGGCGTACAGGCGAGATCTCGGCATAGGTCTCTTCGGTCGAAAGCAGAGTGTTGACACCCTTGCCCCCAGCCTCGGCACTGCTAAGCAGGGTTGGTAGGTCGCGATATGAGTCGGGGCCTGCAACGATGTCGACACCTTTGTCACCCTCCAATAGACTCTCCTTGAGGCGCTCGGCCATGCAGCCGATAATACCCACCACAAGCGATTTTTTCTTGCGGCGCAGGTGGCGCATTTCGTTTAGTCTGCCCCAAATACGTTGCTCGGCATTGTCACGAATTGAACAGGTGTTAATCAAAATTACATCTGCCTCTTCGATCTTGTCGCAATAGATGTATCCCTCTTTTTGGAGTATCGAAACGACGATCTCGCTATCACCAACATTCATTTGACAACCATAGGTCTCGACAAATAGACGTTTACCCATACCCGTAAGTGGGCGCAATTTATTTATATCTAGTTTCAAAATATTTTCTTTCTTTATTTATTGCTCAAAAAAAATTACTCTGCCTGCACAACATCCTTGTCAGGGAATGCCTTAAACCCTTCTCCATATGTGTTGTAAGCATCTGTCACAACGCAAAAAGCAGAGGGGTCGAACATCTTGATGGCGTGCTGCACCTCGTTGACCTCTTTGCGACTAACGACCAGAAAGATCATCTCCTTATCGTCACTCGAGTACATACCCTTAGCTTTGATATAAGTTGCGCTGCGCTCGAGATCGTTGATAATAAAATCTCTAAATTCGGATGTGTCGCGCCCTGTAATAACAAATAGCAGTTTGTCGTACGACGCTCCGTCGATAACGTAGTCAATAACGCGCGAACCGATGTAGATTGCCACAAGCGAATAGAGCGAGAGTTTCCAGCCTGCAGTCATCCCAACCTCCAACGCTTTTTCGGGCGATTGGAGAAAGCCAAATCCTATAACAAAGAGACCCATTAGAACCACACTACTGTCGGCTAGAAGCATTGCATTCGAGAATTTAAAGCCTGCAAAGCGCTGAAGGTACATCGCAACGATGTCGGTTCCTCCAGTTGTTGCACGATTGCGCAGCACCAATCCTTGACCAACTCCAATAAGCACCGAGCCCATGATGGTTGCCAAAATAAGGTCATTCGAGAGGTCGATGCTACCACCCAATATCTGCGAGGGGTCAAGTTGACGCATAGCCTCGGTCGAGGGGTAGATCAAACGGTCGAAAAGGTTCATAAATCCAGGGGTCAACAGCGCAGCAAAAAGTGTGCGCCCTGCAAATTGACGACCCAAAATAATTATTGCGCTAACCAAAAGTGGAATGTCGAGCATGTAGCCAAACGTTCCTACTTGAATCGATGGGAATATATTGTGCAAGACGATACCCATACCATAAACACCTCCAGGGACGATATTGTAAGGTGAGATAAAACAGTTGTAACCAAATGCTAAGAGAGCCGAACCGATAATCATAACGATTATCGAACGCCACCACTCAAACGAAAAAATTGGTTGAACTAAACTTTTAATTGTACTCTTCATAAATTGTATATTTAACCCCACAAAGGTAGGCATTTAATAGGTAACTGACAATTAATTTTTAACAATATGGCGGTTATTTACAGATTAAATGTATATATTTGCATATTAATCACAATAAATGAAGAGATGATTTATTTATATATTACAGCTGCCTTAGTGGTAGCATATCTATGTGGATCGATCCCCAATGAGGTCTGGATTGGTAAACGTTTTTGGGGCGTCGACGTGCGTGAACACGGTAGCAAAAATGCTGGTTCGACCAACGTACTCAGGGTATTAGGTCGCAAAGCGGCTATCCCAGTTTTTATCCTCGATATACTCAAAGGCTTTGTAGCAGTTTCGGTAATGGGGCTGCTGCCTAACTTTGTTGAGGTCGACGAAAATCTATTGATATCGCTCAAAATTGCGTCGGTCTTTGCTGCCGTGCTGGGTCACATTTTTCCAATATTTGCAGGTTTCAAAGGGGGTAAAGGTGTAGCAACTCTGGTTGGCTCGATCGCTGCGGTCCATCCGCCACTTGTTTTGCTCTGCTTTGTAGCATGGTTTATAGTTCTTGCTATTTCGCACTATGTCTCGCTTTCGTCGATGGTTGCAGGGTGTCTATTTCCGATCTTTACACTGCTCCTGCCCTCGACTCGCACTGTAACTCCGCTGGTTGTGTTCTCTGTTGTAACAGCTATATTACTTATTTTGACACATCGCAAAAACATCGGTCGACTCATCGATGGCACCGAATCGAAGATCTATCTCAGGGCACCCAAGAAAGAAAACTAAATATAAAATTATCGTTAAACATTTGATATATACATATTTTTGTATATATTTGTAGAATTGTATAACTATAACTAACCATATAGAACTATGTTACAAGAGAACCTCATCAAGTTGTACGAGCAGAGTTTTCGCGACAACAGAGAGATGTCGGCACTTACCGACTATTTTAGCAAGAAGACCTACTCATACTACGAGTTAGCTAAACAAATCGCCAAGATACACCTTTTATTTAAGAAGGCTGGTATTAAAAAGGGCGATAAAATATCTCTAGTAGGTCGAAACGACACTAACTGGTGTGTTAGCTATCTAGCCACAATTACCTATGGTGCTGTTATTGTACCTATACTCCAAGACTTTAACGCAAACGACATTATACATATCGTCAACCACTCAGAAAGTAAACTTCTCTTTGCTGGCGACAATTATTGGGAAGCCATCGAAGAGGACCAAATCCGTGGAATTGACGCTGTTATATCGCTCACTGCATTCGACGTTGTCTATGAGCGTAGTGGCAAATCGCTCACCAAGTTCCAACGCGACATTACCAAGAATTATCGCTCTAAATATCCGCGAGGCTTTAGCGCCTCGGATATAAAATATCCTGAGCTACCCAATGATCATGTATGTCTGCTTAACTATACTTCGGGCACTACGGGATACTCTAAAGGTGTTATCCTTACGATTAATAACCTTACGGGTAATATCGTTACGGCAATCAACTTTAAAAACCCTTTGACAAATGTCCCATATTTCCAGCGTGGTGGTCGAATTTTATCATTCTTACCACTTGCTCACGCTTATGGTTGTGCATTTGACTTTTTGACTCAGATGGCAATCGGTGGCCACGTAACGCTACTGGGTAAGATCCCTGCAGCCAAAATTCTTTTGGGTGCTATGGCCGAAGTGCGACCTACGGTAATCTGTTGTGTGCCTCTTATTTTGGAAAAAGTCTATCGCAAGCAGGTGCTTCCACTACTAGAGAAGGGGCCTATGAGTTTTGCTGTCAAGATTCCACTTCTCAACACGGCAATCTACGCCACGATCCGCAAGAAACTACTTGACGCCTTTGGTGGTCAAGTATCGATATTCATCGTTGGTGGCGCTCCAATGAACCAGGAGTCAGAGGCATTCCTTATGAAGATTGGATTCCCTATAACTATTGGCTATGGCATGACCGAGTGTGCTCCACTTATCAGTTTTGCCCCCGACGTAGAGTTTAAACCTGGATCATGCGGTAAGGCGATTACCCAGCACCTCGAGGTGATGATCGATTCGCCCGATCCTGCTAATGTTCCAGGCGAGATCTTGGTCAAGGGTGAACATGTAATGGTCGGATACTACAAAAACGAGAAAGATACAGCCGCAATATTCGACGAGGATGGATGGCTTCACACTGGCGACATGGGTGTGATGGAGCCCGACAATACGATCTATATTCGCGGTCGTTGCAAAACGATGATTCTTGGTGCAAATGGCCAAAATATCTACCCCGAGCAGATCGAAGATAAGTTGAATAATATGTACCTGGTGAGCGAGTCGCTTATAATCGAGGGCGAGGGTAATAAACTTGCTGCACTTGTGGTGCCCGACTACGAAACTGCGCGCAACGAGAAGATCTCCAATGAAAAGGTCGAGGAGGTTATGCAGGCAAACCTTAAGGAACTTAACTCAGTTGTTTCGGCTTTTGAGCGAGTGGCATCGATCACGATATATCCCAAAGAGTTTGAAAAGACTCCAAAACGTAGTATCAAACGATTCCTCTACAACACTTCGCTGCTCACTAAACTAAGCAACAAAGAGTAATTTTCGAACTCGCGTTATTTATGCCAAAATTTTTAATAATCCGCCTAAGTTCTATAGGCGACATAATACAATGCATGGGAATAATTGGTGGCATACGCCACCAATTTCCTAATGCAGAGATACACTGGATTGCACGCTCCGACATGGCGCAAACCCTCTCGATAGATAAGTGTGTCGACAAGGTTTGGAGCTTCGACAAACGAGAAGGTTTTAGTGGTCTGCTTCGCCTCTGCAAAACCCTAAAGCAGGAGCGCTACGACTATATCTACGATGCCCACAACAACCTGCGTTCGAGTGTGATCAAGGCTGCTTTGTGTTCTGCGCTATGTAATCGACCTCGCCTTGCGGTACGCAGCAAGGAGCGATTCAAACGACTATTGCTATTCAAATTTGGTATTAACCGCTTCGATAAACCTTTCGTTGGGGTTACCTCCTTCTACAAACCTCTACAGAAGTGGGGTGTTGAGCAGTTCGAGGACTCCTTTAACGACTATCGCTTCCCCGAGGAGATCACATCAAAGTTCCAAAATTTTATTGGCGAGCAGACCATAACTCTTGTTCCATCGGCCAACTGGGTGATGAAGCGTTGGCCCGTGAGCCATTGGCGCAGACTAATTGAGCTTCTGCCTAACTATCATTTTGTGGTTCTTGGTGGTCCCACCGACACATTCTGTGCTGAGATCTGTGATGCGGCACCCGAGCGATGTGTTAACATGGCAGGTAAATCTTCGATCATGGAGTCAAGCTACATCGTCTCGCAATCCAAAGTTGTGGTGAGTGGCGACACAGGCTTTATGCACTCGGCAGATATGTTCCGCATACCAACAATAGCTCTTATGGGGCCAACGGCTTTTGGGTTTCCCTATCGTGAATCATCCGAAATTATGGCTCTCGACCTCAAGTGCCGCCCCTGTACCAAGGATGGGCGAGGCGGTTGCAAGGATCCAATATACCAACGTTGCTTAGTTGAGATCACCCCCGAGATGGTTGCTGCGAGAGTTCAAAAAATATTACCCTCGGTAGGATAGACGCACGAAAAATAGAGCTTACACCACTTGCCTTACTGCCCTAGCAGCGGGCAGCCGCCAAGCACAGCTTGGATCCAAAAACTGTCGTTTTTGACCTTTATTACGCTGTTGTGTGAGGCTTCGCCTGTATGATCTATCTGTTATTGCGAGCTTATGAAAGTAAACTTTCAACACTCACTATAACAGACATATCCATGTCAACCTTCGGTTGACATCACACATCAGCGAGGCGACCTCGACTTGAGTTTAAATGCCTCTTGGTATTTAACAAATTTTATAATACAATAAGTTGTTGAAAATAAATTTTCAACAACTTATTGTATTATAAAATCTTGGAGATTATAAATCTCTAAGCTCATGTCGTAATACTATCTGCACCAGCGGTGGTGCTATCACCGCCCGACGG
>JBCQWE010000050.1:0-8852 GCA_047172505.1 Rikenellaceae bacterium | reverse complement strand
GCCCTTGCCAGCATAATCTTCGTGCTTGTTGATACTTGGCGCAACTACAACTGTGCCGTCCCACAAATAACCAGTACTCTCGGTCGCGGTGTATTGTCCACAAGGGGTCTTAGCCAAGACTAAGTAGTAAACGTCGGCATCTTGCATCTTTGTGCTCTCGGGGATAATCGAGGTGTTCATCTGCAAAGGTATCAAATATTCGCTCTTATAGTCGAATTCAAGATCTAAGATGTCGATAGAGAAGCTTGGGTAGGCAATGGTCTCGCCCGCAGTTAGCGTAGCTGAATTAAGAGTAACAGCCGAAGAAGATGGCAAAGTGAGGTACTCCGTACCATTTGCCGAGTTGTAAGAGGCGATCAAATCTGCGTTATAAGTAAACTCCACAGGAATATCCTCTGAAATTGCTGATGGGATACTCACATACATCCAGTCGCTATACGTGTTCTTAACCGACTGCTTCATAATCAAAGCGTCGGAGTACCAGATCGCAATTTTGGTGCGAGTGTCGGCTGCGGGAGCTTCGAACGAAACGGGGATAGAGTTGAATGTTGCTCTTGCGAAGCCCATTGCTGCAATGGCATCGGTTACAGTTAGAGTAACTGTCTCGACATGCTCATTGGTGAAAGTTAGGGTTACGACGATCTGCTCTCCCGCTACCAAATCCATAGGGATAGCCGAGAATGGGATGTGAAGAGCCTCACCCTCGACTAGCGCCGAAGCACCAGAAACATTGAGTGTAATGTTGCCGCTTACAATATCTACGAGCGCCGCATCGAAATCTGCGCTGTCGAAATCTAGGCTCGCTGCATTGTTTTTAAGGCCCGAGATCTCTACCTTTTCAACCACTAGATCGTCGCTTACGTTGGTTGCCTTAACCTCCAAGTCGACAAATGTTAGCAAGTGGTTCATGTATACGGGAGTAGACTCGATAGCATCGCAAGCAATAATATCGCTCATCATATATAGGTTGTTGTCACCCATGTGCATATAGGCATCTTCGCTAAGGTCGACACTCTGCACCGCTAGGTCAATAGTTGCAGAAACACCTGTTGGGTAGATAAATCGCACGCTTGCCGCATCTAATGGAATGTCACCTGTGAACATAGCAAACCCATCGGCACCAACGCCATCGGCACTCATCGCAAAAGAGCTGATAGTAGATATAGCCGAACTACTGTCAAACCATGCAGTTACTGCATCGCCCGCTTCCCAGGCTAGCGACCATGTGTCGGTGCCCGCATTAACAGAGATACGCGAAGCAGGGTCTGCCGCGATACTTACTTCGACACTATTTGTGCCTTCAACAGTGGCACTTTCGCCTACTGGATTCTCACTGCACCCCACCATGGCAATAGATAACACGAGTGTAACAGAGAGTAATTTACTTTTCATTGTATTCATTACTTTGTCTTTTTTAGTTTTTACTTTGGTCCTACTTTACCGAGCTTTAAGACCAGAGATCGCTGTCGACACCTGAGCTTACAGCCTCTACTGCACTTGTTTGAAGGATTGCATCCTCTAATTCCATATCAACGATGTTGATAGAAGGAACTTCATACATCTTTTTTTTGTTCATAATCGTTTATTTTAAGTTTAAGAATTACTAGGGGTGTGTTATTTTTTAAATTTGTTATAACTAATTGTTATATAAATACTTGTATCGGATATTTGAATAAGCTATTTAAATTTTATTTAACACGTCATTGCGGACTTGATCCGCAATCTCTTCTTTCTGTCATTGCGGACTTGATCAGCAATCTCTTCTTTCTGTCATTGCGGACTTGATCCGCAATCTCTTCTTCTAATTCTTGAGATTCTGAATCAAGTTCAGAATGACGACTTTAGTTTAACGTATCAGTACTATTTAAGAATTTCGAAAAATCATAGAGGCGTGACTCGCACACCCCTATGATTCTGGGTTTTAACATTATAATTGATCAGGTATTACGTAATACGATTGACCAGAAAGGTGAGTCGATGCAGTTTCGTAACCTACTTCGTAACCTGAATTCTCCCATGCGGTATCGATAATGATCTCGCCAGTTTCGGTGTTGAGGTACGAGTTTTCCAAGCTGCTTACCATTGTCTGCGAGGGGCTACCCACAGCACCTACAACTGCGATCTTCAAACAATTGGCGATCGTATCGTGTGGTTCGTCGGTAATGTTGAACGAGATAAGGTAGTCGAAGATTCCGTAGTTACCACCATAACCCGCGAAACAATATTCGCCCTTGCCAGCATAATCTTCGTGCTTGTTGATACTTGGCGCAACTACAACTGTGCCGTCCCACAAATAACCAGTACTCTCGGTCGCGGTGTATTGTCCGCAAGGGGTTCTAGCCAAGACTAAGTAGAAGACATCGTCGTCGGATTGTATCGCTGTGTAGTCGGGGATTATATCTGTGTCGATCTGCAATGGGATCAGATACTCTTGCGTGTAATCATAATCGAGATCCGCAATATCGATCGAACAGCTCACCGAAGTGTAGGTGCCACCTGCCGCAATCGCAGAGGTCGAGAGTGAAATCGAGGCCGCCGCTGCCGCAGGAAGTGTGAGGTACGAAGTGCTATTTGCCGAGTTGTAAGAGTCGATCAAAGATTCGTTGTATGCAAACTCAACTTTAATATCGTCGACGATAGCCGAACCGATGCTCACGTTGATAGTCTCGGTAAAGGTGTTTTTCACCGATTGTCTCATCACCAAAGCGTCGGAGTACCAAATCGCAATACCAATTTTATCGACAACGCTAATGTTGATCATCACGGGCTGAGTTTGAACAACATCGTAGCCCAGAGTATTGGTCAACCTTACAGGAAGAATATAGCTGTTGCTAGCATCCAGATCTTTGCCATTGACAGAAATTACGGCAATCATTGCACCATCTTCGCCATCTAAAACCTCTTTGAGCGAGTACGACTGCGCCGAAGGTGTGATAAAACTTGTGCCATTGGCTTGGTTGTACTGGTCGAGGTAATCTTGATCTACTTCGATTCCAAGCGCGTCCTTGTCGAAATCGTCGACATTGGGGGTAAATGTGATCTGCACCTCTTGCGAGATGTCGACACTCTCGATATATTCGAGTTGCACGGTCGATGTTGGGATCTTCACGGTGAGCATTGGCTCCGAGAACTGCAAATTATACATCACGTAAGAGGTGTATTGGTTGAGTTCCAACATGTCGCTTGCAGCCACCTTGATTGGGAGGATGTAATTCGAAGCATCGTCGCCCTTCTCCTTGGCCAAGAGAGAGGCCTTAAACTCTATATCCACATCTACCGATTTGCTATCCTTTTCAAATACAACTTGCGAGGGCATAGTGTAGTATGCAGGATCCAAAAGTTCGTAGTTGCTACTGTTTTGGGTGTTATAATCGTCGATCTTCGTCTGGTCGATCTCCAAGTCGATGGTGACAACTTTCGATACACCCTCGGTGCGAATAACCTCGAAACTCTTTGCTTCGACCTCTTTGTTTGTGACAGTCTCTAACACCTGAATATTAGACTCCGAGAAGCTAACATCGGATAGGATAGAGTCAAAATCTATCTGGTTAGGATACTCATACTCACACGCGCCCATGGCGAAAGCCGCCGCAAGTATTCCTATTATTTTATTTACTTTCATATTGACTTTGTTATTTAATATTTTCAACATTTTATCCTAATAGAAAGGTGCTTGTACCAAGTTGGTGTTGTAGGCACACTCCGAAGATTCGATTGGGAAGAAATAGTGCTCGATTCTAAATGTGCGACTTTGAATCTCGGTCTTTTGGAAGAATGCCAAGTCGGTTGCACTTTCACCCTCCATAAGGTCGAAACCGTGAACTGGTTGGTTGAAAACACCATCTGTTCCGTGTGCGATAAACCAGCGGCGCACGTCGTAGAATCGCGCCATCTCCCACGATAGCTCGATGCGACGTTCGTTGCGGATAAATTCGCGCATGTCGCTCTTCGATAGCGAAGTGTTCAAGGCTGGAAGACCCGAACGGCCACGCAACTCGTCGAGGTAAGTGGTGATAGAGCTATGAGAGTCCTCGCCCGAATATTCGTTCATCGCCTCGCAGTAGATCAAATAGACCTCGGCCAAACGGATCAAAGGGTATGGGATGATCGAGGTCTCGACCGATTCGTTTTTATAAGAAGTAGCAGAGAGTGGAATACATTTGCGTGGCGTAAGACCAGTGAAAGGAATATCGCCCGAACATACGCTCAAACCGCTGTTTCCTGCATACCAGAATCCGATGTTGTATGTAGCATCGGGATGAGCCGATGGTGCGTAGCTAATAACTTGGTTGGGGAAGTGAACAGAAGCATAGAAGCGAGCTTCGCGACCTACGAACATCGAGAATGTGTCGGTGTCGGTGCCATCGCCTGGCGCTGTAGAGAAGGTTGGGTTGGCGAAATATTCGTCCATATCCAAACCACTCGTGCCGTCGGCCATCGAGTAAGCCGCCGCAAGTTCCAAAGTCATCGAGGTGCGACCGTTCCAACCCGCTACGCAGCCTGGCAAGCACGAAGGAGTCCACCAGAAGGTGTTACTTGGTTTTCCCCAGATAGTCTCGTCGCTCCATTCGGTTGTCACCGTTTGGAAGTTCTCGACATATTCGTCGAAGGTAATATCCGAACCATCGTCGTGAAGTGCAACCTTTTTGAGCGCGTGTGGCGACTCGGTGATCACCTCAAGAGCAGCATCGGCAGCCAATTTCCACTTCTCTACATCGTATTTTTGTGGCATAAGCACAGTGCCATCGTCGTTGGTCCAACCCGAATAACTTGTATTACCATTATAAAGAGGACTAGCCACAAGAAGCAACATGCGAGCCTTCATCGCTTTAGCCACCCATTTTGTTGGGAAACCATAAGCGTTGGCAATAAGCTCAGAGCGAAGGCCATTTTCAGCTGCCCATTCAAACTCGCCACAGATCCATTCGGTGCACTCCTCAACGGTGTTACGCGCTGGCAGGTGAGTATCGCTCGACACATCGTAGCTCTGCTCCACTATTGGAATAGGTCCGTAGAGTTGGAATAACCAAAAGTGGTACATTGCTCGCATAAAGCGTGCTTCGGCGATCAACTGAGAGGTCTCCGATTCGGTCAAGTCGGTACATTGGTCGATATTCTCCAAGAATATATTGGCGTGACGAATTCCTTGATAATAAACAGGAAAGAGGTTCGACGACAAGCTACTTGGGCTCAATTGTCCTTGAGTAATTACCGTAGCGGGAGAGTCCATCAAACACGCCGCATCGTCGGTTGAGTTGTTAAACGGATAGTAGAACATACCTGCGTTGAGGTAATCCAAAATATAATCATCGCTAAAGAGACACGCATACCACTGGTACAACGATGTTCTATTTGTGAAGACCTTCTCAATTGTGTTGAGTTGTTCGGGATCTTGCTCCAAGAACTCGCAACTGGTCAAAGAGAGAGACATCACCATTAATATTATTATCTTTTTCATCTTTTTCATCTGTTGCTATGTTAAATTGTTAAGTTTAGGCCCAAGTATACTGTCGCTTGAATTGGGTAAGAGTCGGCTCCGACCTCGGGATCCCAGAATTCGCTAGCAAATTTACTAAACGTATAAAGGTTAACGCCCGAAAGATATACGCGCAAGTTTTGGAGATTCATCTTTTTGGCCACCGACTCGGGGAGTGTGTAGCCTAGCTCCACGTTCTTGATTCTTAGGTAATCTGCACTTCGTGTCCACCAAGTAGAACTTCTATAGTTGTTTAGATCCTCTCCAACGGTTACGCGTGGCGCAAATGCGTAGGGGTTTTGGTTATCCTCCGACCAGTAATCGGCAAAGTTCGAGATGATATTACCCTGGTATTTTGGATCTCTATCAGATTGGAATGGGTAGAAGTACCATGCCGCATTGATATAGGTCGAGGCTCCAAATGCTCCTTGAGCTAGGAACGAGAAGTCGAAGTTTTTGTACGATAGCGTAGCACCAAAACCTAAAACATGTTCGGGATTTTCGGGATTATCTGCCCAAATCATATCATCTTCGTCGATCTTATTATCGTCGTTCACGTCGCGGTAGCGGATGTCACCAGCGCTTAGTTGCTCTTTGGTCATACCAAATTGGGTGTAATCATCGGGCATCGATGCAAGTTCATCGGCCGAGAATAGGTGCAGAGCATCGTAAAGAAGGCGCTCTCCGTAGCGTGTGCCCTCGGTATCTTGCCAATAGTTTTCGTAGTATTGACCATCGTCGATAACTTTATTGCGAGCAAAGGTGTAGTTACCACGAATCGACAATGATAATTTGTCGTTGAAGCTGGTGTGCCACTCTCCCGACACCTCGAAACCGCGGTTATCCATAACTCCCGCGTTGGCATAAGCCGTTGAGCTTAGACCCACAACTTGCGAAACTTGTGGTTGAATGAAGATATTGTCGCGGCGCTCGTAGAAAACGTCGGCGTTGAGGGTAAGTTTCTTAAATACGGTTAGGTCGACACCCAAGTTGTATTTTGTTGCTACCTCCCATGTAATATCGGTAACTCCCATCTGCGATTCACCAAGACCACTCATCGACATATCGTAGTTTTGACCCAAGATGCTATAACCATTAGCGTAGTCAACGGTCGAGAGGTATGCAAAACGAGTCGATGGAATCTGATCGGAACCTACTTGGCCATACGAAGCGCGAAGCTTTAAGAAGTCGACAACTTGATTGTTTCTCAAGAAATCCTCGTTCGAAGCGATCCAACCAAAAGCTGCCGCAGGGAAGAGACCCATACGTCGATCTTCGGGGAAGTTCTCCGAACCGTTGTAACCTATATTCATCTCCAGCAAGTATTTGTTGTTGTAGCCGTAGGTAACACGACCCGCAATACCCAACGAGCGGTAAGGTAGCGAACTAATATAATCCGACGCGGTGTTGTAGCTGTAATCTTTCATGTTGAAGAGGATCAAACCACCAAACTCGTGCTTATCGAAGGTGCGATCGTAAACCAGCGAACTTTCGAAGTAGTGCGTCTTGTCGCCAGTCGATGACGAGGCGAAGCTCAACACGTCGGAGTGGTTATCCATATTCTCGGCCACGTAGATCAGGTCACCATCGGTATCGCGCCCCGTTGCGTAGTAGTATCCCACGTCGCGACGACGAGTGATAGAGTTGTAGTTGTAGGCATCGTAGGCATACTTAACAAAGAAATCGAGTCCTTTGGTGAGAGTCTCCAACCCTTGTTTAATGGTAATATTTGTACGCAAGTTATTACCAGTATTCTCGTAGTAACCACGTTGTGTAACTAGCAAATATGGGTTGTAGATGTTCGAGCGCCCCGAGAACTTACCATCGGAGTATATCGCAGGGAACGCATAAGGCGACGTGTTGAGGATGTTGGTGTAGACGTTGTCCGAACCGCCATCGTCCTGTCCCGCAGGCTCCGTGTCGCTAGTAATATCGGCTTGAATACCGATCGAAACTGTTGTATGTTTAAATAGGTCGATGTCGACGTTGGTTCTCATGTTGAACCTATTGTATTCGACGTTGCGGCTAAATTGGCTCTCTTCGTTTGAGATCCAATCGTAAATATTATCGTTAACGGCGTATTGACCCTCTTGCGAATAGTATGACATTGCGACAAAGTATCTTGCCGACTTTCCACCACCCGAGATATTGGCGCTCACCTTTTCGCTCAAAGTGAACTGCTTCATCAAAAGCTCTTGCCAATCTACGTCGGGATACAACTCTGGGTCGGAACCAGTGCGGAAAGCCTCTAGTGCCGTGTCCGAGAACTTCAACGATTGCGATGCACCCGAGGTGTTATCGATCGCCTCGTTATACATCGAAGCTTGTGCATAGGAACCAAGGAACTCTGGGCGTTTTGTTGCCCATGACAAACCTTGCTCGTAGCGGAAATCGAGTTTAGCTTCACCATCAAAACCTTTTTTGGTGTTGATGATAATTACACCATTTGCACCACGCACACCATACACTGCCGTTGCACTCGCATCTTTCAAAACGCTGAACGACTCGATCTCCAAGGGGTCGACATTGTCCAAAGAGCGCTCGATACCATCGACCAAAACCAAGGGGTCTTGGTTACCAGTAAATGTACTGATACCACGAATCCAGAATTGAGCATCATCTTGACCAGGTTGTCCCGAACGTTGAACCGCCAAGATACCTGCCACCTTACCCGCGATAGAGTTGCTGAGCGATCTTACGGGCGTAACGAGTTCGGCAGGTTCGATAGTGTTTACCGCACCTACAACCGATGCTTTTTTCTGCACTCCATAACCCACGACCACTACATCTTCGACATGCAGTGCATCTTCTTCGAGAACTACGTTAAGAACCTTTCTTCTATTGATACCCACCTCTACACTTTTGTAGCCTAGGGCTTCGAAGATAAGTTTCGAATCTTGAGGAGCTGTAATTTCATACTCTCCATTGTTGTTGGCCACAGCGGCAATCGTTGTTCCTGGCACGTAGAGATAAGCTCCAACGATCGGCTCGTCATTTTTGTTTACGATAACACCCGTAACACTTAAATTTTGAGCCATTAGCTCTCCCACACAGAGGAGTGTTGCAAACATTGCCAGAGATAGTCGCAACGATTTACCTAAATCTTTAAAAATAAACATACGTCATAATTTGATTTTAAGTTAAAGTGGGTTCTAGTAATCTTATTTATCGCTCACCATTTAGGGCAAGAACCCATTATCCCCTAAATTGAAGCGCTATTGCAGTTATTGCTTATCACAAAATTACAATAGATAAGAGCAGAATAGTATGAAAAATGATGTAACTACTCACGCCCCACTAATTCTGTTATAAGTCACATCAAAACATCACAAATAATAAGATTATAATGGTCGAATTATTTGCATAAGTCACTGAA
>JBCQWE010000049.1:0-9171 GCA_047172505.1 Rikenellaceae bacterium | reverse complement strand
TCGTGCATCCTGCTGAACATCAAATATCATCGCCATAATCTTTTTGGCACAAAGGTAAAACGATATCAAATGCGCGTCAAGACGTGATTGCGGAGAGGGTTACGTATCGTATTGGTTGTCAGTTAAATTTGTTGGGTAATTTTTTGTCATTCTTTATAGCTTCGTAACCATAAAGATACAAAATATTTCGCAATTAAACAACTGATAACCAGTATTTTAAATTATTAAAACTTAAACAGATTCTCAGTTATTCTCAGAAAAAAAACTCAGCCCCTACCACTGCTGCTGCATAACCCTCTCCGTGTAGCGGATCTCGCTCACCTCGCTATCCGAGGTTTCCACTGCGACAAGGTCGAATTGATGCTCGCCACGAAAGGCGTGGATCCCCATGTAGGCGGCGGCTGCGCGGCTTAGTGCGGCAAATTTGTGTGGGGTGTAGGCCTCTTCGGGACTGCTCCAACCGCCCGCTTTGCGGCACTTAACCTCGACAAAGTGTAACACACCCCACCTCTCGGCGATAATGTCGACCTCGTAGCGACCTCGCCGCCAATTAAGTTCTCGGATCACGAATCCCTTGCGGCGCAGGAAGCTTACGGCAGCGCGCTCGCCTTTTTGACCAATTATCGCAGCTTCTAACACCTCTTAATCTATTATTCGTTTGATGCTGTTGGCTTTCACGATCATCTCGCGGAGTAACTCCTCGTTGTTCTGCTCGATGGCTTTGCGCATGATTTGCAGTTGGTGGATATGTTCGCGCAATACGTCGAGCACGTTGTATTTGTTGCGTAGCAAAACGGGGATCCAGGTGGTGTGCGAGCTCTTTGCTAGGCGCACTGTCGACTCGAAACCTGTAGCTGCCATGTCGAATATGTGTTGCTCCTCGCGCTCCTTTTCCAATACGGTAAGTGCCAAGGCGAAGGATGTTATGTGCGATATGTGCGATATGTAGGCCGAGTGCAGGTCGTTATCCTCACCACCCATCTCGATGATGTGCATGCCCAATCTGGTGTAGATGTCGCGCACCACACTCAATGCGTGCTCCGAACTGAGGTTGCAGTCGCACAGCACCACCTTTTTGCCTTTGAAGGCATCCGCTTGGGCAGCCTCGGGGCCGCTGAACTCGGTTCCCCACATAGGGTGGGTGGCAACGAAACGCTCGCGCGAGGCGTGCATCGCCACCATCTCGCAGATCTCGCCTTTGATAGAACCCACGTCGAAGAGCACCTGGTCGCCCTTTAAGCGATTGAGGACCTTCACCGCCAGGGTTGGCGAAACACTCACGGGGGTTGCCAAGATCACCACGTCGGCCTTGGCGATGCCCTCGTCGAAGCTCTCGATGCTATCTATAAGGCCCATTTTGAGTGCCGTAGACTCGTTTTGGGCCGATGAGTCCATGCCCAGAATCGTGTTGCTTATCCCTGCGCCACGCAGTGTGCACGCTAGCGAACCTCCGATAAGTCCTACACCTATAATAAATGTAACCATATTTTCCTTAAATTATTATTTCAACAAAAACGAAAGGTCGTCGCCCGCGCTAACCTCTCTGATGGGTTCGCCCCATTTGAAAACACGTAGTGGCTTAGGGCCGATAAGTTCCATCGCCCCGTTGTGGTACTCCAACATGCAACCCTCGCGCAGACCTGCGACGTAGGTCGATTTGTTGGCTGCGATATACTCCAAGATGCGTTGCTCGCGAGTCTCGCCCGCATGCCCCTCGGGGTTGGCATCGAGGTAGTGGGGGTTGATCTGGAAGGGTATGAGCCCCATTAGTTTAAACGATAATGGCTCAACGATAGGCATATCGTTGGTGGTGCAGAGAGTCGGGCAGGTGACGTTGCTGCCTGCCGACCAGCCCACATATTTGGCCCCTTGGCCCACTCTTTTGGCGATTGCTTCCACCAAGCCCTGCTCCTGCATAGCCTTTGTCAGGGCGAAGGTGTTGCCGCCACCCACGCAGATAGCCTCGGCCGAAGCGATAGCCTCCAACGGTTTTTCGCAGGTGTGGATCGAGCGAACTTCGATGCCAATCTCGGCGAAACGCTCCTGGACCTTTGCTTGATACTCGTCGAAAGAAAATGTCACGGCGGCGTATGGGATAAAGATAATTTCAGAGACCCCACCGAGGAACTCCCCGATCTTATTTATGGGATATTTGAGATATTGCTCTCCAGCATTAGTCGAATTAGAAATTAAAAGAAGATCCATAATTGTTTGTTTTTTAAATACTTAGTTGTTTGCACCGAATTTTTTTTAATAAAAAAGTGATTCGATGAGTCAAAAGTAATAAAAAAGTGTTAAATTTGTCGGCGATTATGTAAGAAATATTTAATCAATACAATATTTTAATTATTATTAACTAAAAATTTAAAGTTATGTCAGAAGTACAATCAAAAGTTATCGAGATCATCGTTGACAAATTGGGCGTTAAAGAGTCTGAAGTAGTTGCTGAAGCAGGATTCACTAGCCACCTAGGCGCTGATTCACTTGACACAGTTGAGTTGATCATGGAGTTCGAGAAAGCATTCGACATCCAAATCCCAGACGAAGATGCTGAGAAGATCGCTACTGTAGGTGACGCTTTCACTTACATCGAGGCTCACATCCAGTAATTTAGATATTTTTTTCGTAAGTTATTTTTTAGACTTAAACGACTATGGTAGAAAGAAGAGTTGTTGTAACGGGTATTGGAACGATTAACCCGCTTGGACACAATATTGAAGAGTATTTTTCAAATTTAGAAAAGGGAGTTAGTGGCTGTGCCCCAATCACTCGTTTTGATGCAGAAAAGTTTAAGACAAAATTCGCTTGCGAAATCAAAGATTACGACTGGACTCAACACTTTGATCGTAAGGAAGTTCGTAAGTACGATCAATACACGCAATACGCACTCATTGCCGCAACGCAAGCCGTGGAAGATGCCAACATCGACCTCAATGCTATCGACAAGGAGCAAGTAGGTGTGATCTGGAGTTCAGGTATTGGAGGTCTCAAGACCTTTTTTGACGAATGTGTTGGCTATGCGGAGGGTGGCAACATCCCCCGCTTTAGCCCATTCTTCATCCCTCGCATGATCTCGGATATTGCCGCAGGTTATATCTCTATCAAGTACGGTTTTATGGGCCCCAACTACTGTACTGTCTCAGCGTGTGCTTCGTCGAACCATGGTATGATTCACGCACTCGACACCATCCGCTACGGTAAAGCCGATATGGTTATCACTGGCGGTTCGGAGGCTCCAGTAAACGAACCATCTATCGGTGGTTTCAACTCTATGCAAGCTCTTTCGACTCGCAACGACGACTGCGCAACTGCATCTCGTCCGTTCGACGTGGACCGCGACGGCTTTGTTGTCGGTGAGGGCGCAGGAGCACTCATTTTCGAGGAGTACGAACACGCAATCGCTCGCGGAGCTAAGATCTACTGCGAGGTTGTTGGTGGCGGCTGCTCGGCTGATGCTCACCACTTTACGGCTCCACACCCCGAAGGATTGGGAGCTATGAAATCTATGCGCGATGCAATCAAAGATGCCTCTATCACCCCCGAGGATATTGACTACATCAACGTTCACGGCACATCGACTCCACTTGGCGACAAGGCAGAGTTGAAGGCGGTACAAGGCGTTTTTGGCGACCACGCATACAAACTCAACATCTCTTCGACAAAGTCTATGACAGGCCACTTGTTGGGAGGAACTGGCGCAGTGGAGGCTCTAGCCTGCATCTTCGCAATCACAAACGGAACAATTCCACCATCGATCAACTGTAAGAATCTCGACCCAGAGATCGATCCTAAGCTCAACTTGACACTCGACGTAGCTCAAAAGCGCGACGTGAAGTGTGCTCTAAGTAACACATTTGGCTTCGGTGGACACAATGCAACTATCATTTTCCGTAAGATCTAACACCTTAAGTAGCCGTGTTTAGTTTAATCAATCGCACTCTAAAGTGCCGATTTGGCTCCGATAAGGCGTATTACAAAATTTTTAACGATATGTTTGGGTTCGCCCCACACAATATCGACCTCTATAAGCTGGCTTTAATTCATAAGTCAGCTTCTTTGAGTTTGGACGATGGCTCGCAGATCAACAACGAACGCTTGGAGTATCTTGGCGATGCTATTATCGAGGCCGTCACTTCGGACTACCTCTACATCCAATACCCCACAGTGAACGAGGGCTTCCTCACACAACTGCGCTCGAAGATCGTATCACGCCAATCACTCAACAAATTGGCAAAGGCAATAGGACTCGACAATCATATAATCAGCAAAGCTAGTGGCAGCTTCTCGCAGAAACATATCTTCGGCGATGCCTTTGAAGCACTCATAGGTGCGATTTACTTAGATAAAGGATACGAATTCGTTAACCGTCTTTTAATCAACGATATATACTATAAACACCTCGACATAGATGCGCTGCTCACAAGCGAAACCGACTACAAAAGTCGCCTGATAGAGTGGGCTCAGAAGTCGCACCTAGTGATCGAATTCCGCACTGGTAACGATAAGGATTCAACAGCGCTGCGCCCCCTATTCTACTCGAAGGTTATCATCGGTGGTATCGAGGTGGGGCATGGTCTTGGCGAGTCAAAAAAGGAGGCCGAGCAACATGCTGCATTCTCCGTGTCACAGGGCGTAAGTGACGAGGTGGGCGACAACATCCTCGATCAATTAGACGAGATCGAAGAAAAAATGGCAACGCAAGAATAGCTCTTAACGCATGTTATCACTCCAAGAAAAAATCGAGGTTAGGGGAGTTGAATCACTCACCGATGCCGAGCTCATAACTCAGCTGCTCGAAGCGGGTGGAGCAAGCGTCGCACAAGTTGAGGAGCTACTAGCGGCCTACGATGGGATGCTGGGGCCGCTAACGGGCGAGAAACTCTCGCGCCTACGCATGGTCGCAGGCCTCGGATTGAAAAACGCTATAACAATAAAAGTAGCCACAGAGCTAGGGCGCCGCACCCTTCACGTCGAAAATGTCAACAAAACGGCTATACGCTGCCGCGCGGATGTCGTGGAGATATTCCAACCCTACTTCTCCAAACTCAAATATGAGGAGTGCTGGGTCCTCTTCCTTTCAACATCGAACAGAATCCTCGAACGCTACAAGGTGAGCCAAGGCGGAATCGCCGCAACAATAGTCGACTACAGACTCATCGTGAAACGTGCTCTCGAACTACTCTCAACACAGATAATCCTTGTCCACAACCACCCCTCGGGCGCCGTGGTGCCTAGCGACGACGATAAAGAACTCACCCAAAGAGTGAAGAACGCCGCAGCACTATTTAATATCGTCCTGCTCGACCACGTCATAATATCCCCTTCCGACGACTTTAGCTTCCGTGATGGCGGTTTGATTGGTTAGGGGTTTGCTTTTTTTTGTTTCTTACTTGCTTGCTTTTGTTTCTTACTTTCTTACTGCGCTTGTGCCGCGCGGGCACCAAGCAAGCTTGGATCCAAAAACTTTCAGTTTTTGACCTTATTGCGCTTATGTGTGAGGCTTCGCCTGGGCGATATGCACACTATAATGACTTTATGAAAATAAATTTTTAACGTTCATCATAGCATACATATCTATGCCAACCTGCGGTTGTCGTCACACATCTGTGAGGTCGCTACTCCTTGTTAGACCCTCCCTTTTCGTCATTGCGGACTTGATCCGCAGTCTCTACACCTTTGATATATAGCTACTTATGAGATTGCGGCCCGACGGAGTCAGACCCTAAGCAATGCAAGTGGTAAAAAAAGAGCATAAGAGCATTAACATTAGAATATTTTGTTTATCTTTGCAGCTCGCTAGCTATTGAGTTAGTGCGGTGTGGAAAGATTTGACTGATTGCAAACCACGATAAAAAAGAGCTAAAACAGCCCTCGACAAGAGCTATAGCCACTATTTATTTTGCGCGTTAGGCCAATTTTCCACAGTTTAAACGTTAAACATTAAAAACTATTTATAACTATGGGATTTTTATTTACGTCTGAGTCGGTCTCTGAGGGGCACCCAGACAAGGTTTCGGATCAGATCTCCGATGCTATTCTCGACGAGTTTCTTCGTCATGATCACAATTCAAAGGTTGCATGCGAGACCCTTTGCACCACGGGTTTAGTTGTTGTTTCGGGCGAGGTGCGCTCCGAGGCCTACGTCGATGTGCAGAGCATCACGCGTGCGGTGATCAACAAAATTGGTTACAACAAGAGCGAGTACCAGTTCGATGGCAACTCGTGCGGTATCCTCTCGGCGATCCACGAGCAATCGGCCGACATCAACCAGGGCGTGGTTCGCGAGGAGGAGTCGGAGCAAGGTGCTGGGGATCAGGGTATTATGTTTGGGTATGCTACAAACGAGACCCTCGAATTGATGCCTGCAACGTTGACTCTCTCGCACGTGGTACTCAAAGAATTGGCCGATATACGTCGCCAGGGCGAGGTGATGACCTACCTACGTCCCGACTCGAAGAGCCAGGTGACAATCGAATATGGCGACGACCGCAAGGCAAAGCGCGTGCACACAATTGTGGTTTCGACACAACACGACGAGTTCATCACAGCCTCGGAGGGTGTGAGCGAGAAAGAGGCCGAGGTGAAGATGCAAGAGGCTATCCGTGAGGATGTTCGCACGATCCTCATCCCCCGAGTGAAGGCTCGCCTGGAGCGCGCGGGAGATAAACTCGCTGAGCTGATTGGCTCCGACTACATCCTCCACGTCAACCCCACAGGCAAATTTGTGATTGGTGGTCCTCACGGCGACACAGGATTGACAGGTCGCAAGATCATCGTCGACACCTATGGTGGTCGCGGAGCACATGGTGGCGGTGCATTCTCTGGTAAGGACTCCTCGAAAGTGGACCGCTCGGCAGCCTACGCTGCGCGCCATATCGCAAAGAATATGGTTGCCGCAGGTGTTGCCGACGAGGTGATGGTGCAACTTAGCTACGCAATCGGTATCGCGCAGCCACTTTCGATCTATGTAACCACCTACGGCACTAATAACCTGACAATTAGCGAGGGCGAGATAGCCGAGAAAATTGGAAAACTATTCGACCTGCGCCCCGCAGCAATCGTTAAGCGCTACGGCCTGAAGAAACCAATTTTCCAAGCCACCGCATCTTATGGCCACTTCGGAAACCGCCCCTACAAAAAGAGTGTAACCCTATTCGAAGGGGGCAAAGAGGTAGAACGCGAAATCGAATTTTTCGGCTGGGAACGCCTCGATGCGGTTGATTCTATTAAAGCCGAATTTGGACTGTAGGGTAGGGCTTTCTGCTTGCTTTTCTTGCTCTGCTTGGGGTTTGCATGGAGTCTGACTCCGTCGGGCCGCAGGCAAGCACCAGCGCGGGTACTCCCCAAGCATAAGTAAAGGGCATAAAGGGGTGAGATGTAATCCATAAAATTACTATCTTTGTCGCATGAAGCAGAAGATATTATTTGTATGTTTAGGCAACATTTGTCGTTCACCTGCGGCGGATGGGGTGCTGCGCTCTATGGCAGCTGCGGCGGGTGTTGCCGATAAATTTACGATCGATTCGGCGGGCACCTATGCGGGTCATGCGGGCGAGCTTCCCGACAGTCGTATGCGCAGTGCTGCGGCCCGACGTGGTTACAGCCTCACGCACCGTTCGCGCCCTGTGGCGATGGACGATTTTTTCGAGTTCGACCGCATCATCGCCATGGACGATAGGAACTTCGAGGATCTGCGTCGGATGGCTCCCTCGACAGAGACGGCGGCTAAGGTCGAGCGTTTTGCGGCGTTGTGTCGCCACCACCGCGACGTTCACTATATCCCCGACCCTTACTATGGGGGTCATGATGGTTTTGACAAGGTTTTGGACTTGTTGGAGGATGGCTGCGCCACTATCCTCGCCGCAATCTGAACCCCAATCCGTCATTGCGGACTTGATCCGCAATCTCGAAAACAAGTGACAATAAATGCAATAGAGATTGCGGCCCGTAGGCCGCAATGACGAGAGAGGTAGGTTGTAATCTCAACTCCAATCCGTCATTGCGGACTTGATCCGCAATCTCAACCCTATCCTCGCCGCTTGTGAAGGGCGATGATGTAGCTTGTAAAGAGGGGTAGCAGCATCATGCCGACCAGGGGCAGTATCACCGAGAGAACCTTGCCGAGCGTGGTGACAGGGTAGATCTCGGCACCCACCGTAGTGAGGCTCATCCAGGCCCACCAGACGGCGTTACCCAGGCCGTGGAGGTTGTCGTTGAGGTGGTATTCGACATCGTAGAACACTAGCGCAGCGATGTAGGTGAGCAGTATTGTGACCATCAGGTATGCCAAAAGAATCTTGTCGATGCTCTGCGCTGTGACCAACCGCACGAAGAGTCTGTAGAACGAAATTATAGCCCGAACGATCGGCAGCAAACCCAGGCTTAGAGCCGCCTGGCGACTTATTGTGGCACCCGACAACATAACGATAGCCAGGTAGGGGATCGAGATCAGCAGCAGCGGAAGCCGCCGCCCGAAGCGACGTTTCTTATGGATCGCGTTGTCGATGTCGATAAAGAATCGGGCGATATAGACGCTACAGATTACCCCCTCGGTGGCGATGTAGTAGGGGGTGAAGTTGATATGGTCGTTGATGATGATCTCGCACGATAGAGCGATCAGTAAAATGACGCTTCCCACCACCGCAAATGTATCTATTCTCTCTCTAATCATATTTTTATCTCAACTTATCACCGCGCCGAACAGTTCAAATTCAGTACCATAGCCCCCCGAGGCGAGATAAATTGTAATTTTTTTGCCCCATTTCTTTGGAATTGTCCAAAATATCATTACCTTTGCAATCGCAAATAAAGCAATGGCGGGTTAGCTCAGCTGGTTAGAGCGCATGATTCATAATCATGAGGTCCCGAGTTCAAGTCTCGGACCCGCTACAAGGAATCACAACTTATAGGTTGTGATTTTTTTGTGTCTATATGTGAGTGCAACTATTTGACAATCAATAGATAATCACTGTAACCCTCTCCGCAATCACGTCTTGACGCGCATTTGATATCGCTCTACCTTTGTGCCAAAAAGATTATGGCGATGATATTTGATGTTCAGCAGGATGCACGATTTTACTGTTTTGGGGCGGGTGTGGATATGCGCAAGGGGATCCAGGGGCTCTATGCGCTGATTCGGGCGAGTAGTGATTTGGATGCCTTGAGTGGCGA
>JBCQWE010000048.1:0-9774 GCA_047172505.1 Rikenellaceae bacterium | reverse complement strand
TTATGGAGGGTGGCGGAGAGATCCTACCTACCGAGACTGGCTTTATCAACCGTAAGATGCAAAAAGATCACTGGCGCCTTGGTTGCCAAGTGAAGGTGAAAGAGGATATGAAGATCCAAGTCTCGGAAGAGGTCTTGGGTGTTAAGAAGTGGGAGTGCGAGGTTATCTCGAATCGTAGTATCTCGACTTTCCTCAAGGAATTTGTCGTTAAATTGCCCGAGGGCGAGACGCTTAACTTCAAGAGTGGTGGATACATCCAAATCGATGTTCCTCAATACGACGAAATTAAGTTTACCGACATGGATGTTGAACCTCAATTCCGCGACGACTGGACTCAGCTCGATATGTGGAAGTTGGTGACAACAAACCCCGAACCAACCTACCGTGCATACTCAATGGCAAATCACCCTGCCGAGGGAAATATCATCATGCTTAACATTCGTATCGCAACACCTCCATTCGACCGTGCTGCTGGCGACTACGTTAAGGTGAACCCAGGTATCTGTTCGTCGTACGTTTACTCGCGCAAGGCAGGTGACAAGATCACAATCTCGGGTCCTTACGGAGAATTCTTCATTCCAAAAGAATCGCCCGAGGATCAAGAGCTTATCTTTATCGGTGGTGGTGCTGGTATGGCTCCAATGCGTAGCCACATTATGCACCTCTTCAAAACTGTTAAATCGGGTCGTAAGGTGTCGTTCTACTACGGAGCGCGTGCCCTCAAAGAGGTTCCATACCTCGAAGAGTTCCGCCAAATTGAGCGCGACTTCCCTAACTTCTCATTCAACTTGGGTCTCGATCGTCCCGATCCAGAGGCTGATAAGATCGGCGAGAAGTATACAGCAGGATTTATCCACAACGTACTCTACGAGACATACCTTCGCGACCACGAGGATCCAGAGGGAGCTTTGTACCTTATGTGTGGACCTCCAATGATGATCTCATCGGTGGAGAATATGCTCGATAGTTTGGGCGTGCCAAAGGAGAATATCTTGTACGATAACTTCGGTAGCTAATACGATCTATTATAACCTATTAAGTGCTCCAAGAAAGTTGAATAAAAACTTTCTTGGAGCACTTTTTTGTGCTGCACTCTATTTGTTGTATGATTTTTGCACGGTTGGCAAAACAACTAAAAACATAATAACATGGAATCAATAATCAATTCGTAATTAGTAGACTTCAAAGTTCAAGCTTATCAAAATGGAGAGTTCAAAACAGTCTCGTCGTCGGATGTCAAAGGTAAATGGGCAATCTTTTTCTTCTATCCCGCCGACTTCACTTTTGTCTGTCCAACTGAGCTTGTAGATGTAGCCGATAAACATGCCGAATTCCAAGCTATGGGAGTCGAGATATATTTGGTAAGTTGCGATTCGCACTTTGTGCATAAGGCATGGGCCGATACCTCGGAGAGTATCGCGAAAATTAGCTATCCGATGCTTGCCGACCCTACGGGGGTGCTTGCGCGCGCATTTGGTGTTATGAAAGAAGAGGATGGCATGGCCTATCGCGGAACATTTGTGGTAAATCCCGAAGGCCAAATTAAACTTGCCGAGATTCAAGATAATTCAATTGGTCGTAATGCCGATGAACTTATGCGAAAAGTCAAGGCGGCGCAGTTTGTAGCCACTCACGATGGCGAGGTTTGCCCTGCGAAATGGAGTGAAGGTGCCCAGACCCTTAAGCCTAGCATCGACCTAGTTGGTAAAATTTAACAGTCGATCAACAATGTTAGATAGTGCACTTAAAGATCAAGTCAGAGCTCTGTTTTCAGGGTTAACTTCAAAATATACTCTCGGAATATTCGAATGTCGAGCTCTTGGAGAATCGCACAATCGAAGCTTTCGAGAGTGAGGCATCGATCAAAAGGTTGTGTATTGCAGGTGGCGAGACCGTAGAGTCCGAGCAGCTAATTATAGCAACAGGTGCTCAATGGCGACGTTTGGGTATCGATGGTGAGGCGGAATATATTGGACGAGGTGTGGCATTTTGTCCTCACTGCGACGGTCCCCTTTTCAAAGGCAAGCGAGTCGCGGTAATTGGTGGTGGTAACTCGGGTGTCGAGGCGGCAATCGACCTTGCGGCAATTTGCGAAAAAGTCTACCTTTATGAGTTTATGGAGCAGCTCAGAGCTGATAGCGTTCTTCAAGATAAGCTTCCCTCGCTCTCCAATATCGAAGTTTTCACCTCGTATCAAGCAACTAGAATTGTTGGAGATGGAGCCAAGGTAGTAGCGATCGAAACCAAAGATCGCACAACCGAGGAGCTGCACCTAGTCGATCTTGATGGGGTGTTTATCCAAATCGGGCTGTCGGCAAACTCTGAGTTGTTTAACGATGCTGTAAATACAAATCGTCTTGGCGAGATCGAGGTTGATAAAAATTGTCGCACTTCGCAAAGTGGAATATATGCCGCTGACGACGTGAGCTACAAGCAGATCATTATCTCGATGAGAGAGGGCGCAAAAGCAGCGCTAGCAGCATTTGACGATAGGATACGTGGTCTTTAGCAATAGTCGAATAATCTGTTTTTTTGTAGCGCTGAGATTGAGAGCTACTCAATATTTACTTAAAGAGACCAAAAAGAAGGAGAGAATAGTTATTTTTGCATATCTGAAACCTAAAGATTTTAAAAATGAATATGCAAAAAACAGCTGTCTCTGTTTCGGCACTCTTGACCCTAGGAGGCTTGTCGGTGGCGGCGCAAGAACAAAAGCCAAACATTCTACTCCTTTTGGCCGACGACCTAGGCTATGGCGAACTTGGTTGTTATGGTCAGGAGATAATCGAAACACCTAACCTTGACCGTTTGGCTGCCGAGGGTGTAAAATTTAACGATTTCCACGCGGGCAACGCCGTGTCGTCTCCTTCGCGAGCAGTGCTCATGACAGGAGTACCTTCGGGTTACAATACAATTAGAGGTAACCAAGGCTTCGAAATGGAGGATGGTGCAACGCGTGTGCCACTTAAAAAGAGTGATGTTACGATGGCCGAGATGCTTAAAGGGGCAGGCTATCAAACTGCATTTGTTGGTAAATGGCACCTCGAAGATCCTTGCGATCTTTCGACATGGGCTTTCAGCCGAGGCTTCGACTTCGCAGCGCAGGAGCAGTGGGGCGATACTGGTTGCAAGGGCGCATATAAAGAAAACATGGAGTATGTAAATGGCCTACAAGATTCACTCTGGTACGACAAGACAAAATGGGATTGTAAAGATGAGTTTAGAACGCAGATAGCATTCGATTATCTCGACAATCAACTCGATAAGGATAACCCCTTCTTCCTTTTTATGTCTTATAGAGCCCCTCATGCTCACGAATATTACATCAACAACAAGGAGCTTTACGCCGATAGAGGATGGCCCGAGACAGAACGTATGCACGCTGCAAAGATCACGCTTTTGGACAAGCAGATCGGTCGCATGATCGATAAGCTCGAAGAGATGGGGTTGATGGAGAACACGATGGTGATCTTCACCTCGGATAATGGCCCACAGAACGAGGGCCACGACTACGATTTCTTTGAGAGCAACGGCGAATACAGAGGCTATAAGCGCGATGCTTTCGAGGGTGGCCATAGAGTACCATGTATAATTTATTGGAAAGGTAAGATCGAGGCGGGTTACACCTCGGATTTTCTATGCGCAGGTCAGGATCTTATGCCAACTGTGGCCGAGGCGGCTGGTGTGAAGGCCCCCAAGCAGGTTCGCGGACTTTCGCTTATGTCGGAGATTACAAAACAGAAGAGCCCCAAACGCGATAAATTATATTGGGAATTCCGCGATAGCGGCTTCTCGCGCCAAGCTGTAAGGATGGGCAAATGGAAGGCTGCGCGCTACGGTGTAGACTCTAATATTCGTCTCTACGATCTCGACACAGATGCTGGTGAGACTAAAGACGTAGCAGCCGAGTATCCCGAAATTATGGCTCGCATAGCTCCTCTATTCGAGAATATGCGCGAAGATAATCGCTATTACCCACGTCAAAGCGAGAATGTATTTGCTCGTTTTGTTTCGACTAAGGCGCGCAAAACAACCTCGTTCGACAAGGGTTGGAAGTTTAGTGGTGAGGATAACCCCTCATTCCGCGACGTGGAGTACGACGATGCTGCGTGGCGCTCTTTGAACTTGCCCCACGATTGGAGTATCGAGGAGGATTACTTCCCCGAATCGAAATCGGGCGGTAGAGGAGGATACATGCACGAGGGAATTGGCTGGTACCGCAAAACATTTAGCGTGGATAAGTCTATGCGCAACAAACAACACGTTGTGCAATTCGATGGCGTGTTTATGAATAGCGAAGTTTGGATCAATGGGGTATTCCTAGGTCGTCGACCTTATGGCTACTCAACGTTCCAATACGACATCACCGAATACCTAGACATGAAGCCTGGGGCCGAAAATGTCATTGCCGTGAGGGTCGACAACTCCAATGCCGAGGCTTCGAGATGGTACAATGGCTCGGGAATCTATCGCCACGTGCACATGATCACCACAAACTACACCCACTTCAACAATATGGATGGAGTTTATGTAACAACGCCCATCGCCGAAGAGAATCGTGCCGTGGTGAAGATCGACTACAAGGCTATAGCGAGTTATCTAAATCAGGAACAATTAGATCGTGCTCGCAAACAAAAATACCTCAAAGAAGACGAAGGCGAAAATTGTTTGATTCGTTCGATCATCTTCGATGAAAAAGGTATTGAGATTGCCCGCACGTCGGAGGCGAAATTTATTACCCCATACAATAAATATGTCACACACACCCAGGAGGTTGTGATCGATAATCCTATACGTTGGAGTAGTGAAAACCCTCACATGTACTACCTTAAAAGCGAAATCGTGCGTAGCAAACAAGAGGGTACTCACTTCACCGAGGAGGTTCTCGACGATGTGGTGACTCCATTTGGAATCCGCAAAGTGGATTACGATGGCCAAAAAGGACTACTTATCAACGATAAGCAGGTTAAATTAAACGGCGTTTGTTTGCACCACGATGCCGCATCTTTGGGCGCTGCTGTACCAGAAAAGGTTTGGGTTTATCGCCTGCAAAAATTGCGCGAGATGGGTTGTAATGCCATAAGAACTTCGCATAACCCCTTCGCGCCTGAATTCTATTTTATCTGCGACACGATGGGATTCTACGTCAAAAACGAAGCTTTCGACGAGTGGAAAGATGGTTGGCGCTACAACTACACAGAAAACCCACGTGGCAAGGCGCTTAGCGGCTATCAACACTACTTCGACCAATGGGCCGAAACAGACTTGCGCGACATGATTCATCGCGACCGTAACCACCCATCGGTTATAATGTATGGTATAGGCAACGAAATTCCATTCTTCAAGGATGAGAAGGCTGCTCAGATAGCAAAGAAATTGGTTGACGTGTGCCACGCCGAGGACCCTACGCGTCCTGTGACAATGGGCGATAATGCAGCAGAGTACACATCGGTTAATGGAGTTGCCGACCAATTAGACCTGTTGGGCTACAACTACATTCGTAGAAAACACCCCGATTCGCTATACTTACCACTGCGCAATCAATTCCCAGACAAACTCTTCTTGGGTAGCGAGACCGACCGCGATGTGCGATACTTCTTGGCATACCGCGACAACGATTATGTTATTGGTCAATTTATCTGGACAGGAATCGACTACTTGGGCGAAAGTAAGAAGACCCCACAACGCGGATGGCAAGCTTCGTTGCTCGACGTTACTTGCGAGCCTCGACAAGAGGGCCTACTCTTCGAGAGTTGCTGGAGCGACGAGCCGAAGGTGAAGATCGCTGTTGCGGGAGGCGAGCAGAATGTCGAGAAATATATCTATGAGCATGGTGTAACACATATTCCAGTCTTAAATGTCAACCCTGCACTAACTTACACCCGATCATGGAATTGGGATAAGGCCGATAGTGTGCTGGTGAATGTATATAGCAATTGTGAGCAGGTGGAATTAAAGATAAATGGCATATCGCAAGGTCGCAAGGATGTTAGTGGCGATAAATATTGTGTCACATACGATGTTCTATATTCGAGTGGCAGAATCGAGGCAATAGGTTATAATCGTGGTAAGGTGGTAGAGCGCGATGAGCTTAAAACTTCGTCGTGGGCATCTAAGATAGAAAGCAATGTTATCCACCCAACGATCAAAGCCGATGGGAGTGACATCTCAATTATCGAGGTGCAGATCGTCGATGCAGATGGACGATTGGTGACAGATGCCGAAAATAATGTGGCTGTCAGAGTCGAGGGTTCCGCTAAATTTATAGGTATGGATAGCGGAAATTTGTTCTACGATGGCAACTTTAAAACCCCCAACCGCAACGCGCACCAAGGAAAGTTGTTGCTCTACATCCAATCAACGGGCAAAGTTGGTCAGGCGAAGGTGACTCTGAGCTCCGAAGGATTGACGTCAAACGAATTTGTCGTCGAAGCCGTTAGGTAGCGTGCTGCTGTTATTAGGACTCTGAGTAAAAGCAAGTGTGGCCAACAATATTGTTGGCCACACTTGCTTAATTATACTCGACGTTAGTATTGTTCTTTCTCGTTAGGGAAGTCTAATTCTTTAACATCTGCTACGTAGTTGCCGATAGCATCGGTCATTACGGTGTGTAGGTCGGCATAGCGACGTAAGAAACGAGGCGAGAAGCCTTGATTAATACCAAGCATGTCGTGAACAACCAACACTTGGCCATCGACTCCGCTGCCAGCTCCGATACCGATTATTGGGATGGTTAGCTCCGAGGCTACCTGTGCGGCCAATGCTGCGGGGATCTTCTCCAGAACTATTGCAAAGCAACCTGCTTGCTCTAGGAGCCTAGCGTCGGCAAGTAGTTTCTGCGCTTCGCCCTTCTCTTTGGCGCGCACCGCGTATGTGCCAAACTTATTGATGGATTGTGGCGTTAATCCTAGGTGGCCCATAACGGGGATTCCTGCCGAAAGGATACGTTGTACCGACTCCAAGATCTCTTCTCCGCCTTCGAGTTTCACACAATCCGCTTCGGTCTCCTTCATTATTCGCACCGCTGAATCGAGCGCCACCTTTGAGTTTCCTTGGTAGGTTCCAAATGGAAGATCGACAACGACCAAAGCTCGTTCTACGGCGCGAACCACCGAGCGAGCGTGGTATATCATCATATCGAGAGTGATGGGGAGCGTGGTTTGATAACCCGCCATCACGTTAGCTGCTGAATCTCCAACTAAAATCACATCGACACCTGCGGCATCGACAATTTTAGCCATCGAATAGTCGTAAGATGTTAACATTGCGATCTTCTCGCCGCGCTGTTTCATCTCGGTAAGGCGATATGTTGTTACCGCTCTGACTTTACTTTCTACTGACATTTTTATAAATAGATATTAATTAGGCGACAAAGTTAAAGTTTTGTTGCGAATTGACAAAAGAATTGCCATAAAACAACACCTGCGGCGACAGAAACATTCACAGAGTGTTTTGTTCCCACTTGCGGAATCTCTATTGCGCCCTGCGAAGCATCGACTACGGCTTGGTCAACGCCCATCACCTCGTTGCCAAATATTAGTGCATATTTACTGTCTTGGCCCACCTGGAAGTCGTTGAGCATAGTGCTACCTTCGACCTGCTCGATAGCTATTATGATGTAGCCCTGCGCCTTGAGTTTGTCGAGACATTCGAGAGTTGTGGGGTGGTACTCCCACTCAACGCTCACTTCTGCTCCAAGTGCTGTTTTGTGGATGTCGCGATTGGGTGGGGTAGCGGTGATGCCACACAGTGCAATGCGCTCGACAGCAAAGGCATCGCCCGTGCGGAAGAACGATCCGACGTTCTGTAGTGACCTAATATTATCTAAAACTACCACCACAGGCATCTTCTGTTTTGTTGCGAACTCCTCAATTGAGGGGCGATCAAGTTCCGAATTGAGTATCTTTCTCATTTAATGTTATATAATTGTGGTTGCAAAAATACTTTTTTTTTGCGAAAAAGTGCTATTTTTAATTTATTATACTTAAATTTTTAATAAATATATCTGAGCTACGGCTAGATATTTTTATGTGCAATTAACTATACAAAGAAACTAACAGTAATAATTATGAGTAAAAATCCATTAAGAGGTGTTGTTACGGCAACATTATGTCTCGTTTTTGGAGCGCTGTCACTTAGTGCCAATGCTGAAAATCAGAATCAGCAAAAACCTAAAGAATCAGTAGATTCAGTTATCTATAAAACTACATTCCACTTTAGACATGGTTATGGTCAGTGGATCGAGACTGCTGATTATAAATTGGCCGATGAACTTGTGAGCATCGTTAAAGAGAATGAAAATAGCAAGATCGATGTTAAGGGATGGGCCGACCGTTCGGGTAACTTGACTATGAGTGGTGAACTTGCTCACAAAAGAGCTAGAACAATCCATAACTATTTGGTGCAAAAAGGTATAGATAAAAGTCGTATTGAATATAAAGGTATGGGTTTTGACGCCTCGTCGAACTCTGATGAGGCTCGTCGCGCCGATGTTGTGGTTGTAGTGCCAGTCGAAAGAGCGGCGAAACCAGAGCCTAAACCAGAGCCTAAACCTAAACCAGAGCCAGCAGAAAAGCCACAGCCTAAAGAGGAGGCAAAACCAGTTGAGGTGGAAGAGCCTGCGGTTGTAGAAGAAGCGGCACCTACACAGAGTGTTGTTATTGCAGAGCCTGCGACAGAACCTGTTGTAGAACGCTTCCGCGAGCCATCGAGCTTTAGTCTGCGCACCAATCTTATGTATTGGCTTGGAGGTCTTGCAAACGTGGGAGCTGAGTGGAATCCTGGCGGAACAAACTGGGGCGTATTGCTCAATGCTGGATACTCGCCATTTAGTTCGGAGAATTGGGATCAAAACCTTGGCTGTTGGTTCGTATCGCCCGAGGTACACTACTACTTAGGAGAGTCGAAACAATGGTTTGTTGGTGCTCAGTTCCTAACAGGTGGTTACGATGTTAAATTCTGGGATTTCATCTCTGAGACTGGTTACGACGGTAAAATAAACGCAGTGGGCCTTCTTGGTGGATACAGAATGACCCTTTCAGATACATTCAATATGGACTTCACTTTGGGTGTTGGATACTCTACTTTTAAGTATGATATGTACCAATACACTGAGGCGGATGGTCGTACCTACATCAGTAATGGCTCAGTTCTTAAGAGTGCAACTCCAGTTCAGAGTAACCCTCTCCGCAACCACGTCTTGCAAAATTGAGATTTTTACTCTTGTGCGCCCCACATGTCGGGCAGGAGGTTGCGCAGGGTGGCTTTTGTGATGTTGTGGGGGAGTGTGGCGAGGTGGCCTATGACATCGCTGAAGGTGTTGATGTTGTTTAGGCGGCACGAGATTGCCAGGGAGTAGATCAGCGCAAGGCGCGCGGCTCCCTTGCCCGCGCCGCAGAACATTGAGTTCTTGCGGCTCCAGCTGATGTAGCGCATGGGGCGCTCGATGTCGTTGTTGTCGAGGCGGTAAGCAGTCGATGAGATTATGTTGTAGATGCCATCGAGCTCGTTGATGCAGTAGGCGACACCTCGCGCGAGCACCGAATTGCCAATGCTCTCGCGGCTCCGCTCCACCTCTCGGAGTTTGCGCTCTAACCTCTGGTAAACCTCCTCCGACCTTGCGACCCACTCCTCTTGTGGGTGCTGCTTTCTTATTCGGTAAAACTCATTGTAAAGATCAATTATCGCCTTTGCCTGAGCTTGATTCTCGATATCGAGGAACTTGCGCTTGCAGTGCTGAATGCAACCTAACCTCATTGCCTTGGGGTAATCCCA
>JBCQWE010000047.1:0-11447 GCA_047172505.1 Rikenellaceae bacterium | reverse complement strand
ATTACCAAGAGGCTCGTAGGCCGCAATGACGGACGGGGTATTACCAAGAGGCTCGTAGGCCGCAATGACGGACGGGGGTATTACCAAGAGGATTTAGTCCGCAATAACGAAATATACTTCTTACTTATTTGCGAGCAGCCACTCGGCGATCTGAACCGCGTTGAGCGCTGCGCCCTTCTTGATCTGATCGGCTACGCACCAGAACGTTAGTCCATTCTCCGAGCTAAGATCTTTGCGGATACGACCTACGTACACGGGGTCTTTGCCTGCGATAAATAGCGGCATTGGGTATACTTTATCGTGTGGCTGATCCATAAGAACTACACCTTCGGCTACGGCAAATGCCTCGCGCGCTTGTTGTGGGGTCACACACTCTTCTGTCTCGATCCAAACGCTCTCGGAGTGAGCACGCATCACTGGCACACGAACACACGTTGCCGAAACTTTGATGTCCGAGTGCATAATCTTGCGAGTCTCGTTGAACATCTTAAGCTCCTCTTTGGTGTAATCATCATCGCCGAAAACATCGACTTGTGGGATAACGTTGTATGCTAGTTGGAACGCAAATTTATTGATCGTTGGCTCCTCGCCACGGCTCAATTGACCATTTTGTTCGATAAGCTCGTCCATCGCTGCTGCACCCGCGCCACTTGCCGATTGATAAGTCGAAACTCTAACGCGTTTGATATGCGAAATTTTCTCTATTGCGTTGAGTGCCACAACCATTTGGATAGTTGTACAGTTAGGGTTTGCGATGATGTTGCGGGGCGCGTTGAGAGCATCGGCAGGGTTTACTTCGGGAACAACCAAAGGTACATCGTCGTCCATGCGGAATGCGCTCGAATTGTCGATCATAAGAGCTCCATGCTTGGTGATTGTCGTAGCGAACTCTTTCGAAGCACCACCACCCGCCGAAACCAAAGCTATGTCGATACCTTTAAAGTCGTCGTTGTGTTGCAAGAGCTTCACGGTGAGTTCCTCACCTTTAAACTTATAAACCGATCCTGCACTACGAGCCGAACCAAAAAGTACCAACTCGGCGATTGGAAGATCGCGCTCCTCTAAAATCTTCAGGAACTCCTGTCCCACTGCGCCACTTGCGCCAACTATTGCAAATTTCATTTTTATCTAATTTAATATTTTGGATTATTCAAAAAAATCATCTTCATCGGCAGCATCAACATGCGCTGCCGCGGCCTCTAACTCCTTGCTACAGTTATACGTCACTGCATTTGCTGGACGAACAAAACGATCGTTACGGCTAATATCTAAGTTGGGGTTATCGTAAACTTTGTCGAAGAAACTCCCCACGATCGGAAGCGCCATCACCGAACCCTCGCCACGAGCCAAAAGGTGCACAAATTGATCTTCGCCACCAACCCATGCGCCAGCCACCAGGCGGGGTGTGACACACATAAACCAAGCATCGCGGTTGCGTTGCGAGGTTCCTGTTTTACCTCCCACCTCAACGTCGGCCATGTCGTATGCCCAATTTAGGCGCGATGCGGTACCGCCTTTGACTACGCCTTGCAACATCCCGAGCATCGTATAAGCGGTCTTTTCGCTTATCGCATCTTGCGATTGAGGCACAAAAGTCGAGATGACGTTTCCTTGTCTATCTTCGATTCGTGTGACAAAGATTGGTTCGGTGTAAACTCCTTGATTCACAAAGGTCGAATAGGCACCAACGAGTTCAAACACGTTCGATTCCGAGGTACCCAGGCAGAGCGCAGGAACGGGGTCGATATAACTCTTAACGCCCAAATTGTGGATGAAGTTAGCAACTGCCGCGGGCTGCTTGGCCTGCTTCATGATCGAGGCGGAGTAGTTGTTGCGACTTCGAGCCAGACCCCACGACAGAGGATAAGGCACACCATCATAGACCACGTTGCCCGACTCTTTGGGTGACCACGCAGTACCAGTAGATGTCTCGATCGTCACTGGCAAGTTTGGCACTGTTGTACAAGGCGTTAGACCCAACTGGTCGATGGCAAAGGTGTAGATAAATGGCTTTATCGTCGAACCTATTTGGCGCTTGCCCTGCTTTGCCATATCGTATTTGAAGTACTTGAAGTTGGTACCTCCAACATAAGCCTTCACGTTGCCGTTTCGAGGATCCATCGCAACAAAGCCCGCACGCATTATGCGTTTGTGGTGCAAAATCGAATCGCGCGGAGTCATCAGCGTGTCGCGCTCGCCCTTATAGGTGAAAACCTTCATCTTGCACTTCTCGTCGAAACTTTTGAGAATGTCGCTATGCGACACGCCCGCACGGTTCATCTGGTAGTAACGATCCGAATAACGGATTGCGTTATTCATGATCGTGCTAATTGCCTCTGTACTAGCATCATTGAAGAGCGTGCCCGTCGAGCGATATTGAGCATCCATCATTGGTTGGATCACACTCTCCATCTGTTTCTGCACCATCTGCTCGGCATAGCGTTGCATGTCGGCGTTGATGGTGGTGTAGATCTTCAGACCATCGCGGTAGATGTTATAGGGGGTTCCATCGGCCTTTTTGTTTTTCTTGCACCAGCCGTAGATTGGATTTTCGTCGTATCTTTTAACTGCCTGTTCGTAGTCCCACTCATTGTAGAATTGGTTACGTTTGGGGCGCTCGGCGTTCATCGTAAGGCGCAACATCTCGCGGAAATAGGTCGCTTGACCATAATTGTTCGACACTGGCGAGTAGTCCAGATCGATTGGTAGAGCCGAAAGCGAATCGGCTTGCGAGCGCGTTATGGCGCCAGCGGTAGCCAAACGACTGATAACCAGGTTGCGGCGCACCACAGCGTTCTTAGGGTTGCTCACGGGCGAGTAGCGCGTTGGCGCATTCACAACGCCCACCAAAAGTGCCGCCTCTTGAATATTGAGCTGACTGGGCATCTTATTGAAGAAGGTCTGCGCTGCCGACTTTATTCCATAAGCGTTTGAACCATAGGCCACCGTGTTGAGATACATTGCTGCAATCTCCTCTTTGGTGTAGTTGTACTCCAATTTCACCGCGGTGATCCACTCTTTGAGTTTAGTCACCACAAGTTTCGAAGTACGAGCCACCTTGCCACGATTGCGAACCGTGTCGCGCGGGAAAAGGTTCTTTGCAAGTTGCTGCGTGATGGTCGATCCACCACCCTGCGACTGGTTTTGCAGGGCTATAGTCTTGATTCCCACACGAAATAGCGATGGAATATCGACTCCGCCGTGCTCAGTGAAGCGCTCGTCCTCGGTTGCAATAAGCGCGGCAACGACTGGTGGCACATCTACCCCATCGAGCGATATGTGGTTAGCCTGCTCTTCGGGAAAGAGTTCGGCATATTGCATGTACGAACGATTTTCAATATAGAATGTTCCGATCACCTCTCCCGTGTCGGAATAGATTTCGGTAGCCAAATTACTCTTAGGGTTCTCCAATTCGACAAACGAAGGAAGGCGACCAAAGACACCGACACCCGTCAGTGCTAATAGGGTTACTATCAAGACAATAGGGCTAAAGATTAGCAACCACATAAGTAGCACTATCAACTTACCCTTTTTCACATTTTTACCTTTATTTTTCATAATGGTACAAATTTACAAAAAATCTTATTAAAATGGCAACCCTAAGCCAAATTGAAAATACAAATTTTTGTCTTGCGGTTTATACAACGACATCGTCGCCGTGAGAGTCGACGATGGCGACATGGAGATAGCGTTGAGATCGACGATGAAATTCACACCGTACGAGCTAAGCGATTGGTGGCTGTTTTCATAGAGTTTGAAGTGCGCATAGTCGGCCCCAAGTCCGAGACTCAACCTTTTGATATAGAGCAATTTCGTAAGCGATATTTCGGGATATGAGAGCGGGAATTTATACTCTACCGAAGTTGCAAAATAGTCGTTGTTCATTATGTCGTACGAGGTAAAACCATGCGGAATCAGCACCGAAGTGATGTAACTCAATGGGTAATATCCATTAATTTGGAAGCCCCCCACAACATCTTGGTAACCCAAGGCGAGTGTCAGCGAGTTGTTTTTCGCGAAACCTGGGGTGTAGAATTTGGCATAAAGTGAGTAGAGGTCCGAAAATTCCGAATTGAAAGGGTCTAGCGCATAGCTTGCACTAAGGGCATAACCAAACGGAGTGGCAAGATCGCGCACTGCGCTTTGAACATATTCGACATAGCTTACGCCCACCGAAAATTTATTGAGCCCCTCGCGAAGATCGTCATAAAAAAGTAGGTCGAGGGTGTAGCCATATTCGAGGTTGCCCGTAGGTAAAATTCCGTTCGAGTAGCTCCACCCCACATAGGGCGTGATGATCCGATTGCGGTAACCTCTATTAAAAAACAGCGGCAAACTTGCCGAAAGAGTAGCATCGGCATATCGTTTCAAGTCGACATCGACATCGCCCGCCAAGTAGATATTCTGCTCGCCGCCATAGGTCGCCGAAAGTGAGAGATCGACCCCCAAACCATCGTAATTGAGCCCCGCTTTGACCAACGACCCCTGGTAGCGGTCCCATCCATAGGCCAAAAAACCCTCGCTCGACGAGAGCAGATTTTGCGAAATGAGCGTTGCACCAAGCCCCACGTCGAGATTCATCTCGGACAAGAGTGTCAATGGGTTGAAACGCACTGGCGCCCAACTATGCACATCGAAGAGGTGTAAACCTTTTCTGTATTTCTTCTCTTTATACTGCTCTTGCGACTCAGAAAGCGACTCCATGTCGAAGGTCACCGTGTCGAGGTTAATAACATCCCACTTTGTGCGCTCAGGATTGATCTGATTTGCAGGGATTTTTGAGTATTCCACCTCCCCCACAACGCTTTGGGCGCTCTGCGTCGAGAGGTGGTAGCCATATTTATCATAGGTGGTAAGATAGATCTGCCCATCACGTGCAGTTGGTTGGAACGAACCATAGGTCGATTCGGAGAGTTGGCGCTCCACACCCGACGAGAGGTCGAAAGAGTGGATCTCGTCTTTTCCCGATGCTATCGATCCGAAGTAGAGCACCCCATCGCGTGCCGTAAGGTTGCTAAGGGTGATGTAGGCACCTTGGGTGAGAGGTTCAAAACCATCATCACCTTGCCTTTCGATCCACATTCCGCTGTCACCCGTAACGATGATGTAGAGGCGCTCGGTCGAGTTATCCCACGCCAAAGAGTGCACCTCGTTGGGGTATGTCACTTCGATGGTCGCGACCCGCTCGCCATCGACTATCTCCACCACAGAGTATTGCCCCGTGGGTGAATACTCAACGTAGGCCAAGTGCGAAGTCGACTCACCTATTGGTGTGGGGTAAAGTGCATTTTTAGGCCCTTTCAAGGTGCGGGTGCGACCCTCCGCGAGATCCATATAACAGAGTTGCGAATAGACATTCTCTTCGAAGAGTGGCGACATGCGATATTCACTCCACCACACGCGACCCGCAGCGTAGGCAGGGCGAGTGGAGACCACACCTGTGTGGGCGATGACACGCTGCTCCTTGGTCGCAGGGTCGTATAACACGAACCTCGATGGGTCGCGGTAGTCACTCCTTAAGGCTAGCACCGTGCCATCCGCCAAAATCATTGGGTGCGAGTATGTTATGAAATTTTTCTCTTCGCTGCGGCTCAACACCTCCGCCGAGTTCTCCATGGCGTGTTGCGACTCCCAAAAGGCCTTTAACTCTCCGAAGGTCTCATACATAAGCTCCTTGGTCGAGGTGTCGTAGAATTTGCGCAGCGCGATCGAGTAGGGCGATATAAATTGCGGATTGCGCGCCGTATATTCGAAAACTTTATCTAAAATATTTTCGTTGTATTTATCGAACGTATAAGACATTATCTGGTAGCCCATCTTGTAGTGGTCGGGGACATAACTTGTGTAGGAGCCACAACGCCACTTTAGGTATTTTTTTTCATCCATCAGCTCATCGGCCAGTGCCCTATAACCCATCGAAAAAGAGGGTTGCAAGCCGCGACCAAAGGTCGATGTCTGAGTCTCGAAAAGCGTTGCATCGCCCTCCAGGGCATAGAGAGGCGGAAAAAGTAGCGATGCGGCCGACCCCTGTTGACCCAAAATATAGCTAAAGAATTTCGTTGTCGAACGATTTAAGTTGTTATATTGAACCGTGTGGCGATACTCGTGCGAGACCAATTGCTTGACCCATGGCATCGAGTAGCTATCGACTGCGGGGGTCGACAAAAATTCCACACGGATCGGCATCCACATAACCATGCCATTTGAAACAAAATTTTCGGCATGAACCACAAAAGGTATATCCAAAGCGGGGAACTTAAAGCCGAAATCAATATCGCCATTCACCTCATTGATATAGCTCATAATTCGCCGAGCGGTATACTCCACCGTGTCGGGGTAAAGCACCGTAGCACTACCATTCTCTATGGTACTCCATTTGAGCGAGGCGCGATCTGGGCCCCACGAATAGTATTGAGCATCAAGCTCTTGCGCACACAATACTGCTGCAACTACACTTACAACACGCCACAAAACTCTTTTCATCAGCCACCCGCTTTTTTCGATTTATAGCCACTCTTTGCAAGGATCTCCACCACCCTGTCGCGGTGGTCGCCTTGGATGATAATCTCGCCATCTTTGGCCGAACCACCCACGCCACACTTGCTTTTAAGCTCCTTGGCAAGCTCCTTCAAATCATCGTCCGAACCCACAAAGCCGCGCACAATAGTTGCGACCTTACCCGCGCGGTGCTTCTTGTCGAGCCACACTCGCAAGTCCTGCTTCGAAGGCTCTAAGGTTTCGACCGCGTTCTCCGCCGTGGTAAATTGATAATCTGCTGCTGTCGAGTAAACCATACCCAACCTATCTTTCCAGTCGTTTGATGCCATAGTTAGAATCTGTTTAAATTTCCCTCATCTATTTTGCTAAGGATCTGTCACTTCGCTTTTCTCTTTTTACATTGCGTTACATAGCTACGGCTATGCGCCTTATGCAAAGAGAGAAAATCAAAGCAACACCTCTCTTAGCAAATTTAGCGAGAAAACTTAAACAGATTCTTAGTGAAAATAATTTATGCAAAAATAACTAAAATATATTAGAAATCAACCTCTCAAAGAGACAAAAAAGAGACCGAAGTTACTACATTCATCAATCTACAGGTTAAATATGGGGCAAAACCAAAACTAAATTTGCTTTTGCTACTCATTTTCTATATCTTTACAAGATTAATAAATCTTTGAAACATGTTTAAACGCATCCTAAATCTACTCCTAACTAGTGGTTATAGCCGATCAGCAAGTGCCGTGATTGCCAATATCATACTTTCGTTTGCCCTATTTTTCGTAGCTCGAATCATCTATTTGCTGATCAATATATCGCTATTTAACTCTCTCGACGTCGACCAACTTTGCTCGATATTATCGGGTGGCGTTGTCTTCGATTTGGCGGGTATGGCATACATAAACCTACTGTATATGCTACTTATGCTCCTCCCCTTTCACCTCAAAGAGAGGGATGGCTACCAAAGTTTCACAAAGTGGGTTTTCCTTTTGTTCAACTTTGCGGCATTCGCTGCAAATATCGCAGATGCAATATATTACCCATTCACCAAACGCCGCACCACAAGCACCGTGTTCAATGAATTTGGCAACGACGAGGGGATATTCAAAGTGATCCTAGATGCCGCGCTAAGTCACTGGTACCTAATATTACTTGCCGCGGTGCTTTGTTACTTTCTCGCACGACTCTACCGCAAACCTGCGGGCGAAAGCGCCAAGGCTAACTTGTGGATCTACTACCCGCTGCAACTCCTCTTCTTGCTCTGCGCCGTCACCCTCTCTGTCTTTGCAATGCGAGGCGGCATTGGGGCCGACGTAAGACCCATAACCATCAGTAATGCAGCGCAGTACACCAGCAACCCCAACTACACTGCCCTAGTGCTCAACACCCCATTTTCGATGATCCGCACACTTGGCAAGAAGAGTTTCAAGGATCCGCGCTACTTTGGCAGCACCGAGGAGCTAAACGCCATATTTACCCCCATCAAGGAACAGCACACCTCGTACGAGGCTAAGGCTCAGAATGTTGTCATCCTTATCGTCGAGAGCTTTGGCCGCGAGTACATCGGAGCTCTCAACGGCGACAAGAGGTCGTACACCCCCTTTCTCGATTCGCTAATCGCGCAAAGCCTCACATTCGACTACTCGTTTGCCAATGGTCTCAAAAGTATCGATGCAATGCCCTCGATCCTATCGAGTATTCCGATGTTCGTAGAGCCCTATTTCGTCACTCCCGCGTCGAGTAACGAACTTTCGGGAGTAGCTGCCGAACTAAGAAAATATGGTTACCACACCTCGTTTTTCCATGGCGCCGCCAACGGCTCGATGGGCTTTATGGCCTTTGCAAATGCCACAAAATTCGAACATTATTTCGGTCGCGAGAACTTCGGCAACAACGACCACTTCGATGGCCGTTGGGCAATCTGGGACGAGGAGTTTTTGCAATACTACGCTGCACAGCTCGGCACATTCACACCTCCCTTCGCCTCGGCGCTATTCACAGCTTCGTCGCACCACCCATTCAAGGTTCCAGCGCGCTACGAGGGCGTTTTCGACCAGGGCACCATACCTATCCACCAGTGCGTAGGTTACACCGACAACGCCCTGCGCCTCTTCTTCGAGAGCGCCTCGCAGCAGGAGTGGTTCGACTCCACGCTCTTTGTCATCACCGCCGACCACACAAGCCTCACGGCATATCCCGACGAGCAAAATTCCCTGTCGGTATTCAATGTTCCAATAATTCTTTACCACCCCAACTCCGCTCTCGTGGGGCGCAGCGATGTTATCGCCCAACAGATCGACATCATGCCCACCGTACTTAGCTACCTGGGCTGCAACAGTTCTTACCTTGCCTTTGGCTTCGACCTACTCTCGACTCCCGCCTCGCAAAGTTACGCCATAAACTACTACAACGGCCTATACCAATACTTCGAGGGCGATTTGATGCTACAATTCGACGGCGAGCGCAGCGTAGGGCTCTACAACTTCAAGCGCGACAAGCTACTCCGCGAAAACCTCCTGGGCAGCGGCATCGACGAGCAACACACAATGGAGCAACGCACAAAAGCAATAATCCAACAATACATGGGCCGCATGGAACGCAATGAGCTGATCGTCGGCAGGAACGAATAACGGATCAATCCATTTATTCAGTGGAGGCTACAATATTATTTATATGCCCCACTGTCCCCATAAAAAAACGTGAGTTCGGAATCTCGAACTCACGTTTATCATTAGTCGCATGATGATTTACTCAACTACATCAATTGCGTAGGTTATGTTTGTGAAAGTTGGACTACTGCTATATGGTCCTAAATATTTTTGCTGATCAGCTTCTTCATAACTATCAAACACGTAATCACCACCATTGTAGCTACCTACAGAACCGCCTGCTATACAGTTGTCCCATTTCGATGTTTTCGCGTTATATCCAAAGAATAAACCGCGATAGCTGCTAGCATCAGTAATAACCATACCATAGTTGGCACAACCACTAAAAGTACAAGAATCATTATCAACAAGACTTAATAAACCACCACAACGAGCCGATGTTGTTGATACTAAATCGCCGTAATTTATACAATCTTTCAACGAAACGCCAGCGCCTGTGATGCAGGTGATATTACCCAAACGACCGCCGCCACTTGTTCCGAAGTTATTCATTTGATCACCGTAATTCACACATGTGTCAACTGTGGTGTAGCGGTTTGTAGCCGCAACGATACCCGAGCAACGAGATGCACAAACCTCCATATCAGCGTTGTTAGTAGAGTTGCTAACAACATTACAAACAGTTGAACTTGAATCATTTGTCGCAAATCCACAAATTCCAGCAATATGAACTGCCGCAGCTCCCGCCTGTGTGCTTCCATTTGTTGGAGCTGACATTTTACCATAATTCACCAAGTTGTCGATCGTTGTTGGAGTCACCTCGCAGAATGCGAAACCAACCATCGCCATAGTAACACGAGTAGAGCGAGTTCCACCGTTGTAGGTCATCGGAGCGTAAGAAGTACAATCGCTAATAGTTGACTCGTTAGCCACACCCGCGATAACACCTGCATCGAGTACTCCTGTGCTTGTTGTAGTTAACGATAGAGCACTAGAATCTTCCGAAGCGGCACCAATCACAAGGTTTTTGACTGTTGCGCCATCGAGAACTCCAAACAGACCATAAGTTGCAGAAGAGCTGCTTCCGCCATCCGAGTAAGCGAGGTTTAGGTTTCTGAGCGCAAAGCCTTTACCATCGAAGACACCCTTAAACGCGTTACCCGAGATAGTGAGTTTATTCGATGCCCAAGAGATTGTCGCTCCACCGATAGGTGTCCAGGCGCCAGCGCCGCTCATGTCGATGCTCTGTGTCAATGCAAAGTATTTATCTGAATAGATTGTAGCGCTGTTAACCTCACTCGCTAGTTGAGTCATGTCGGCAACAGTCGAGATTTGGAAAGGATCAGCCTCGGTACCCAAACCAGCCCAAGGAGCTTGTGCAAGAGTTGATATAGTTGCAGTATAACGGTAACCTGCCTTATAAGCTATAGAGGTCTCCACACTGCGAACGTCGTAAGCGACATCAGAGCTATCGTAGAGGATGAAGTTCAATGTGCGCTCAACAGCTGAGCAAGGCTCAATCATAATATACGAAGTGTAAACATCGCTCGAAGGCACGATTGTAGAGTAGGTCACGGTATAAACATCGTCGCCATTCTCGAAAATGAGTTTTGCAGGAGCAGCGTCGCTTGTGAACTCGAATGTCATAATTGCCATTGTGTGTGTGAAGCTAATCACATCATCCTGGCCATAGACAAATGTTGCCTCCATTTGGCACGCATTACTAAGCTTAGAAATATCGTCACCATTTTGGCTTTCGAGAGTTGCACCTTCGTTATATTTTGCTGTGTAGGTAGTGCCACTTTCAAGGCTAGTCGAGGGGCTAGATGCAGCAAATTTACCATCGCTAGCGCTGACACAAGTAAACGTATCGATTAAGGTATCTCCATCATAAAGAGTGAAGGTGTCGGTCGACTCCCACGCAAGGTCGATATTGCTCTCGGCGTTCTCGGTAAAGGTAACTTTTGTCGCCGAAGAGTCGCTTGGAGCGGCTGCGTAGAGAATCACAGAATCGCTGTCGAAGGTAATACTTTCGTTAATGTCGTCTACTTGGCTACATGCCACAGCACTCAAAGCAGCTACTGCCACAAGCGCAAAATTTCTTAAGATCTTTTTCATCATTTTAAATTTTTAGTGGTTACCAAGCAGAACCGCCGTCTGTAACTTGTTGCAAAGATGTGTCGCTTGAGCAGAGGTAACCCTCTCCGCAACCACGTCTTGCAAAATTGAGATTTTTACTCTTCTGCGCCCCACATGTCGGGCAGGAGGTTGCGCAGGGTGGCTTTTGTGATATTGTGGGGGAGTGTGGCGAGGTGGCCTATGACATCGCTGAAGTAGGTG
>JBCQWE010000046.1:0-11651 GCA_047172505.1 Rikenellaceae bacterium | reverse complement strand
TTCTATCACATTGTCGCTGCTGATGCTCGCGCACCACGTGACGGACGTTTCATCGAGAAGTTGGGTACTTACAACCCAAACACAAACCCTGCAACAATCGACCTTAACTTTGAGGCTGCTCTTAGCTGGTTGAACAAGGGTGCTCAACCAACAGACACTGCACGTGCGATTCTTTCGTACAAAGGTGTACTTTTCATGAAACACCTACAAGGTGGTGTGAAGAAGGGCGCTTTCTCTGAGAGCGATGCTGAGGCTAAGTTCAACCAATGGTTGGATGCTAAAAATGGTATCATCTCTGACAAGACAAACAAGCTTGCTGCCGATGCAGTTGCTGAGGCTAAGGCTCGTAAGAGTGCTGAGGCTAAAGTTAGCGAGGATCGTGCTAAGGCTATCGCAGAGAAGAAGGCTGAAGAAGCTGCTGAGGCTGCTGCCGCTGCTGCTGCCGCTGCAACCGAAGAGGTTACAGAGGAGGCTACAGAAGAAGTTGCTGCTGAGTAATTTGGCCGAAGTTTGTCTAAAGGACAGATTTCATCATAGTGAGGGTGACCGACAAATCTGTTTAGTGCAGGTTTATTAGTCACTCTCCTTGTTTTTATTAGTTTTTTTATTCAAGATATATAACAATGGAAAAGGTTGCAAAGATAAGTAAGTTGTACGGCTCTGACGGTCAGGCTGTTATCAGCTTATTTTCGACATTCCCCGACGATTTTTCGCTCGACGACCCAATCTTCATAAAGGTCGATTCACTTAGTGTGCCGCTCTACTTCGAAAAGTTCGAGCGTCGTGGTCGCACAGGGGCGATTGTAAAATTTGCAGATATTGATTCCGAGCGCCGTATTATGGAGTTCGTCGGAGCCGACTTATTGTTAACTGAGAGTGCAGACCAAGAGGTCGACGATGAATTTTTCATGGAGGACCTGGTCGGATTCTCGGTAGAGGTTGCAGGCGAGGAGCCTTTAAAGGGCGTTTTATCGGATTACATCCACTCGGAGGCCAATCCACTTTTCGAAATTGTGGTCGAGGGGCGCGAGGTTCTTGTGCCAGCTGTCGAGGAGTTTATCCACTCGATAGATTTCGATGGGCAGATTATTCGTTTCGTCCTCCCCGAAGGACTTTTAACTTTGTAGAGTATGGCACGCGTAGTTGTTGGAATTTCAGGAGGTGTCGATTCGTCGGTCGCGGCACACTTACTAAAGGAGCAGGGCCACGAGGTTATAGGTCTATTTATGATCAATTGGCACGATACAACGGGTACTTTAGAAGGAGATTGTGCCTGGCACGACGATAGGGTCTTTGCCGAGCTCGTAGCCAAGAAACTCAATATTGCTCTGCACGTGGTCGATCTTTCGGCGCATTACAAAACTCGCGTGGTTGACTACATGTTTGCCGAGTATGAAAAAGGGCGCACGCCCAACCCCGATGTTCTGTGTAACAGGGAGATAAAGTTCGATATTTTTCTCAAAGAGGCGCTTAAGCTAGGTGCCGATTATGTCGCAACGGGTCACTACTGTCGCAAGGCAGAAGAGGTTGTCGGTGGAAAAGTCGTCTATAAACTCCTTTCGGGTAGCGATCCGAACAAGGATCAGAGCTATTTTTTGTGCCAACTCTCGCAGGAGCAACTCTCCAAGGCGCTGTTCCCAATTGGGGAATTGTTGAAGCCCGAAGTGCGAGCAATCGCCGACAGAGAGGCTTTAGCAACAGCTAAGCGCAAGGATTCGCAGGGGATCTGCTTTGTGGGCAAAGTTGACCTGCCAGTGTTTTTGCAACAGAAGTTATCGAAAAAGGAGGGTAACATCCACGAGATAAAGGCCGAGTGGCCAAAATTTGATCGTGTTATCGCCGATGGCGACTTGGCAGCTATGAGCGAGCCGTATCACTACACGGTGCGCGATGGCAAGAAGATTGGCACTCACAACGGTGCCCACTTCTACACAATAGGACAGCGCAAGGGGCTAGGAATTGGTGGGCGCAAGGAGTCCCTATTTATTATAGGTACCGATGTCGAGCAAAATGTGATCTATGTCGGCGAGGGCGACACTCACCGCGGACTCTACCGCCAAGCTCTATATATCGCCACCGAGGAGTGCCACTGGGTGAACCCAACGCTCGAATTAGCCGAGGGTGAGAGTCGCAAGTTCGATGTGCGTATTCGTTATCGCCAACCGTTGCAAGCGGCGACTCTTTATCGCACGCAGGAGGGGTTCTATATAAAATTTGAAGAGCCACAGCGAGGAATTGCTGCGGGTCAATTTGCTGCGTGGTACGATGGCGATGAGCTTGTTGGGTCGGGTGTAATTGATAAATAGCGATGAGGCGGGCGGCGGCGTTGCTGTTTGCGATACAGCTAGTTTGTGTGATGCAGCTCTGCGGGCAGAGTCTCGGCGTAGGCTATTACGACTTAGATGGGTTGTATGACACTATCCCCTCGAAATTTTATGACGATACCGATTATACGCCCTCGGGTAGGCGCAGGTGGGGTAGCGATCGTTACCAGCGCAAAATTAGAAATAGCGCAGCTGTTCTCGATTCGATGGCTTTGCCTATCGTTGGCCTGTATGGCGTGGAGAATGAGGCGGTTGTGCGCGACATAGTTGTGGCATCCAATCAAGATTATTCATATATTCACCGCACGCGTAACGCGTTCGATGGAATGGATTTTGCACTTCTATACTATGGCGATAAACTTTTTGTGATTGATGTGGAGCCGCTGCGCAACATGTTGGTAGTTAGTGCAGTGCTTGCCGACGATACACCCTTAACGATAATACTTAGTCGCGATGGTGACGATGTGCGCGACTATTTATCAGAAGGGAATATTGATCAAAATGAGTTGGTTCTAATTTTGGGCAAGCTCTACCAAAATCAGATCGATAGGGTAGGTTACACCAATGCCTTGAAAGATAGAGAGAGGCAAGGCCAGGGCAACTATAGCACCACGCGCGGTTGGGTGATGCGCGATAGGATAGGGGTCAATCAAAAAGAAAAAATATTAAAAAGTGGGGTCTACATTGCCCCGTGGTTGTTGGCCAGCGACATGCAATCTGCACTGCCGACCTTCGATAAATATAGATATATGGGTGGATATAGTAAATATCTACCAATTTTTACCTACATTTTTTAATTAGCTATTTTATTTTTAAGAAAAAATTATTATATTCGTAGTCGCAAGAAGAGAATATTAAATACTTTTTTAAAAACTAAAGCTATGCTAAATCAGAAAAGAGTTTACACCTTTGGTAATAAAGAGGCCGAGGGGAATGGTAAAATGAAAGAATTATTAGGCGGAAAAGGTGCAAACCTTGCCGAGATGAATCTAATTGGAATCCCAGTTCCTCCAGGCTTTACTATAACATCCGATGTTTGTTCAGAATATTATGCTCACGGTCGCGAGAAGATCATCGAACTGTTGCGCCCCGAGGTGGAGCGTGCAATCGTCAACGTCGAGAAGCTCACAGGTCGCAAATTTGCCGACAAGGAACTTCCTCTATTAGTTTCGGTTCGTTCGGGTGCTCGTGCCTCGATGCCAGGTATGATGGATACAATCCTCAACTTGGGTATGAACGACCAGACCGTTGAGACGATCTCGAAACTTACGGGTAACGCGCGTTTCGCGTGGGACTCATACCGCCGTTTTGTGCAGATGTATGGCGACGTTGTTTTGGGTATGAAACCCGAATCGAAAGAGGCCGAAGATCCGTTCGAGGTAATTATCGAAGCAAAGAAAAAGGCACGTGGCGTTGAACTCGACAACGATCTGTCGACAGACGATCTTAAAGAACTCGTTGCAGAGTTCAAGGCTGCCGTGAAGAGCCAGACTGGTTCGGACTTTCCCGCATCGCCTTGGGAGCAATTGTGGGGCGCGGTGTGTGCCGTGTTTGGTTCGTGGATGAACGATAGAGCAATTCTTTATCGCAAGCTTCACGCGATCCCCGCAGAGTGGGGTACAGCTGTGAATGTTCAAGCTATGGTATTCGGTAATATGGGCGATAGCTCGGCTACGGGAGTTGCTTTCTCGCGTGATGCAGGAACGGGCGAGAATATCTTTAATGGCGAATACCTAATCAATGCCCAAGGTGAAGATGTTGTAGCGGGTATCCGAACTCCTCAACAGATCACCGCCGAAGGCTCGCGCCGTTGGGCCGAGGCTCAAAACGTCAGCGAGGAGGATCGTGCATCGAAATTCCCATCGCTCGAAGAGGTTATGCCTAGCGTTTATAAGGAGTTGTTCGATATTCAACACCACTTGGAGAGTTATTTCACCGATATGCAAGACATTGAGTTCACTATCCAAGATGGTAAACTTTGGATGTTGCAGTGCCGTAGCGGTAAGCGCACAGGTGCAGCGATGGTTAAGATCGCAATGGATATGCTCTCGGAGGGTCTTATCGACGAGAAAACGGCTGTGCTTCGTTGCGAGCCCGAGAAGCTCGACGAGTTGTTGCACCCAGTTTTCGATACTGCGGCGATGAAGTCGGCAAAAGTTCTGGTTAAAGGTTTGCCAGCATCGCCAGGTGCAGCTACAGGCCCTGTGGTATTCTTTGCCGAAGATGCCGAAAAGAGCCTCAACGCAACTGGTCAACGCGCAATCTTGGTGAGAACAGAGACTTCGCCCGAGGACCTTAAAGGTATGATCGATGCTGGAGGTATCCTCACAGCGCGCGGAGGAATGACCTCGCACGCGGCGGTTGTAGCTCGTGGAATGGGTAAATGTTGCGTTTCGGGCGCAGGTGACGTGAAGATCGACGCTAAGGCTCGCAAATTTACCATCGGCGATGTTACAATAAAGGAGGGCGACTGGATCTCGCTCAACGGCTCTACTGGCGAGGTGTACCTAGGTCAAGTTGCGACTCAGGCTGCTGATATGACTGGCGACTTTGGTCGATTGATGGATCTAACGTCGAAGTACGCAGTGCTTAAGGTGCGTGCTAATGCCGACACCCCGAAAGATGCAGCCCAAGCCTTCGCGTTTGGTGCCGAGGGTATTGGACTTTGCCGCACGGAACACATGTTCTTCGAGGGCGACCGTATTAAGGCATTCCGCGAGATGATCCTCTCGGACGATGAAGCTGGTCGTCGAGTAGCGCTAGCTAAGTTGCTACCCATTCAACGTAGCGACTTCGAGGGGTTGTTCAAGGTGATGAATGGTTACTCGGTGACTGTTCGCTTGCTCGATCCACCACTTCACGAGTTCGTTCCTCACGAGGAAAAAGAACAACGCGAAATGGCAAAAGAACTCGGTGTACCGTTGGAGAAGATTATCGCTAAGGTCGAAGAGTTGGTAGAATTTAATCCAATGTTGGGTCACCGCGGCTGCCGTTTGGGTAACACCTATCCCGAGATCACCGAGATGCAGGCGCGTGCAATTATCGAGGCTGCAATGAACGTCAGAGCCCAAGGAATCCCAGTTAAGGTGGAGATCATGGTGCCGTTGGTGGGTAACCACAAGGAGCTTCGCTACCAAAAGAATATAATCGACAAGATGGCCGAGGCGGTCTTTGCAGAGCGCAACGATAAGATCGACTACATGGTTGGAACTATGATTGAGGTGCCTCGTGCTGCGGTTACTGCCGACCAAGTTGCCGAGGTTGCAGAATTCTTCTCGTTTGGTACTAACGACCTCACGCAGATGACCCTCGGATTCTCGCGCGATGACATCTCGAAATTCTTGCCAGTATACCTCGACAAGGGAATCTTGAAGAACGACCCATTCCAAATTTTGGATCGTAACGGAGTAGGTAAACTAATCCGCGAGGCGGTATTCAAAGGCCGTAGCACACGCGAGAACATCAAGTGCGGAATCTGTGGCGAGCACGGTGGCGAACCATCGTCTGTTGAATTCTGCCACTTCGCAGGGCTCAACTACGTCTCTTGTTCACCATTCCGAGTGCCAATCGCTCGTCTTGCAGCTGCGCATGCAGCACTTAAGGAGTAGTTGTTATCCAACGAAAGAAGATGCCTAATAACCTGAGTTTTGGATAAGGAGAATTTATTGTTTACCTGCCATTTTATTAATTCTCCATATCTAAAACTCAGGTTATCGGCTTTTAAAAAGCCGAATTATGTTCGATAATCCCCTCTTGCCTCTCCCCAAACCGTTTGGGGAGACTTACTTTTAGAGGTGTTTTAGATAAGATGCTCTTATCCAAAACTCACGTTAATAAGGTCATTTTCGGCACTGCCCTCCGCTTTTTAATCCTCACGTACGTCAGTACGCTGCGGTTAAAAATGCTCACGCAGCCCCAAAACTAACCTCATTATCCAACTTCTTGCAAAATGAGAGAGGGTGACTTTCAAGAAATAATCTTGTGAGTCACCCTCTTTGTTTTGGGGTAAAGTGCCGAAAAAGACCTTGTTAGGTATCTTTTTCTACATCATACCACCCATTCCGCCGCCTGGCATTGGAGGCATAACTGGCTCGGTAGATTTTTGATCTACCAAAACGCACTCTGTTGTGAGGAACATCGCAGCGATAGATGCTGCATTTTCAAGAGCCACGCGTGACACCTTAGTTGGGTCGATGATACCTGCTGCGAGCATATCTTCGTAGCGGTCGTCGCGCGCATTGTAACCCACTGCACCCTCGCTCTCGCGAACCTTGTTGGCTACGACCGAACCCTCGCCACCTGCATTAAAGACGATTTGGCGAAGAGGCTCCTCGATTGCACGTTTCACGATATGGATACCTGTGGTTTGGTCCTCGTTCTCGCCTTTGAGTCCTTCGAGAGCCGATGTTGCACGAATGTAAGCAACGCCACCACCAGGGACGATTCCCTCTTCAACCGCAGCGCGAGTTGCTGCTAGAGCATCGTCAACGCGATCTTTCTTCTCCTTCATCTCAACCTCGGTTGCTGCACCAACATATAATACAGCTACGCCACCAGCTAATTTAGCTAAGCGTTCGGCAAGTTTCTCCTTGTCGTAGTCCGAAGTCGAAGCCTCGATCCCAGCCTTGATCTGTGCTACGCGCTCCTCGATAAGCGACTTTTCGCCAATGCCATCGACGATAGTTGTCGACTCCTTGTTTAGAGTGACCTTTTCGGCAGCACCCAATAAAGTGATGTTAGCATCTTCGATCTTCATGCCTTTGTCTGTCGAAATTACAGTCGCGCCAGTGAGCACTGCGATGTCTTCCAACATCTCTTTGCGGCGGTCGCCAAAGCCTGGAGCTTTGCAAGCTGCAACTTTGAGTGCACCACGAAGTTTGTTGACTACAAGGGCCGAAAGTGCCTCACCGTCAACATCTTCGGCGATGATTAGAAGTGGGCGACCACTTTGAGCTACAGGCTCCAAAACCCCCATCAATTCTTTCATTGTCGAGATTTTCTTGTCGGTGATAAGGATGTATGGCTTCTCCAACTGTGCCTCCATCTTCTCGGTGTCGGTGATGAAGTACGACGAGATGTAGCCACGGTCGAATTGCATACCCTCGACCACGTCTACGTAGGTCTCAGTTCCCTTTGCCTCTTCAACGGTGATCACACCCTCTTTGTTAACCTTAGCCATAGCCTCGGCAATAAGCTTGCCGATCGCCTGGTCGTTGTTTGCCGAGATCGTAGCAACTTGCTCGATCTTAGCATCATCGCTACCAACCTCTTGGCTTTGAGCGCGCAAGGAATCGACAACTGTCGATACCGCTTTGTCGATACCACGCTTAAGATCCATCGGATTTGCTCCCGCGGTAACGTTCTTGATACCTACACCAATGATTGCTTGTGCAAGCACAGTAGCGGTGGTTGTACCATCTCCCGCATCGTCGTTGGTCTTCGAGGCAACCTCTTTGACCATCTGAGCTCCCATATTTGCAAATGGATCCTCCAATTCGATCTCTTTAGCCACAGTCACACCATCTTTGGTGATTTGTGGAGCTCCGAATTTTTTGTCGATAATTACGTTGCGACCTTTAGGGCCAAGTGTAACCTTCACGGCGTTGCTAAGTGCATCTACGCCAACTTTGAGAAGCTCGCGCGCCTCTACATTATATTTAATATCTTTTGCCATTTTTTACTTGTGTTTAGATAATTGCTAGAATATCACTCTGTTTCATAATGAGGTAATCGACACCATCGATATTGAGCTCTTGCCCCGCATACTTGCCGTAAAGAACCTGGTCGCCAACACTTACCTCCATAGTCACCTCGGCGGTGCCAGGGCCTGCTGCTACAACTTTGCCCGAAAGTGGTTTCTCTTTAGCTGTGTCGGGGATAAATAGACCTCCTGCGGTCTTCTCCTCTGCGGTGTTGGGAAGAACCAACACGCGGTCTGATAATGGTTTTACATTCATAATTTCTGTTATTATTGTTTTTTTTGTGTTTGTCTGAACCATATATGATCAATTGGTATGCCAAATGTAAGATGTCACACTTTTTGGCAAAAAAGCTATCTGTAACTGACATTTTGTCATTTTTGTGCTTTAGGTTTCGTCTCCAGGGCGAACGCATGAAAACTTGCTCATGTCTCCGAGGGGCGGGGTGCTTCCCGCGGAGTTAATCTTATGCAGCGTCTTGGACTTAAAGCTGTGCTCCAAAATTTATTAAATGCCTTTTGGCATTTAAACCAAGTCGAGGCTGACCTCGTTGATGTGTGATGACAACCGCAGGTTGGCATAGATATATGTGGTATGGCAAGCGTTGAAAGCTTGCTTTCATAAGATTGGCGTAGCACATACATCGCCCAGGCGAAGCCTCACACAATCAGCGCAATAAAGGTCAAAAACCAAAGGTTTTCGGGTCCAAGCTAAGCTTGGCGGCCGCCCGCTGTTAGGGCAGTAAGAAACTATTTTGTCATGCGTTTACCCTAGTTTCGCCTCAAAGTGAATTGCCGAGGACCCAGAAAATCTCAGAAAGTCTCAGAAGGCCTCAGCGTAATCGCGGGGAGAAATGAATATTTCATGCTTTTGTGTAATTTTTTTATTAAAAGAATTTGGAGATTAAATTTTAATCACTATATTTGCACTCCGAAACCAAGAAGTAGTTGGCTTGTCTAGTTGCGAGGTTTCGAATATGGTGGAAGTAGCTCAGTTGGTTAGAGCGTCGGATTGTGGTTCCGAAGGTCGAGGGTTCGATCCCCTTTTTCCACCCGCAGCAAAGTGGACAACTCTTTCAAAGGGTTGCCCACTTTTTAATTTTTTCCTAATCAAGCAGCTCGTCGGGAAGTGCATCGAGACGATGCTGCTTGCGATACTCCACAGCCCACGTTTTCACGGTTTTTCTTTTGTAGGTCTGCACTGCCTCTTGGTAGCGTTTGTTCTCTACCTGCTGCTCCTGGTGACTCAGTTCGGAGTAATTAGTTGCTGTTTGAGGTTCTGCTAATCCCTTGAGTTTCAGAGCTAATGAGTCGGTCGCGGACTTATATAGCTGCTCGGTATTGAGCCAGAACATCGTGGGAAATTGATTCTGCATCAGTGTGAAGAGCTCGTTGTTGTGCGATGCCATATTGCGGTAGGCGTTAAGGTAGAGCGACGATTTTTTGATGTCGTGTAGCATCGAATCTAGCATCACCTTGTAGTGTGATAACTGAATGCGACTCAACTCATCGAAGTTGGGTAATTCGGGGTCGGCACAACTAACCTTGTAAACACCGTGGACCTGGTCGTTCATCAGGTAGAGGTAACTATTGTTTATTTCGCGATAAAAATCATTGCAGAGTGCCTGCCTCCGCTCGAACTCCTGGGCGCTCACGCCATCGCTCTGTGCCGAAGGGATCAGCGACTCGATGGAAAGTTTTGTGGTATTATTGATTTGAAAAAAGAGGTAGCCGATAGTTGCTATGATCATCAGCATGATTACATATATGGCACCCGAAGAGCGATTTTCGAGTAGGGTAGCGATGCTACCAGCGTTGGGGTAGCGCTCTGCGGGGTAGTAGGCTGTAGCGCGCGAGACAATTTTCGAGATTTTGCGTGAGCGTTGCCCCTCGAAGAGCTCGTCGATTATGACTCCCAGCGAATAGATGTCGGAGCGAGAATCTACTCTCTCGCCTCGTTGTAGTTCTGGGGCTGCGTACCTGCGCGAGCCAGCTGGCTCTTTGAGCGTGGTGTGGTAATCGGTGTCGGAGAGGCCAAAGTCGAGAAGTTTTATATTGTCGCCATTGTGGGTGATAATTATGTTTTGAGGTTTGAGGTCGCGGTGAATCGTCTGACGTTTATGAGCATAGCCCAGAGCCTGGCAGAGCTGCACGACGATCTGTTTTATCTCCTCTTTGCGGTGTCCCTCCTCGGTCATATATTGTTCCAGAGTGCGCCCATCTAACCACTCTAAAATTATAGCGTTCCCCACTTCGGGAAACTGCTCAAAGCTCAAGGTTTTGCAAATGTTGGGGTGTTCGAGCGAGTAGCCTATTTCAAACTCCTTGCGGAGGAGCGACTCGTAGAGTAGGTCGCCTCGGTGCTGCCTCTTTAGGGCTTTGACGACAAATCTTTTTCCCTCGCGCTCCACCGAGTAGAGAGTGTTAAATCCAGACTCATGCAGAAGCACAAAGTTGGAGTAGCTGCTACTTGTGGTGGGGGTTGTGAAAAATTCCGAACTATTCATTATTCCAGCATCGATAAAATTGTTAACCCTCCTTTCTTGCCACCAACAAACGAGGAAAGGAGCTCGCCATTACGCATAATATAGGGGATATAAATAGGGTAGTCAAGCATAAATGAAGTAGTTGTAAACTCGTCACCAACAGTGAGTTTCGAATTTTCACTACTCTCGACAACAAATCTATTGTCGCCCAAATATTGCAAAATAATATATCTATCGGGTGACCATCCAATTTCCACTCGCACCCCCTTTTTCAGCTCCGCCGAGACAATCTTTTTAGAGCTAAAGAAGTCGGAATCCGAGAGATTCTGCTCGCAGAGCCACTCGCAGAAAGTCGTGAAATCCTTACGCCCGATATACTTCGATAGCACATCGAGAGTATATCGGCGAGGCTCATGTTTATCGCTAACGTAGCCCCACAGGCGTTTCAATGTAGATGCGGATATGCGCTCCGAAGTCTGCTGCTCGATGGTAATACTCAGTGCCTCGAAGTCGACCGTAGTACGAATTGGCCGCGCGTGGTACTGCTCGACCGCAGCCAAGAGGTTTTTTATGTATGGTAGTTTCGAATTCATAGAACAAAGGTATAACTTTTTCTGCAATATCTTGTCACACAGAGGCAAAATGAACCTATGTGAACTCGATCGAGGTTTTTCGGCTCTTTAAAGTCGATTCAATCGCTTTTTCTGTGAAACTGTCAATAGTGACGATAGTTGGACTAGTGCAACCTTAAGTGTGATATTGCCCTCGAAGGCGAGGAGTGGACTCATACTGGCAATATTACACACTATTTTGCTGGTTTACGTCGCAATTAGCAAAAAAAATCCACCAATATTTGCAAATGGCGAAAATCGGTTATATCTTTGCATCACTTTTCCAAAAGAAGAATCTTAACATAAGATCTTCGCTAGGGGCTTTGGGGATGTTTGTGGCTAACATTAAACACAATCCTTGAGGCATTCTGAGGTGGCGATGGTGGCGAGTTAACACGCAAGTTTTAACAAACGCCCAAACAAAGCCAAACAGCGACGAACCTTAAGAAAAAGTAACGGGGTGTAGCGCAGTCCGGTTAGCGTACACGTCTGGGGGGCGTGTGGTCGCAAGTTCGAATCTTGTCACCCCGAC
>JBCQWE010000045.1:0-15326 GCA_047172505.1 Rikenellaceae bacterium | reverse complement strand
CGACGCTTCAATCTATCGTACAGACAGCTAAAAAGTACGGTCAAGATCCACTAGTGGCTTTACTCGCTGTTGCTGAATTGTAGGGGCGTGAGTAGTTACAGATATTATAAACCTGAGTTTTGGATAAGAAATTCTTATCCAAAACACCGCTAAAGTAAGTCTCCCCAAACGGTTTGGGGAGAAGCAAGAGGGGTTTGTCGAACATAATTCGGCTTTTAAAAAGCCGATAACCTGAGTTTTAGATATGGAGAATTGATAAAACTGGCAGGTAACAATAAATTCTCCTTATCCAAAACTCAGGTTATAACAATATCCCACAAAAAAATAATTAGGTTTAAAGGCGGTAAAATGCGTTAATAGAGCCTTAATTGGAAAAATTAAGCTACAATTAAGGCTCTATTAATTATACTATTAACGATTTGTTAATAGGTGCATCATAAATTTGCATTACAAAGAACCACAAAACCTAAAATCTAAAAACCTTATGAACGTATGATTACAATTAGACTATGCAGAGAGGTCATTTTGAAACATCTGCCTTTAATGTTACTAACCCTTCTCATCTTCGGGTCGACTCCCCAAGCTGTTGCTCAAAGCGGTAAGAGCGTATCGGGAATTATCGTCGACGAGAATAAAGAGCCAGTCATTGGTGCTACGATCATCGTGGATGGTACATCGGTAGGTGCTATCTCCGACGTGTCGGGAAAATTCACCATTACCGCTCACGCAGACGATGTATTGGTGGTAACATATATCGGTTATCAGACCGAAGAAGTTACTGTTGGAACAAAGACAAGCCTCAACATCGCATTGCGCCAAGAGGCCAAGGAGTTGCAAGAGATTGTCGTTGTTGGTTACGGCGAGCAGACCAAAGCAAGTTTGGTTGGTGCTGTGGCTTCGGTGCAGGGCGACGACATTGAGCGCACCTCGTCTTCCGATGTATTGAATGCACTTACTGGTCGTGCAGCGGGTGTGCGTATCGCACAATATTCGAGCGAACCAGGAACTTTCGACACCAATATCGATATTCGTGGTATGGGCGAGCCTCTAATCATCATCGATGGTTCGGAGCGTAGCCAAGAGGAATTCTCGCGCCTTTCGAGCTTCGAGATCGAGAGTGTCTCGGTTTTGAAAGATGCCTCGGCTGCGATCTATGGTGTGAAAGCTGCCAACGGTGTTGTTTTGGTGACAACAAAGAAAGGTGAAAAGCAAAAAGCTAAGGTGAGCTATACTGGTCGCTTTGGTGTGCAGGCCGTAACGCAATTTATGGAGCAAGTATCGGCGCTTCAATATGGCGAGATGTACAACGAAAAAGAGCTCAACACCAAGATCCGCGCGCGTACATACTTCCAATACGAAGATGAGATCTGGGATTCGTTGACCTACGATGCCGACTTCTTCTCGAAATGTCTTTCGGGCGAGATCAGCACGTACGATTATATAGATATGGTAATGAACAACGTGGCTGCTCAACAGCAACACGCCGTTTCGGTGAGTGGTGGTACCGACAACACTACCTACTTTATCAACCTTGGTTACTACAACGAGCAAGGTCTCTACGCCTCGGGATCACTAAACTCTGACAAGATTAATACTCGTTTTAATATCACAACAACGCTTGCGCCAGGCTTGAACTTCAATATGAATGTTGGTTACATCAACACAACACGTAATGCACCGTCGTCGAGCCTTAGCAACATCTTCAAGTCGGCAATATCATACCCCGTGACCGACGAACCTTATGTTAATGGCGACACCGACTATCTCTCGGTTTCGAAGTGGAATATTCCAAATCCTTTGGCTACCTCGGACAGCGACATTAGCGGATACGAGAAAGATGACGATAGGTTCTTGCAATCGACCTTCGCCCTAAACTATCGCAATCCACGACTCAAGGAGCTGTTATTGACAGCCCGTTTTAGCTATGACTACATCAATAAGGATGAAGAGATATTCTCCAAAGCCTACGACCTATACAGCTACGACCAAGATGCTCAGGATTATCGTTCATACACATACAATGGACCTTCGGAGATCTCGCAGAGCGTAACAAAGCAGATCCGCTATAATGCTCAATTATCGGCAAACTACAATAAAAAGTGGGGCAACCACAAATTGGGGGCATTGCTTCTTTTCGAGGCGCGCGACGTGCAAAACGACTATTTCTACGGCTCTACAGAGCTTGCAATCGATGAGAATCCAATTCTCTCGGCAGGTTTGAGCGACACCGACAAAATTACATCTACCTATAGTCACACCTCGAAATTGAGTGCTGTGTCGCGTATCAACTACGACTACGATTCACGATACCTTCTCGAAGCTTCGTGTCGTCTCGATGGCTCGTCGAAGTTCCCTGTGAATAACCGTTGGGGTTTGTTTCCATCGATCTTGACTGCTTGGAGATTCTCCGAGGAGTCGTTTATTCGCAACGCCTTGTGGAATATGAGTAATGGTAAATTACGCGTTTCGTATGGTATACTTGGTGACGATGCTGCCGCAAGTGCCGACTACGAATCGGGTTACACCTACCCTTCGGGAAATTACGTTGGTGGCAACGTCAACTCGGTGACCCAAGGTGGTTACTACTTTGGTAACTCGTGGGTGACAGGTTTGGGTGTAAACGATGTGGCAAACGAGAATTTGACATGGTATACATCGAAGACCTTCAATATCGGTTTGGATTTAGGTTTCTTTGGATCTAAATACTACGGAGAGTTCGACTACTTTACTCGCGAACGCTCGGGCCTTTTGGGCTATAGCGACAATTCCGACCCAGGATATGTTGGTGCAAACCTTCCGCAAGAGAATCTTAATGGCGATATTACATCGGGTTTCGAGATCGTATTGGGTCACCGTGGTACCGCTGGCGAGGTTACTTATAACGTTTCGGGAAATGTAAGTTACACACGCACCAAATGGACCGACTACGAAGAGTCGGATCAAGCAACTTCGAACGACGATTGGCGTTACTCGCTCAGCGGCCGCTACACCGACGTTGTTTGGGGTTACAAAACCGATGGTGTTTACACCACATTCGAAGAGATCGCCGAGGCTCCGCTTATGGATAGCAACGGAAACAGAACCATTTTGCCAGGAACATATAAATATATCGACCAAAATGGCGATGGTGTGATCGATTCGGACGATATGGTGCCGCTAGGTGCTGGTGGAACAAACAAGCCACTTGTATACTTCGGCCTTAACGTCGACCTTCAATTCCGCGGCTTCGACTTTAGCATGTTATGGCAAGGTGCTGCAAAGAACCTTGTTCGTTACACCGAGGCGACGTTGATGAGTCCTTTTGCCTTCTCTTACGCTACGCCTCTTGTCGAGATGTACGACAGATGGCACTGTATTAACTACGACGACCCCTACAACTCGGCTTCGTGGGAGGCTGGAACTTTCCCTGCTGTAGGTACAACAACTTCAATCGATGGAGGTTATGCTGATGTACAATATTTCGATGCTTCGTATGTCCGTCTAAAGAGTATCGAACTTGGTTACACTTTCACCGAGGAGGCGCTTCGCAAAGTTAGATTCTCGAAGTGTAGAGTCTACGTCAATGCCTTCAATCCATTGACATTCTCGTCGGGTTATAGCTTCCTCGACCCTGAGTATAATTCGGGTCGCAACTACTCTTACCCAGTGACATACAGTGTTAATATTGGTGTCGATCTAACATTCTAGTCTACCTCTTCTAAAATTACATAACAATGATTAAAACATTAAAATATATAGCTCTATCACTCTCGATGTTGTCGCTGGGAGGGTGCACAGGCTTTCTCGATATTGACCAAGATGACTATCTTGACACCGATTATGTGTTCCAAAGCGAGGCTGCAATCGAAGCATTCTTCGCTACGGCCTACACTACCTTACCTGTCGAGGATTTCAACTTTGCCGATGGCTACTTCTCGATGTACGCAGGTACGGCCTACAACACGGTAAATGGTTGGGGTGCAGAGTGTCGCGGCAATATTCTCTCCGAGACCTACTCGACACGCACATGGGATGTCGTATTTACCAATATCCGCTACTCGAATATCTTGATCCAGAATTTGCCAACTTCGACAGTTCTCACAGAAAAGGAGATCGCCGAATTAGTTGGAGAGGCTCGCTACCTACGTGCTTTTTCGTACTACTTCTTGGCTCGTTATTGGGGTGGAGTTCCAATTATCGAGGAACCCATCGAATATAACACCGACGAGACATACCTCAAACGTGGTCGCGACCAAGAGTCCGACGTGTGGGATTTTATCGTCGAAGACCTCAACTACGCTATCGACAACATGAGTTCGACCGAGATCTATGGTCGCGCCAACAGAAACGTGGCTCTGGCATTCAAGTCGCGCGCGTGTCTCTACGCTGCATCAATTGCAAAGTACGGCACCTACCAACCCGAATATTGCACAGGTATCAATTCGGAACGCGCGCTATACTTCTATCAAGAGTGTATGGCGGCAGCTAAAGAACTTATCGAAAGTGGTAAATATTCGCTATTTAGCGAGTATGACGACCCTACCGAAAACTTCGTTATGTTGTTCCAAGATTCACAAAACAACTCGGAGGTTATCTTGGCAAAAAGTTACGATTACGCATCTACAAGCCGTACACACAGCTACGACGCGATCTCGATGCCACACCAATTGATCATCGAGGCTGGAGAGTATCAAAACCCCTACCTAGAGTGTGTCGAAGCATTTGAATTTGCCGATGGACGTGCCGCTGAATCTATGGTGTCGCTAACCTCGGGTGTGCCAACAACATTCTCGTCGCTTGCGATGGCATTTGGCTACGCCGATGTCGATGCTTATAAGCGCGACCCACGTTTGGCAGCCTCTATCGTACTTCCCGACAGTGAGCTTTTGGGCGAAACTATCACAATCCAAGATGGAGTGTTGTGCGACGGAGTGCAGATGACAGGTAACGACTATGGTCTTTACTTCGACACTGTGAGCGAACTCTTCGTAACAGAGAAAAACGACAATTGCGTTCGCGGAACAGGTCTTTCGGGTGGTTCAAACATTCAAACCACTGGTACTGGATTCTTTATCAGAAAGTATATCGACATCGACCTCGACGAAAAGTACAGAGTGCCATGGTCGTCGCAAACCGACTATATCATCATTCGCCTAGCTGAGGTCTACCTCAACTACGTCGAGGCTGCCGTTGAGGCAGACACCGACCTTTCAGTAGCATTGGAATACCTCAACACGGTAAAACGTCGTGCTGGCGTTGCAGAGTTCACATCGACAGCCCAATTGGAAATGGATCGTATTCTTGCCGAACGCCGCTCGGAGCTCTACTTCGAAGGTTTCAGGTATTGGGATATGATTCGCCGCCGCACACTTCTCGACGAGTTTAACGTAAGTGGAAACCTTGCTCGCCGAACAGGAATCGAGATCTACTACGATTACGAGTCGAACCTCTACTCGGTGGAGCGAAGCGGTAGTTTGAAGAGTTACGCCTACGACGAGACTCGTATGTACTACCAAACGATCCCATCGACAGAGATGGCTAAACACAACTGGCCAAACAACCCTGGATATTAATAGTAATATTGAACGATTATGTTAGATATAAAAAAATATATAGTTTTATTCTCGGTGCTTACTGCGTTGGTTAGCTGCGAGATCGACAACTTTGCTCAACCCAACTGCACCATATCGGGCGAAATTGTCTACATCGACGAAGAGAGCGGCGAGGAGATGCCATTCCAAGCGCAAAATGGTAGCGATTACGCGTTGGTGCGAATCTACGAGGATAATATCAATTATCCTAGCCCTACTGCAGAATACATTCCAATCTACGCCAACGGAACATTCTACAAGTCGATGATGCCCGAAACCTCGTACAAGGTCGACACCTATATGTGTCCTCATGTGTTACTCAATGGTGGTGAATCGGTTACTTTGTCGCCCAACGAGGAGGCAACTATAAAGTTGGAGTGTATACCATACCTTGTGATTGAACTCACCGACGAGGGCGAGAACAATTTGGGTATCAAGATCACCAAACCAGCAGCACTAGACAACTACGATCTCGACCTCGATGGTAACTTAGAGGTTGTTCGCTTTGTCTACGGAATTTCGCCAAGTGTCAATGTCAAGAATGGAAATACCGAGGCGGGAACACTCTTCTCATACACATTTACGGGCACAGGAGGCAATGCACAATATAATGCCCTAAATAACAAGCAGATCGTTTCGATGGAGAAATTTGTGTCGACACTCGATGGCGAATTATCGCTCACCGATGGCATGTACTACTTCAGAGTTTCGGCACGTATCAGTGGAGCTGACACCGATGAGGAGAACCACAGCAACACGGTTTACGCTAAGTTCGACTCGTCACTATTATCTACTGTAGAATAGCAAAAAATGACTTCTATGAAAAAGATTAAAAATATACTATATTCACTCACCGTGATCATCGCCATTGCTTGTTGCAATGTATCGTGTCAAGAGACTGAGGAGCTCGAAGCAACCTCGGCATTGATTATGTCGAGTGAATTTGACTACCTAAAATTTACTGGCGAGTGCACAGCGGAGGGCTTCGAAAAGAAGGTTGTTATAACAACTCAAAATAGTTGGAGTGTAGCAGCAAACAGCGAAGATGGAAGCGATCAGTGGATCACAACATCGGTTGCTAGTGGCGATGCAGGCATCAACGTCTTCTACGTTAGTGTCGACACTAATACAGAGCCTGATGTTCGTTACGGTTCACTTGTGATCGCATCGGCAGGTCAAAGCGTAACTGTCGAGGTGGAACAAGCAGTTTACTATCGTCTCGAATTGGCAAAAAGCTCATATTCGTACGATGGTTTGGAGCGCACGTTCGACATTGTGGTTTCGACGAACGCCTCAGCCGAAGATGTACAGGTAGTTGTTCCCTCGGCAAGCCAGTCGGGTGTTGTAACTGAAACTATCACTACCGACGAGGATGGTAACGAAGTAATAGTGCAAAGTTTAGGTTGGATCTCATCGGCATACAAGAGCCACATCGAGGCGAATAACGGCTTCAATGAAATTACATTCGAGATCACGCTCGATGCGCAGACCGAAGGAGACGAGGCTCGCGAGGAGGAGGTTACTGTAGCATACCCCTATGGTGGCGTATCGGCAGCACTCACAGTGAAGCAAAATCAGTGGCCTACGCTCTATGTCCCCGACCCTGAATCGGTTGAATACTACACCCTCACCTACGATCTTACTGTCGAATCGAACGTCGACCTTGTGGTGAGCGAAGAACTCGATTGGTTGGCAGTGTCGGATAGCTTTACCGAAGATGGCAACTACAAAACATACACTCTAACGATGACTAAAAACGACACGGCAAGCGATAGAACGGCCCAGGTGCGTTTTGTCAACGAAGTCTCGATGCTCGATCAAACGGCATCGCTAGTTCAAAAGGCAAAAGATGTATCGATTGCAATCGACGCAACAAGCCGCGAGAATTACCAGAAGGTGCAAACCTACATCTCGAACAACAACTTTGCAGTCGAGGTAATGGCAAACGTTGGTCTCGAAGCAATTATCGCCGACGAGGACAAAGAGTGGTTGAGCGTGGTCGACAACAAACCCGCAGGCGCTGACATCGACCAAAATGCAAATAACGGCGACGATGCACTCTACTCATTCACCTTTGTGATGAAGATGAACGACACAGGCGCGTTGCGCAGTGCCGAGGTGACCTTCGCAAGTTGTGAGACTTACGACATTGGAGTGCCAGCGACCCTTACTTTATCGCAAAATATGTTGGATCAATTTGTCGAGATCAGCGATCTTTCAACACTACAAGCCACACAGCCATACACGACTAACAAGGCCTTTGTGGTGACAGTTCGCTCGACCGACGATGCTCTCGACGTAACGACACCCGCGTGGATTACAGCAACTTCGGACCCTGCATTCACCAGATCGGCAATCGATGCAGACCAAGTATACACCTATACTTATACCTACACCATTGCCGAGAACTTCACGATGGATGCCGAAGAGCGTAATGGCGATTTGATCTTTGCCTCGGCCGATGATGCCACCTACAAAGATGAGGTGACAATTACTCAAAGTGCACGCGTGCCCGAGGTTACAATTCTCGACAAAGCTGCGATCGAGGCGGAGCGCTATATCTTCAACTTCGGCTCGTTGAACATTACTCTCGAAACAGATGTCGTTCTAACACCATCGGTGCCTACTGGTTGGACAATCTCGCCAGAGACATCGGGTGGCGTTGACGGCACAGCAAAGAGTTGTACTTTCGAGATTACGGTGCCCGACAATACGTTGGCAAGCGATGTTGTGGAGTCTGTATTATTCGAAAATACGCTTCACGGAGTATCCGAGAGTGTGACAATCACCCAAGAAGCGTTGCCAACAACCGCGACAATAACAAGTTACGTATCGGGCACAATGGAGACTATGATTGCCGATATGCAGAGCACAGGAGCTCTTGCCAACGATCTTACCACCTACTCACGCGTGGTTGTCGAAGGTGCTAATATCGGAAGCACCGACTTTGCGGTAGTGACTTCGAAATTTACAAACATGGAGTACTTCGACATCTCGGCGACTCTTTCTACCGAGGTCCCAGGTTCTGCATTCTTGAACAACAGTAAGTTAAAACAGATTATCCTTCCACAGACAATCCTCACGATCCAAGGTAGTGCATTTAATGGTTGTTCGAATCTTTTGGCGATCGACATCCCTAGCGAAGTGGAGACAATCAACGGTTCTGCCTTTGCATACTGTACAAGTTTGACAGCTGTCAAGATTCCAAAGAGTGTGACAACTCTTGGCGCAAGTACATTCTCGTATTGTTCGAAACTAACAGATGTAGAGTTGGAGGCTGGCCTAGCGGTTATCGGTCAAAACACATTCCTAGAGTGTAAGGCGTTGGAATCTATCACGATCCCATCATCTATCCAAACATGGGCTCCAGGTGTGGCATCATCGACATTTAAGAACTGTACTGCACTCAAAACAGTTGTCTTCGAAGAGGGTCTGACCACTATCGGAAGTGTGGCATTCTTTGGCTGTACAGCTCTGGAGGCTATCAACTTACCTTCGACGCTCTCGACATGGGAGATTAACGCATCGTCGCAAAGTTTGGCATTCCAAAATTGTACTGGCGCAACTTCAATCTCAATTCCCGAGGGAATTAAAGAGATTGGTGCTTTGGCATTCTCGGCTTGTGAGGGTCTTACCACAGTTACAATTCCAGCCTCTGTTGTTTCTTGGCCTAAGAGTTCGGCAGATGTTAATCAGGCGTTCCAAACTTGCACTGGACTTAAGAGTGTTGTGCTTGCAGATGGTTTAACTACAATTTGCTCGAATGTATTCCAAGGTGCAACTAATATATCTTCGCTCACATCTTACTCTTCGACTCCTCCCACGATCACTGGAGCAACTGTCGCAAGTGTTGCAGATTGTTTCTATATAATAAATGCGACGAAGTTAGGTTGTGCAATATATATTCCTGCGGGTACATCGGCTGCATACCAAGCTGCGACGGGTTGGAGTTTGCAAACAAATTATATTGAACTAACAGAATAATAAACCAATTTAAAATATTAAAACCTATGAAAACTAATTATGTAGCGCCTCTAGTCGAGGTAGTAGAAATCGAGATCGAGGATGCGATCCTCTCAACATCGTCAACTTACAGTGTTGAAGACTTTACAAGTGGTTCATCAATTGGTGAGTCATTCTAAACCTAGTATTAACAATTAAAACTTACGAAAATGAAAAAGATATTTGTATTTTTAACATCGATCGCTTTGGCTACATCTTGTAGCACCGACATAGATAGCAACATCGCAATGAGCTCACCAAAAGAGACAATAATCGTAAACGCATCGATTGCATCTCAGACTCGCGTAAGCGTTTCTGAGAGTGCCGAGAGCGAAGATTGGACAGTTTCTTGGGCCGAAGAGGATACTTTGGGTTGTTGGGATCAGGATGCTTCGAACAGCGCATGTGAGAAATTTACAGTTAATGCAGTTTCAGCGGATGGCGAGAGCGCAACTTTCACTGGTTCTCCAGTGGCAACAACCTCTTCGATGCGCTTTATCCACCCTTACTCAAGCGAATTTATAAAGGATGGTTCGAACAACGTAGCACTTAGCCTAGAGGTTCAAGAGGTGGGCGATGGCTTCGACCACTTGGCAACAACTACTTATATGATTAGTGGAAGCTTCTCGGCAGGTGACTCATCGATCAACATGAGCCACATTGGCGCAGCTCTTGAACTTAAGATGAAGTTTAGCGATGAGCTGGGAATCGATGCCGACAAATACGACATCACCAAGATCGAGTTTGGTAGCGGCCTACCTATCGCAGGCGAAGTTAATCTTGAAAGTGGCGATTTCTCAGCTGCCGCTTATGGTGCAATGACCCTTACTGCAAGCAACATCGCAGCAGTTGATGGCATTTACACTCTTCGTTGCAGCACGTTCCCATTTGAGATTGCGGCAGAAAGCTCAATTCCATTCACTGTAACTTTTGTCGATGCTTCTGGTTGCGAATTTACCGCAACTTCTTCACTTACCGTTAACGCTGCTTCATCTGTCGAGCGCGCAGGCAAGAACACCATCTACTTCGAGATGGATGCAGAACCTTACACAGAGGAGCATACCGCAACAATCACAGGTATAACAAATGGAAGTATCAACTCTGGCCAAATTACAACTATGCAAGACGAAGGCTCTTTGGATAGCGACCTTTCAACCTACACCCGCCTTGTTGTTACTGGTGGTAGTTTGGGTTCATTAGACTGGTCTACAATTGCATCAAGCTTCACTAACCTTAAGTACATTGATGTATCTGGAACAACATCTGTTTCGGTTGGAGGTTCGGCATTCAAGAACCACACTTCGTTGGAGGGCATCGCTCTACCTACAACAATCACATCCATTGGAGGTAGCGCTTTCTTGGGTTGCACCTCGCTAAAGGCAATTGAGCTACCATCTAACTTGGGCACTCTTTCAGCATCAGCATTCAGTGGCTGTACTGCATTGACAGAAGTGACTATCCCTGCATCTATAACCGTATGGTCTGGTTCAGGAGTATCAAATACAGCATTCTTAAACTGTACATCACTCAAAACAGTCATCTTCGAAGAGGGCCTAACTGTTATTGGCGCTAACTCTTTTTCTGGCTGTACTGCTTTGGAGGCTATCAACTTGCCATCGACGCTACAAACTTGGGAGGACAACGCATCGGCGCAAAGTTTGGCATTCCAAAACTGCAGTGGTGTAACTTCAATTTCTATTCCCGAGGGTATTACTGAAATTGGAGCATTAGCATTCTCAAATTGTACAGGTGTTACAACAGTTACAATCCCATCGACAGTAAAATCTTGGCCTAAGAGTAGTGCCGATGTAAACCAAGCGTTCCAAGGATGTACTGGTTTGGATAGTGTTATACTTGCAGATGGTTTGACTACAATTTGCTCGAATGTATTCCAAGGTGCATCTAACATCACATCATTCACATCTTACTCTGTGACTCCTCCAGCGATCACTTCTGCAACTGTTTCAAACACTGCCGACTGCTACTATGCAATCAATGCAGGTAAGCTTGGTTGCGCAGTATATGTTCCAGCAGAGGCGATAGTTGATTACAAAGCTGCGACAGGTTGGAGCGCACAAACCAATTACATCGCAATCGAGGAGTAAGAATCGGAAACACTAGTAAAATCAATGGATATTAAAAAAATATTTAGTTCACTCTTAATGGTTGCAACCCTTTTTATGGGTTGCACCAAAGAGGGTGACGACACAACAACAGATCCTTCTACTGGCTCGACTGGTGGTAGTGGCGAGGTTGTCGCAGAAGCGCTTTTTACCAGCTACTCGAATATGGCGATGATCGGCTACCAAGGGTGGTTCAACACCGAAGGTGATGGGATGGGTTGCGGATGGACACATTATAGTGTTTCGGGCTCAGACTTCGAACCTGGGCGCGGCAATATCTCTATCGAGTTCTGGCCAGAGATGACGGAGTATAAGGTGCAATATATCACACCCTTCTCGTTTGAGTCGGGGCAATATGCTCCCTCCTCGGCCTATCTATTCAGCTCGGCCGACTACTCAACTACCGACCTCCACTTCCAGTGGATGGAGGAGTATGGCCTTGATGGCGTATTCTTGCAGCGTTTCTTGACTTCGGTTCTCAACTCTGCATCTTTGAAGAGCCATCGTGACCATGTGACAGGCAACGTTATTCGTGCAGCAGCCGATCATGGCCGTGCTTGGTCGTTGATGTACGACTTGAGTGGCGCGAAGAGTGAGCAGATAATGATGCTACTCGACGACCTCGAAGAGTTGGATGCCACCTACAACTTCTCGGATGAGACTGTAGTTCCAAACTACCTACACCACAACGGCAAACCTATGTTGGCTATCTGGGGTGCAGGATTCGACGACGATCGCGACTACTCGGTTCAAGATGTGCGCGAACTTATCGATGCTATCAACGAGCAAGGGGTATTCTCAATTCTGTTGGGCGTACCATACTATTGGAGAACGTTTGGTGGTGACACTATCGACGACCCAGAATTCCACGACCTGATCAAGGAGTGCGACATGATTATGCCTTGGGCTGTGGGACGTTACAAGTACAATACTTTACAGACCAACATTAATGCTCAATACATCGCTGGCGACGTGGCGTGGTGCGCAGAGTACGGCGTGGACTATGCTCCGCTCGTATTCCCTGGCACTAGTACAGGTAACTTAAAAGGTTACGAGGGTACCTACGACGGTTTCCCACGCGAGAAGGGCAACTTCTTCTGGGAGCAAGTTTGGAACGCTCACAACCAAGGAGCAACGGCACTTTATATCGCCATGTTCGACGAGGTTGACGAGGGAACAGCAATCTTCAAGTGCTTGAACACCAGCGACGTGCCCGACAATGGCGACGGCATCTTCGTGGGTATCGACGACGACCTGGAAACCGACCACTATTTATGGTTGGCGGGTGAAGCTACAAAATTATTCCACGGTGAGAGCTCCGCCTACTCATCGACGCAACCAACAAGGAGTGCGGATGCAGAATAAATAACCATTTAACAATATTATTCAAATATGAAAAATATAGCAAAATATCTAACTGTGGCACTCGCGTTGCTCCTCAATTTTTCGTGTGAGGATGCTCTAACCGAAGAGATGCCTGTGCAGTTTGTCCCCAAAGGCGAGATTGTAATGGATAGTGCATTCGAAGATCTTCAATTCAGCGGAAATGCTGAGACACAGACAATTACATTTACAGCCAACGACGAGTGGAAGTTAATCACCACTCGCGACTGGGTAACTTTCTCGTACAACACTGGCAGTGCGGGAGATCACTCGGTCGACATTATCGTTGAGAAGAGCTACGAGGACGAGTACCGCGAATCGGCCCTAACATTCGTAATTGAGAAACTTCGCAAGCAGATTTGGTTGACCCAAGCGCGTGGCAATGTGATGAAACCCGAGCAAAGCAGCTACTACCTCGACGAAAGAGATGCTGTAGAGTTCGATGTTAACGTCGATTACAATGTGGCTTACGATATTAAGATTGAGTATGATGACTACTCGCAAGATTGGTTGTCGATAGATGGTGACATCACTTCGGTGGCAGCACCTGGCGACCAGACTCAAACAATGACTCTAGGGTTCAACGCAACGCTCAACGAGACTTACAACGTGCGCACGGCGACAATAACTTTCTTTAACACCGAACTCGGAGCAGACGAGACATTCACCGTCTCGCAGATCGGAAGTATTCCAATTATTCTCGACGATCCACAAATCGAGATCATCCCAGCCATCGATGGCGACGATGTCGACACCAACGGCTACTTGTGGTGGAATTTGGAATATGAAGCTGAGATCGGCTTCGAAGTTACGCCTAGCTACGCAGCCTCGGAGACTGGAACAACCGACTGGGTGACAGTAAATACAGTGAACACATACCTCGACGGCGATAAATTCAAGATCCAACTCAGCGTGCGTGACCACTCGGACAAAACCACAACTCGTACAGCCACGCTTACACTTCGTAGCGACGAGCACAACGTGACCAAGACAATCACCCTCATTCAGGACGAGTATAACGACGATATGGTGATCGAAATTACCGAGGCAGGAACTCTCTCTTCGTTGATTACAACCTTTATGCAGGAGAAGAACGCAACACTCGATGCGGACCTTGCAGGATCGTCGTACAACCGACTCTACGTAGTTGGCGAAAATGTTGCGTTGACCTCAGCTGACTTGTCGTCGATCTTCACAAATCTTTCGGCGCTTAAACTTATCGACATCTCTCAAACGGCAACTAAAGAGATCCCCGCGACTCAATTCTCAAGCAAGGCGACTCTGCAACAGATTGTGCTTCCTGAGACAATCGAATCGATTGGTTATCAAGCATTCAACGCAACAGGATTGACCTCGGTAGTGGTTCCTGGATCATGTAAGCTAATTGATTACAAGGCGTTTGCCGCGTGTCTATCACTTGTCGATGTATATATTAGCAATGGTGTAGAGGAGATTAGCTACCAAACGTTTAACGGCTGCTCAGCTTTGGAGAGCGTATTTATTCCAAATACAATCACCACTTGGACTAAGGATTCGGCTTATGCAAACAAAGCCTTTGTATTCTGTTCTGCACTTACCGACATTACGCTCGAAGAGGGTTTAACATCGCTCGGAGTTATGACGTTCCTTAGTTGTACAGCCTTGGAAGAGGTCTACATCCCAGGTTCTGTGGTGTGGGACATCCCAAGCTCGTCGAGCACCGACACCAAAGCATTTACAAGTTGTAGCGCTTTGCGTAAAGTTACCGTTGGCGAGGGCATGGCAAGCATGGATGGTAACCTATTTACCCTCTGCACAAGCCTCGAAACGTTGATTATGCCATCTAACGTTCCAACGCTAACAGGCACTTTGGGCTCTAGCGTCGGCACAAACGTCGGCACAACAACGATCTATGTGCCAAGCGACAGTTACGAAAGTTACCTAAAATCAACTTGGGCAACATATAGTATTCAAGTACTCGACACAGAGTAAGAGAAGAATAAACAATCAAAAAGAGAACTAATAACCTAAGTTCTGGACAAGAGCATCTTATCCGAACTTAGGTTATTAGCTCTCTTTTTTAATGAGCAATTCTACTACTTCGCAACCATCTCCCCAATATCAAAAATCATTGCCATAACCTTAAATCGTTTTTTCCGACAAAGGTACAACGTAACCCTCTCCGCAACCACGTCTTGCAAAATTGAGATTTTTACTCTTGTGCGCCCCACATGTCGGGCAGGAGGTTGCGCAGGGTGGCTTTTGTGAT
>JBCQWE010000044.1:0-16126 GCA_047172505.1 Rikenellaceae bacterium | reverse complement strand
CATTAAACGTAAGCGCAATGTTGGCGGCTGGTCGGACAAACACTTGATTGCTATGATGGGAATGGAGGTTGATTAATTTTTTTCGTGCGTTTGCCCTGCTTTATTGGAAGAATTATTTGCATTTCATTATATTTTTATTACCTTTGCATAAACAAAATCTCTTCATAAGAGACAACGACCATTAAACCAAAACAAATAGTAATACCCCGCTTTTACCCTTGTTGGGCGGCGTCGGCTATTTAAAATTCACCCTAACCAAATTTTTATGAAAAACTTTAACCTATTAACTGTGAAGCGCTTTGGATTGCTCCTGTGTTTCCTTTCTCTCTCGCTCGTTGGCTTTGCACAAACGGCCAAAGTGGAGGGCGTTGTGACTTCGGCTGACGACAAACAACCCCTAATTGGAGTCTCTATCAGCATCAAGGGGACCACCCATGGCGTTGTGACCGATGTCGATGGATCGTACTCTTTGCAGGCTTCGAAAGATGCCGTTTTAATATTTTCATATATCGGCTTCGACGATGTTGAGACTGCTGTAGGCAGCCGCACGCGCATCGACGTTGCTATGTCGATGAAAGTCGACGCGCTCGACGACATCATCGTGATGGGTTATTCGAGCCAAAGTAAAGCAGAGTTGTCGAGTTCGGTTGTGACTCTTGAAGCGGCTGACCTGCACGACGTTACAAGTTCTGATATTGGTAACCTTCTACAAGGTAAAGTTTCGGGTGTGATGGTTTCGAATTCGTCGGGTCAGCCAGGCTCTGCTGCTGAAATTCGTATTCGTGGCGCGGGTTCGATCACCGCACAAGCCGACCCACTCTACGTTGTCGATGGAATCCCAGGCGGCTCGTTCAACCCCAACGATGTGGAGACCCTCACCGTGATGAAGGATGCAGGTGCTACGGCTCTCTACGGTTCTGCCGCTGCGGGTGGTGTAATCGTCGTTACAACCAAGCAAGCCGAGCGCGGCAAGGCAGCTTCGGTAAACTTCAAAGCTTCGTATGGTATCAAAGAGGCTTTGCAAGGCAACTTCCAGATGATGTCGGGTTCGGAGCTCTACGATATGCAGAGCAATATGTATAGCGAAATTCTCTTCGCCATCCAACGCCCCGCAGAGCTCGCCGATACCAACTTCGATTGGTTCGACGCGATCTTCGACGTGGGAACAGTTCAAAACTACTACGTGTCGGTGTCGGGCTCGGAGGGCAACACCTCGTACTACGCAAGTGCCGACTACTACGACGATCAAGGTACAGTTCTTGGAACTAGCTCAGATAGGATCTCTACTCGCCTGAACCTCAACACAAAACTCGCCTCGAAGCTCGACATGAACGTGAGGTTGAACTACTCGCAAACCGAGACCGATTCGGAATTCAGCTACCTGCTTTTGCAAGGTGCCTACGGAAATATGCCTTGGGACATCCCCTACGACGACGAGGGTAACCTCATTTACGTCGACAGCAGCACTCGCCCCGACAATGGCGAGACATGGTACGGTAACGAGAAGAGCAATGTGCTACACAGCGCTCAATATAACTACATCACCTCTATCTCCGACCAATTAGATGCCGACATGCAACTTATATGGAGCATCAACGACTGGTTGTCGCTAACCTCGTCGAACCGTTACTCGAAAGGCGAGTATAAATATACACAATATATCGACCCCCGCTCTTACGACGCGACCTACGCCAATGGCTACATCTCGGAGAGCATCGGAATCTACGACTCGTGGAGCACATCTAACCTATTGAAAGCTAGCCAAAGCAAGGGGCTTCACTCTTACGGAGGAATGCTCGGTTGGGAGTATGGCAAGAGCATGAGCACCTACACCTCGGCATCGGGAACAGGCATGCCAGACGGTATTGATGCTTTGAGTGCAACATCGCCACTTTCATCGAGCGGCTACACCTACGAAGGTGCTAGTTACTCGATATTTGGCCAGGCACAATATAGCTACGCCAACAAATATTTCGTTACAGGTTCGCTTCGTGCCGACGCTTCGTATATCTTCGGAAAAGATAACCGCGTGGGTTACTTCCCATCGGTTTCAGGTTCGTGGTTGATCTCCGAAGAGGAGTTCATGAGTGATGTCGATGCGGTTTCGTTCCTAAAGTTCCGCGCTAGTTATGGTGTTACGGGTAACTCAAATATCGATGCCTACCAGTCGCTTTCGACCTACACGCTCGACCTTCTCTACCAAGACAACGTGGGTGCTTCGGCAGAACGCCTCTCGAACCCAACTCTAACTTGGGAGAGCGCCCACATGACCAATATTGGTGTCGACGTGAGCTTTATGGACCGTTTCCACTTTACTGTCGACCTTTACAATATCGAGAATAAAGATCTTCTACTCTCGGTGCCACAGTCGCCAAGTACAGGATTCTTCGAAAGAACTGAAAACTCGGGAAGCGTGCAAAACCGCGGTATCGAGTTCCAGATCACAACCGACAACATCCGCACCAAGGATTTCTCGTGGACCACATCATTTAATATAGGTCTCAACCGCAACGAGGTGAAAGATCTTGCCGACGACGAGTCGTTCCTTCAAACAGATGGTTCGAGCCTCTACCAACAAGTCAAGAGTGGCCAAGATATTTATAGTTGGTATATGTACAAGTGGTTGGGAGTCGACTCTGAGAATGGCGACCCACTTTGGGAGAAGCTCATCTACGACGATGATGGCAATGTCACAGGTCGCGAAGCAACCAACGACATCACCGAGGCCGACCTGCAGGTTGTTGGTAAAGCAACTCCAGTGTTTAGTGGTGGTCTAACCAGCTCGATGTACTACAAGGGTGTGGGTCTACACATCACCGCCAACTTTGTCTATGGCAACGAGGTCTACAACTCATTCCGCGAGATGTACGACTCCGACGGAGCATACCCCACCTACAACCAGATGGTTCTCCAAGATGGTTGGAGCCGTTGGGAAGAGGCGGGCGACGATGCAACGCACCCAAAACTTGCGCTTAACGGTAACCAAAACTCTAACAGCACCTCGTCGCGTTATCTCGAAGATGGTAGTTTCTTGCGTATCCGCAACATTTCGCTAACCTACGACCTCCCCGAGAAGCTACTCAGCAAATCATTTATCAAGTCGTGCAGATTCTCTCTATCGGGAGATAACCTATTCACATTCACTTCTTTCTCTGGTGCCGACCCCGAGGTGAGTCTCGAATCGACATCGTGGTCGCTCGCTGGTCAGTACCAGTATAGCTATCCAATTAGTCGCCAATTCCTTTTGGGTGTCGATGTGAAGTTCTAATGTAAAAATATAGTTGTTAAAGAATTTAAAATCAGGGAGAAAGAGAACTCCCATCAAGTTATGAAAAAGAATATTATAGCATTTACCGTTGTCTGCTTGTCGATATTATGCTCGTGTAATTTGGACTTCTATCCAAACGACAAATTCACCGATGAGGGACTTAAGAACGACTCGTCAGGAGTTATATATGTAACCTACGGCAATTACGCATCATTCAAAGAGGTATTCGAGTATGGCGGAACCGAAATGAGCGGCAACACCTTCATCCGCCACTACTTCCAGATGACCGAGTTCATTGGCGACAACGTCAACCTTTCGGGCCGTACCACCGACCCACTCTACGAGGCGCACACCCTCACCCGCACTGCCGACATCAGCAACGCAACATACCTCTGGTGGGTGAGTTACAAGATCATCAATGGCGTAAATTCGGTGATCGAGTCTATCACCGAGGGCGAGGATTCGGAGCTCGACCACATCAAGGGCGAAAACTACTTTATGCGTGCCTACGTGCACCTTCAACTACTCAACCTTTGGGCAAAACCATACTCACAAGGTCGCGAGAATCCAGGTGTTGTTCTTCGCGCCAAGACTGGCGAGAGCACAACAGTAAGATCTACCGTGGGCGAGGTCTACGACCAGATCGTGGCCGACCTTATCGAGGCAGCACGCCTCATGTCGTCGAGCAGCCGTCGCGGCAACGCAGGTTATATCTCACAGCTCACAGCGCAAGGTCTATTGAGCCGCGTTTACCTCTACATGGAACAAAACGACGATGTTATCTCGATCGTGGAGGAGATGCTCGGTGGTGCCGCAGCTTCGTCGATGCTCGAACCAACGTCGAGCTACCCAAGCTACTACATCAACGCTCTAAGCTCTACCGAGACCCTTTGGGCTGTGGCTCACACCGCGAGCGAAACGATGGGAGGCTCATCAATCGCTTCGATGTACCTTACCGATGGTCAAGGCTGGGGCGAGATGTACGCTTCGGATACCTACCTCAACCTTATCGAGCGCTACCAAGAGGATGACCTCCGTTACTCGTTCATCAAACCCTGCTACACCGAATCGGGTAAATATTTCATCCGTTGGGCAATTGCCGACATCGACTCGTTCTATGTCAATACCACTCAGGAGGTCACTCTAGATGCTGCATCGAACAAATACTACTTTGTCGATGGCTCAGAGACTATCTACGTCGAGACAAAGACCGTAGACACCTACGACCAATACTACATCACCTACGGTGGCGAGGAGATCGACGTGCGCCTAGAGCCCGAGATGAAAGATCGTTCTGGCTACCCAATGTACTACATGACCAAATTCTCGTATCAAGACGGCGATGCTATGTTGAGCTCGCCAGTGATGCTACGTTGGGCCGAGGTGATCCTCAACCGTGCCGAGGCTTACGCCAAGAAGGGTAGCACCGCTTTGGCCCTAGCCGACGTGAATACCATTCGCGAGCGTGCAGGTCTTTCGGGCGAGCAACTATTTACTTCGGCAACCGACCACGGCTACACCGACATCCTCGACATCGTGCTCGACGAGCGCCGCTTGGAGCTCTCGTTCGAGGGTCATCGCCCTTATGACATCTACCGCAATAAACTCTCGCTCGATCGTCGCTTTGCGGGTGTTCAAGATTGGGAGGTGGTCGACTACACCGACACCCGCATCCAATACCTAATCCCCAACGATGAGGTTACAGTGAGCGGAATCGAACAGAATCCTTAAGTCCATAATTTATACAAACAATAATCACTTTTTTAACTTACTAAACTAAAATCATGAAAAAGAATTTTTTATTTGGTTTCCTTCTAGCCGCAGCAACAATGATGTTTGTCGCTTGTTCAACTGACGATGACTCTGATGTAACAACTGACGATGACTCTGATGTAACAACTGACGATACAGTTACAGACGATGGTACTACCGATGATGGTGGCACAACAACTACTTTCCTTATCGACATCGATGGCGATTTCTCAGACTGGGACGAGGTTTCAGCAGACGCACTTGCTACAGCTAGCATTGACGGCTACACTTCAGACTACCCAGATCTTCTTGAGATGAAGTTCTGTGCAGACGAAACTTTCATCTACACTTACTTCAAAATTGAGACTGCAAACAGCAACAATGAGTTGCTGATCTTCATCAACAGCACAGGTGATGCAGCCGACGGTTACTCTTCATGGATGTGGGACGGCAGTTTATACGCAGACTACATGATCGTATCAACCGCATCGGGCAACTACGCAGATGATGCAGCTCTTTATGCGTTCGACACTGCTGACACTTCTCTAACAAACTGGTCTTGGATCGAGACAGTAGCAGCTGGTAACGGCCTATACTCTATCTCTGATGTTGTTACCGCTGGTACAATTATCGAGTTCGAGGGTCGCATTATCCGTGACTTCATGACGGGTCTTGGCGATGAGATCGAGGTAGGTGTTGCAATCGATAATGCCGAATGGGCTACAATTGGAGTTCTTCCAGCACTATCTACCGACGCTGCACAAGCTCCACTTACAGTGAAACTTCCATAAGTTGTTTTAGGAAACTAAAATAATTTATCGTAAATTTAGCTCGGCCAATAATCTTGAATTGGGTTATTGGCCGAGATTTTTTTAAGGGTAAACCGCCATCAACGCTAAAACCAATTTTATGAAATATATGTCATTATTATTAGCTATGTCGCTCCTGTTTTTCGCGGCATGTGACACAGACGACCTCACGGACGACACTACCGATCCCGACGTGGAGGATGTCGAGGATTCGGTCACTTTTGTAACCGAAGCGCCACTCCAATTGATCCGCACAGCTGGTAGTTTCACTGTCGAAGTGGCTCATAGCCCCGCACTTACAATTGAGATCACAGCGGGCGACGATTGGTTGAGCCAAAGCTCAGAGAGCACAGAGGATGATACAACCCTAGTCACATTCACCTATGGCGAGAATAACAGCGGCGCAGAGAAAGAGGCCAAAGTGGAGTTTGCGGCAGGCGATGCCTCGCAAAGCTTCGAGATAGTTCAAAACTACAAAATCTCGGAGGATACTCGCACGATCCTCAACCCCGATGCGGGCTTCTATAAGGCGATGAGCAAAAACATTACCGACGACGGTAGCAGCGATGCCTACTTCACCGAGGAGACCTTCACCAACCACTTCTCGAACCAAAAATTATTCCACCTTAGAATGGGTCTTGCAGCATTCTCGACCAACGCTGGTGGCGAAGATAAAGAATTGCCTGCCAACGTCTTGGCGAGCCTTGCGGCGACCTTCGACAACTTGCGCGCAGTCGATGCTTCGGCGGTGATCCGCTTCTCGTACGACGTGTCGGGCACCTACGCCGAAAACGAACCCGATATGAACCTTATCGTAACCCACATCGGTCAATTGGGCGCTCTGATCAACGAATACTCGGACGTTATAGCGGGTGTCGAGAGCGGAATGTTTGGCCCCTGGGGCGAGCAGCACTCAACAACCACCGCAAAGCAGGGCGAGAACTACTACACCCTCGTCGAAGCTTGGCTCGATGCTGTCGACAACCTAGGTGTGACACTGCGCACCCCATCGCACTTCCTCGATTGGCTCAACCGCAAATATAACTTCGAATACACAACATCCGACATCGACACCTACGACTACAGTAAAGTGTCTGATCCCGAGCGCGCTAGCCGTGTGGGCTGCTACAACGATGGATACCTCGGCTCGACCACCGACCTTGGAACATTCACATCGTATAAAACGCGCGATATGGAGGTGGCGTGGATCTCGCTCGCTGCCACAACTACACTCTACGGCGGCGAAGTTGTTGCCGACTCGGTGACAGGTGGCCTAGGTTTGCAGAACATCATGAGTTACATGGAGGTCGAGGCCTTTATCACCAAGACATCGTACTTGAATATCGATTGGAACTACTCGGCAGTAATTAGCAAGTGGCGCTCGTCGACCTATGTTGGTGACGATCAAGTGTATAACAATGGTGACTACACCGACTTCGACTTTGCGCGCAACCGCCTCGGTTACCGCCTCTACTTGCCCGAATATAGCGCCAGTTACGATGCGTCGAGTGGCACGTTGAGCATCGATGGCGAGATCGCAAATGTCGGCTTTGCCAACGTTGTGAAGCCGATGATAACCCAAATTGTGGTGGCAAACAGCACAAATAGCTACACCTTCGACATCGCGCTCGACGATTTCGACGTTCGCGAAATTCTCTCGAACAGCGTGGAGGATCTCGACTTCGAGATCGATTTGAGCGCAGTTGCAGCGGGCGACTACACGGTCTACATAAAATTCTCGTCGATCTACGAAAAGAAGGCGTCGAATCTTCGCACAATCGAGCTCGCCAACGATGTTTCGATGTGGGATGAGGAGTTGGGAGCCAACGTTTTAGGTTCTGTAACTATTTAATAACTTTAGTTTTGGATAAGAATTTCTTATCCAAAACTAAAGTTAACCCTCTACTACTCCTCTGTGGGCTCTGGGCGATTCGCCGCATACCCCTCCCACTTTGCGATTACGGCTTTGAAGTCGTCGGGGAGTTCGCTTTCGAAGTGCATCTGCTCTTTAGTGCGCGGGTGTACGAAGCCAAGTGATTGAGCATGAAGTGCTTGTCGTGGCATGATAGCGAAGCAATTTTCGACAAATTGCTTATATTTTGTAAATGTCGTGCCTCGTAGGATACGGTCACCACCATAGCGTTCGTCGTTGAAAAGGTGGTGACCTTTCCATGCCATGTGGATACGGATTTGGTGTGTGCGACCTGTCTCTAAGTGGCACTCAATGAGTGTGACGTAGCCGAAGCGTTGCAACACCTTGTAGTGCGTTACGGCGTGCTTCCCATCCGAGCCATCTTCAAAGACGTGCATAAGCAAGCGGTCGCGTACCGAGCGGCCAATGTTGCCCGTGATAGTACCCTCCTCCTCTTCGAAATTTCCCCATACTAGCGCGATGTAGCGGCGGCGAGTGGAGTGGTCGAAAAATTGCTTTGCAAGGTGGGCGTGGGTATACTCATTCTTAGCTATGACTAAGAGTCCCGAGGTGTTTTTATCGATTCTGTGCACCAATCCTGCGCGCATGTCGCTATCCTCTAACAAGCTGAGCCCCTGCAAGTGATGTGTCAGCGCATTGACCAAAGTGCCCGAATAGTTGCCGTGACCAGGGTGCACCACCATTCCAGCCTCCTTATTGACCAAAAGAAGGTCATCGTCCTCGTAAATTATGTTGAGCGGAATATCCTCGGCAATGATCTCGTTGTCGTATTTTGGGTAATCCATAAGCACCGAGATCTGGTCGAGCGGTTTAACCTTGTAGCTCGACTTTTGGGCCTTTCCATTGACTATGATGCGGCCATTGTCGGCGGCATCTTGCACTCTGTTGCGCGAAGCATTGCGCATCAGAGGTGTCAAATATTTATCCAACCGCACTTGCGATTGCCCCTTATCCACCGTAAAATTGAAGTGCTCGTAGAGCCCCCCTTCGACTGGTGTCCCTTCGATGGGCTCTACCGTGTCCTCCTCATAATCGAGGTCAACATCCTCAATGTCAATATCTTCTGCCCACTCTTCGGCGTAGTTGTTTTCTATCATTTTTAATTTGTTTATTCTTGTGATGTGCCAGTTATGATATATAATAAATTCGTCATTGCGGCCTCTCTCTGCCGTCATTGCGGACTTCTTTTGCCGTCTCCCATTTGCCGTCATTGCGGACTTGATCCGCAATCTCTTTCGCTATTCTTCGAGATTCTGAACTTGATTCAGAATGACGACTTTAGTTTAACGCATCAGTACTAATTTGTTTATTCAAAAAAATCGTATGCTTCGTCCTCCTGGCTCGCCTGCGAAGAGTCATTTTCATCGGCAGTCTCCTGCTCCTCGCCATTGCTGGCCTCCTCTTCGGCAAGTTGTTTTTCGTACTCTGCCTCGGCCTTTGCTGCCACCTTGACTGCACTTTCGATCTTTGTATTGTCGAGTGTCACGGTGATGCTCATGCTTTGCCCCCAACGAGCTGCGGTGTTGGCCGCTACGCCCTGTATGTAGACCTTGGCGTTTTTATCCTTGAGGAGGTTCACCCCCTTGTCGATGTTGATCTTTCCCATGTTGAGCCCCGACTCCCAGATGCGACTTTTAGCCTCTTTGATGCTCAGTCCCACCACGTTAGGGGTTGTCGTATAGGGGTCATCTTGCGAAACACCCACCGTGAGTTCGATCCCCGAGCCCTCGGGAGCTTCGACCTTGGAAGCCGAGCTAATAGATTTCCCCTCGAAACTTTGGCTCAGAACGTAGTTTGTGGCCATGTCGGGGATATACTTAATATTCTTGATCTCCAACCCCGCCACATCTAACATATTCTTAGCCTGGCGTAAGGATCTGTTGGCCACGTAGGGCACCTGCACCATGCGTTTGCCAAAGGCGTTGATGACGATATAGACCGTGCGGCCAGGTTTCACCTCCACACCACCTGCGGGCAGTTGGTCGAGCACGGTGCCCCCAGGGTAGGCGGTGACGTATAGCGAATCGTTGATGAAGATCTCCAAGTCGCTCTCTTTGGCCAATAATTTTGCTTCGCTGAGCGATATTCCCTTCAATTCGGGAACAATGCGGCGAACTCCGTGGCGTGTTCCTGCGCGAAGTATGAAGTGGGCAGCAATAGCTAAGGCGATGACAACCACCGCTATGAAGGCGGCATTGATTAAAATTCTCTTTAAAGTAACCTCTTTTTTCATGCTTTCTCTATTTCGTTGTAGTGTGTGTCTCTTTCTGTGGGGCGGAAACCTGCGCGGCGAATCAACTCTTCCATCTGCTCGATATTCATGCGTGGGCGTTTATCTTCGGCTCCCGCCATCGAGTAGATCTTGGTCGAGTCGTCGATGGTGCCGTCGATGTCGTCGGCACCAAAGGCGAGCGCCATCTCGGTTGTGTCGCGCCCATACATCACCCAATATGATTTGATGTGGGGGATGTTGTCCAGGTAAATTCGGCTCATGGCGAGCATCTTCATATCTTCTACGATCGACACCTCGCCCAACTGACTCATAGAGTTGTTGAAGTTGCGATATTTAAGAGGAATAAAGGCGTTGAAGCCCCCCGTTTCGTCTTGCAGTGTGCGCAGACGGTCGAGGTGATCGATGCGGTGGTGGAGCGTTTCCATGTGGCCGTAAAGTATTGTGGCATTGCTCTTTATGCCTAACTTGTGTGCCGTGCGGTGCATCTCTAACCACACCTTGGTCGACCCTTTGTCGGGGCAAATCTTACTGCGTAGCTCGCTATCGAAGATCTCGGCTCCACCGCCAGGAATAGCCTCCATTCCTGCGGCGCGAAGCTGTTGCAATCCTTCGCTATAGCTAAGTCTTGCGCGCTCTATCATGTCGGCAAGTTCGACCGCGGTGAAGGCTTTGATTGTCGCCTCGGGCAGAATCGCCTTCACTCCCGAAATTAGGCGGATATAGAAGTCGAAATCGTGGTCGGGATGGACTCCGCCGACGATATGCACCTCGGTGATTCCTCGCCCAACGTAGCCGCGGGCAATCTCGAACATCTCCTCGATTGAGTGGTCCCACGCATCGGGTGCCCCTTTGCCGCGACGATACGAGCAGAAAAGGCAGTTGAAGCGACAGAGGTTTGTGGGCTCAATATGGAAGTTCCTGTTGTAGAAGACCTTATCGCCGCTCTTCTCTATCTTGCGCTCGGTGGCCAATTGCGACAGAAGCCACAGTGGAGCCTCGCGCCAAAGCACCAAGGCCTCGTCGGGGGTTATGCGGAAGTTGTTGCGGCACTTTTGAGCGATCGCATCTATGGTTAAACTTGTGGTATTCACTACTTTGGAGCTTTAATGTAGAAGTAAATCGAGATGAAAAGGTATATTATATTGGGCAGCCACACTGCCAACCACGGAACCATCGTGCCGCTCTTGGCGAACTCCTCGAAGAAACGACAAAAGAGGATGTAGGAGAAGCAGAGGCCAATTCCAAGACCTATGTGCAGTCCCGTGCCGCCTCGAACCTTGCGCGAGGAGACCGAAACACCGATTAGTGTTAAGATAAATGTGGCCAGCGGGTAGGAGAAGCGGGCGTGCTGCTCCACCTCGATGATCTTTATCGAGTCGGAACCCTTGCTTTTTTGCTGCTCCATAAAGGTGTTGAGTTCGTCGATAGGCATGGTTTTGATCAACTCGTTGACCTTGCCCAGCTCGTTGCGGTCGATGTTGATAAGTGTGTCGAGGTTGCGGTGTTGTGTGAATGTCTCGGTGCCCAATGAGTCGAACGATCTGGTGGTGTAACGCACTGCTGTCCAGCGATCTGTCTCCTCGTCGAGTTGTGCTGCCGCCGCCTCCAACGATTCTACAAGCGAGCCACCTTCGTAGCGTTCCATGGCCAAGAATGTTGCTCTGCCCGAGGCGTTGTAGCTGCGCAGGTAGAGGAACGTGCCAGGTTCTATCTGGCGATAGATGTGCCGATCGAATGTTTTGTTACGTTTTCGCGCCAGGTATTGCCCTTCGAACTCGATTCTGGTCTTTTGTGCCGAGGGGATTATCCAAAGATTCAGCGTGAGCGAGAGCGACGAGATGATCAGAGCGCCAATAAAATAGGGCCACATCAAACGCTTGAAGCTCATTCCGCTCGACAACATCGCCACGATCTCGGTTTTGTATGCCATCTTCGAGGTGAAGAAGATCACGGCGATAAATGTGAAAAGACCGCTAAACTGATTGACAAAGAAGGGGATAAAGTTGACGTAGTAGTCCATAACCACAGCTTTGAGTGGGGCTTTGAACTGCGTGAAATCATCTAGTTTTTCGGCATAGTCGAAGATCACGACGATCACAATGATCATCGCAATGGCGAAGAAATAGGTCGAAAGAAACTTACCTATTATGTACCTATCTAAAATCTTTATGCCTGGAAATTTTATCTTCATCACTCTTATTTTTAACCAGTTACAATCTTCTGCTCAATTTTTCCACAGCTCCCACCTTCCACTCGGCCCAATCCCCCGCGATGATGTGGCGGCGCGCTTCACGCACCAGCGAGAGGTAGAACGTGACGTTGTGTAGCGAGGCGATTTGTGCGGCAATCATCTCGTTGCAGCGGGTCACATGGTGGAGGTAGGCCTTGGAGTATTGTCTATCGACAAATGCCTCGCCGTTGGGGTCGATGGGCGAAAAGTCGTCGGCCCACTTCTTGTTGCGCATATTCATAACTCCCTCCCACGTAAATAGTTGCGCGTTGCGACCGTTGCGCGTAGGCATCACGCAGTCGAACATGTCGACACCGCGGTCGATTGCCTCCAAAATGTTGATCGGGGTGCCTACGCCCATCAAATATCGAGGTTTATCTTCGGGCAACACAGCATTTGTCACCTCGATCATCTCGTACATCACTTCGGTGGGTTCGCCCACAGCCAAACCTCCGATAGCGTAGCCGTCGGCGTTGTATTGTTGTACGCTCTCGGCTGCCTTGGCGCGCAAGTCGGGGTAGCTACAACCCTGAACTATAGGGAATAACGATTGAGCGTGACCATACTTAGGCTCTGTTTTTGCGAACTGTTCGAAGCAACGGTCGAGCCAACGTTGAGTCAGCGACAAGGAGTTTGCTGCGTAGTCGCGAGGGGCATCGCCTGGGGGGCACTCGTCGAATGCCATGATGATGTCGGCCCCGATCGTGCGTTGCGTATCTATCACATTCTCAGGAGTGAAGAGGTGTCGCGATCCATCGATGTGCGATTGAAAGTGGCAACCCTCCTCTTTGATCTTGCGTCGTCCTGCGAGCGAGAAAACTTGGAAGCCGCCGCTGTCGGTAAGCATCGGTTTGTTCCACGACGAGAAGCGATGAACGCCGCCCGCCTTTTCGATTATCTCCATTCCTGGGCGCATGTAGAGGTGGTAGGTGTTGGCCAGAATTATCTGAGCCTTAGCCTCTTGCTCTATGTCGCGGTGGAAGATTCCCTTCATCGCAGCCGCCGTACCTACGGGCATGAAGATGGGAGTTTGCACTATGCCGTGATCGGTTGTGAACTCTCCAGCGCGGGCCTTGGAGCGTGGCGCTTTATGTTGTAGTGTAAATTTCATTTGTCGTAAAAAATGTATTCCAAAATGCAAAGATAACAATAAAAACCAATATTTTTATTTGCCTCATCCATAATTAGTTTTTTTGTGTAACTTTGCATTGTTCAAACCACGTTAAATTATGAATATCTCAAAGTACGCGCGCCGCAAAAGCCACAGTGTTAAAATCGGATCGGTGGAGATCGGTTCCAACTTTCCTATTGCTGTGCAGTCGATGACTAACACTTCGACCCGCGATACGCAATCGAGTGTTGATCAGGTGCTTGCGATCGAAAAAGCGGGCGGCAATATCATCCGACTTACAGCCCAAGGACGTGCCGAGGCCGAGAACCTCGAAGCTATCGTAGCAGAGCTCTCGCAGCGCGGTTCGCATGCTGCAATAGTTGCCGATATTCACTTCACGCCCGAGGTGGCAATTATCGCTGCGGGCTTTGTCGACAAGGTGCGTATCAACCCTGGTAACTACCGCCTCGATGGTGGTAAGTTGCAGCAGCTCATTGCGTTGTGCCGCGAGCGTGGGGTAGCCCTGCGCATTGGTGTCAACCACGGATCGTTGGCGGCTCGCGCCGTGGATAAGTGGGGCGATACCCCCGAGGGGATGGTTTATTCGGCGCTGGAGTTTCTCGAAATTTGCCAGCAGGAGCAGTTCGACCAGGTTGTAGTCTCGCTAAAATCGAGCAACACTCGTGTGATGGTGCAGGCTTATCGTCTGTTGTGCAAGAAGATGGACGAGCTGGCGATGACATACCCGATTCACCTTGGCGTGACCGAGGCGGGGAGTGGCTTGGAGGCACGCGTGAAGAGCGCCGTGGGCATTGGGGCGCTGCTCGCCGATGGCATTGGTGACACGATTCGTGTCTCACTCACCGAACCTCCGCAAGCAGAAGTACCTGTGGCTGAGCTTATTGTCGACCACTTCAGGGGCCGCAAGGGGGAATTTGCCCTCAATTGCCATCATAGCTACTCGCCGTTAGAATTTAAGCGCCGCAGCGGCGTGATGGTGCCAATAATTCATAGCGAAGATCATGCTAGGTTCACTGTTATTGAGGCGTTGTCCGATAATCCAACTGCCGAACTCAGGGCTGCTATTCTGAATTTGGATTCTATTGAGCCAGTGATGGTTAAGCGTAGATATAACGATTGCGACATCACCGACTTGGCGATAAAAGCGGCCGCCGACTTGGGGCTTTTGTTCCTCGATGGTCTTGCCGATGGAATTTGGATCGATGCTCCGCAGCACGATGCCGCAAAGATCGCCGAAATCGAACTTATGATCTTGCAAGCCTCGCGCGTGCGCCAGTCGCAAACCGAGTATATCGCATGCCCTAGTTGCGGTCGCACGCTCTTCGATATTGAAAGTCGGCTTGCCGAGATCAAGGAGCGCACGTCGCACCTTAAACATCTGAAAATCGGCGTTATGGGCTGCATCGTTAATGGCCCAGGCGAGATGGCCGATGCAGATTATGGCTACGTTGGAGCTGCAGCGGGCCACATTACGCTCTACCGCGGTCGCGAGGTTATCGAGCGAAATATCCCCGAGCAGATGGCGCTCGACAAATTGATTGAATATATTAAAGCGAACGGCGATTGGACCGCGTAACCTATGACAATATTACCTTGCACATACCTCCCCTCGATCGAGCACTTTGCTCGTATTGTGAGTGGCGACTACATCATCGACCTTGGTGAACACTACATCAAGCGCTCGGCACGCAATCGAGCAGAAATTATGACCGCGGGAGGAGTGATGCAGCTCACGGTGAATATTTGCCGCGCGAATCGTCCGCGCACTCCCATGCGCAACATCCAGATCGATTACTCGAAGAGGTGGCAGCACCAACACTGGATGGCACTGGTTTCGGCATACGCCTCATCGCCATTTTTCGACTATTATGCCGATTCACTTGGGCCAATTTTCATGGCAAAGTATGAGCGATTGATTGATCTAAACTTAGCTATAACTAAGGAAATTTTAAGGCTTTTAGGTGTGCCACAAGAATTGAAGACCTCGGAAAGCTATGTTGAGTGCACAGAAGGCGATATAGATCTGCGCCCAAAGAATCGCAAAAGCACAAACTTTGTTCAAGAGACTTATATACAGGTGTTTGCCGAAAGGTTTGAATTCGTGCCGAACCTCTCAATCTTGGATCTTCTTTTCTGTGAAGGACCAAATACTTTGCCTATTCTTAGCAATAGCTAATCGAATTAACGTAAATAATACTTAGCTATTGCTAAGGATTGGTTCGTTTGTTGTTGTTCATAATTGTGACTACGAATCGATCGAGTCAAAAATAATTTACAGAATACTCACGCTATTGCAAATTAACCCGCTTGCGTCATTGCGTTAACCTGCTTGCGTCATTGCGTTAACCTGCTTGCGTCATTGCGGCCTACGAGCCGCAATCTCTTCCCTTTCGTCATTGCGGACTTGATCCGCAATCTCTTCCTTTTAACCTTTCTTCGAGATCCTGAATCGAGTTCAGGATGACGGGCTTGTGGTTCAGGATGACGGGCTGGGTTCAGGATGACGGGCTTGTTGTTCAGACTGACGATTGGCATTGTTTAGGATTTTTATAGATCAAGCTTGTGGTAATTTAAGATGATTGCCTTAATTTTTCCACTAATGTCATGATAATTTCTACTTTACAAGGGTGAGTCATAGCATAGCATTGACAGATAATCGACATAGCATCGATGAAAAAGTCGCGAGAGAGCGATAAAAAATCGGGTGTGATAGAGCAAAAAAAGATTTTTTTCGAAAAAATTTAGCCTGGTTTTGCGGGGGGGGGGGGG
>JBCQWE010000043.1:0-16897 GCA_047172505.1 Rikenellaceae bacterium | reverse complement strand
TTGTGAAATATGGTATCGAGGCGTTGATCTCTGCACTCAATAATAATGGGCGATTATGTGATGGACGTGGCGTGTTTGATTTTTTGTCGGGTAGTTAGCTATGGGATATTATTCGAATTTTATCGCTTCGGAATCATCCAGCATCTTAACCATCGTCTTTGCGTTGCCGTTATATGTGTTATCACTCATTTCGACCCCACTGCAATATTTGAATGTGCAAACTGGGTTTTCGGGATATAACGCCTTATATGTATCGCTCGAATTGATTGTGTTGCCTTCGAAGGTTAGGCCATCGATATTGGCAGCTTCGAGAATCCAGCTATCGAATTGATCGAATGTGTTGTTGCGGATAACGATGTTCGAGAATGCCGAGTGGCAGAAATCATCGTCGGTGCAGAAGCGAATAATACCGCGATTAAGACCACTAAAGTTGCTATCTTCGAAGTGATTATTTTCGATCACCACATCGATAGCATTACCCGACTCGTACCAGTGACCACTCTCAACGGGCATAAGTATTGCCTCCATCTCGGTGCTAAAAGTGTTATTTGCGATGTATGTGCCATTTGGGTTCGAAATAAGGATACCGCGAGCGCGATTTCCACCTATGTAACAACCAGTGATCTCGACAGAGGGATAAGCGCTAAGATTTTCAACCAGGTCGCCAACTTGCAAATCTGCGGGCAGCTGTTCGTTGAAAGTGACGATGTTGTAACGACCGTTGATATATTTCACATCTTTAACCGTAAGGCACTCGTAAGCGTGAAACGAATCCTCCAAACGCACAAAACCAAGCGTGTCGCCCTCTCTGGCCAAGATAAATCCTTGTTGTTGGAAGTGCCCCATGCGCACACCGATACTATTGTCGCTCAAAATGTCGACGATAGGTTGATACGCACCGTGGATGTTACAAGCATCGTCAAGTTGATTGCGGAAGGTGCAATCCTTGATTTTAAGGTAGCCACGACAACCCACAAAGTGCGTTGCGTCGGCTGTAGCTGAAACCAAGTAACCCTTAGCGGGTATCACGCGGCACTCGTCGAGTAAAATATCGTCGCTGTTCTCGCCCAAAATACCCATTCCGCTAGCGTGATAAATAGTTACACCCTCGGCCGTAAAACCTTTGGTGTGTTCGAATTTGATAGCTGGGGCCAAACGGTTAATACCCTGCTCGCCTTTGCACGACAATATAAGGCCAACAGGAGGAAGTGCTTTTTTGTGGCCTGCAATACGGATGACACCTGGTTTGATCTGAGTTGCCGTGGTTACATATTGGCGACCTCGGATCTTCTGGTATTCGTCGTTGCTATCCATCGTATATTTAAAATCGAACGATGCGCCATTTTTTATTTTGCCAAAGCCTGTAATAGGGGTATATGCCTCTGTGTTATAGGCTACACTTTGCGTGGCTGGATCGTAGAGAATAGATTGACCTATTGTAAATTCGTAGTCGGGTTTAAGGATGTAGAGGGTTCCGTTGCGGATTTCGTATTGCTCACCCTCGGGAAGCTCAATATCGAAAGTATGATTCTTCTCGTCGCGAGCCACAACAACGGGCTCCGAACCAAATCTGTGTGCATAATTAATCGAGAAATTCTTTAGCTGCACGTCGCTAGAGCGGGTGATAAAGAATGGGTAGATACGATTATGGAAGACAAAATCAGATCCATTACCGTCGATGGTTACTCCTTGGACCCCTTCGAGGTAGAATGCCACGCGAGAGAGGTAGTCGCCATGGTTCGAAGTATGGCAATATTTTTCGATCGCCTTATCGGGGTAAAAGTTGTAGATTCCCTCGGCAAACGATATTGCGTTTGCCTCCCCCGCTTCGATCTTCTCGATCGCGGCCAACACAGCTACAGTCGCATCGTCGGCAACCGAGGTGTCAATTTCAATGGTTAGGGAGCCACTCGAAGAGATACAACTACCTAGTAGAAGCGCTGAGAGAAGTGTCGCAGCGATGTTTGTTTTTTGTTTCATTTATTATAGATTTTTACTTGTAATTTTTCACATTACAAATAAACAATCTATTCTACGCTTTCGAGTCTTTGTAAATATATAAAATGTATCTTTGAGTCTATTTCTTTATCGAAGCAGCGTAACGACCAGGCGAGGTGCCATATTTATCCTTGAAAAGTTTGCTAAAGTGCGTTCGACTCTTAAATCCTATATTTACGCAGACCTCTTCGATTGACATGGCCCCTTCCAGAAGAAGTTCTGCCGAACGCACTAGGCGCACCTCTTTAAGCAGGTCGAATGGAGTTTGACCCGTCAGATTCTTTATCTTTTGGTAGAAGTACGTGCGATTGACACCAAGTTCGCGTGCAAAGCTATCGAGATCCAAATCTTCGACTGCGATATTCTCGGTGATAAGCGAGTAGAACTTCTCCAAGAATTTGTTATCTTGACTCGTCTGCCGCTCGTCGGAGAATGTCGTTGGTATGCCACATTTAAATCTGTCGCGAAGTTTTGCTCGACCCGAAAGCGTGTTTTCGACACAAGTAATCAAATATTTTGGGTAGAATGGCTTGACCAAGTAGAGGTCGGCCCCCAGTTCCTTGCCTTTGATTTTATTGTCGTTTGAACCAAATGCCGTGAGCAGGATCACTGGAATATGACAAGTACGGATGTCGGCTTTTACCCGCTCGCAAAGCTCGTAGCCATCCATCACGGGCATCATAACATCGCTCAAAAGCACGTCGGGCCACCTTTTTTCCATTTGCGCCAACACCTCTACACCATTGGCGAAACTTTTTACATTATAAAATTTGCCAATAATTCGCTCTAACATAAGCCTCATTTCAGAATTATCCTCTACAATATAAATCAAAGCATCTCCATGGCCACTTGGTTGAATATTGTCCAGCAACGCGGCATCGTCGTAAATATAATTTTCCGTGATGCTATGCTCTTGCACGGCCTCTTCACATGCTGATTCATCTGTTACGACTGGTAATTTTACAATAAATCTAGATCCAGTTCCCTGCTCGCTTTCGACCCTAATGTCACCTCCGTGTAGTTTTGCCAAACGCATGCTAAAAGAGAGTCCGATACCTGTACCCGACGGCGCTTGAGACGAAAGATTGACACCACGATAGAAGCGTTGGAATATATGTGGCATATCCTCCTTCGAGATTCCCATACCACTATCTGACACCTCAAAGAATAGGTCGCTACCATCTGCATGCCAGCAAATGGTAATCACATCGCCCGCCGAAGTATATTTCAATGCGTTGTTAATTAAATTGTTGGCAATCTTCTCAATCATCGAAACATCGGCATTAACAACAACCTCCTCTTGCGGGGTATTCACCACGATATTCTTTTTATCGTGATCTGCCAAGACCTTGAAATCCACAAGCAGGTTTTCAATAAAGCTGTCGAATTTGAAAACCGAGGGCTGTAGTTTTAACAATCCCGCATCGCTGAGCTGGATGCTTTGCGCAACATCTATTAGGTGTGTCATCTTACGCGATTGCGCGTTGATACGCTGCAATTTATCTCTCACACCTCGATCATGACCAAAAGTCTCCAACAAATCTTCAACAGGGGCAACAATCAACGCGAGAGGGGTCTTGATTTCGTGGGCGATATTAGAGAAATAGCGCTGCTTTTCGGCCATATTGTAGCGCTCGATAGCTTCGACCTGCATATCGTGTTTGTAGCTCTCGATCTTAAGAAACACCTTAATAATTGCCCAAACAACTGCAACAAGCAGCAAAAGATATATTATATATGCCCACCAAGTTTTCCATAGCGGCGGGTCGATAATAATGTGAAGGCTCTTTGCATCGCTCCACTGACCATAATGGTTCGAGACCTCGACAATAAGTTCATACACACCATGAGGCAGTCCGTTGAAGGCGATCGTGGATTGATCCGAATTGCGAGTAATCCACTCCGAGTTTTGAGGCAGAAGCCTATAACGGATATTATGGTTACGGTGATCGCCATAGTGCAGGTCGTCGATCTCGATAGAAAATACATTTTGATCGTACGATAATTCGAGCGTATCGCCCGACTCCAAGCGCGAAGAATATAAAGTGGAACCACCTACACTTTGCCCGGGCTCAACAATATCGTTGTAGAGCCGAAACTCTCCAAAGTGGAATTGCGGCAACTCACCATCACTTATTTGACTACTTGCATCGATTATAAACGAATTGTCGTTACCTCCAAAAACAAGTGTAGCATCATTTATTTTTGCCGAGAAAAAGGTCATCCCATCTGATCGAATACCATCATATTGACCATAATTTACAATCTTATCTTCTGCAATATCATAGAGCGACACTCCCACATTTGTAGCGATCCACAAACGATTCTGCGCATCGCACAACATGCTCTTTACGTTGTTGTTTGCTATTTCGCCCACCTTGGGCGAAATTGGATCGAAACGCATCTCGGGTTCGGCAACCCTACATACACCACCCTGCTCGGTGCCAACCCACAACACGCCATCGCGCGAACGCACTATCGATGTTACCAAATTACTAGGAATAGAACCAGGGTCGTGGGGTGAATATTGATAATTCTTTATCTCTAACCCTTCGCGCATACTCTCGGGGTTAGCAATGTGATACAAGCCAACCTCTGAGGTCGGGAGCCACAGCGAATTATCCTTGGGATCGATATACAACGAACGGCTATTGATTGCTTTATTTGCACTCTTCGAGAGCGTTATCTCCTCGATGCAAAGAGCATTAGGCAAGTTGGTAGCACGCATACTAAAAACAGATTTGTTATAAACAAGCCAAACGTTACCACTAGCATCTTCTATCATGCTCTTTGGCGCTCCTGGCGACAGGTTATCGCTACCTCGGGTAACCTTATATTGCGTCACGAAATCGCCCTTAAGTTTATAGATACCCTTAGTGCCACCAGACCCTGCAACAACCCACACCGAACCATCAGCAGAAGCAGCGGCGGAGACCATCGAACCTGCTATTGAATTTAACTGCGCAGGCAATAGGTCGACGGTTTGCAGAGTTGCAACATTCACCTTCTTATACCCAAATCTATCCGCTTTTACCGCTACGTGTCGATCGTCGACTCTAAAAAGCCGAGTTGTACGATACTGCTGGTCGAGCGAGAGGGAAATATCGCAAAATATATTTTCGTTGAGCGAATATTGTATAACACCGCGATTAAACGAGCCTATCCACAACCTGCCATTTACCCCCTGGTAAAAACAGCTAGATCTTAAGTGTTGCGGTGTCGAGATAAATTTCAGTTCGCGAGCTCCCGATTCGAACCCTTCGACCATGGCAACTCCATCGGAATAGGTGCCAAGCCAGAGATTACCGAGGTTATCTACAAACACCGATTTATAACGATAAGCTGTAAATAACCCCTCTTGCTCGATGGCGACATCGACCTGCGGAAGGGTGGTATGCGCTGCAATAATCACAACTCCCATAGCTGCTGAAACAACATATCTGTCGCCACTTAACCTTGCAATCGACTCGAAGACATCGCTTTGACCACCAACCACACGTCGATACGATTGTCGCACGCTGTCGAAGAGATATATTCCCCGATTCGAGGTCACAAGATATTGATCGCGCTCAACCTCAATTATATCGCTAAATGTAGCCCCAGCCTCTCTTTTATATGATTTAAGAGTGCCATCCGCCGAAAAGATTGCCACACCACCATTCTCCACCAGGGCAACAATATCGCCACTGGTGCTACCTGCGATCTTTCGAATGGTCTCGTCGTTTTGAAATACACCAACCCCACAACTAACACCCTTGGTCGAATTGGAATCAGAATCGTAGATCATAATTCCACTCTCCGAGCCAATCCAGATCGCGCCATCGGCAGCTTGGTAGAGCGCACGCACACGATTGTTACGCAAAACAGTAGTGTCGGCGCTATTACGAATTACCTTAATGTCGTTGCCATTATAGATATTGAGTCCATCGAAGGTGCCAACCCAAAGATAACCGCGCCAATCCTCTAAAAGTGCCGTCACACCATTGTGTGACAACCCTTCATGCGTATCAATATTTCCACCGTGTGCTCTCTCGGAGAACGCAAAAAACAGAACCAACGCAATATATAGCAACCTTCTACTCATAATACAGACAATTTATATAATGCAAAAATAGCAAAATATATCACTTCGGCAAAGGATCGCCAATAAAAAAAGAACGATCAATGCAATTAAGCACCGATCGCTCCTCCCATCTAACTATTATTTACTATGAACGCCCAGTAGTGTCCACTAAAAACAACCAGAATCTTTGTATATTATTGTTATACAGATGGTTGTGACTCTGTTTTGATTGCGCCGATTTGAAATTATAATTTACCGTGCGTCATTGCGGGCTTGACCCGCAATCTCTTCGAAAGGCTGCTGTGGGCGAGATTGCGGGTCGAGCCCGCAATGACGAGGATGGGAAATTAATTTTTAGTGGACACTATTGATGAACGCCTTAAAGTTTTCCTGTATTGTATTTTGCCTTGATGTCAATATCTGCTAGCCTTTTTTCTAGCTGTTTTCGCATTTTAACTGCCACGTCGCGATAAGCTGGGTCGTCTACCCTATTTGTAAGTTCGTGTGGGTCTAGCTTTAAGTCAAAGAGGTATGGTTGCTCTTTTTTGTCTAACACCAACTTGTAGTGGTCGTAGACAGCACTTGCCCACCAACCGCCCGATGCGCGGTAGAAGATAAAACGAGAATCATCGACATTAATGTCGCTACTTACAAAGTCAGCAGAAGTGTCCTCGCCATGGAACTCTGCGTCGTTCTCCACACCCATAAGACCCAACATTGTTGGCGTGAAGTCGGTGTTCACGTAATTTGTTGTGATCACCTTGCCTGCTGGAATCTTAGAAGGGTAGCTGATTACAAAAGGTATGCGAGCTGCCGCCTCGTAGGGAACGCTTTTGTTCATACGTCCGTGCTCGTAGAACATATCACCGTGATCCGAGGTAAAGACAACGATTGTGTTCTCCAACAAGTTATTCTCTTCGAGGAATGTCAACATGCGACCTACACAGTCGTCGATATGAGTAACCATACCAAAGTATTGTTTAAGTGGTTCTGGATCAAATTCCGAACGGCTATTCTTACCCTCGCTAGCCCACGATGGACGACCTTCTGCGAGTGCAACTTTCATTGAAGCTGGCTCCTGAGGGTCGAGGTCGGCATACATCTTATTGTATGGAGGACGTGCATAGTCGGGTGTGTGTGGGTCGGGGATAGAGACCATAACGCAGAATGGCTTATCTTTGTCGCGCTCCATCACCTCGATAGTTTTATCGGTGAAGAAATCGGTATAGTGCACCATCTCCTCTTTGGGCTGTTTAGCGTAGGCATTGGGATTCATTCCCGTAGCGATGATCTCGCCGTCGCGGATCTGCAAGTATGGTGCGTGACCACCAGTCATCATGTAGCGGTTGTCTTGGAAACCTGCTTTATACTCTATGCCGAAGGCATATTTCTCGTCGTCACCTGCCAAGTGCCACTTACCTATATACGATGTCGAATAACCATTCTCGCCAAGGATTGTTGCAAGTGTTGGAATATCCTCGCGGATGAAGTCTCCATTTTTTGGTGCTCCCGTAAATTCGGGATAGAGACCCGAAACCATCGATGCACGCGAAGGAGTCGACACTGGAGCCGAGCAGTAGTAGCTCATACATATTGCCCCTGTATTTGCAATTTTGTCGATATTGGGGGTTTTAGAGTTCATTCCCTTGCCCCACACGAAAGCTTGATCTTCGGGGAGATGTTCTTGGTAGCAACTCAATGTTCTAAAGCTTTGCTCGTCGGTGTGAATGATGAGCAAGTTTGGTTTTTCGGATGCTGAGGCTGCGGCACTCAATGCGCAACTTCCGAGTGTTAGTAATGATCGTTTCATAAGTTCTTATATAATTTTGTTTTTGGTTTATCGGTAGAACAAAAGTATTGCATATACATCTATTATACGTATGTGTGAGTCAATAATAATTATCGAAGAGTAATTTTTCCACTGCTAAACATCCTTATCTATGTGCACAAAATTATTACTCCCAGATACCTACTACTCATACTATATCAGTATCTTTGCATTAGCTTCAGACAAGAAAAAGCAACATAAACCAACCTAGAACATGAGACAACCACTTACCACCCTACTATTAATTATTTGCATGCTCTTTGGCGGCTACAGCTGCGAAGAGAGCACCGCTCTCGATCAAGTCCAAGACGAGCTCACAACTCCCGACCAAGAAGATGAGGAAGAAGAAGATAACGAGGAAGAAGAGGACAAAAACGAAGAGCAGGAGCAGGAGCAAGAGGATAATGAGGAAGATAGCGAAGAAAATAATGGTGACGATGAGGAAGACGAAGAGGAGAGGGAGCCAGGGTTATACACGCTAACTCTTTTCGAGCCGTTTTCAACAGCCGACGGTTATCCCGTTTTGGAGATCAACCCTACCGTTGTCGAAAATAGCGCTCTTATAGTCGACGTGGTGGAAGATTACGGCGCGGCGGGCGATGGTGTAACAGATGATAGCGCTGCACTACAAAGCGCTATAGAGTTTGTCACTTCGAACACCGACGGCGGTATTGTATACATGCCTCTTGGCAACTATCGACTTCACGACATAGAGCTTAAAAGCAACGTTCACCTGCATGTCGAAGCAGGTAGTGTGATTTCGATGGAGCCATCGTCGAGCAACACAAAACTCTTCCTTTTGGGCTTTTACACATACGTCAACAACGTTGCCATCAGAGGAGTCAACGGCCGCTTCACCATCGACCTTACGGGCATGACTGGCAAGCCACGCACTATTCGACTCAACAGTGTTCACAACTTTTTGATCAGCGACATCGACATCAAGTCGAACATGGTTGAATTTCCAGTGATTGGTTTCGGTGCCGACTCCGACTCCGACCCCGACATCTTCGGCCCCACACAAGGTGTTGTTAAGAATTGTTCGGCCTACGATTGCCACTACGGCTACGGACTTGTGCAGGTGCAGTGTGCCAATAAAGTCTATTTCGAAGAGCTGTACGGCGAAGGCGGCGTAGTGCTTCGATTCGAAACGGGCGAGGACAGCATGAACGAGAAGCAGTTTGGTGGAGTCTTCGATTGCCGAGGTCAAAACATATCGGGTATAAATGGCAATGCAACGGTGATGATCTCGCCACATTCGATGAAAAACGGCGTGGTTCAAGTGGATGGTATAACAACAAATAGTATGGGTATAGGCGTTCGACTAGACAATGGCTACGAGATGACGGTCAACGAAGGCGAAACTGACCAGTATATCCTTCCAGCAGGTTACTACAGCGATGGATGTTACATAAGCAACGTCGACGCGACATTTGGATGGGACGCACAAGTCAAGACAAAACATCTAAAATATATGCCCGAGTGGCTATTGGAGTATGTCCCCGACCCATATTCGGGCACAATATGTCAGCCCTCGCCATCGGTTTGCGCAATACTCAACGTGCCGAACTACAACATCGGCATCTTAGGCGATATAACTGCCACTGGCTATACAAACGAGGCTATAGTCTCTGAGGAGGCTGCTAGAGAGTAGGTAAGCGTATGCGTTAGTTTTAGTAAGTATGGCTGTAATTTTCATGCGGCAGCCAGAAATTTCAGAGCAATTCATAGCGTAAATCCCATATTTTTTCGTACCTTGCACCTGAATTGAGTTTTTTAGCAGTAGCTAAAAGAGGTCTAAGCATAATAGCGAATTGCACTCGAAGAAAATAACATGGATACTATAGCAACCTTACCGACAATAAATTACATATTGGTCATCTACTTTATTGCCATTCAATTATTTGGCATTAAGTTGATGCTTAAAAACGTAACCAAGAGTATATATCGCACATTCTTGGTAAGGATGCTCGGCTTTTGGGCTATCATGTTTATTGCTATGGTAGCTATCTTTAAGATCACTGGCAATAAACTCGACATCAATAACGGCATCTTAAACTTCCAAATAATATTCATGGGTATACCCTGCTTCTTGTCGGTTGTTAGCTATCCAGCAATTGCAATGAATGCAAGTTTCATGAAGATAAAAAAGTGGGGGCTACTCACCTTGCCAATGCTCGGAGTCGTTGCACTATACTTTATTTGGCACATAATCAGTGGCGTAGATCCGTTCCACCGCTACTTGAGTTACCAGGAGATATATCAAAATATAACTAGCACATCGTTTTTGTTGCGAATTTTCGTTTTGGTTGTTTTCATTGCATATATCATACTAATGCTGCTTTCGATATGGAGGATTGTGCCTGTATATAATAAGTATATAAACGAGAATTTCTCAGATTACGATTTCAACGTCGATTGGGTTAGAACGATGATCAAATATATGGCACTAATTTCTGTAGCATACCTCCTCATGATCTCCACTACACATCTTATATTCAACACTATATACATAATATCGGTAATTCTATTATTCAACTTTATCATACAAAAAGCTCTCTCGTACAGAATCTGCGAAGATCTAGAGCTGGTACATGTAAAGTGGCATTACAAACTCAGATGGGAGAAAAGCAAAAGCGAAGTAAAAACTGAGCCCAAACTCAAGATTGAACCCATCAATTCGATCTCTCCAATGTTGGCCATCGACGAATGGATGGAGGCAACTCACTCGTTTACCAACGTCGATTTTATGGCTAGCGATATACTAGACAACTTCCAAAACATCACACAGCACGACCTAACCTATGCGCTCAAAGAACGAGGCGAAACCTTTCAGTCGTACGTAAGACGCTATCGCATTAAGTACGCCTGCGAGCTTATGAATCAACACAACGATATAGATCACAACAGCCCTATAAAGCTATTTAGCGTTGTAGGATTTAGCCACTATTCATCGTTTTCGAGAGCATTCTAGGCTGTGATGGGTGAAAGTCCATCGAATTATAACGAACGACTAAATTCAAAAAGATAGTAAGGCGTAAGCTAAATCAAAATAGGCTAACAAGATTCAAAATGGCAGTTAATCAATTAAAAGCTGGGGCAGCCCTCTCGTATGTGATCATTGCTATAAATGTGCTTGTTGGGGTGTTGTACACCCCATTTATGCTACGCACTTTGGGGCAAGCTGAGTTTGGCTTATATTCGCTTGCTGCTTCGATTATTGCCTATCTTACCATCCTCGACCTTGGATTCGGCAATGCAATAATTAGGTATACCGCAAAATTTCGCGCCGAAGGACAAGAGCGAGAACAATACGAGATGTTCGGCATGTTTCTACGCCTCTACATCGGTATTGGATTCATCGCTTTATTGATTGGACTAGCTTTAATGCTTAATGTCGAGTGGCTATTTGGCGGCACTATGAGTGGCGGCGAATTAGAGAAAATGAAGATAATATTGATGCTCATATCGTTTAACCTCGCCTTCACATTCCCGCTCTCGATATTTAGTTCTATTATCAGCGCCTACGAAAATTTTGTTTTTCAGAAGGTTATAAGCATCATCAGAGCACTGCTCAACCCATTGGTTATGATCGTGTTGCTCATTTTGGGGTATAAGGCTATCGCGATGGTCGTGGTAACGACACTATTCAACCTGGCGACCCTGGTTATTAATTGGTGGTATTGTCGCAATAGGCTGAAGATAAAGATCATGTATGGCAAATTCAAATGGGGATTTTTCAAAGAGGTCTCAACATACTCATTATGGATATTGCTCAGCGTCGTCATGGATAGAATCTATTGGAGCTCGGGGCAATTTATTTTGGGTGTTTACAAGGGCACACTCAGCGTAGCTGTTTACTCGGTAGCGATCCAACTCATACAGCTTTTTATGCTATTTTCGACTGCCATCTCGGGTGTATTTCTACCAAAAGTAACAGCGATCGCTACAGTGCCAAACAGCGAAAAAGCTCTCTCCGACCTATTTATTAAAACTGGGCGTATACAATACATCGTCATGGCATACATCCTTTCGGGCTTCATCCTTTTGGGTCGTCCATTTGTTCTATTGTGGGCTGGCGCAGATTACGCCCAATCGTACTACATTGCACTGATTTTCTTTATTCCGCTAATGGTTCCACTGATTCAAAACTTAGGAATCACGATACTGCAAGCGCGCAACCAAATGAAATTCAGGTCGATACTTTACGTGGTTATCGCACTTCTAAGTCTACTCCTTTCCATACTCCTAGCGCCGCGTTACGGAGCCTTAGGTTGCGCCGCATCGACAGCTCTTGCACTTATTGCGGGTCAGATTGTCGCCATGAACATATACTATAAGCGTCACGTATCAATCGACATTACGCACTTCTGGCGCGAGATTGGCAAAATGTCTGTTCTCCCAGCGCTTCTCCTTCTAGTTGCCTCATACATATTAAAGGGGTTTGAGGTTACAACCCTCGGCGACTTTACTTTAGCCGCAGCGTTATTCTCGGCCGTATATATACCCCTCTTCTGGTTCTTCTCGATGAACAGCTACGAACGTGGATTGATCAGAGAGATTGCAAGAAAAATTAAATTGCGGCTGGTAGGATGATCAAGATCAAAGAGAAAAAGGATTGCTGTGGCTGCACAGCGTGCTACGCGGCATGTCCCACGCAATGTATCAGCATGGAGGAGGATCACGAAGGTTTTTTATACCCCACGGTAGATTCCACGCGCTGCATTGAGTGTGGGCTCTGCCTCAAAGTCTGCCCTGTGATAAACAAGGCTACTGCGCGAAAACCGCTCGAAGTTTTAGCGGCAAAAAATCGTGATGAAAGCGTTCGCTCCCAAAGTTCATCGGGAGGTCTATTCTCTATTTTGGCATCCAAGGTTATAGATAAAGATGGAATCGTCTTCGGGGCGCGATTCAATTCAGAGTGGGAAGTAGAGCACAGCTCGGCCCAAACCATGTCGGAGGCAGCTGCCTTTCGTGGCTCGAAGTATGTGCAAAGCCGCGTAGGTGATACCTTTCGGCAAGCTAAGGAGCTACTAGATGCTGGCCACCATGTGTTATATAGTGGAACACCATGCCAAATTGCTGGACTTAGAGGTTACTTAGGGCGAGACTATGAAAACTTGCTCGCAGTAGATTTCATTTGCCATGGAACGCCTAGTCCCAAGGTGTGGCGACAATACCTCGATCATATAGCATCGACCAAATTACAAGGAGACCGTTCAAAGATTACAGCTATCTCGTTTCGCGACAAAAGCAAGAGTTGGAAGCGGTTCCGCCTTACCATACTCGCTGAAAACAGCACTCCAATACTCTCACAAGCTGTAGATTCCAACCCCTATGAACAGGGTTTTTTAAAGGGTATCTACCTACGACCTAGTTGCCACGAGTGCCCTAGCCGAGAATTGAAGAGTGGCAGCGATATTACACTTGCCGATTATTGGGGCATAGAAAAAGTTGCTGCACGCTTCGACGACAACCGAGGCACGAGCCTTGTAATGGTCAATACGCAAAAGGGAGCGCTCCTACTATCCGAGCTAAAACTGCTTGATATTGAAGCAGTTGAGACTACTTATAGCCAAGCAGTAGCATCGAACAAAGGGGCCATAACATCGAAGCCTGCATCGAAACACAGAGCAGAATTCTTCCGCCACATCGACACAAATATGATGGAGTGCCTCGCCTCTTTGCTCCACCTACCACTTCACACACGCATTGCACGCGCAGTGAAGTTGTGGTTTATGGATCACAAACTATAGGTTGTTGCCGTAGCCATATTTGCCATAGCCGTACTTGCCATACTTACCATAGCCATATCTGCCACCGAGACTCACTCCATTGAGAAGCAAACAGATATTCTTCAATCGTTTTGAAGTATACAATTCTTCCAGTTCGGGCAAAAGGCGTTTGTCGAACAAACCTGCGCGAGCCACAAAGATCGAGGTATCGCAATATTTCTCAATAATCGAGGCATCTGGAACTATCTCAAGTGGTGGACAGTCGAAGAGTATGTAATCGTAACTTTCTTGAAGCTTAGCGATAAGGGTCTCGACACGCTCCGTTAGGAGTAGTTCTGTTGGGTTGGGAGGCATTATACCCATCGGTAGAATATCTAGCATTGGGTGGTATTGCTCGTGACAGATAATCTTGTCGAGTTCTTCCTTACCATCATTCAAGTAGTTAACAATACCTAATCTAGGACTACCAGCAGCCTTACTCAATGTTCCTCGGCGGAAATCGCAATCAACAACTATTGTTTTGCTATTCTTCATCGCCATGCTAAGGGCAAGGTTTAACGCGGTGAAACTCTTACCACTGCCAGGGTTGAACGAGGTGATATTCAGCAACTTTGACTTCTTTGACTTATCTAACATAAAGTCGACATTTGTACGCACAACTCTAAATGCCTCGCTGAGACTGTCACGACTGTTATCAATAACTATTACTTTACCCTCGTCGTTATCTTTTCGGCCGAACAACTTCGATAAAATATTGCTGCTCTGCGCCTTAATTTGTGGTATTGAGCCCACAAAAGGTATTGAGACACTCACCAAATCATCTTTACTATTAACGGTCGTATTAAGACTTTCGCGAAGGATCAATAACACGATAGGCACAATAAAGCCGATCGCCAAGGCGAAGAGTAAAATAACATTTTTTTGAGGAGCAACAGGGGCATTGCTTCCGCGCGCCCACTCTAAAACCTTGGTATTATAGGCGGTAAATGCCTGATTTAATTGATTCTCTTCTCGCTTTTGAAGCAGGAACAGGTAAAGCTGTTCTTTGACTTTCTGCTCGCGACTCGCCGAGAGTAGATAGAGTTCTTGCGCTGGATTGTTCGATATTTTTTCTTGTGACGCAGATTCTTCTTTTTTTGCGTTTTCGATTTGTAGTTCGAGTGTTGTGATCAGATCGTCGATAGAGAGCGTTAATAGACTCTTAACAGCCTCAATATTAGAGGTTAAATCTGCAATAACGGGGTTGGCTTTGCTGCTATTTGCTAGCAATGTAGTGCGCTCAATCAGAAGCTCGTTGTAGCGCTCTATCTTTGTGTTGATCGATTGTGATTCGATACCCGCATTTGTTGGTAACAGCCTGTCGTTCTTGCCATTATCGTCAATATAAGTTGCGATATATCGCGCCATGGCCAACTGGTTGCTATACTCAACTTGGCGCTTGAAGCTTTCATTCGAGGCTTGAAGGTTCATGCCAGCAACAGCACCCAAATCGGGCAAAAGATTCTCGCTTTTGAAATCAGATATTCCACGATCCACTTGGCCCAACTCCTCTTCGATAAGCTTTAATCGCTCGTCGATAAATTCGGTTGTGTTGACAGTAACTGCATTTTTATCTTTGATCCAATTCTCGCTATAAACGTCGATCAAGGTATTTAGCAGATCTACGGCTTTATCCTTAGAGCCCATTGTGATGCTCAAGACAATTATCGAAGCCTCTTTGGTTAGAAACAGAACCGATACCGCCGATGTGTAACCAGCTGCTAAAGAGGCTGAAGAAGCCTTGGAAAAGGAGTATAGAGCCCCCGAAACTGGGTTGTTGGCACCGTCGCGATAATTGATGACAAATGACCCGCTAGCAGTCTCTATGCTTTGTCCAAATTGGCCTGTAATATGCTCTTTATCTGCGACTCCCCCAACGTTTAAACCGTCGATTTGATACCCACCTCTATCATTGAGGGTTATCTCGAAGTTCATTGTTGTTTGATCGAGCTGCTCGTCCAAAATAACCTCGAAAGGTGCAGAGTGATAGATGTCGACCCATCGCAATCCGCGATACTTCAATTTATAGATGTGGTCTAACGATAAACGCTCGACAACTTCTTCCATTAGGCGCGATGTTGTAAAAACATGAATTTCGTCGTCGATATATGTTTTCGAGTTGACCAACCCCATGCTAGAGAATACTTCACTGCTACCGATGCCACTACCTTTAGAGTCATCTTTAATCATCACCCTCGCTGTGCATGTGTAGGTCGGTGGCGTTACAACGATATATGCAACAGCAACAGAGAGAGCTACACACACTGAGATTATAAATAACCAGATGTTAGCACGCAGAATCTCCCACAAATCCGAGAGAGTGATATATGAATTATTCGAAGTTGCCATATTAGTTTAATATTAGGACTACAATTGTCGTTACAAATGAAGCGAGCGACATCCAGAACGATGTTGAACGCACTGTATTGCCATTAATTGTCGATTGGTTAGCTCGGATCTTACTTGGCTCAACATAAATTACATCGTTTTGTTGGATGTAGTATGCTGGCGAATTATATATATCAGCCGAACGAAGATCGATATTATAGGTGATTAGTTTATCGTCGACACGACGCGTAAGAAAAACCCTATCGCGAAGACCATATATTGTCAAATCACCAGCAACACTCAAAGCCTCAAAAATATTTATTTGCTCTTTTTCTATAAGGTATCTTCCTGGCGAAGAGATCTCTCCTACGGCAGAGAACCCAAGATTCTTAAATTCTACAGTGACGATTGCATCGTTGAGCATATCGCTCGAAATGATCTTAGATTTCAACTCTTTTTCAACCTGCTGCTTTGTCATACCCGCAAGCTCCAATTCGCCCAAAATAGGGAAATCGATACATCCGTCGCCATCTAGGGTGTAACTTAGTATACTCTGCGAAGAGCTCGACGTGCTACCCTGCTGTGCACGCTGTTTGTTAAATATCGCAGCTAATTCTTGGTTTTTGCTCGACACCGAGATTGAGATCTCATCACCCGCCTGCAACTTAATTTGGCCGTCAGCGGATGCCGCAAATGGACTATCTACAACTTGATCTTGAAGATATACGATTTTATTTTGGGTTGCACACGAGCTAACCATCGCAACAACGGTGAACAAAAAGACCCAGCTAATAAATGGCTTCATATATTTATAGGTGGGTTCTAATTTTTCTTTTTTACTTCAAAATTTAGGACAAGAACCCGTAACGTCCTAAATTAAAGCATCTATTTAATGTCAAAGTTATA
>JBCQWE010000042.1:0-17340 GCA_047172505.1 Rikenellaceae bacterium | reverse complement strand
TTGTGACCTCCTCACCCGCCGAGGCTTCGCCTAGGGGTGCCCCAGGCTCGGCATCTTTAGATGTGGGGTCGCCCGCTTGGATCACGAAATAATCGATAACTCGGTGGAATAGCATCCCCTCGTAGGTTCCTGCGTTCACCATCTCTATGAAGTTGGCTTTGTGGAGTGGGGTGTCGTTGTAGAGCACTACACTAATCGACCCTGCGGAGGTGACTATCGTGGCGCTAGTGTTGCGCTGCGACTCGGAGCAACCGACCAAAGAGGCCATAATTGCGAAGAATGAGAGTTTGAAGAGGATATTTTTCATCTGTGCAAATATTAAAAAAAGATAAGGTAAAGCAAATATGCCACAACGGCAATAGTTCCAAAAATCGCCAGATATAATATAGTTGTGAATATTGCTGCGATGACATATATTATCAGGTCCCAAATATCTTTGTAGAGCCCCGAGAAGATGATAAATAGGGTGATCCAGAGCGCTAGGTTGGGAGCAAGGATAAGGAAGCCCGCCAGCGATGCGAGGAACATCCACCCAATGCACGTGCAACGCTTTTGGCTAAAGCGCTGAACGCGGTGAGCGAGCATCAGAGCACAGAAATTCCCAAGGGTCATATCTGGAAGCTTCGTTATGTCGTCGGCTGTCATTTTGATCTCGAAGCCAAATTGATCCTCAATTTTCGACACTAGTTCAATCATGTCAAGTTCGTCGGCTCCCAGGTCGTGCCGCAAGTAGGAGTTGAGGTTGGTATATTCGGGGCGAGTTCCCAATGTGTCGCTCGCGATCTCGATTATTAGCTTTTCGTATTTTGTCATGGGGTGTAATAAAATTAAGTCAATTTGTTCGATGCACTACCTTTTAATGGTCACTTTGCCCCAATAGACAAATTCGGGGTCGAGGCGCGCATTAACACTTTCGATGATGTTGCTTTCGAGTCGGTTAACTACGCCTTCAAAGACTTTTTGGCCATTGAAGATTATCACCACAGGTTGAGCGAGGTCGGCGATGTAGTCGTCGAGCCAGATGGTAACTTCGTTGTAGTCGTTGGAGTTGATGTATATGGTGTTGTTTTCGTAGTCTACCACCTCTTCGATCCTAAAGCCCTGCTTGGGGTTGGTTACCTCTAAGTTGTATTTGCGCGTGTGGAGAATATCGTCCTGGATCCAAATTACTCTGCTCGGGGTACTGCGGCGCTGACGTGTCGCTAGCCAGCCAATAGCCTCACCATCGAGACGATCCATCCAGTGCCCTTTGTCGGCATATATGTTTACGCGATATTCATACCCATCTTGATCTTGAGCGTGGAGCTTCTCGAATGATTGGAGCCACTCGTAGGCGAGCCCCGCCCTGTTGTATCCCGTGTCCTCGGCTCCAACGAAGATCGCGAAGGGGAGGTTGCGAAGATTCTCAATCTGGGCATCGCCTGGGTGGCCCGCCATCATCGCTGCCGCGGCGAACCTGTCGCTCAGGCGAGCAGCTAGGTTGTAGACTCCGTCGCCACCTGCCGAGTAACCCAAGAGGTAGACGCGCGAGGGGTCGACACTGAGCCTTGCCACCGAGTAGGTGACGATCTGCAACAAAAAATCGTCCATATACTCTTGGTGCCACATATTCCACGTGTCGGTGGGGGCGCGGGGGACGAAGTAGACCCCTGGAACTGTGCCATACAATGTTTTTTGATTCTCCCACTGCTCATCGTTAACCTCGGCGGTGGTGCCACCTCCTCCGTGCATCGAGATGTAGAGAGGGTAGCCACCTTCGGGGCACTCGCCCGAGGTGTAGCAGACAAATGGCATCTGATAATTGCCACTTTGGAGTCGCGCCGACCTCCAGCTGCTTTCGAGTTTTTGTGCATAATTATCCACTGCCTTGCAGTAGTACTCGCCCGCCAAAACATCGGCCTGCTCGAATGATAAATTTGTCGATGTCGCTTGCCCGCATAGCGCCACAGGTAGCGCAAGCGACAAAATTAGGAGTGTGTTACAGAGGAGCCTTTTCATGGTGTTTGTTGAATAATACTGATGCGGTAAACTAAAGTCGTCATTCTGAACTTGATTCAGAATCTCAAAAATTTGAGGAAGAGATTGCGGATCAAGTCCGCAATGACGAAAAAAAGGAGATTGCGGATCAAGTCCGCAATGACGAAAAAAAAGGAGATTGCGGATCAAGTCCGCAATGACGTGTTAAATAAAATTTAAATTCAAAATTAAAAAGTTTCTTTAAAAACGATATAAATAATTATTTATTAATCAGTTACAATAAATTTTAAAAAGTTAACGCACCATTAGTATTTGTTGAATAATAGTAACTAAAAAAGTGTGACTAACAAGGCGATTTAGGTACTTGCCCCGCCCTTGTTAGTTACACCACTAGAAATTTTGAACTACTCTAGCTCGATTCCAAATTCAGCAAGCTTAGCAGCAGCAGCCTCTTGGTATGCTGTTAGAGCCTCCTCTACGCTTTTACCGATAGAGAACTTGTCGCCAGCCTCAGCTGCGATCTTCTCCATCTCTTCTTGTAGAGTTGTTGCGATTTGGGCAACCTCCTCTGAAGACTCAGCTGCCAAAGTTTGCTCGGTAGCTTCAACGATTAATTGATTAATTTTGTCGATCTCGGCATTGCCACAAGCAACCATTAGACCAGCGCATAAAACTGCAAATGAAAGGATAATTTTCTTCATAAATCTTTATTGTTTAGTTTAGTATGACATACAAAGATATTAATACATCTTCTTTTTTGCAAATTTTTTGCTTACGTTTTTTATATTTTTTAACTCTTTTTACCCCTTGTCAACTTTTCGAGTTCTGTGGCTAACGCTTGGCATGCCTCATCCACTCTCCACTCTTCGAGGGGGTCGCCCACTTTGTTGGAGATTGCTCTTATTTGCACCCCTTTTACCCCCAACTTTTGGCATACGGCCATAAATGCCGCGCCCTCCATATTCTCGATCTGGGCCGAGCAGGTGGCTTCACCTTGGCTATTCACCGAGTTTGAACTCACTGCGCGCAGTTGTGTGTGGGGCTCTGTTGTGTAGTGGCGTGCGAAGCGCTCTGGGAGTGCTGCAATTGTCTCGTCGACAACCTCGACAACTTGGCAAAGTGCCACATCCTCGGGCGAGTAGCTGCCAGCGATGCCCGCCAAAATAAGAGTTTGCCCGCCCGCCCTCTCGCGCATCGAGGCGATGATTCTCGCTGTCGACGCTGCGCACTCCGCCGCCCCCACGCCGCAAATCTCGATTGTGGTGTGGGGGCAGCGAGCACGAAATGGTGCCGCTTCTTTTTCTGTTGCGAAGAGAAAAATCATCTCTATCGAGCCATGAACGCTTCGATCTGGTCGACCGACGAAGGGATATGTTTGTCGCCCAGAACCTGGCAGCCGCCCTCGGTGATGATCAAATCGTCCTCGATGCGAATTCCGCCAAAGTCGCGCAATGCTTCGAGTTTATCGTAATCGACAATGCCTTTGTAGAGCCCCTCTTTGCGCGATTGGTCGATAAGTGCGGGGATGAAGTAGATTCCAGGCTCATCGGTGATCACCGCACCTGGGCGAAGCATCCACTCTTTGCGGTAGATACATGTGCCCGACTCGGCAGCTCGCTCGGCAAATTCCGAGAAGTCGAAGCTGCGTTCGCCAAAGCCTTCGCAGTCGTGAACATCCATACCCATGCCGTGGCTTAGTCCGTGAGGCATAAAGAGAGTCACGGCCTTGGTCTCCACGATCTGGTCGACCGAGCCCGAGACCAAACCCACATCTTTGAGCCCCTGCGCTAAGATTCTAAACGAAGCCTCTTGGAGCTCCATATATTTCATTGGGCGAGCCACATCGATGATGTGGTCGTGCGCTGCCAACACTATATTATATATATCGCGCTGAATTGGCGTGAATTTACCACTCACAGGATAGGTGCGCGTGTGGTCGGAGCAGTAGCCGTCGAGGTTTTCGGCTCCAGCATCGCAGAGGAAGAGTCTCCCATCTTCGAGCACACCATCTTGGTTGATATTGTGGAGGGTTTCGCCATGTTGCGAGCAGATCGATTGGAACGAGACCCCTTGACCCTCGCGGCGCGCAACTCCTTCGAGCGTTCCCGCAATCTCGCGCTCGCTCACTCCCGCGCGGCACATCGACATCGCTGTGGTGTGCATCTTATATCCGATCTGGAAAGCATCCTGCAACGTTGCGATCTCCTCGGCCGATTTCACTTCGCGCATCTCCGCCACGGCAAAGATCATATCCGCCGAGATGTAGCTATGAAGCATCTGTGGGGCGATACCCAACAACTCCGAGAGCTGCAATTTACCCTCACCACGGTATGGAGGCAAAAAGTGTATTGGTCGACCTGCACGAATTGCATGCCCGATGTAGCCCTTAAGAGCGCTTGTGGGGTAAGTTTCGCTAACGCCAACCGTTGCTCCCAACTCTTTGAGTGTTGGTTGGGGGCCAGTCCAGATAATATCCTCGACTGTGTAGTCGTCGCCAAAAAGCACCTCGGCACCCGACTCAATATCGATCACTGCGAAGAGCGAGGGGATGTTGAGCCCAAAGAAGTAGCGGAAAGTGGAATCTTGGCGGAATGAGTATGCGTTATTGGGGTACGAATTGGGAACCAATGAGTTGCCTGGTAATAGGATAAGTCCTCGGCCGATCTTGTTTCGAAGCGTCGCGCGGCGTTCGATGAAACTTTGCAATGAAATCATAATGCTAATATTTTATAATTTTTAATTAGTTCTGGTGCGTTAATATTTTAATACAAATTCGTCATTGCGGACTCCGATCCGCAACCTCTAAATATCTGATATTCAAAGTTTAATTAGAGATTCTGAATCAAGTTCAGAATGACGTTATAAATTAAGAATATTTTTTAATCTTTTATTTGATCCTCAACCTCCTCTGCCCCGACCATCTTGTAGACTTTGTCGCCACGGCGAACCAAGGTGTTGGTTTTGATAGAGCACAGCTGCCCTTGAACAACCGTGTCGACCACAGCCTCCTCGAACATCAAATCGCCGACTGTATGTTCCACCACACCTGTGGTTTCGCCCAAGAAGAGTGCCGAGTCGCCGCGACTAAGTGGCGAGGCTTCGATAAGTAGTTCGGCAACGGATAGTTTCTTGAAGAAGTTGGTCACCTTGCCCACATATACCTTGCGCTCTGTTGCCGACGAGCCGTGTCGCGAGGTCTGCTCGGCAACGGTTTTGCCAGCGTAGTAGCCGCCCCAAAAACCGCGATTGAAAACCGTCGAGAGGCGTTCGACCAAAGGTGCTACACTTTGGGGTGTGAAGCTGCCCTCTTCGATAGCGCGCAGTGCCACGTCGTAGGACTCAACCACTCGTTTGACGTACTCGCCACCGCGAGCGCGCCCCTCGATTTTTAACACCTTGACCCCAGCCGCAATAAATTTATCGAGGAATTCTATGGTGCAGAGATCCTTGGGTGAGAGAATATATTGCCCATCCATGTCGAGCACCTCGCCCGTTTGGGTGTCTTGAATTGTATATTTACGGCGGCAAATTTGGCGGCACGCACCTCTGTTTGCCGAACAGTCGGTCTCGTGAAGACTCAAATAACACTTTCCCGAGATAGACATGCAGAGCGCTCCGTGGGCAAACATTTCGATCTCGACTAGCTCGCCTTTGGGGCCTCTAACATTCTGTACTACTATTTGTTGCGAGATTTCGGCAATCTGTTCGAGCGACAGTTCGCGAGCCAAAACCACCACATCGGCCCATTGGGCGTAGAGCTTCACCGCTTCGATGTTCGAGATGTTGCACTGCGTGGAGATATGCACCTCGACCCCCACGCTGCGGGCGTAGAGTATCGCGGCAAAGTCCGAGACGATCACCGCATCGACCCCTTCGCTTTTTGCTCTGTCGATGATCTGCTTCATCACCTCAATTTCGCCGCCGTAGATTGCAATATTTACTGTAAGGTAGCTCTTTATGGCGCTCTGCTTACAGATATTTACTATCGCCGCGAGGTCTTCGAGAGTGAAATTTGCTGCCGATTTTGCACGCATATTGAGCTGCTCGACACCAAAATATATCGAGTTTGCACCCGCCGCAATTGCTGCGTGCAGTGCCTCGTAGGAACCCACAGGTGCCATTATCTCTATCTGTGATCTCTTCATTACTTTTGGCGGTTGATTAGTCCTTGGGCAAAAAGACGTAGGTTTGTTAATCTCTGCGACTCAACGTCGAGCGTTTGAAGCAGCGAGAGAGCCTTCTCGAATCTATTTTTGATCTGCTGTTCGGTGAAACGTGGGATGTCGAGTGAGTCGTAAACCCCCTTGATACGTGCGATCTTCTCCTGCTCGGTGAGCGACGAGTCGAGGTGTGTGGAGCGCAAAACCTCGCGCGTGAGTTCGTCGGCACGACTCATTGCGCTATTCATCAAGAAGGTCTGTTTGCCTTCCAAGATGTCGCCGCCGATCGCTTTTCCAAGCTGCTCGTCGCCATACGAGTCAAGCAGATCGTCTTGGATCTGGAAAGCTATGCCCACCTCGGTAGCAAAGCGTTTCAGGGTGCTGCACTGCGAGGGTGTGGCACCACCCAATATAGCTCCAATTGCCGCCGAGCTACCCAAAAGAACCGAAGTTTTTAGCTCGATCATGCGCATATATTCAACCATCGAGACCTTGGTGCGAGTCTCGTAATCCATATCGTATTGTTGACCCTCGCACACCTCGGCAGCCATTGTGTTGAATTCGTCAAGGATTTGTGGCAATAAGTTTGCAGGAACTTCCGCGAGGAGCTTGTAGGCTAAAATCATCATCACATCGCCCGAAAGAATCGCCACGTTGGGGTTCCATTTAACGTGTACCGCGGGCTTGCTACGGCGCACCAGAGCGTTGTCCATGATGTCGTCGTGCAGGAGAGTAAAATTGTGGAACACCTCGACAGCAGCGGCAGCAGGAAGAGCCACCGAACTCTTATCGCTAAAGACCGAACAGCAGAGCATCACCAACATAGGTCGAATACGCTTTCCGCCCGAGCCCAAAGAGTAGCTAATTGGGGCGTAGAGTCTCTCGGGTTCCGAAGGGATTTCGATTTGGGCCAAGTAATTTTCTATCTGTTCAAGTGTAGATTCGTTAGATTTCATATTATTTCAAATGTTTTAGCGACCAAAATTAATAAAAAACTTTGTAGAAAAAGAATTTTATCGTAACTTTGATCTTAATTAGACGATTCTTAAAACCTAAAATAAAACAAGCACATGAAAAAATTATCGTTCGGTATTGACATCGGTGGTATCAATACAGCATTTGGCCTAGTGGATCAAGAGGGAGAAATCTACGGAGAGGGCACAATCAAGACTGCATCGTTCCCTCGTTTCAACGACTATCCCGACTACCTCGACACTCTAGCTAAAGCTATGCAGGCATTGCTCGACTCACTAAAAATAAAGTACGAACTTGTCGGAATTGGCATTGGAGCGCCCAACGCGAGCTACCACAGTGGCTGCATCGAACAACCTGCTAACCTTTGGAAATACCAACCCAACAACGTTGGTCTCAACGAGGAGGAGCGCATCTTCAACATCGTCGAGGATATACGCAGCCGTTTTCCACAAGCAAAACATGTTGCAGTGACCAACGACGCTAACGCAGCAACCATCGGTGAGATGATCTTCGGTAACGCCAAAGGGATGAAAGATTTCGTTATGATCACCCTCGGTACTGGTTTGGGCTCGGGCTTTGTGTCGAACGGCGAGATGATCTATGGTCACGATGGCTTTGCAGGCGAATATGGTCACGTTACAGTTGAGCGCGGTGGTCGCACATGTGGTTGTGGTCGCATGGGTTGCTTGGAGACCTATGTTTCGGCAACAGGTATTAAGCGCACAGCCTTCGAACTTATGGCAACAACAAATACCCCTAGTAAGCTACGCGAGGTGCCATTTAGCGAATTCGACTCACTCTTGATTTCGAACGCAGCTAAGGAGAACGACCCATTGGCATTAGAGATCTTCCGCTACACGGGCGAGGTTCTAGGTCGCGCACTTGCCGACATGTGTACTATCACCTCACCCGAGGCGATCATCCTATTCGGTGGTTTGGCCAAAGCTGGTGAGCTTATCTTCGAGCCAACGAAGCGCTACATGGAGGAGAATATGCTCTTTACGTTCCGCAACAAGGTGAAGTTGCTGCCAAGCGGTATCCAAGATAAAAATACAGCTGTAATTGGCGCTGCCGCGCTTGTTTGGCAGATGTATAACGCTTAGGTTTTAAGTAGCCAATAGACTCTACAACACCATCCGAAACGACGATGAAAAAGCAGATCATAGAGTGCGTACCCAACTTTAGCGAGGGGCGCAACACAGAGATAATCAATGATATTGCAAGGGAAATCGAAGCTTCGGATGGTGTTTCTCTATTAAACATCGACCCTGGTGCTGCCACAAACCGCACTGTGATAACCTTTGCGGGCGAGCCACACCATGTCGTCGAAGCGGCTTTTCAAGCCGTGAAGCGTGCTAGTGAACTGATCGACATGCGCCAACAGAGTGGTACACACCCTCGCCTGGGCGCTACCGATGTTCTGCCGCTGGTCCCCATCTGGGGCATCTCGCTCGACGAGTGCGTACAGTTGGCTCGCAAACTCGCGCAACGCATCTCCGAAGAGCTATTTATCCCCACCTACTGCTACGGAGCGGCAGCTCTTCGTGAGGAGCGAGAGAATCTAGCAGTGTGCCGCAGGGGAGAGTACGAGGCTCTGCCCCAGAGAGTTATGAGCGACGATGCTCCCGACTTCGGAGCGCGACCATACGACCAGATCATCGCCCAAGCGGGTGCAACCAACGTCGGCGCGCGCGATTTTCTTATTGCCGTAAATTTTAACCTTGACACCACCTCTGTAGCCACGGCAAGCGCCATAGCCGCCGAAGTTCGCCAAAGTGGCAGCAAGTCTAAAGCTGGCAAGCTCAAAGCGTGTAAGGCAATTGGCTGGTATATAGAGGAGTATGGAATTGCGCAAGTCTCGATGAATCTCACAAATATCGCCGTTACCCCACTGCACGTAGCTTACGCAGAGGTGTGTCGTAGTGCCGAAAAACATGGGGCGCGTGTCACAGGAACCGAGATTATCGGTCTGGTGCCCTGTCGGGCATTGATCGAAGCAGGGCAACACTTCGCTACCTGCACGACTCTCACCGAACAACAACTTATCGAACTTGCGATCAAAGAGATGTCGCTCGACGACTTGTGCGAGTTCGACCCACGAAAGAAGATTCTCGAAAACCTCCTCGAATACAACGTTTAGAAAAGGTGACTGTTGATCTGGCGAACACTCTCCCCCAGAGAATCAATACATTTGACATCGATTCCCGCAAGGCGCATGTTGAGCGCTCCGTTGCAATTGATAAAGCAGTTTGGCTCGTAGAGGGCGAAGATAGCCCGCGCGAATTGGTGCTCTATTATTATCTGTGAGCAGCTCCTGGGTTCGCTCGAACGCTGTGAGCAGGGCTCCATCGAACTATACATCGTTGCACCTTTCAGGTCGGTGCCGCACTCTAAAGCTTTTATAACAGCCTCTTGCTCAGCGTGATGTGTGGGCGATGTTTGGTGCGTGTAGCCCTCGAATATTTCCCCTTTTGCAGTGACAATCACAGCCCCGACACAATACGATGTGGCCGAGGGACTACAGTTGCGACTAAGCTCGATTGCTTGTTCGAGGTACTTTATATCTTCTTGGTGGCTCTCTTGGCGCAGACTATAGAGTTCAACCTGCATGCCGCCAAGATCGCTCCGCAAAGGTGTTATGCCTTTGAACCATAGCTCTTTATTGAACGATGGTGCGCTGTGGTCATCAACCCTTATTGCGGGGTTCGAGGCAAGGCGTACGCTGTCGGCGCAGCCCTGCGAAAGGAACATCTCCAGAATCTGGGCTCCACCTTCGACAAAGATGTTGTTCAGGCCGCGCTTCTCCAAGTGGCTGCGCACGGCATGTGATGTAATCTCTTCGATCACAATCACTTCGGCTAAGTCGTAGAGCTCCGCGCGCTCGATCTGCGAGAAGATGATTATATTCTTATATGGCGACGTGAAGAGCCTAAGCGATGGGTCGATTACCCCATCGCGGCTGATGATAACTTTGTGCGGTTCAGGTGTTTTACCTGCGTTGAGGCGACCGAGGCGCAGCTCGTCGCTTTTGAGCGAAAGGCGTGGGTTGTCGCGGCGCAGAGTCTCTGCACCGATCACTATTGCATCGGCCGCGGCGCGTAGTTGGTATACCTCGGCCCAATCTTCTGGGGTAGAGAGTATTAACCGTTGTGCGCTGTTGTCGTCAATGTAGCCATCTGCCGATGTTGCTACCGATAGTGTTACACCCATTGTCGCGGATAATTGAAGTTGCTTACCTCTTGCCTTCGATCTACTTCTGACGGAAATAGATCTGTATAGGAACGCCCGAGAAATCCCACTCGTTACGCAGCTTGTTCTCCAAGAAACGGCGGTAAGGATCTTTGATGTATTGAGGCAAATTCACAAAGAATGCGAATTGCGGCGTTGGGGTAGGTAGCTGCGTTACGAACTTGATCTTGATGTACTTACCCTTTGTTGCTGGGGGTGGATAGTTCTCGATGATCGGCAAGAAGAACTCGTTGAGTTCGTGAGTTGCAACGCGGCGCTTGCGACTTTGGAACACGCGGATTGCAGTTTGCAGAACTTCCAAGATTCGTTGCTTGTTCAAAACCGAAGTGAAGATAATTGGAATATCGTTGAATGGAGCCAATTTGCGCTCTAGTTGCTCGCGCCACTCCTTCATGGTGTTGCTATCTTTCTCGATGAGGTCCCACTTGTTGACAACAATCACACAACCTTTGCGGTTTTTGACGATGAGGTTGTGGATGTTAAGGTCTTGGTGTTCAAGTCCTTGCTTTGCGTCGAGCATCAGAACGCAGACGTCCGAAGCCTCGATCGCGCGGATCGAGCGCATCACAGAATAGAACTCCAAATCCTCCATCTCGCGGTTCTTGCGGCGCATACCTGCCGTGTCGACCAAGTAGAAATCCATGCCGAATTTGTTGTAGCGAGTGTGGATCGAGTCGCGCGTTGTACCTGCGATCGATGTGACAATATTACGCTCTTGGTCGAGCAGTGCGTTGGTCATCGACGACTTACCGACGTTGGGTCGTCCAACGATGGTGATGTGTGGGAGCGAGTGGTCGTAGTCGGTGTCGATCTCTTCGGGAAGTGCCTTAACAACAGCATCTAGGAGATCGCCCGTGCCGCTGCCGCTCATCGAAGAGATGCAGAAAAGCTCGTCGGCAACACCCAGCGAGTAGAACTCGTGCGAGAGGTAAACCTGGTCGTTGTTGTCGATCTTGTTGCAGACCAAAATTACCTTTTTCGATGATCGACGCAAGATGTCGGCCATCATCATATCGAGGTCGGTTATGCCTGTCATCACCTCGACAAGGAACAAAATCACGTCGGCCTCCTCGATAGCTAGAAGCACCTGGCGGCGAATTTCATCTTCGAAGATGTCGTCGGAGTTTACAGAGTAACCACCAGTGTCGATAACTGAAAATTCGCGGCCGCACCAATCGCTTTTGCCGTAGTGGCGGTCGCGTGTGGTACCTGCGGTAGAGTCAACTATCGCTTTGCGCTCGCCAATTAGACGGTTGAAAAGTGTGCTTTTGCCAACATTTGGTCGGCCAACTATTGCTACTAGTCCCATATTTATTGCTTCGTTAAATTGCTTTTACATATATATTAAGGGTGCAAAGATAGTTCTTTTTTGTTGAAGATAAAAGTTTTGCAAAATTTATGCAGTAAATAATCGTTAGATTAAGGAAAAAAATATTAACTTTGACCTTAAGAAACTAAACAATGATAATTATGAATAGATTTATTAAAGTAGTCGCAGTACTCGCAGTAGTACTTTCGTCGACGGTGCTTTCTGCAAGCGCAAAGATTCCTTTTTTGATGTATGGCGTTAGCGCTGGTACAAATGTCTCAAGTTTTAAGTTGCTCGATGCAGCTGATACTAGCCTAGGAGAGAGCCAGTTTGGCTACCAGGCGGGTGCTATGGTGGGTCTCGATCTACCTATTATTGAGCTTTCGGCTGAGGCTCTTTGGGTGCACAACAAGATGACGTTCTCTGATTATGATACTTCGAGTATCACGAGCAACTCTATTGAGCTTCCTATACTAGCGTCGATTCCTATCCTAGGCCCAATCCGTCTTAAGGCTGGTCCATCGTTTATGATCTATAACAATGCTAAGGCAAACGACGATGACGGTTACGAAGATCTTGGCTCTGTGAAGTCGACTGTGGGTTATGTGGTTGGCCTTGGTCTTAAGATCACTAAAATCACTTTTGACTTGCGCTATAACGGTCAATTTAAGAAAGATACAGCGTTTGGTATAGAAAATACAACTTCGGAGTACGACATGAACGCTTCCTCTTTCAGCGCATCAATTGGTTATAGATTTTAATTTTTGCCAATGAGTGAAGCCTCGAAAGAGATAGCCTTAGAGGGTATCGATCCTCGCGAGTTGTACGGTGCTAAAAATGTATACCTCGAACAGGTCAAGGAGCTGCACCCGCAACTCAAGATCGTTGCGCGCGGTGGATCGTTAAAGATTTATGGGTCAACCGAGGAGCAGACAAAATTCGAAAATCAACTCGAAGGTCTTGTGGCCTACTATCAAAAGTATGGCCACATCTCCTCTGAGGTGGTCTCGCAAGCATTTTCGGGTGGCAAGATCGCTGTTGAAACGCGCGTTGACAAAGATGTCATAGTCTTTGGCAACAACGGAAATATCATCCGCGCACGCACTCACAACCAGCAACGATTAGTGGAAAGTTACGCCAAGTGCGATTTGTTGTTTGCTACAGGTCCAGCGGGTTCAGGTAAGACATATACCGCTATAGCATTGGCGGTTAGGGCTCTAAAGGAGAAAGAGGTGAAGCGAATAATCTTGACTCGTCCAGCTGTCGAAGCGGGCGAGAAACTTGGTTTCTTACCAGGCGACATGAAAGAGAAACTCGACCCCTACCTCCAACCCCTCTACGATGCTCTCAACGACATGATTCCCCCTTCGAAGCTTCAAAAATATATGGAGGAGGGGACAGTGCAGATTGCACCATTGGCGTATATGCGAGGACGGACGCTCGACAATGCATTTGTGATTCTCGACGAGGCGCAAAATACAACACTCTCGCAGATAAAGATGTTCCTTACGCGTATGGGGCGAAGTGCAAAATTTATCGTTACGGGCGACGTGACACAGATCGATCTACCGCGCAAGAGCGATAGCGGTTTGATAAAAGCGATGGAGAACCTGCGTGAGGTGAAACATATAGCGCTTGTAGACTTCGACACGCGCGACATCATCCGCCACCCACTGGTCAAAGATATTGTCAACGCCTTTGAGCGTGGCGAGCAGCGAGAACAAGAGAGAAGAGAACGAGCGAAGGCGCTCGAATAGAATAACTAACGCGAGTGACAAGCAAGGTAGAATATTACCTATAGCCGTCATTGCGGGCTTGATCCGCAATCTAATAATGAGCTATAGTACAAAATGTTAGAGATTGCGGCTCGTGGGCCGCAATGACGATATACATTAATGTTTTAGACTTGGTAATCACTCAAAATAACTAATACAAATAGCTATGAATAAGAACTTTGAAGCTCTGAACCCCCAAGCGGTTTGGAAACATTTTGTTGAAATAATGAAACGTCCACGCCCTTCGCACCACGAAGAGGCAATTCGTCAATATGTAGTCGATTTCGCTGTGGCGAACAACCTCGAACACAAGGTCGACGATGCTGATAACGTCTACATCTATAAGCCAGCAACCGCAGGTATGGAGTCGCGCAAGGGTATCATCATGCAGGCTCACCTCGACATGGTGCCACAAAAAAATAATGATAAGGAGTTCGACTTCGACCGTGACCCAATCGAGGGCTACATCGATGGCGAGTGGGTCACCGCTAACGGTACAACCCTAGGTGCCGACAACGGTGTTGGCGTAGCTGCGATCCTTGCTATGTTGGAAGATAATGATCTGGTACACGGCGAATTAGAGGCACTATTCACAGCGACCGAGGAGACAGGCATGGATGGTGCAATGGGCCTTAAAGCGGGGCTGTTGAAGGGCGATATTCTTCTTAACTTGGACTCGGAGGACGAGGGCGAACTCTTTGTGGGTTGCGCAGGTGGAGTCGACGTGTCGGCAACATTTGAGTATGATAGCTGCCCAACGCCAGATTCTGACTTCCAGGCATTTAAAATCGAGATCAAGGGTCTTAAAGGTGGCCACTCGGGAATACAGATCATCTGCCAGCGCGCAAACTCTAACAAGTTGCTATTCCGCTTCTTGCGCTCGTCGTCGATCGATATTGATATGTTGCTCTGCTCGGTCGATGGTGGTGGTTTGCGCAATGCTATACCTCGCGAAACGCAAGCGGTGGTGCTTGTTCACCAAGACGATATCGAGGACTTCGAGGAGGCTATAAAGAGTTTCGAGACTGAGGTCATTGCGGAGTATGCTGGTGTCGAGGATTCAATCTCGATCACCGCAACGCAGGTCGATGTTCCCGAAGAGATGATCGACGAGGACGCTGCCGCATGCCTAGTTTGGGCCGTTGCTGCTTGCCCCGATGGAGTGGTCAAAATGTCGACTTCGATGCCAGGTTTGGTGCAAACCTCGTCGAACCTTGCGCGCGTTGTCTCGGATGGCTCGACAGTGAAGATTCACTGTCTGCTTCGTAGCTCGCTCCGTTCGGAAAAGGAGGCTTTGGCTGACTCTATCGCTTCGGTATTTGAACTTGCCGATGCCGATGTTGAGAGCACTGGTGCCTACGATGGTTGGAACCCAAATATGGAGTCGTCAATTTTGAAAACTATGGTCGCATCGTACCGCGACCTATATAATAAAGAGCCCAAGGTGACTGCAATTCACGCAGGTTTGGAGTGTGGCATCATCAGCACCAACTATCCACAGCTCGATATGATTTCGTTTGGACCTACAATTCGCTATCCTCACTCGCCCGACGAGAAGGTCGAGGTTGAATCAGTTGCCAAATTCTACGACTTCTTGAAGCATACGATAATCAACGCCCCAGAGAAGTAATTTGATGGGTGAAGTAGATATTACAAAGTGGTTGGTGATAGTCAATCCCGTTGCAGGATCGGGCAGGGGGTTGGAGCAGTACCCTCTGATCTCTAGGCTCTTGCGCGACGAGGGCATTGTCTACGAGCCACTCTTCACTGAACATAAATTCCACGCCGTGGAGCTTACGGTCTCTGCCATAAAGCAGGGCTACCGTAAGCTCATCGTCGTTGGAGGTGATGGCACGATCCACGAGGTGATAAATGGCCTTTTTATTCAAAAAGTTGTCGACCCAATCGAGATCCTGCTTGGTGTAATCGCCGTGGGCGACATCAATAACTGGGCGAAGAGCGCGGGAGTTCCGCTGCGAATCGAGAAGGCTGTGAAGGTTGTAAAACGTGGTCACACACACCTCCAAGACATTGGTGTTGTCTGCTACGAGGAGTCGCACTACCGCCAAACACGCTACTTCGCAAATGGCGCAGGTGTCGGCTTCAACACCTTTGCTCTCAAACGTTTAAATCACCTTCAAAACAAGGGGCGCAACAAGCGCATGCGACTGCTGCTCTCTTTCGTGCGCTCCTTTTTTAAGTATAAACCTACGGGAATCAAGGTGTGGATCGACGATAGATTGGTGTGGAACGACCTTTTGATGAGCATTTCAATAGGTATTGGAGGTTACAATATGGGCGGTATGCGGCACCTGCCACACGCGGTGATCGATGATGGTGAGCTCGACCTATCGCTATTCCGACCGATCCACTTCTGGCATATAATGTTTAGAACCCGCTACCTATTCGATGGCGGAATCTACCGCATTGGCCATATTTTGCAGCAGCGCGGAGCTAAAATCAGGATCGAGTCAACCCCCGAAATTAGTCTGGAAGTAGATGGCGAATTGATGGGGGAAAGCCCTTTTGAATTCTCCGTGCTCCCCAAAGCAATTCGGGTCCTCGCCCCCAAGAAACGAAAGGACCTGCGTAGGTAGTTGTTTTTTGCTTGGGGCCTGACCCAAAGCGAGTTGCGGCGAACCAGCTTCTCTCCAGGGTCTTCTCAGCTCTTCTCAGCTTTTCTCAGTCCGCCTCAGTCCGTCCCAGTCCGCCTCAGCTCTTCCCAGTCAACCACCGAGTAAGAAACCCCAAACGAGGCATTATAATCTTCACGATTGGCCCCACGGTGAGCGCAGCGACGATCGTGCCTTCGCGCACCCCGATGATTGTGCTTGTGAAGATCAGTGAGCTGATCACCGCTAGAGAAACTAGAGTAAGGTCGAAGAGCATTTTGACGATTCCAAACTCTTTGTTGAAGCGTTTCGATATGATCTGAATGGTGTATTCGCTGCTAGTCATAAAGACATTTGCGGCCACCTCGAAACTTATTCCTAGTGCCAAAATGGCGCAACCAACAAGCAGCGAAATTATGCGAATGGCGTAGCCTTCGGGTGCGAAATCCGAGAGCATCCACATCGTTAGATCGGTGAAAAATCCAAAGAAAAATGAGATGGGGATCTGCGCTATCAAATTCACGCGATTTTCAATTATACCCCTCTTGCCCAACAAGATAAGTTGTGCGGCGAGGCACACCATAAATAGTGTAAAGATGCACGTTCCGATGCTCAGTGGTGTGTTCTCACTAAAGACATAAGGCGTGCTCGAAAAGGGCGGTGTGCCTAAGTTTGTGCGCACAAATATGCTTATACCTAGGGCGATAGTAAAGATACCCAGTGTGAAGAGCGAGTATCTGCGGATTCTTTCTTTGAGTTTCATTTTTTGGAGTTTTATGTGGTTCTGCAAATTTATGCAAAATATTCTAATTTTCACCCTTTTACGCCTATTCGGTTGATGGTGGGTCATGCGAGCGCAGAGGATCTATTTGTGTGAATTTGGCAATATGCAATAGCTTGAAAACAAACAGGTTAACCTTTTGAATATAAGTAAAACATTATAAGAAATAAATTTCCATAAGAAAAAAGAATAGCGAAAGGCACTCAAATAGGCTAAAATATTGATGATTTGGAGAAAAAAGATAGTGAATGTATTGTGGTTCCAAAAATTATGACTATCTTTGCAGTCCATTTCGGCCTATAAAGCCGAGAGGGGAAATCGAAATTTATTAATTTTTAAGGACAAAAAACGTTAAGATGCCAACTATTCAACAGTTAGTTAGAAACGGACGAGTGAACTTGGAGTACAAGAGTAAGTCTCCAGCGCTCGCAGCGTGTCCCCAACGTAGAGGTGTTTGTACACGTGTGTACACAACAACTCCTAAGAAGCCAAACTCGGCTAT
>JBCQWE010000041.1:0-17825 GCA_047172505.1 Rikenellaceae bacterium | reverse complement strand
GTGCGAGAGGATGTCGAGGAAATTGTAGACCACCACCGAGAAATCGGCCTCTAAGATATGTTGCATATTGTCGAGTAGCTTGCGGCCCTGCTCGGGGCGGATGATCTTGTCGAAAGTCATGTTGTAGTTGCGGCCGCTACCTTGGATATTGCGGCGCAGGAACTCCTCTTCGTGTAGGTTTTTGCCTCCCTCCTCGTTGTCGTTGAGCCACTTGTCTGGCATCAGCTTCGAGATCCCTAGGGGCATGAGTCCCGCGAAGATCGAGTTGCGCGCATACTGCGTTGCGGTGGGGAGGATAGCGCAATAGAGCTCGTCGAGTGCCACATCGAAGTAGCCACGCAGGTAGGAGCCAATGGCACGCCATTGGTCGTAGCGGAAGTTGTCGATAAGCAGCAGCGTGGTTTTGCTATTTTCGTCGACCACAGGAAAGACCGAGTTGCGCATCAAGGTGTGCGACATGATGGGGGTCTGCTCCGAGCGGTTGTTGATCCAATTGTAGTAGTTGCGGCGCACGAACTTCGAAAATTCTTTGTCGGCCTCGCCCTTCTGGTAACTCAGCACCTCGCGGATGCTTTCGTCGTTGCCCTCGGAAAGCTCCATCTCCCACGACACCAGGCGTTTGTAGATGCTGCACCAATCCGAAAAATCGTTGGCCATCTGTAGCGACGAGCTGATCCGACCAAACTCCGAGCGGTAGTCGGCCGTTGTTTGCTCGGTGACAAGTTGTTGCGAGTGAACGTTTTTCTTTATAGAGAGTAGCACCTGGTTGGGGTTCACAGGTTTGATTATGTAGTCGGCGATTTTTGAGCCTATCGCCTTGTTCATGATATTCTCCTCTTCGCTCTTTGTCACCATGATTATAGGCGTGTCGGGGCGCACCTCCTTGATCTTGGGAAGTGTCTCTAAGCCAGTCATACCTGGCATCATCTCGTCGAGGATAATAAGGTCGTAGCTCGACTCGTAGGCCATGTCGATTGCATCGTAGCCGTTGTTGCATGTATCTACCTCGTAACCTTTTCCTTTGAGGAAAAGCACGTGAGGTTTAAGAAGTTCGATCTCGTCGTCGACCCATAATATCTTTACCATAATCTTATCTTTTCTAACTTTTTGTTGCAAATTTCGTGCGGGCAATCCCACAACAAAGATACATAAAAATTAATATCTTCGTTGCCTTACTTATATATAATGTATTTTATGTCTGTTTTATTGCCTTGGAAGGGGCGCTAGCGCGAATAAATTGTTGCTTTTTTGCTTTTCGCTACTTTGTTGAGGTGCTTCTTTGGTGCGCTTTTGGGCTTTTCGCTTTCGCTCAAAGATAGAGCCCCATAAGTCTCAGCAAATTCTCAGCAAAGTCTCAGAAAAGTCTCAGCCAAAAAACCCTTAAAAAGATGTAATAAATTCGATAGTGTACTTATCTTGAAGCAGCGGGTTGATTGCCGCATCGGTGTGCGAGGTGCCGACGATGTACTCTTCGTAGGCGATTCTAATTTCCGAGCCAATCCACTTTTTCGCGAAGCCTAGGTTGATGGCTACCGTGATGCGGTTGGCATCGTAGCGGTCGATGAGTCCATCGTATTGATTTTCAAACTCTATGCCGTTGCCCATATCCCAACGCAGGTGGGGCGCGATGTAGCTGAAAATTTCATTTTTGCGAAGGTGGAAGGTGCGGTAGCCGTGCACGTGTGCCGCCGTTAGAACCTTCTGACCATCTTGCTCTAGGAGCCTTTCGGCGTAGGCTGCCTCGATCAGGTAGTCGCCACTAGCGTAGCGCAATTCGCCGCCATACATCTCGAACTTCTGGTCGAGCGATGTTTGGCCAGAGTAGAAGCTTCCTGCCACTTGAAATCCTTTGCTGCCACCTATGGCAAGTCGACCCACGTAGTTTGTCGTGTTGGTCCACTCGGTGTTGTTGGCTCCCGAGCCATTCATTACGCCTGCGGTGATGCTTATGGGTAATTTTGTTGGGAATTTGTAGCTCGCCACAGCTCCAATATCGCGCGAGCCGATGGTGCTCACGTCGTTGGTTGTGGGGTCGTAATAGGTTGTTAGATACTTCGATAGGAACGAGCGATTCGAGAAGAGCGAGCTGCTAGGCCCGCGGTCCAAATCGGCGTTGAAGTGGTATTGCTGTTGCCCCAGCGAGAGTTGGAAGTCGCCCGCCACAAATGCCACGTAGGAGTCCAAAATAGAGACCTTGCCTTCGTTGTTGAAGTCGATCTGCATGGCGTAGCGCATATATTCCGAAGTGGCACCTTTGACTCCAAGGCGCGAATTACGCACGTTGAATCGGTGAAGATCGGCCTGGGTGCTAGCTTCGTACTTGGCTCTAACAGAGCCGAAAATTACAGGGGTTAAATCTACCTCTTCCTGCTCTTGGGCCGATGCCGCCGAGCAGAGAAGAGTGAGAGAGAGTAGATAAAAAATGTGTTTCATCAATATTTGTTAGAGTGAATATTTTACCGAGAAGCTTAGGCGTTGAGCACCAATTGCATCGCTGCCAAAATTTGTGAGCGAGCCGTTGAGGTACTCGAAACCGAGGGTCACTTTAGGTGCAGGGACGTAGAAGAGAGCCGTAGAGATATAGGTGCTCTTTTGGAAATATCCATCGAAGAAATCTTTGTCGCCGTAGTTCTCGACGAGCGAACCACTCACCGCTGCCGACCACTTTTTCGAAAGTTTTGCGCCAATACCCGCTGAGTAACCACCCATTGGTGTTGCCTCCATCTCGGTGCCATCGACCGACATTAGACCCACGATGAGTGACGACAAGTTGCTGATGTAGTTGCTGATACCTTTTCCGTAGATCGCCTGACCGTAGAGTGTGATAGCTTTGCTCGCGCGCAACGAGCCTGAAAGTTGTCCACCGATACCCATTTCGCTCAAACGTTCCTGGTTGTTGCTATCGCCATATTGAAGCGTGTTGAACATCGCACCTGCCTTTATGTGGCCCGCCGCGCTTTTGAGTTGAAGGTAAACTGGGATGTTTGGCACAGTTTGGTTTACGCTCGTAAAGTCTGTAGCGTAGAGGCTCTTGAGCGATGGATACTCAAGCGAGATACCCGCCGAAAGAACGTCGCTAAAGTTGTGGCGATAACCAAAAAGTTGGGTGCGTTGGAATGTACGCGAGCCCACTCCGTTGATGTCGACCGTTGGGGCATTTGCCGCAAGGTCGGTCATAAAGCTCCACGCTTGACCTGCGATGAAGCCTTTAGCTTCGACGTATGCCTGGCGTAGGCGCACGCTCGAACCGCGGAAGTCGGTCTCTACAAATACCTTAACGTCGCCCAAAGCCTCGGTCGATTGTGTGATCTGAAGCGAGAAGCGTGTTGCCGAAGGGTCGAAACCTAGGTTGCTTTCGTTGTTCCAGCTCGACTCTTGGATATTTGTCGAGACGAAGTCGTTGCCACCACCCACGCTACCGTCGAAGTCGGAGTTGATGTTGAAGCGAACGTAACCACCGAGTTTGATCTTGGTGTTGTCGCTAACCTGCCACTCAAATGGCGAACTTTGTGCTGCTGCCGAGAGCGAAAGAGCCGCGGCAAAAAGAGGTAGAAGAATCTTTTTCATATTAAAAGGTATAGTTTTGTTAAAATAAAAAGCCTACCACGCAATTGGTTGTTAACCTTTTGGCGGGTAGGCAAATATAACAAAAAAATATCTACATCGAAGAATTTCGACCCTTAGAGGGGCAAAATTAGGTAAATATACCTATCCCGAATTAACGAATAGAGTTCATTCTGATGCTCGCCTTGACAAGGGCTATGGCACGAATACGGCTTATGTCGATCTCCTTGTCGGCGTGGTGGACGTTTTGGCTAACTAGCTTTACGTAGCCTTCGCGGTCGGACTTTTGGATATACTTTACGGTGATGTACTCTTCGTCGTCGATGTCGATCGAGAGCAGGTACATGTCGCCCCAAAAGATGTCGGAAACGCTCGATAGCTGTTTGTAGAGAACAATGTCGCCACTTTTGAGTAGTGGGTACATCGAATCACCGACAACGTATATCGCCCCATCGCACTTGGGTAGGTTGGGGATGTGAATATGGTTTATAGGCTGCGTGTTGTTCTCTGCCGAAAATAGTGGCACTAGACCCGCCGTACCTTCTATAGAGTAGAGAGGCACGCTCTGCAAAGGGAGCGAATTGTCGGTGCGCAAAAGGAACTTGCTGACGTTTGGCGAGGCGTTGAACATCTTGCCAACCCCATCGTCGAGCCATTCGGGGTTAACGTTAAATTCGTTAACCAAGATGTTGCGATTGCGCGACGATAAACAAGCCTTACCTGTTTCGATCATCGATAGAGCTGCCTTGCCTATTCCAAGGTGTTGAGCTAGCTGCTCCTGCGTCATTTTAAGCTCCTTGCGTAGAAGTCGTAAACGTGCCTTTACCATATCGGGATAAATATTTTAATATTTTTATTTGCAAAGAGTAAATAATTGAACTATCTTTGTCTCTGCAAAATTAACAATTTTAATTTGTAAAATCAAATTTATAACTCAAAAAAATAGACCTTATGTTAATAATTAATTCAACCCTTTATGAGCGGTTGGCCGATCTTCTTGTCGATGCTATCGACGGCAAGGAATTTTACTCCGATGCGATATATTTCGAAGATGATCAAGCTCAATATTGTTTCTCGGCAACGCTTATGATTTACTATCGCGAGCATCGCTTTCCAGAAAGAAACGAAATGCAAGTGGAAAATATTGTGCCCGTGTGGTGGGAATTTCACTCTATAACAAGTGAGGGTGAGCTGCTTAACGACTTCGACTTCGCACTTTTAAACCTGGTGATATGCAATTAGAGACTCCCGCACTAATACAGTTCTCGCAGAGCGTGATGCCGTTTATCGAATTCGAGGAGTTTCACTGGGCCTACTACACGATCCTGGAGGCCTTTGCGCAGGGGCGAATCAAAAGACTTATCATCACCATGCCGCCCCAGCACGGCAAGAGCCTGGGTGCCACAACTCTGCTCCCAGCCTACCTCTTGGGGCTCAACCCCGACATGCGCGTGGCGATAGCCTCCTACTCGTCGTCGCTGGCTTGTAAGTTCAACCGTCGCGTGCAGCGCATAATCGAATCGAAGGAGTACGGCCAGCTCTTCCCGCACACCACAATAAAGCGCGGGTCGAAGCCGCCGAACTATATCCGAACCGCCGAAGAGGTGGAGATCATCGACCACCAAGGCTCGTTGCTTTCGGTGGGCCGTGAGGGGTCGCTCACAGGTAACAGGGTCGACTGTTTTATCCTCGACGACCTCTACAAAGATGCCATGGAGGCCAATTCTCCGCACATTCGCGAAAACTGTTTGGAGTGGTACACCTCGGTAGTTCGCACCCGCACACACAACGATTCGTCGGAACTTATCGTCTTTACGCGTTGGCACGAAGAGGATCTCATCGGTTCGATATGTCAGAAGGAGTCGTGGGAGCCTCTCCTTAGTTGGTCGCAGCTCGATTCGACAGCTCCCGAGTGTTGGTTATACCTCAATTTCGAGGCGATAAAGAACTCGCCCGAATCGCAGATCGACCCGCGAGGAGTGGATAGTGCGCTGTGGCCCTCGCGCCAAAGTCACGATTTGTTGTTGCAGAAACGCTCTCTCGACCCCCTGCGCTTCGAGTGTATGTACCAGGGACACCCCTCGGCGCGCGAAGGATTGCTCTACGGCGATAACTTCCGCACCTACACTCACCTGCCCTCGGCCCCTCTGCGCCAAGCCAACTACACCGATACGGCAGACACGGGCGACGACTACCTCTGCTCTATCTGCTACAGTGTCGACACGGCGGGGGCGATCTACATCACCGACGTGGTATACACGCGCGAACCTATGGAGATAAGCGAACCATTCGTGGCAAATATGTTGGTCGAAAATAACACCTCGCTCGCTCAGATCGAGAGTAACAATGGTGGGCGCGGCTTCGCTCGTGCGGTGGCTAGGCTTGCCCCTTCGGTCAAAGTGGATTGGTTTCACCAGAGTGCCAACAAGGAGGCACGCATACTCTCCAATTCGGCTACGGTTATCCAAAATCTACTGTGGCCCCACGACTGGAAACAGCGTTGGCCCGAACTAGCGAACCACCTGACAACCTATCGTCGTCAATACCGCTCTAACCGCTGGCACGATGCTGCCGATGTGGTCACTGGTGTTATCGAGCGCGAGATCGCGGGCAAGCGGTCGACACGCGGCCAGATCAGCTTTTTTTAGTGGAGATATAAGAGGAGACTCAGAAAGACTCAGAAAGCCTCACACGCATAAGCACAGTGAGAAGCTGTTTTTATGCGTTAGAGTTGCGGTACTCCGATGGGGTCTGTTTGTGATATTGTTTGAATGTAGTGCTAAAGTAGCGCTGGTCGGTAAAGCCTACTTGTGCTGCAATATCGGCAATTGGGAGATCTCGGTTCGAGAGTAATTCGCGCGCACGTTCCATCCTGATGCGTATGATGTAATCCCTTACGCTCACGTCGGCAACGCTTTTCATCTTGTTGTAGAGCGAGGTGCGGCTCATCGCCACGGCCGAGGCGATCATGTCGACGTTGAGCTCGGGGTTCGACAATTCGCGTTCGACGATTGTGTTTATCTTGACCATAAAACGTTCGTCGTAGGGGCTGAATGTCGCCTCCTTCGAGTCGATAATGCCGTTCGAGGATTTGCTGCGCGAACGTACTTGATGGCGATAGTTGAGCGTATTACCCACAACGGCAACAAGATACTCCATATCGAAGGGCTTGGTGATGTAGTTGTCGGCTCCCACCTTGTAGCCTGCCAATTTGTTGTCTTGACCTACGTATGCGGTGAGTAGAATCACTGGGATGTGGCTAATGTCGCTCTCGTTTTTCAGCGTTTGGCACAACTCGAAGCCATTCATCACGGGCATCATCACGTCGCTGATGACGATGTGAGGTTTGATCTTGCGGATCTGTTGAAGTCCCTCGATACCATTTGTTGCTATGTGCACAGCCTTAAATCGCTTGCGTAGTTCGGCGCTTAGGTACTCTCTAACCGACTGGTCGTCTTCGACTATCACCGCGACGTAGTGGCTAAGGTCCGCCTCGATGATATTTTCCGAGACACTACTTCGGGGCGATGCTACAGCTAGATCCTCCTTGCTGCACTCCACAATTGGAATTTCGAAGTAGAAGTTTGCCCCCACGCCGTCGGCGTTGTTGTTGCACCCAATTTCGCCGTCGTGAAGCTCCACGATGCTGCGCGCGTATGAAAGCCCTAGGCCTGTACCTACGCCATTGACATTTTCTTGGTAGAAAGCATCGAAAAGTAGTTTTGGATCGACCTTGATTCCAATTCCTTGGTCCTTGACACAGATGCGGATTCGCTCCCGCTCGCTGATCGACGAGTGGATGGTTATAGTCGAATTCTCGGGCGAGAATTTGATAGCATTACTTATAAGGTTGGCTATCACCAGGTCTAACTTACCTCGATCGAGCATTGTCTGTTTGAGCTCGTCGCTGTGGCTAACCACGATCCGTATGTTGTGTTGTTGCGACTCGTAGTCGAAGTTTTCGACAAAGTCCGACAACCACTCATCGACATTGACTGCCGTTTTGTATAAGATCTTGTTTCCGCTATCTATTTTGTTGATGTCTAGCACCATATCGACAATATACTTCATGCGCATAACCTGCTTTAAGGCAAGCTTGCTTAACTTGCTCTCCTCGCTGCCGTCGGGTAAGTTTTTGGCCACCTGCAACAGTGGGGCTCTCATCAGCGTTAAGGGGGTTCGAAGTTCGTGATTTATATTGGTCAAGAACTCGATCTTCTCTTGGCTTATGCGTTTGAGGTGGTCGTTGAGCTGGCTGTGGTATTGGTTGACCTCGGCTACGCGGTAACGGTGCACTTGCCACATCACCGCAGCTGCTACGATCGAGCTAAATAGCAGAATACTATACCATTGAAGATACCAAGCCACAGGCACCTTAAAAGTCATTAACTGTTGGCGCTCGCTCCAATTGTCGTCGATGTCGAGGTACGAAACACTCAAATCATAACTGCCACCGCCGTTGAGCGAACCCAGGTTTAGCAGGTTGTCGTCGCTTTCGACAAACATCTCATCGTTTATGTAGTACCTAAACTTGTATTGGTAGAATAGATTTTCGTTGTCGTGTTTGAGCGCAAGTTGCACAACGTTGGAATTGGGGATTTTGAACGATGAATCCTCGTCGCTCTTCCACACCTTCGGATCGACAACTTCGCCATTTATGAGGATCCTATCGATTGTGAGATGGAGTGGTTGCGAGACAATCTGCTTTATGTTGTTAGGTATCACAATAAGCCCCGAGGCCCCCGCCATCAATAAATTGCCATTGTCCAAGTGCAGCGCAGCTTTGCCCTTAAAGGCGTTGGGCGAAAATCCAATCTGCGAGTTGTAGGATTGGATATGGTTTTTTTGGCGATCATACCTATAGAGAGTGTTCTCCGCTCCGATCCAATATTTTCCGCTCGACGAGACGGCAATGGCATTAACTCGAAGTTGATCTAAAGCCTGCTCGTGAGTCAGTTCCTCGCTTCTCAGGTCGTAACACATCACTCCATTGTCGTGACCGAGCCACAATACATCGTTTTGATCTATGGCCGCCGAACTAATAAAGCTTCCCTCGATCTCGGGGGTGCAGAGCGGTTCGATGCGATTGGTGCGAAAGTTTAGTTCGTACAACGCTCGCTTGCTTATGATGTAGGCCGTAGAGTCGGTAGTGTGCACGGGGGTCATGGGCGAAGGGTAGGGTAGTTCGACCAGTGGCAGGGCCGAGGTCTCGCCGCTCCTGCGATTGTAGACAGCACCCTTGTTGCTAAACATGTAGAGGTTGTCACCCTTCACGAGAAGGTTAACAGGGGTTGCGGCCGACATATACTTTTTGAACTCCTTTTCCAACACTGGGCGCAGCGTATTGTTGAGCGTATCGAAGATAAACAGCCCGCGCGAGTAGGCCGAAATAAGCAATTCGTGCTTGCTCCACTTTACGATCGAGACAACTTTCAGCGACTCAGTTGCGGGGTAGTGGCGGAATGTGCGATCTTGAATGTTTAAGCGGTTTACGCCACCGCCGTCGGTGCCAATCCACACTTTATCCCCATCTTTGAGTAGGCAATTCACCGTGCCAGCGCTCAGCCCCAACCGTCCGAACGACTCGTTGCTAAAGTCGGTAGCTTTGCCGTAGGCACGAATCGAGACTGAGCTTAGGTCGAAAACGCCATCGTCGAGCGAGCCCGCCCACAACTGGTCGGGGTTGCTGCTATTCGAAAAGCATTTGGCTGTCTCGATCGCAGGCTCGTAGAAGGTGTTGTAACGCACCGAGTTGAGCCTTTTCGAGGGTATGTCGATTATGTAGATTCCGTTGCCGTTGGAGCCTACGAACAACTTTTGGCCAATGACCGAGATCGCCAAAGTTAAGTTGTCTTTCAATTCACTATTCTGCGCGTCGAACGAGGTGAGCAGTTCGCCCGACATCGAGAAGTTGAAGATGCCCGTGTTGTAGGGCGTGACCCAAAAATTGTCGGCATCCTCGCTCTTCGAGATCGCGATAACACTATCGTAGGGGTACCATTCGACCCTCTGCATCACTCCGCTATTTGTATCTATCTGCCAAAGTCCATCGTGGCGAGTGCCCACAAGGAAAATCCCCTGCACGTCGCTTGCGATGATCGAGTTGAAGCGCGAGTGGAGTTTGTTGCGCCCCCTCAGGTCGAAATAGAGAGAGCAGGTGCCGTTGTTGTTGTAGAGATATATGCCCCGACTTGAAACCATGTAAAGGTCGTCGTCGACTCGGCAATATATATCGGCGGTGATCTGGTCGCCCTGGCAGGTGATGGGCTCGAAGCTGTCGCTTGAGGCAATGTAGCGCACCACGCCGCTTTGAGTCGAGACGACCACCTCGTCGCGGCTGCTTCCCGTAATAAAGATAATGTTGTTGTTGGGGATGCTGCTCCGCCCACTTGTTGTGTAGTAGCTGTTCACCTCGTAACCGTTAAGGTGGTTAAGCCCTTGAATCGTTCCAACCCAGAGCGTATTGTTGTGGTCGCGGTATATAGAATTGATCGAAGAGTTCGAAAGCCCCATATTTGTCGAGATGCGCGTGTAGTGGTACTGGTAGTTGGCCCACATAGGTGTTGCAATCGCCAGCAGCAATGCTATGCAAATAAACCTCAGTAGTTTATCTTTGCCGCTAACGATGTTTAAAATTGTACATATTTGTTTGGATTTAATCATTTTCGACGATATTGAATATTTTTCAACACTTTAAAATCATTTTTAAACATTTTCTATTTTCCATTGAGGTAATTTTGTATCAAGCCAAAAGGAAGAGGTTTTTTATTAAATAAATGATCATACATATATTATATGCAAAACTTAATCCTAGCTAATAGCCGCAACCACAGCTTTAGATGACAAAGATACTAAAATTAACCATAATTAAATTAAAACTTTAGTAATATGTTTAGATTTTTACCAATACTTTCAGCACTGCTGCTGACCTGCTTCTCGCTATTTGCGCAGAACCAGAGTATCAGTGGAACTATTGTTACCGCAGAGGGAGAGCCCGTTATCGGAGCAACAGTTATTGTTAAAGGTACACACTACGGAACAACTAGTGGCCTGGATGGCGAATTCTCAGTCGAGGCATCACTTGGCCAGACTTTGACAATTAGCTACATCGGATATAGCGACCTTGAGGTGACTCCAACCAAGAGAAGCGACAACCTCTACACACTCCAAGGCGAAAGCCAAGCGCTCGACGAAGTTGTCGTTGTGGGTATGGGAACCCAAAAGAGAAGTACGATCACCGCGGCGGTAGCTACCGTGGGTGGCGATCAGATCAACCATCGCCCAGTTACCGATGCTACAAGTGCACTTCAAGGTAACGTTGCGGGTCTAAACTTTGCTACAGCAGCTACCGAGAGTGGCGTGGGTGGCGAGCTTGGTAGCGAGATCGAATTTAATATTCGTGGTGTGGGATCCATCAACGGAAGCCAACCCTACGTGTTGATTGATGGCGTTGAGCAGAGCCTTCAAAACGTGAACCCTGCCGACATCGAGAGTGTCACAGTACTAAAGGATGCGTCGGCAGCGGCAGTATATGGTGCTCGCGCAGCATACGGAGTTGTGCTTGTAACCACAAAGAGCGGAAAGAGCAACGAGGCTAAAATTTCGTTCAACTCGAACGTAGGTATTAGCTCTCCGATCAACATGCCCGACATGATGAGTTCGGTAGACTTCGCAGGTTACATCAACGAGCGCCGCACCAACAGCAACCTTTCGGAGATTTTCTCGGCCGAGACAATCGATATGATGAAGGCTTTTATGTCGAATCCCTACTCGGCAGAATACCCAGGATTGGGTCTTACAACCGATGGAACGCTTTGGGTTAGCGCCTACGAGAACCAATACGCTAACACCGACTGGTTCGACTACTACTTCAAAAGTACATCGTTGCGTTACACCAACAACCTAAGCATCACTGGTGGCGACGAGAAAACAACATACTACATTGGTTTGGGTCACACCTACCAAGGTGGTTTGATCGACTTTGTGGAGGACGATCTCGACAAGATCAGTCTCAACACCAAAGTTAACATCAAGGCTAAAAGTTGGCTTAAGTTCAGCATCAACAACAACTTGACGCTAACTTCGATCACACGCCCGCTTGCAAACCAGACAATTTTCTACGGAACAATTGCGAACTCATACCCCAACCGCCCAACGGTGTTGCCTATCGATTCGGAGTACAACCTCCCTTCGTGGAACGAGATGATGTACCTCAATAGCACACAATTCAACCAGGTTGCAATTAGCGATGCGATCACCGTATCTACAACCATTACCCCTCAAGATGGATGGGATATTATGGGAGAGATCAAGGGCCGATTCGACATAAACAACAACGATTTCACAATGGGTGTTCCTCAATATGTGCGCCCCGACGGCTCGCTTGAGTCGACAACATCGGGTGGAAAACAAGGTTACCAATACCCAGGTATGTCGTGGAAAGATACATCGTGGGGCTCGTACACTCGCGGAAGTTCGTTCGACTACTACGTTTCGCCTCACGTCTCGACATCATATACTCACCAGATAGGTCAAAACTTCCTTAAGGCTCAATTTGGATTCCAATCGGAGTTGCAACGCTACTCTAGCGAATATCTCTACCGCGATGGCATGCTCAGCGACGACATCTACTCGATTGACAACGCAAACGGCACAATGAACATGGGTGAGGCTCGTTCGCACTGGTCGACAATGGGTTTCTACACTCGCCTGAACTGGAACTACAACGAGCAATATTTTGTCGAGGTTAGTGGCCGCTACGATGGTTCATCTCGATTTGCTCCTGGCAATCGTTGGGGCCTATTCCCTTCTGTTTCGCTTGGTTACAACCTTGCTCGCGAGCAGAGTTTCCAAGATCTCGATCTTCCGATCTCGCAATTCAAAGTGCGCGTATCGTATGGTCGCCTAGGTAACCAAAGTGGCGCAGGTCTCTACGACTACCTTAGCACAATTACAGTGAGCAGCAGCAACAGCGCGTGGTTGTTGCCCGACCAAAGCAATATCGCCTACACTCCATCGATGGTTAGCCCAAATCTAACTTGGGAGAAGGTCGACAACGCCAACTTGGGTATTGATGTTATGGCATTCGACAACAGACTATCTGTTACGGCCGACATCTACCAACGTACAACTCGCGATATGATCGGACCAGCTGAGTCTATCCCCTCGATCAGTGGTATTGCATCGGCGGACCGTGCGTTAGAGAACAACGCAACACTTCGCAACCGCGGTTGGGAGCTTTCGGTAAATTGGAGCGACAAACTACCTAACGGCATTAGCTATGGCGTTGGTTTCAACCTCTTCGACTACAAAGCAGTGGTTACGGAGTATAACAACCCCGAAGGACTGATCTACAACAACCACACAGGACTCACGGCCAACCTTGGATACTACAAAGGAATGGATATTGGCGAGATTTGGGGTTACGTTGCCGACGACCTCTACCAATCAAATAGCGAGATCAACGCGCACCTTTCGAATGTCGATATGTCGTACTTCGCAAACAACAACAGCTACCTTCCTGGTGACTTGAAATATGTCGACACCAACAAAGATGGTAAGGTCGACCCAGGTAGCGGAACACTCTCGGATCACGGAGATTTAACCATTATTGGTAATGCTACACCTCGCTACTCGTATGGTATCAACCTCAACGTGGGTTACAAAGGTTTCGCAATCTCGGCTCTTATTCAAGGTGTTGGAAAACGCGATTTTACCCTTGCAGGCAGTACATATATGTTCGGCGGAAAGAACTTCTTCGAGAGTCACCTCGATTATTGGACTCCAGAGAACCCCAACGCATTTTTGCCTCGCTTGGTGGAGTACGGTTCGACAGATTACACGAAGAACACCGCTTACAACACAACTCGTTACATGGTCGATGCGTCGTATATGCGTCTTAAGAACTTGATGGTATCGTACACATTCAACAACAATGTACTCGAAAAGATTGGTTTGGGCGCTTTGAGAGTCTACCTCACTGGTGAGAACCTCTTGACAATCGACAACCTCCCAAGTCAATTCGACCCCGAGACAATCAACATTGTCAACACGTGGGCTGGTGGAAGCACAGCTTCGGCACCTGGATTGACTTCGCCGATGAGCGAGAATGGAAACGGAAAGGTATACCCTCTGAACAAGAACTTTATCTTCGGTGTAGATCTTTCATTTTAACGATAAAAAAATATTACAGAAATGAAACTTTTAAGATATATTGCAATTGCCACAGTGGCATTAACGACAATCTCGTGCGAAGATTTTCTCGACAAGAAGCCAATAACCGAGTCTAACAGCGAAGATTTTTTGAGCGGTGAGAGCCAAGTTCGTAGCTTTATCGACGGATTATACATAGCTCTACCAATCTACGGAACTTATGGAATGGGTGTTATCGCGGAGGAGACCAACAGCGACAATATCGCAGCTACAACCTACGACTTGCGCCTCAATGGCGAAGCTTCGATCTTCGACGGCGAGTCGACTTGGACTACAACATACCAGAACCTTCGCGACGTAAACTACTTCTTCGAGTACTACCGCGTTCCCGAGTCGTCGGAGACAACAAACATCATCTCGATGGTAGGCGAGGCTTACTTCTTCCGCGCATACTGGCACTTCGAACTTTTGAAGAACTTTGGCGATGTGCCCATCATGGATGGTTTCTGGGACTCGAATGCAACTATCGAAGGTCTACAGATCCCTCAAAGCAGCCGCTCGGATGTAGCTCGTTTTATCTTAAGCGACCTAGAAGCAGCGACCGAGATGCTCTACTCGCGTTCGCAGTACAGCGGACTTAGAATCTGTAAAGAGGCAGCTATGGTCTTTGCAATGCGCGTAGCGCTTTTCGAGGGCAGTTGGGAGAAGTACCACGATGGTACAGATTTCTCGGCAGAGGACAACTCTGAGGAGTTCTTCAAAAAAGTTGTTGAGATCGGCGACGAGCTCTTCACTTATGGCCTCACACTCAACGAAAAGAGCGACAATTCTCAGGGGGAAGGCTTCGGCGAACTATTCAACTCGGTAGATCTATCGTCGATCGAAGAGGCTCTATTCTGGAAGCAATACTCTATCGCAAACGGCCTGAGCCACTACTTGCTACCAAACCTTTCGAGCGGTACAACATCGTCGACAAGTGCTGCGGGAATCACCTCGTCGCTAGTTAACAACTACCTCTACGCCGACGGTAGTGCAATCGACCCTTCGGATGCGAAATTCAAGGATTTCAACGCAACATTCGAGAATCGCGACGGCCGACTCCTCCAAACCGTAATGCACACTGGCGCATCGTTTAAGACAAACCCAACCACGGGCGAGAAGATCACGATGAATGTCAAGGAGCGCACCTTCGACGACGAGCTCGACTCGGGAATCCTTTCTCCTTACCTCAACGGTGGTGGAAGCCAACAAAATATCACGGGTTACCACACTCGCCTATGTATCGACGAGAGTTACACTTCGGGCAACTCGGAAACAGCTCTTAACTTCATCCGCTACGCCGAGGCTCTACTTGCCTACGCCGAAGCTAAGGAGGAATTGGGAGAGTGCACCGCAGAGGTGTTGGAGATGACTCTAAAACCACTTCGCGAGCGTGCGGGAGTAGAATACATCGCCCCTACGATCGATGCCGCAGCAACCGATTACGGCTACCAAGTTAGCGCGAATCTTCAAGAGATCCGCCGCGAGCGCCGCTCGGAGCTAGCATTGCAAGGTTTCCGTCTCCACGACATCTTGCGTTGGGGAGCACACGAAGTTATTGTTGGTAAACGCATGAAGGGTGCCTACATTGGCGAGGATGGTGTGTTGTACAAATCATACAACATCACCGAGCAGAGCACAGCTAGCGCACTAAGTCTTCTTACTGTCGACACCGACGGCTTTATCGATCCACTAGGTGCGACCCTGCCAGGAGGTTACGCATTTAAGTCAAACCGCGACTACTTGATGGCTATCCCGACCACAGAGATCAGCCTAAACAAGGAGTTGGTACAGAACCCAAATTGGTAAACACACAATAGTACTGATGCGTTAAACTAAAGTCGTCATTCTGAACTTGATTCAGAATCTCAAATTGTCGTTAATTATCAGAGTATTAGAGATTGCGGATCAAGTCCGCAATGACGTATTAAATAAAATTTATATTCAAATTGTTTATTTAAATATTAGATACAAATAGTTATATATTAATCAGTTATAATAACTTAAAAAGTTAATACACCACTAGAAAACACACAATCATAATATAAACCTTTTATTAAAAACCTTAAACAATGAAAAAATTCTTTTTATTTCAAATCATGATGGCCGTGGCGTTGGTTCTCCCATCTTGTACCGAGGACGGAACTGAGGGTACAGACTCTCCATCGGCTTCTGTAGTGCCTCTAAGCTACGCTCTTTCGACCTACGCTACCACCGCAGGTGAGAGTGTCGAGGTAACTTTCGCAGTAACTTCGGATGAGGTAACAGGCGAGGATGTTATCCTAACATTTGCAGCAGTATCGGGTACCGACGACGTTGCCGATACATACTTCGTAGATTTCCCAACAAGCATCACTTTCCCTAAAGGCGAGAGCGAGCACACCGAGACACTTACTTTGAAAGACGATTTCGAGGTTGCAGATGTTTACGCAGCTGTCGAGTTGCAAGTTTTCTCGCGCGGTTACACAATCAGCGGAGGTACTGCAACAGCGAGTGGTGCACAATCACACACGCTTCGCATCTACGAGCACTACGTTACTTCGGTTGCTCTAAGTGGTAACGCTACCGAGGTTGCCGAGGGTGGTACTTTCACTCTTGTGGCATCGATCCCTGTAGTTTCTCAAAGCGACGTAGTTGTTGCTATTGCATACAGCGGCGAGGATTTCGAACTTTCGGGCCTTCCTGAGTCTTTGACAATCCAGGCAGGTGAGACCTCTGTAGAGAGCGCAGCAATCACCGTTGGTCTCGACGAGATCTATGCAGGCGACGTTGAGGTATCGATCGAGGTTTCTACTACCTCTGAGGAGTTCCCCGTAGCATCGAGCACTGTTGTTTTCAAAGTTAAAGATATTGACACTCCACTAGGCGACCTAGCTCAAGACGAGCGTTGGGTATACGATAGCCCTAGCATTATGTTTGTCTCTTCGGACAACAAAGCTGCTGTTGACGCTTGGGGTAAGTCAAACTACGTAGAGGTGGCTAAAGGTGATGCTCACCCAAATGAGACACTTTCATCGACTTGGAAGTTCTACACTTCGTTGGAGTTCCACGACATCGCAGCTTGCTACGCTAGTGAGGATGCAACCTACGGTACAAAATTGGCTAAGGGTCTTGCAGCACAAAACACAGTTCTTTTCGAGGCTGTTGCTGCGGTAGAGAACAACCGTTTCTCGACAATCACCGACGAGGGTAACTTGAACATGTGGGTGATGAAGGTTCCATCGACTACAACATGTGCTTCGGCATCGGGTCAAAGCCGCGACTATGGTTCTGCTGCTTTCTACGCTAGCAAGTTCACCGCAACCCAAGACGACGCAAGCAAATGTTGGGCTACCAACCTTGTACGTATCTTGCCAGGTACTCGCGTCGAGACTCGTGCTAAGGTTACAGGTCAAAAGAAGGGTATGAACATGGCTATCTGGTTGCAAGGTAACGCATTTGGTTCGTTAGATTGGCCACAATACGGCGAGGTAGACGTTTTGGAGAACCCAGCGAGCACTTCGACCGACAACTCGGCTCACTACACATTCCACTTCGGTTCGCAGAGCGACAACACATACGTGAACCCAACTGCAAACAACACGATCAACAACATGGATTCGTTCAACATCTACTGGTTTGAGTATATCGACGAGTCGACAGTTGCAATCGGTGTAAACGGCCAAGAGATGAAGCGCATTTCGAAGAGCGACTACACTTCGGCTAAATGGCCATTCGACATGGAGACTAACCCTTATGGTCTACACTACCTGCTTACTATGGGCGTAGCTAGCGAATGGGCTCTAGGTTCGGTAGTCGATGGTTGGGATTCAGGTTTTGCAAGCTACAACAACTACTCTGACGACCGTTTCAAAGCAGACGTTCCACGTATGGAGATCGACTGGATCCGTTTCTACACTGCATCGAACTACGATGAGTCGAAACCAGTTAACACAACAAAACTATACTAGGAATGTGAATTAAGGTTTGAAAAATTTAAACAAAAGGAACACCGCAGCGAGTTTTCCGAAAATAAACGAGATCAACCCAGCAGCAGATCGAACCTTTGATGCTCTTTGAATATTAGTTCT
>JBCQWE010000040.1:0-18187 GCA_047172505.1 Rikenellaceae bacterium | reverse complement strand
ACCCAAACAAGCGAGATATTAGCATTAAGCGAAAGCGAAATGTTGGTGGTTGGTCAGACAAACACTTGATTGCTATGATGGGAATGGAGGTTGATTAATTTTTTTCGTGCGTTTGCCCTGGCGACTATTGCTGGGCATACGCATGAAATGTAGTTAGTGATCGTCATTGCGGCCTACGAGCCGCAATGACGATATTAGCTAATTTTTTACTTAGAATTCGCCCTCATCAACAAACGCTTTTAAGCGCTGCAAATCAACGCAAAACAAAGGTCAAAAACCAAAGGTTTTTGGGTCCAGGCTTGCCTGACGGCCGCCCGCTGCAAGGGCAAAAACAAATCTGTTCGCGCGTTTACCCTAGCGACTATTGCGGCTATTGTTCGAAGATGAATTCGAAGACGAGTTTGTTGTGCTCACGCCCGATCTATCCTGCGAAGGAGTTGAAACAACCGTTTTCGATGGTGTAGCTTGAGGTTGCACATAGACCTTTGCTTGAACGTCAATCTTTTTGAAGTGCTTGATGATAGCTGAGTTTGAAGACTTGCTCTTATCGTAGTTTACAGTTACAATCTTTTGTGGCAAATCAACTTTCACTTCGCTGATTCCCTTTTGGTGAGGCACGTAGTTCATGATCTTGGTAACACACTTATTACAATCGATGTTTGTGATAAACTGCGTCTGTAATGTTGTAGTAGTCTTCTTAGAGAATACCCCTGCGTAGCTCTCTGCAACGCCAAATGTCATTACCATAGCAACGACTAGTAAAATAATTTTCTTCATAATTTAATTGCTTTTAAAGGTTTAATATAAGTTGTAACGTAATCCAATATAAAATTTGCGACCCATAAGTGGTCCCCATACAACAGAGGAGTTAAATGCTGTAGAGTAAGGGTTTGATGCTGAAATTATAGGCGTTTCCTGGTAATAATTTGCGATGTTTTCGCAACCAACATAGACCTCAGTGCTTCGAATTCTACGGCTCACCTGAGCATAGAACATCGGGTAGGATGGCGAATAGCTACTATCTGCGATGTCTCCACTCTGCGTTGGCAGGCGCATAGGGCCGTTATATTGTGCAGTAACGTCGAAGACCCAACGGCGATAGGCAGTTGCATATTGCAAATTGAGCAAAGTTTTATAGCTGCTAACCAACGGGCGATCGACCATATATTGCTCGCCTTGCATATCGTTTAGAGTCACCTTGCTGTTAGAGTAGCGGTAAGTGGCAAAAATGTCGAAATTTGCGATGGGACTCCACGTGAAGTCCACTTGATAAGTATCAGTAAATGATGGTGCATCACTATTATATATGTATATGTTTTCGCTATCCATCTCTTGATCTACAATAACCTGATTAAAGAAATCAGATCTAAAATAGTCGAAGCTAACCATTGCATCCGAAGGCTTTACAAGTGAAAAGGTGTGAGTTAAGCTTGCGCCATAAGTTGCAGCTTTCTCCTGAAAATCGAAGGAATCTTGAAGGCCACCTTCGAATAAGATTTTACGACCTGTGGCTAAAATTCCTATATTATCGGTAATGACATTCGCTGTGCGGTAACCTAGGCCTGCCGACATGCGGACCACTGTTTCCTCGGCAATAGCCCAACGAACATGCGCACGAGGAGTATAAAAATCGCGATCAAAGTAGAAGTTATAATCCCCTCGAAGCCCTGCCACGAGCGAAAATCTGTCGCTTGGCGTATAGGTATATTCTGCATACAAACCGCACTCGTTTTCCTCGCGCGAGAGATCCAACACGTTATCCTCTGCGCTGAGCCATGGGGTGCTATTTACCACGTTCTCTTCAATATTTTGAAGATAGGATGAAGCTCCGATGATCAAAGACGAAGCAGGCGTAAAGTAGTGATTATAAGTAAGGTTCAACGAAACGCTACCCTCCCGTCCATCATAGCTATTAAGCCCAAAATATGCCGACTCATCGAAATAGTCATAATCTGCAATGAAGGCTACGCTCGACCGTAATTCATCCTCACTCTTCGAATCATAAACAGCCGCACCAAGCGGTGCGCCGATCTTCAAGTAACCGTTAAGACCCCTATTTTCAATCTTAGAACCATAGACGTTGTCGCTATACATCGACCCTCGCATCGACTCATCGTAGTTAATGTCGCCACCTAAGCGATCTTCCTGCAACGCTCTAAAACCCCAACGGATCTGCATACCGTTGTCAGCGGCATAGAGCCAACGATTAGCTAAGTTAAACTGCACTGTGTGCGGCATGTCACGAAAACCATCGCCATTATGATCCATCACATTGAGATCCGTATCGCCCGAAGCATGGAACAGCACCGCTGTTGTCAATTTGCCATCCTTGCTCACGGGTAGTGCCGTTGAAAGGTTTACCTCGGGGCGGAGTTCGTCGTTGAGAAAGAGATTCACGAAAAGCCTTTCAGAATCTGTTGGCTTGCGATACTCCAAGTTAATCTGACCAGTAATGGCCTCATGACCAGCCGTTACCGACGAAACACCCTTAGAGACTTGTATTGAATTTAGCCACATACCTGGGGTGTAGTTAAGGCCATAAGGAGAGCCTATTCCGCGCATAATTGGCCGATTTTCATCGAGAATTTGAGTATAGATACCCGCCAAACCCAACATCTTAATTTGCCTAGCACCCGAGATCGCATCACTATAACCAACGGTTACCGCTGCCGAATTTTCGAAGCTCTCGGCCAAGTTACAGCAGGCCATTTTGCAGAGTCCCGCAAATGATATTGTTTCGTTTTTGGCTATACCTTCGTAGCTAATAAAATTGCCACCTAGCGTACTATTAACTACAACATCCTCGATCTCGACACCTTTGCTCGAAAGATTAAACGCAACACGCGAGGCCTCACCCTCAATTTTAAGCGTGTCGTTATGAAATCCCATATATGACGCTACAAGCATATTATAGTTTTTAACTCTATGGATCGTAAAGCCACCTTCCGCGTTTGTCGCTTCGCCAACTGTGGTATCAGCCCACCATACCGAAGCACCGATGAGAGCATTACCCTCACTATCGAATATCACGCCCTCAACTTTTTGCGCCGACAGATTACATGCCATCGATAACACAAAAAGCAAAAGCATGCTTTTATATATATTTATCATAAAAATTTGTATTAATGTAAGAAAAAAGCGCTATATCGAAGCGCATTGATTTACACTAATACGGGAGGTGCTCGCAACGAGCGCGATACACCACACCACTCGGCAATACTGAATAGATAATTTTCGTGAAGTGTTTTATCATCTACCACGCCACAATCATCACCCTTTAAACCACTGACAACCTGCAATAAACAAATTACAACATCTAGCGAAGAGACCCTATTATTGCTGCTCTCGACGTTGAATAATTCGGCGAGGTATACATCCGAAGCAAAGTGAAGATAGCATGGCTCCTCACCAAAGAATATATCGTGATAAGCACACTGGTCGTGGTGCTCCTCGCAGTCGCAGCAGACGTGCTCTGTGTGGTGCGCATGCTCCGCGTGGTCGCAACTGCACACCAAGCCAAGCAATGCTTGAGAGAAAACTGCCGCGACGAATATCGCCACCAGACAAAATGATATATTTAGCTTCCTGTTCAACTTATTCTTAAATTTGCTACAAAGATAATAAAAAAATCAATATTTTCAATTGTTGCAACTAATAGTTTTAACTACCTTTGCAGTGATGAACAAGTGCACAAAAGAGAATCTAGGTATTAATGAAATCCTCAAGAAGTATTGGGGGTATGACCAATTCCGCCCTATGCAAGCCCAGATTATCAACTCTGTGCTTGCGGGTCGCGACACATTGGCTCTACTGCCTACAGGCGGAGGAAAGTCGATTACCTATCAGGTGCCAGCGTTAATGTGTGAAGGCGTGTGCATCGTAGTGACACCTCTTATCGCTCTCATGAAAGATCAGGTCGACCGCCTGCGTTCGCTCTCGATCCCTGCTGTGGCGATACATTCGGGTCTCTCACCTAGGCAAATTGACATTGCATTCGACAACTGTGTCTTCGGAGATATTAAATTTCTATATGTATCACCCGAGAGAGTCGCCTCGGAGATGTTTCGCCAGAGGGTTCAACGGATGAGGGTTTCGCTCATCGCAGTCGACGAAGCTCACTGCATCTCTCAGTGGGGCTATGACTTCCGACCATCGTACCTCAAAATTGCCGCCATTCGCGAGTGCGCCAACGGTGCTCCCATACTTGCACTTACAGCTTCTGCCACAAAACAAGTGATGGTCGACATCGCGCAACGGCTAAACCTCAAAGATGAAAAAATCTTCCGCGGAAGCTTCGCCCGTCCGAACTTAGTTTATGCTATGCGCGAAGTGGAAGATAAGGAGTCACAACTAGATAAGGTGTTAAACAGTGTCGAGGGAAGCGGCATTGTCTACGTCAGAACCCGAGAAGCGGCAGAGAAACTATCGGCATCCCTCAACGACAAGGGCATAATTAGCAATTACTACCATGCAGGTCTACCACACACCGAACGAGCTTTGAGGCAAGAGGAATGGCTCAATGATGAGGTGCGAGTAATGGTGGCAACTAATGCCTTTGGCATGGGTATCGACAAACCCGACGTTCGATTTGTTGTTCATTACACCATGAATAGTTCACTTGAGAACTATTACCAGGAGGCTGGCCGTGCAGGGCGCGACGGCAAACGCAGCTATGCACTGCTACTCTTCTCGCCCACCGACGACAATCGTGCAGTTAGCCTTTTCGATGCCGAATTTCCACTTATAGAAAGGATCAAGGAGATATACGAAAAAATCTGCTCATATCTCCAAATTGCAATTGGCGATGGAGGACTATGTTCCTACATGTTCAATGTATACGAATTTTGTTCGCGCGAAAAATTATTCCGCGGCGAGGTACTGAGCGCCATCAAGATCTTAGAGATCAATAACTACCTCACGCTAACCGACGAGATGGCCAATCCCGCGCGAATAATGTTTAGCGTAAGTCGCGACGACCTCTACAAAGTTAGGGTCGACCACGATGATCTCGACCATTTTCTGCGCGTGATACTTCGCCTCTACGAAGGTGTATTCACCGACTTTAGGCAGATTAGCGAGGTCGAAATCGCCCACTGGAGCGGCTACACAATACTAAAAGTCAAAGAGTTACTTAAACGACTCTGGCAAATGAGATTGATTCGCTACACTCCCTCAAATCAGTCGCCACTTATTTATCTCGAAGAGGATCGATTGCCAACACAAGATCTTTACATTTCGCCAGAGAGTTACAAAATTCGCAAAGATATGGCTCAGCAGCGACTCGACAGCATGTTGCTATATGTTAAAAATCAAGATGTTTGCCGCAGTAAATTCTTCGAAGAATATTTTGGCATTGACGACGGCCAGGATTGCGGAGTATGCGACATCTGCCTAAAGCGACGACGCGACAATAAGCGACAACAGAAACCCATCGCAGAGATAGAAGTTGATATACTCGACCTACTTGGAGAAGCAAGTTTATCAATAAAGGAGATTATCCCAGAACTGAATTACCCTGCACAAATCATCTCGTCAGCGATCGAAGGGTTGATTCAAAGGGAGGTAATTGCGCTTCTCGATAGTGGCAAACTAACAGTTTTATAAGGATTATTTGAGCGACGAGAATAAAAACCCTAGACTCTCATCTCGCAAAAAATCTAACTTCGAGTTTACACCTTCCCAATCAATATCGAAGATGTTGTCGGGAAGAAGTTCCGACGAGCAGTTAAGTAGTTGCCTCTCTAGTCCAAGGCTAGAGAACAGCGACAAGAAGCGAGTGTATCCACGATCTTTGTTAGCGTACACCACAAATGGCTTCTTGAAAATTATCGCAAAGAGAGCTGCATGATATGAATCTGTTACGACGTACTCGGCATCGATAAAACCTTGCAACCACTGCTCAACGGGTGGTTGAATTCGCTCTTCGAGTGGGGCCTTTCGATCCTCTACCCTAGAGTTCACACTGAAAGTCGTAGCCGAATAATGAGTCGACAAGCGCTCCACCACAGCACTCTTGTCGGGATCGCTATCTAATATCGAGATCATCATATTTCCGCCACTGGGCTGCACCCTAGCCTGCTCCACAAGGGCAATATAAACCTCTTTAGGAAGGAGCAACGTTGGGTCAAGCACCTGGCAGGCTTGGCGCAAAAGGTGTTTGTGGCAAAGCTCAACCCCCGAACTCTCGCGCAACGACACATGGTCAAAAAGCTTGAGTAGCCGTTGACACTGCTCGGTTTGAAATTCGCTATATTGCCACTCGTCTAACCCGAAAGATGCCGCATAGGCAACACGTCGAATGGGCCACCGAGAGGCAAAATCGAGGTACGCAGAAAAAATCGGCTTGAAATATTGAGGTCGCCACACCTGGTCGCTACCAACGACAATAGCATCGAAGTCTCGCTTTGCAATGAAGCAATAGTCGAAGTAGTGGCGCATGGGTATATTGCGCGCGATAAAGGATTCGACATTACGCCGCATCACCACTTTATTGGCGCGCATACGCAACTCGGAATCAGCCAAATGCTCAGCGAGGGGAGGAATAGACCACGACAGGGCTCGAATGATCCACAGGGCTGGCCGTTTGGCGAAGTTGAAATAACGAGGATCGAGCCTACAATCGATAAGGTATGGCTCGTGACCCATACTATGCAGAGAGTACTGCAAAGCGTATGCTTGCAGTACTCCTCCATAATTTGTATGAAGCGGCAATGTTAATATACCTATCTTCATAATAACCTGAGTTTTGGATAAGGAGAATTTATTGTTTACCTGCCAGTTTTATTAATTCTCCACATCTAAAACTCAGGTTATCGGCTTTTTAAAAGCCGATTTGTTGTTCGATAAACCCCTCTAAATTATCCCAAGTAAGACTTCAACAGCTTACTTCGCGATGATTGGCGCAAACGACGAATTGCCTTCTCTTTGATCTGGCGAACACGTTCGCGAGTAAGGTCGAATTTCTCTCCGATCTCTTCGAGAGTCATCTCAGAACATCCGATACCAAAGAAGTAGCGAATGATGTCGCGTTCACGGTCGGTAAGTGTTTCGAGAGCACGAATGATCTCGGTCGACAAAGACTCGTTGATAAGGCCGCGGTCTGCGTTGGGCGAATCACTGTTGATAAGCACATCGAGAAGCGAGTTATCCTCACCGTCGGCAAATGGAGCATCTACCGATACGTGGCGACCTGCAACGCGAAGTGTGTCGGCCACCTTCTCTTTGGGCAACGACAATTCAATGGCCAACTCTTCGGGCGATGGAGCACGCTCGTGCTCTTGCTCAAATTTAGCCAGTGCCTTATTTATCTTATTGAGCGAACCTACTTGGTTGAGCGGCAAGCGCACAATACGCGACTGCTCGGCTAGAGCTTGAAGGATCGATTGACGAATCCACCACACAGCATAAGAGATAAATTTAAAACCACGGGTTTCGTCAAACTTCTCCGCCGCCTTGATCAAACCTAAGTTACCCTCGTTGATAAGGTCGGGAAGACTCAATCCTTGATTCTGGTATTGTTTCGCAACCGAAACCACAAAACGCAAGTTTGCTTTTGTGAGTTTTTCGAGTGCCTCTTGATCTCCTTTTTTAATTCGCTGGGCTAGCTCTACCTCTTCCTCGACTGTGATTAGCTCCTCCTTACCAATTTCTTGCAGGTATTTATCCAGAGACGCACTCTCGCGGTTAGTGATAGATTTTGTAATTTTTAACTGACGCATTTCTTATATAATTGTTTTGTTTTCTTCTGTTTGCCTAATCCTTCCAGCGAAGTATCATAGTGGGTGGTGGCGCACCACCACCCCTAATATTTACTCTACAAAAACATAGCTTGCCGCACGACCATTGGTATATATTCCATCGATCGACTGCACGTTATCGATAAGTCTCTCCAAATCGGTTAACGAGTAGATAGCCTTATCATTGATGTGAGTTATCACAAAACCCTGCTTCACACGAGCACGGGCCAGCAAACCTCCATTATCAACCGATGAAACAACTACTCCACCTCTAATATCGAGCTCTCGGCATAGTTTTTCGCTAGCATTCGAGAATTTACCACCCAAAGCCTCGATCACATCGACACTATCTTTAGAAAGCAACTCCTCTTTACCACTCTTATTACGCAGAACTACATCAAAATGTTTCACTGCGCCGCCTCTTTTTACAATAATTTTAATTTTATCGCCTGGGCGGTGCTTACCGACTTGTTCTTGCAGCCTAGATTGATCGTTTAGTTCGACTCCATTGATGTGAGTTATCACGTCACCTTTGCGCACTCCAGCCTTCGATGCAGCACCATCTTCTTGCACCGATGCTACGAAGACTCCACCAAGTTTATCTATGCCAAACTCTTTACCCTCGTTGTCCAAAAAGTTTTGATCGATAGTCCTAAAGCTAATACCAAGCATAGCACGTTGCACCACACCAAATTCCTTTAGGTCCATCACAACTTTTTTTACGATACTCTCGGGCACAGCAAAAGAGTAACCTATATAACTACCTGTTTGCGACTTGATTACGGTATTGATCCCCACAAGTTCACCTTGCGTGTTAACCAACGCACCGCCCGAGTTACCTGGGTTAACCGCAGCATCGGTCTGAATAAACGATTCGATCCTAAACTCTGTTGGAATTACATCGAGCTGGCGCGCTTTTGCGCTCACAATACCTGCCGTGATGGTCGATTGCAGATCGAAAGGCGAACCTATTGCCAAGACCCATTCACCCAAGCGAAGGTGGTCGGAACTGCCAAAAGGTATAGTGGGGAGTTTCGCTGCATCGATCTTCACTAGTGCAATATCGGTTGTTGGGTCCGCGCCAATCACTTGTGCATCGAAAACTCTTCCATCGTACAATTTTACACGAACCGACGTTGCGCCGTCGACAACGTGGTTATTTGTCACGATAAATCCATCTTCCGAGATAATTACTCCCGAACCTCCCGAACGGCGCTCTTGAGTTTGAGGTTGTTGGCTACGGCCTTGTTGCGGAATTCCGAAGAACTCATAGAAAGGATCATATCCATAATTTCTGCTACGCGTAGCTACTTGTTGGATAACCTCGATATTAACCACCGCCTGCACTGCATTTTCTGCCGCGTAGGTTAAATCGGGGAAATCACCGTCGCTTTGGGCCACAAAGTGAGAACCTAATTGCGCCTGATGAGGCTGCGAAATGATATTTGTCTCGATTGATCTGTTTGCAAGAGTTTGCCCAGCTACAAAATAGGCTGTGGCTCCGCCAATAACTGCTACCATAGCAGTGGCTGCTAAATATAAAACTACTTTTTTCATGATAATAAATATAAATGTTAAATAAAAGTAGTAGTGTTAAACCATAGGCATAAATAAATTTGTTCTGTTATAGTAACGGAACATAAAAATAAATTATTGTACAGCATAATTACTCTTCCGAGTCGAGCCAACCGAGATCTTGAATCGCTCGATCCGCAAGATAACACTCTTTGCATCGAGCCTCGGAGCAGTATACGCCGCCAAGTTGGATAAGAGCCTGACCCTCGAAGGCGGTTTTAGGGCGCAGGCCATGGTTGCGCCATTTGTTGACAATCCAATTGGTTTCAACCTTCAGATCTTGAATTAGATTATGTGCTCGATCAACGATTGTATCGTCTGAGATATACGAACCGTAGGCATATTGCAACATCACCACAACGTTTATACCTAACACATTACACTTGTCGGCCCCGAGTCGTTTTACCTCGGCAGCACTGCTCTTCAAAGGTAGATAGTGAGTTGTCCAATACTCCGATGCCTCGACCATAAAAATCTCTTCAATATCCTCTTTGCAGCGGCAACGGATCACCTTGTCGAAAAATAGTTCATGCTGCGAGAAGAGTGTCGCAGCTTGTGCTAATCGAAGCACAGGATTATTTTTCGGGTATTGCTTCTTAACGACCCAGTCGCGCGAGCGCAGAGGGGTGATCTCGTGTTTGCGCATCAAATGCGCAGCCTCTCGCTTAAGCAACGAGGTATAATTATCGTCACCATAATCTTTTAACAGCCCCGATGCGCCCAACAAAAGAGCCTCGATGCTAAGTGGATTTGAGCGTTCGCGCAGAATCGCATTATACCCCACCCTTTTGGCCAGTAGTTTATAATTTTCCTTATTCTTCGGATCTCCTAAGTATTGAAAGAAGTAACTAAAGAGAGTTTGGTTCCAATTTTCACCACCTTTGGTGTGGTAGAATTCCATGATTGCCTTATACTTACTCTCCAATCTTTCAAATTCGTAGTGAGAGTAAATCTCTTGGCGATGAATCTCGTCGATATATTTTAGGTAGCGACCACACCCAAAGAACGACGAGCCTGCAACTAACCTGTTTAGTGCTCGCTTTTCGCGTTTTTCTTTACTTTCGCCACTACCCCACATACTCCTCTTTTATAAAAGGTTTAACTCCAACAAGGCCTCTTCCGACATCATCGAACGATCCCACACTGGCTCGAAAACCAATATAACATTTACCGACTCAACGCCCTTAACCTTAGAGACTTCGCGATTAACATCTTCGAATAAAATATCTGCCATAGGGCAATTAGGCGCCGTAAGAGTCATTCGAATATTAACCTCGCCCGATGGCTCATACTCAATGTCGTAAATAAGTCCAAGATCGTAGATGTTCACTGGGATCTCGGGATCATAAATATTTTTAAGAGTTAGAACAATTTCTTTCTCTACTGCTACTATATCTGCTGGTGTCATAACCAATAATAAATTTATTTATCGCACTTGGTCGAATATGCTAGCGCATACATTCTCATCTGTTTTATCATCGCCAAAAGCCCATTGCTTCGCGTTGGCGACAAGTTCTCACTCAAACCTATCGCATCGATAAAGTATAGCTCCGAAGTTAGTATCTCGCCTGGGGTTCGACCACTCAACACCCTGATCAAAAGAGCTATGATCCCCTTGGTTATTATCGCATCGCTATCGGCTCCAAAGTAAACTTTCCCATCGCGAAGTTCGGCATCGACCCACACTCGCGACTGGCAACCGCTAATCACATATTGCTCGCTTCGATGTGCCTCACAAAAAGGCTGCAACTCATCGCTAAGTTCTATCAAATAGTTATATTTGTCGAGCCAATCATCGTAGATTGCAAACTCTTCAATAATTTCGTCTTGAATCTTATTCATTATCTTTGTTTATTCATTTCTATTTGTCAACTCTTCGAGTGGCCTACCCTCCGAGGCGGCAGGTTCACTTATCCCCATGATCGCAGCAAGTGTTGGCGCTACGCTAACGGCATCGACACTACGCGAGACCACCTTTGCAGGCACGCCACGACCGTAAATCACCAGGGGAACAGCCCTATCGTAGTTATACATCGATCCCGACTGAGAGACCCTATCAACATCGCGCTCGATCCAGTTGGGCATAAAATTTAAAATAACATCGCCCGAGCGACGTGGGTAAAATCCACTTTGGATCTTCTGCGCATAACCATTGCCAAAGTAGCTCGAAGAGAGGGTTGTCGATGTTATCGCATGCGACACACCTTGCAGTTGAAGGGCAAATGTAGCCGCTTCGCTTTGAACCTCCGAGAGTGTAAGATTTTTCTTGTAGACTGCGTTATGGTTGAGATAAACCGCCCCATTTTCACACGCTAAAACCCAGTTGTCGCTACCGTAACGCACCGATAGGAAGCCATTGAGAATGACCTCAAATTGGCGAGAGTTAAACCTCGACGACTCCACATCGACCGTAGGGCTTGTGCCGTGATCGGAGGTTAGCAGGTAGACAACACTGCCATCTTTGACCTGAGAGTCGATAAATTTGATCAATTCGGCAATGGTTCTATCGATCTTATAATACATATCCTCGGCCTCGATAGATTCGGGGCCGTAACGCTCTACAATATTACGCGAGGCATCAAAACAGACATTTAAAATATCGACATACTCATCACCGCCCAACTTCATACTAGCTACAGCTAGCGAAGCAAACGAAGCGACAATATCATTACCTATTGGAGTTGAGCTAATCTGCTTATAATATTTTGCCAGGCGTTCGCGTCGATTCTCGTTTCGATTGATCTTAACTGCATTACCCAATATATAGCCACCCGTGTTGTTCTGGTACCTAGAATTTACATAAAGATCCGAATGGAACGACATAGACCACTTTGTCGCTGTAAGTTCGACATCTGCATCGCTGTGATTATAATCCATCGCCCACTGTGGCAGCTGAGTCATATAAGCAGAAGAACTCGCCCAATTACAGGTATACTCATCGAACCAAAATGGAGTGCCAGCATTACCCGCGAGCATAATCGAGGAGACGGGGTCGAGCGCGACGGTAACAGATTGGCTGCGCGGAGAGTCAATCAAAAGTGCCTCGCTGAGTGTCGGCACAAAAAGGTTGAGAGCGGAGTAGCCACCCTCGGGCAGGGGATACTCAAAATTTTTAGCCGCCGAATCAAATATCAAGTCTACCTTTTCATTGGTTACATAATCGAACCAACTTTCGCCCACAACTCCATGTGTCGAAGGTTGTGCACCAGTGGCTAAGGTCGACAAAGAGACAGGCGTTGTTGTCTGCTGGTAGCTATATTGACAGTTGTCGTAGCGCAAACCCTCCTCGTATAACAAACGCAAGCCTCCAAGGCCTACGTTCGATTGATAGCGTTCAAGGTCTACCGAGCGCATACCGCTAACGATAATGTTTACAACCAGGCGTGGTTTGTTGGGGTCTATTGGTTGAGCTGCGGCACTCAACGTGATAAATATTGTTAGCACGTATAGTGCAATCTTTTTTGTCATAGGTCAAATATTGAGTAGCAAATTTACAAATTATTTCGCAATTGACTCATAAAATAGCTATTTTCCTTATCAAAATCTATCTCAGGTAAGTTTTTTATCAAGTCTAGCTGCTGCTGGCAGAACCTTTGATGCGCGCTACTTGCCACATCTATAGGACTATGCGATGCCGCTCGCACAATTGCGGCAACTCGCTCCATTATCGAGGCAGCCTCTTGCGAGATGTGTGCTTCACAAAATTTAGACCACACGTAATCGACAGCCTTCGCCGAGGGGTGCAACATATCGTCGGCGTAGAATCTATAATCTCTCAAATCGTCAATCAATATCTCGTACGAGGGGAAGTAGTGAGCATTGGTGTATCGCGCAACAATCTGCGAGATAGCCACACGCAAGGTCGCTTTGCTTAATGAGTTCTCCGCCAAACCATCTTTTAGGTGACGAATAGGGCTTAGTGAGAAGATAAATTGTTTGTCGCGGTACCTCTCCACGATGGGCGAAAGTTGAGCAACAACCTGGTGAACGTCTAAGGCACGGCGCACGAAACGTTGAGCCGACTCTTTGTGACAATTTGCAACCACGTGACCATCATCTACAAGCTCGTAGACCCAAGCGGTGCCCAACGTTATAATTATAGTATCGGCCTGCTTCAGTGCTGCATGCCCCTCCTCTACTGCTTTATTCATCTTGGCGAGCGCCACAAGTGGGTCAACATCGGACAGAGAACCATGAAAATCGAAGTGAAACCACCGCCCATTGCCATACTGCAACTCACTCTTATCGACTAGTTTACATTGCTCGAAACGACACATTGCAGAGGCTATAGAACAAGGATTAAACAAAACCCCAACAGGATTTACGCGCACACAAAATTTCACCTCATCTAACTTAGTGCCAATCAATTGCGCAAAGCAAGAACCCAACGAAAGCAATTTCGTTGAGTAGCCTATCTTTGCTGAGGATTTGGGGATCTCTATTTCGGTTCTAAATTTCATAGTGCAAAATTAATGATTTATATGATTATTACCACAATTTATTTAATAAAACAATGATCATTTACTCTTCGCGGGTTGCATATTCAATTATTAATACATATATTTGTAACTTACCAAACCTAAAATGTTATTATGGCACAAACCACTCCAACACCCAACAAGAGGTTAGAATCGCTGGATATTCTGCGAGGCACCGATCTATTTTTCTTGGTTCTCATCGAACGTTTTATCCACTCTTTCACCCACGCTCTCGACACCCCTTTTGGCGATGCTATCGTCTACAATTTCACCCATGTAAAATGGGAAGGTTTTGCACCTTGGGATTTAGTCATGCCACTATTCATGTTTATGGCAGGTGTCTCAATGCCATTTTCACTAAATAAATATCGCGGCGAAAACGGCAGTAAAAAAGGCATTTACATCAAAATCACAAAGCGATTCTTGATTTTGTGGGTGTTTGGCATGTTGTGTCAAGGAAACCTCCTGGCACTCGACCCTGGCAGAATATATCTCTTCTCTAACACCCTGCAAGCCATTGCAATAGGATACTTCTTCACCGCAATTTTGTTCATTAACTTCTCAACAAAAACCCTTATTGCAATAGCTGGATCGTGCCTGGTTGTATTCTGGGCCGCAATGGAATTTATCACAATTGATGGCTTCGGCGGTGGCGACTACACGCCTGCACACAATCTTGCCGAATGGGTCGATAGAGTTGTGCTTGGACGTTTTAGAGATGGTGCAATCGTTGAAAATGGCGAAGTTATATTCTCAGCTAGATACAACTACACATGGATACTAAGTTCTATCAATTTTGTTGTAACAGTAATGACCGGTCTTTTTGCTGGTATTATACTCAAAAACAGAGAGACATCGGGTCTACGCAAGGTGCTACTCATGCTCGGCATTGGTGCAGCGATGGTTGCCGCAGGTTGGCTTTGGGGACTTCAACACCCTGTAATTAAGAAAATCTGGACTAGCTCTATGACCCTCGTTTCAAGTGGATACTGCTTCCTTCTTATGGGTATTTTCTACTACGTTATCGACTACAAGTCGTGGTCAAAGGGGCTCAAATGGCTAAAGGTTCTGGGAATGAACTCAATCCTAGCCTATATGCTCATGAACGTCATGGACTTCAGTTCGCTTGGAGATTCGCTACTTTTCGGCTTTAAACAATACGTCGGCCACTTCTACCCCGCATTGATCCTTGCTAGTCAATCGGTGATTATCTACCTAATCCTACTATATCTATACAAGAAAAAGATCTTCTTGAAGATATAACATAAACTACTTGAGAGTAGAACGCGAATAGCGCGAACAACACAAACGGCTTGCTTATATCTCCTTTAGATATATTCGGCGGCGTTTGTGTTGTTCCCTTTCAAGGAGTTGCCATTGATTCTGAACTTTCGTGTTTAGCTCCAATTCAGGATTACTTTCAGCATACTTATAGCCGTTCTTGTTGAATACAGGTATTATATCACTAAAGATCATCGATATAAGACCTTTGTTCTGATACTCTGGTTTAATTGCGATGAGCAACAATTCAGCCACATCATTCCTGCCTTTGAGAGCTCTCAGCAGATGGATAAACCCAAATGGGAAGAGCTTACCTCCGCTCTTTTGAAGCGCCTTAGCAATCGAGGGCATCGCCACACTCATTGCTATCAATTCGCCCGATTGATCTTCAATCAATGTTAGATTGTTGAGTTTGAGCATTGGCAGGTAGAGGTCAACATAGTGCTTGATCTGCTTACCAGTCAACGGCGAGTAGCCATACAGGTCGTTGTAGGCAAGGTTCACCAATTCAAATAATTTCGTTCCATACTTATCCATCGTCTCTTTTCGCGATGTGCATTTCACAACCCGCAGGTTATGCTTCTGCGCAATGAGCTGTGCCATGCGATTATATTTGTCGGGGACCTCCGCGGGGATAGCAATCTTAAATTCCACCCAATCAGCATCTTTGGCGAAACCCATGCGTTCGAGATGGGCCATATAATAGGGGTGATTATAGATGGTCACCATAGTTCCTAATTGATCAAACCCCTCGACTAACATTCCTTCGGGATCCATGTCCGAGAATCCCAAAGGGCCATGCAGTTGGGTCATTCCCCGCTCACGTGCCCAGTTCACTACTGCTGCAAAAAGAGCATCGGCAACCTGCGCATCGTCTACAAAATCTACAAAACCAAACCGAGCACGCAACTTTCCCTCTTTTGAATTGACAATATTATTTATGATACCCGCAATTCTCCCCACAGGTTTATTGTCTCTGTATGCCATAAAGTAGATAACGTCGCAAAAATCGAAGGCGGGATTCTTCGCCCAATTCAATGTGTTCAAATCATCACTTTCAAGCGTGGGGATGTAGCATGGATGATCTTTATATAAAATATTTTGGAACTTTACGAATTGCTTCAATTCTCTTTTGGTCGAAATTTCTCTAATTTCTAGCTTCATTGTGATAGATTTTCTATAATTTGCAGGCCTCCGCAATATGCGGAAAATTGTAATGCAATAACAAATATAGACAATTTTCACCAAAATATAGCATGTTTGAGTAATTTATGCACCAAAACTTCACAACACTAAATAGGATCAACATCCGAAGAGGAGTAGTTCCAATTGCTAACCGTAACCTCAATGGCAATATCCGTAGCAAAAACAGGGTCGCCAACTTGAGGGTTGCCAAGAACCCTAATTTTTGTGTTGGTGCCGTCGACATCGTAATAATATTCCGAAAGATATATGCCTCCAGCCTTATTCAATTGTATGTTGTAATCATACTCCGAGCCTGCAACCCAACTTAGTTGCTCCGACGATAATTTAAAACCCACTTTCACATACAATGGCCCAGTGTATATTCCTCCATTTTTCTTATATATAGAGTAATAATAGCTATTGGTCGCCCACTCCGTATCATTTGAAGATGTCTCTCTAAAGGCGTAACCTACAATATCTTCAGTAGTATTCTCGGTTCTATACCGACCTGATATATATGCCTCTTGGGGTAAATATTCACCACTTGCATCCACAGAAACAGAGCCATCCCATAGAGGCGTTTGCCCCTCCGCGTCGCCCCCACTTTGAGGGATTAACATAAGTTCGTGCCCATCTATCCTTATAGGATCCACTTTATCGGTAACGCCATATTTCGAAAAAGGTCCTGCCGAGCCTACGTAATCATCACACGACCCCAAGTTGCTTGCCGATAGAGCATACCACTGCGAATTGATATAATCATAAGAGCCAATATTTATTATATTCTCCATTCCTAACTGCCTTATTACGGTTAAAATACCCGCGTCCTGCATCACACTGAAGCTTACCTTAGACATAATATGGCCAAAGTTCAACGACAACATACCCGTAAATGGCTTTGTTACAATGTCACCCGAACAAGAAGCAAGGTAATCTGTTTGATCAAGGATGCTCTGCGCAACCTCAATTTCACCCACTAAAGACGAGGGGGCAACAGCCGCCACTTCGAAACCCGATGCCACTTGAGGGTAATAAGCATAAAAGTTCATCGTATAAAAAGGCACTGGCCAAATTGGCTCTTCGCTGCTATACCACCCCCACGCTTGAGTATCAGAATCATATACGTACATGTTACCACCCAGATACTCATACCACGAAGATTCATTCTCCGCAACTGCGTAGACGACAAATCCGTTATCATCGCCCATCATCGCCTCTATATCATTGCTCAACGCCTTTGTCGTTTGCGCCACAAAATTTATCGAGCGAGAATCATAAGCCGCCGCATGCGTTGTCGAAATTTCATCATCGATCTCAGAACAACCCACAATCACAGCTGAGAAAGAAACTACAAAAAAGATTATTTTTGTCATAATTATCACAATTAAACTATTGCTCCTATGACATATTTTGTGCCACCGTCAGAAAATAAGTATATTTAATCCTCTAAATGATAGAGCCTCACCTAAAATAAGTAACAGTAAACAATGAGATGTAGAACAAAATAAAGCTACAACCAGCAGATATTATAAATAAATTTCTTATATTTGTAATTATCAGGATGTGAGTATAATAGCTCCGCTAGAAACTACAAACCAAACTATTACTTCTTGCCCTGCTATCCATAATAGTGGTTGCGGCACTATGTATTCTAAACAAAGAGATGAGTGCCCAATACAACTCACAAATCGACGAATTGATCATCCAGTTGCGCGATTGCCCTTACTCGGATGAGTTTCGTGACTGCATCGACTCTCTATCGCTCGACGATCTTAGTCAAGATGAGCAAACTAAGTTGATGCATCGCATCAATCAATTACAAGCCGAAAATAGAGAGTATAACAAGGAGGGGCGCGAGATAAAACGTAACCCTCTCCGCAATCACGTCTTGACGCGCATTTGATATCGTTTTACCTTTGTGCAAAAAAGATT
>JBCQWE010000039.1:0-18351 GCA_047172505.1 Rikenellaceae bacterium | reverse complement strand
ATAGAATGCGTAGCCCTTTTTACCGTGGCGAGCCAAACGAATTTTAACAGCCATTTGCTTTAAAATTTAATGATTAATAATGAGAGAGTTCGCGACCCTCCTTGTTATGCCTTTCTCATCACGTGAGACATGCGGTGCAAAGATAAAAATAATTATTGAAATAACCTCAACTCGATGATCATTTTTTATATAAATAGTTAAAAATCAGAACTCCTACTTATAAGTGCCTATTTAAAATATTCACCAACACGTCATTGGGGACCCGATTCACAATCTCACAAAAGACTAAATATCAACGCATTAGAGATTGCAGCTCGTAGACCGCAATGACGCGCGCGAGGAATGTTTGCAAGCCCAATTCAGGAGAACAGAAAATCTTTGAGCAAAGCGAAAAGCCCAGAAGCACAAACCCAACCCCACACAATAGATATTTGCATCAAAATTGCTAATTCACATTAGCCCCCAAACACAGTAACTTCAAAATTCAAAACGCCATGAAAAAATTATCCAAATCTCTACTTATTCTCTTCTCGCTATGCGCCACGCTTGCCTGCTCGAATAACGACAATGCAATATATATATCGACAAGTGGCGAAGGCTCGCTAGTGGTGAATTCCGACTCTGCTGATTACCTCTACCGCATGGTTCTCCTTGCAAGCGAAAACGAGCAAAACATCTACCTTATGGGCTACACGGCATACGTCGACACCGATGCCGAGTTCGAGGGGCGAGGTGCCGTGATAAAAATCACTATCCCCACCACCGAGCAGCTCACCTCGATCGAAGCCCAAAGTTTCACTGTGGGCATAAGCGACTACACCGTTAGCTACTCTTCGTATATCAATTACTCGTCCCAGAGTAACGACGATCTCACCGCCTTGGAGTCGGGCACTGTGATCATCCGCAACTCGGGGCTACTCTACGATATTCGAATCTTGGGCGAAGATAGCGACGAAAACAACATAATCGCGGCCTACCGCGGTTACATATATCGCACACTTCTAAACTGAGGCTTCTAATTAACGACTAGAACAAAAGCCTATTTTTACGTTTCTCGAGAAAATAAAGCCAAATTTATTTTGTAAGTTAAAAATAAATTCATACATTTGCACTCGCTTAACAAAAGCCCAGGTGGTGAAATTGGTAGACACGCTACTTTGAGGGGGTAGTGAACATTAGGTTCGTGTGAGTTCGAGTCTCGTCCTGGGCACATCATAAAACGCTAATAATCTTTGCAGATTATTAGCGTTTTTGCTTTAGTAATTTTCAGAGAGGGGGGGGACTCTACTCCTCTATCACTTTAAAATTTTTCTTTACGTAGTAGAGTCCTTCGGCAATTGCGATCATGTCGCCATTTTGACGGGTTACGGTTACTCTGCTGTTGTATAGGCTCTTTCGGCCAAAAACTTCGACTGCGGTGGCCGTTAATGTGTCACCTTCGAATGCTGCACCGAGGAATCTTATATCTGATTGTATCGACACAGATCCTAGGTGGCGATAATTTGCCATAGCGGCCATAGCTATGTCGGTCAATAGAAATATGGCTCCTCCGTGTGCTGTACCTCCAGCGTTGAGGTGACGAGACTCTATCTTGAGTTCCATCTCAGCTCCTTGGTCGCTCAACGAACGCAGTACGATGCCCGCATCATTGGCAAACCTATCAAGTTTGTATACACTCTTAAAATCTGCCATACCTAGTTGCCATATTTATCGAAATACACCTTCTTTGCATCGTACTTATTTTTTGGAGTTGGCGTGCCATCGGCATAGCCTACTGCGATAACCGAAAGTGGCATAACACCCTCGGGCAGAGAGAGGGTCTCTTTGAGCATCTCCTCGAATTTCGTGTTGCCGTGAGCGCCTGTCCAGACTGTACCCAAACCCATAGAGGTTGCCGCAAGGAGGATGTTCTCGGTTGCTGCCGAGCAGTCCAGAACCCAAGAGCCACTAACCTCGGTGTTGCCCAAAACAACAATTGCTGCGGGAGCCTTGCCCACTGGGGGTTTAATCTCGCCGATCTTGTCCAAAATAGAGCGATCTTGAATAATTACAAACTCCCAAGGCTGACGATTCATAGCCGAAGGTGCAGCCATAGCCACTTTTGTTAGCTCTACAAGCAGCTCTTTTTCTACTGGTTGCGAGGTGTAAGCCCTGACGCTAGTGCGTGCATAGATGCTTTTCAGGGTCTGGTTCTCCTCGCTTTGAGCCGACACACCCAAGCAACCTACACATATACACCCCACACATAGAGGGGTTAAGATTGATAACAACATTCTTCTTTTCATAATCTGCAATCTTTTAATCATTTAAAACTTCGACTACAAAGATATAAAAAAAATGGCTAACCAAGCTGCATAAACAGACTGGTTAGCCATTTTATTTAATTTTCAACGAAGTGTAATTACTCGACTGAGATGTCAGTGTTTACATTCTTGCTACCGATAAATGCGTAGTATAGAAGGTATACCAAGCTCAATACGATAACAACGTAGCTAGTCATATATGTTGTAAGGTCAGCAACGAAGCCTTGGATAAGTGGAAGGATACCACCACCACAAACCATCACCATGAAGATACCAGATGCTGCCTCGGTGTATTTACCAAGACCCTCAACTGCAAGGTTGAAGATACCACCCCACATAACCGATGTGCAAAGACCACAAAGGATAAGGAACATGATTCTTACAGGAACACCGCTTGCCAAACCAAACGAGATGTCAGATTTGAAAACTGGCATACTTACAGTAGCTGTTGCAGGAAGAATCATAGCCAATACTACGAATGCTAGACCTAGTCCAGAAACTGCGACCAACATAGTTTTAGATGCGATTTTACCACCCAATACACCACCTACAAGACGGCCAATAAGCATCAAGAACCAATATGTACCTACGATAGAACCCGCAGTTGTAGCATCGATTCCCAAGCCACCCTCGGCGAGTGGGTTAGTCATGTAAAGGTTAGCGATATTAGGAATACCTACCTCAACACCAACATAAACACCAATTGCTACGGCACCCAAGATAAAGTGACGGAACGAAAGTGGGCTGTGCTTGTCCTCTGCATCTTTCTTAGGAGCGTTGAGACGTGGCTCTGGGATATTTACCGCCGAAAGAACGATAAGTGCCAAAGCGAAGATACCCATTGCGATGAAGAAGATTGGGTTTGCGTTAGCGATAGTCTTAGTACCTACAACACCTGCGATAAGGTAACCACCCAATACTGGAGCGATAGTAGCAGCCATAGAGTTGCAAGAACCACCGAATTGGATCAATTGATTACCACGGTTACCACCACCACCAAGAGTGTTAAGCATAGGGTTAACCACGGTGTTAAGCATACACATTGAGATACCGCTGATGAATGCACCCAAAAGGTAGATGTAGAAAGTGCTCTTCGAAGAACCTCCGATAAGACCCGAACAGAACATTGTTGCAACACCAAGAATACCTACTGCGATAGCAATAAGAGCAGTTTTCTTGTAGCCAACTTTTTGAAGAAGTAGACCTGCGGGAATTCCCAAGAATGCGTAAGCAAAGAAGTTAGCAAACGTTGGAAGTTGCGAACCTAGGTTGTCTAATGCGAACTGATCTTTTACGATCAAACCTAGTGGGTTCTGTAGACCTGTCACAAATGAAATCATTGCGAACAGTGCAAACATCATTACGATAGGTAATGTGTAGTTCTGCTTTGAACTAGTTGTCATAATTTAGAAATGTTTAATTGGTTAGTTATTATTATTGTTAAAAAAATTACGTTTCGATTTAGTTACGACAAAATCTTTGAGGTAGAAAGGTTCAAAATATGCGATCTGCTCGAATTCACCCCTATCGAATTTCTCGTGAGCCTTGCGCCCCAACCCAGCAGCCGAAGGTTTAACCTCGATGTATTGTGCCCAAGGCAGCGCCTCGCAACATTTGGCAGCTCCATTTCCAAAAATCAGGAACGGTGTGCCATCGTTGTACTCCGACAACGACTCTGGGTCGATTATCTGAGCCGAAACCGCACTAAGGGCAGAGCCGTTACTGTCGAAAACTTGGGTGTAAACCTCCATACGGCGAGCATCGATCATCGGACACAGGCGCACGTGAGCCCAATCTTCAACTGCCAAAATAGATGTTTGGTGGTCTTCGATAGCTATTTGCGTCATCATCTCCAACGACCCCACAGCAATGAGTGGTTTACCCAGAGCATAACAAATTCCTTTGGCAAACGACACGCCAATACGCAACCCCGTGTATGAACCTGGGCCCATACCTACGGCTACTGCATCAATATCGCTAGGCTCCAATTCCAACTGCTCGAAAAGCTCCTCGGCAAAGAGCGCAACCTTACTAGCGTGGTCTTTACCTTGATCACTTTCGCGCAAAGAGATCATCTGGCCATCTTTGGCAATACCTACCGAACAAATATCAGTTCCTGTTTCTATGCAGAGTATTAACGACATTATATTTAATTATATTTCTTCATTGCTTTATCCATCTCACGCTTCGCGTCGCTCTCTTTGAGGTGTTCACGCTTATCGTAAGATTTTCGGCCTTTTGCCAAACCTATCACCACTTTGGCAAAACCTCTATCGTTGAGGAACATCCTCAACCCAACCACAGTTAAGCCCTTATCTTGCAGAGAACGGCCTAATTTAGTTAGCTCTTTAGCATTAAGCAGCAGCTTGCGATCGCGCTTAGGGATGTGGTTATTGCAACTACCCCAATGGTATTCGGCAATATTCATCCCACGGATCCACAATTCGCCTCTTTCGAAGTAGCAGTAGCTATCCGTGAGCGTCGCCTTACCCATTCTTATAGATTTGATCTCTGTGCCAACTAACACTATACCAGCTGTATACTCCTCTATTATTGCAAAGTCGAAGGTGGCCCTGCGATTGCGAATATTAATATTTTTGAAATCTGACATCTATCATAGGCTTTAATGCTTATGCAAAGATAGTAATTTTTTCAAAGAAACAAAGCAAAAGTGGTGAAATTGCCAGGCAAACCAGATCAAACCTCGGCCAATTCAACCACCACATCCTCTCGCACCTCGCACTCCAAACCATCGCTCCAGCCATTGCGCGCGTGGCTACCATCGCAAAACGGCTTGTTGTGCGACCCGCCACAGCGACACACAACCACCCTATTGCGAACCTCGTAACTTTCGCCATTTGCTCGTTCGAGAAGAATCCCTCCTCGCACCCACAAACCCGACGAGCCGCCAATTGCAGGATCTTCCAAAAGGCCTAAACTAGGCTCATAATCAAACTCGTATGGCTTCTCTTTATCGACTCCCCAAGCGGTTAATCGGCTCGATGGACAGAGCGAAGCTTGTCGCACAGCTTCGGCTCGCGCTACGGGGTTGCCCGACTCTTCGGTGAGGTGCCACGTGCCACCTTGGGGGTGACAGAAGCGTGCATAGACACAATATTTTCTATCGTCGACCAGTGTTAAATTCTCACCCTCCAATATCTCCGCTTCGCTTAAAAGCGATTTGTTATTGGCCGTGAGTGTGGGGTCCCACACTGCATGCTGGTGCGAGGAGTCGCAGTATGGTGCACTCTTCGAATGACCACAGCGGCAAAGGTGGCTAGGCTCATCGGAGGTAGAATAGCGAGCTCCTTGCAGGTAGCTGCGACTACCACCCTCGGAGTCGGGAACAATAATTTGTTGAAATAGTGGAGGTGCTCCATATACTAAATATGGACCCTGCTCCGTTACAGTAATGTGCATTTTTTTAGGCGCTGGAGTGCTTCCAGCCATAACTTTAAGATCTTTCATAGATGACTTTTTTTTGAGATATTATAACTTTGTATCAAAAATTATACCCTCAACCAAATAATAATTGGGTACAGAAGGTTATTTTATCGCATAAAAATGTATCTTTGCAAGATATTTGACACCAAAACAGTAAATTAAGATTATAAAATAATATGACTAAATTTTCATCCTACATTATTTTAATGGTTGCAGCAACTGCTACGATCTTCACTTCGTGTGGCGACGACGACGACGTTCGTGCAACTTTTTACCTCGCGCAATCTGCGATCTACTTCAACTCACTTGATGAGTCGGCAATAATCTCCTACTCGGGCTCCGACATTGTCGAGTTGAGCTTCGACGAGGATGACCTGCCCGATGGTTGGAGCATCGACATCAGCCGTGGTCGTCAAGAGATAACAGTCACAGGACCGACTACAACCGATGATTTCGACACCAGCCTCACCCCAACAACCATCACATTCACCGCAACATCGTACGACGATCTTAACACGTACGACTACCTCACGCTTGGTACAACAAGTCTCTACGAAGATATTTCATCGCAACAAGCCAACAGCTTCATCGCATCGAAGCCCAACACGATATACCGCTTTAGCGCCTACTCAAAAGGCGAGGACCAGGGTTCAATATCACCTGCGAGCGTCAACATCTTGTGGCAAACTTCACCTGCGCCCATCTCATACGCGCGCCTTATCGACGGATGCGTCGAATTCCACGTCGATTTCGACGAGGATGACGTAGACGAAGACGACCTAGAAGATGACATCATCGAAGGTAATGCCTTGATTGCAGCATACGACTCATCGGGCGATATTCTTTGGAGTTGGCACGTGTGGGTCTCTGACTTCTCGGCCGAAGATTCAGCCGTAACTCTCGACGGGATCACCATCATGGGACGTAACCTCGGAGCAAACGACAACAGCACAACTGACACCGACACGATCTTAGAGTCGTATGGCCTCTACTACCAGTGGGGTCGCAAAGATCCATTCGTGGGCCCAGCATACTACAACGCTGCGAGCGGAACCGATGCAACCATGCTCAACTACTACGGATCGAGCACAACTATATCATACGAGGAGTCGTCGTCGACCGTCGGCTTGGAGAGCTACGCTATCGAAAACCCACTTTCATACATCTTGGGAGTCGAGGATTCTAATTACGATTGGCTCTACTCGGCTCACTCGGCAGAGCTATGGAGCGACACAAAGACCATCAACGACCCATGTCCCAAAGGTTGGAGAGTGGCATCACCCGAAGTTTATGCAGGTTTATCTATCCCAACCTTGACCGATGACCAACGCACTAAGATCTCCGACGAATATGGTTGGCAGCTCAAAGACGCGGCAGGCAATACAGATCTATTTATGGGCCTTGGTCGCCGCGGATACATCACTGGCAAAATCCAGAACGTAAACCTCAACATCGTAAAACCATCACCATGGTCGGGCTACTACTGGACAACCAAAGCCGACGCTTCGACCGACAACTCATCGATTGCCCTCTACTTCGCATTCGACAAGGACGATGTTAGCAACGACCAAATATCGAACATGAGCCTATACCGTTCAAATGGCATGCAGATCCGCTGCCAACGCAACGAGTAAAAGTCAGAATAATTATAAGTGAAAAGCCCAACCGCAAATTTTTGTGGTTGGGCTTTTCACTTATAACAACGAAAAAGAGAGTCGCTAAAAAGCAACTCTCTTCTCTTTGTCGGGGTACCAGGATTCGAACCTGGGACCCTCTGCTCCCAAAGCAGATACGCTAACCGGACTGCGCTACACCCCGCTGAAATCAATGTTTAACCTTGAATTCGGATGCAAAGATAGAGGTTTTTTTTGAATCTGCAAATTATTGAGTAAAAAAAGTGATATTTATTACTCTTCGAAAAGGTGCGAATAGTCTTCGTGGGCTTTGGCCTGATAGACATTCCAACCGAACTCTTTGCCAGCCATAACGTTAAGCTCCGAATCGTCGAGATAGAGAGTTTCAGAGGCCACAACTCCACTGTCGGCAATAACCATTTCGAAAATTTCGGGATCGGGTTTCAGGCTCTTCATTTCGAAAGAGAGGTAGAGTTTGTCGAAGTAATCTTCCATCTGCTTTCCGTCCGCAGCAAAGAGCTCGCGCACCTTGGGCATAACGATGGGGTTGATGTTCGAGAGTGCGTATATCTTGAAGCCGCGACTCTTCAACGATTCGATAAGGCGAAGTTTGTAGAGTGGAATCCCAACCAGAAAGTCGCAGTATGCTTCGCATATCGCCTCATTGCTGATTGGCTTCTGCGCCTGCTCGCGAATAATCTCGCACACCTCGTCGATGCCGATCAAGCCTCGTTCGAGCTTATTGAAGAAATCGGCAGGGTGATAAAAATCGATCAATTTATCTGCTTCGGGAAAACCGATATTGACAAACGAGTCGACGCAACGCTGGCGATCCAGATCGATCACTACACCACCAAGGTCGAAAATAATGTTTTTAATTGAACTTAACATAGTCTTATATAAAATTTATGGCACAAAGGTATAAATTAGTTGGCAAAGTTTTTGGATGAAATTGCTAAAACTTTATTACAATTATGGCAAAAGTAGACAAAACAAGTTCGATGCAGGCCGAACCAACGCTGACTCCAGCACCTGCACAATTCATACCGCAAAAAGGTATGCAGGCACAAACTGCCTATCAGATGGTCAAGGATGAAACATATCCTCAAACTCAACCTCGCCTCAATCTGGCTACCTTCGTGACAACCTACATGGACGAGTATGCCACAAAACTCATGAACGATGCCATCGACGTAAACTACATCGACGAGACCGAATACCCCCGCGTGGCGCTTATGTCGGGCCGCTGCATCAACATCTTGGCCAATTTGTGGAACACGCCCGAAAAAAGTGAGTCGAAGTGTGGGGCACTGGGCATTGGCTCCTCGGAGGCATGTATGCTGGGTGGAGTCTCGGCGTGGTTGCGTTGGCGCGAACGTCGCAAGAAGAAGGGGATGCCCTACGACCACCCCAATTTAGTTATGAGCTCGGCATATCAAGTTGTGTGGGAGAAGTTCTGTCAACTTTGGCAGATTGAGCTTCGCGCCGTACCTTTAACTATGAAGCACAAAACCTTGGACCCTGCCGAGGCAATAGCTCTGTGCGACGAAAACACTATCTGCATAGTGCCAATCGTTGGCGTTACGTGGACTGGACTCAACGACGACGTCGAAGCACTCGACAAAGCTCTTGCGGTCTATAATTCTAAGACCGATTATCAGATACCTATTCATGTCGATGCCGCATCGGGTGGCTTCATCCTGCCATTCTTAAACCCCGAATGCAGGTGGGATTTCCGCCTCGACAACGTTGTTTCGATCTCAACTTCGGGACACAAGTATGGCTTGGTTTACCCTGGCCTAGGGTGGGTGGTTTGGCGCGATAGGAGCTACCTACCCGCCGATATGTCGTTTAGCGTAAATTACTTGGGCGCAAGTATCACACAGGTTGGTCTGAACTTCTCGCGACCCGCGGCGCAGATCTTAGGTCAATACTACAACTTTATCCACCTTGGCTTCGAAGGCTACCGCGATGTGCAGCGCGCCTCGATGGATCTTGCCGTCTACTGCCACGAGCAAATTGGCGCAATGAAGTGCTTCAAAAACTTTGCGGAGAGTGTCGACAACCCGCTCTTTATCTGGTCGATGGAGCCCACATACGAAAAAGGGGCTAAGTGGACTCTATACGACCTCCAGAATCGCTTGCAGCAGAATGGTTGGATGATACCCGCCTACACGATGCCCGAGAAGATCGACGAGGTTATCGTAATGCGCGTTGTGGTTCGACAAGGGATGACTCGCGATATGGCCGACATGCTTCTCGAAGATCTACGCACCGCAGTCGAGGAGTTCGAAAAGTTGGAGTACCCCACCCAAACACGCATCGCCTACGAGAAAAACGAGGCTCAACGTGGCCACGTCTTTGCGCACTAACTCTTCGCGTAACTCGCTGAGGTGTGATGGCAACCGCAGGTTGACATAGATATAATGTATTATGATGAGCGTTCAAAATCTTTTCAACGTTCATCATAATGCGTATATCGCCAAGGCGAAGCCTCACACACTCAGCGCAATACAAAAGTCAAAAACCAAAGTTTTTGGGGTCCAGGCTTGCCTGGCAGCCGCCCGCTGCAAGAGCAAAAAGCAAAATATATAGATCGAAAAAGAACTTTCACCAAGCGTTTACCACCATTAATATGACTTATTAGTTTGATTTTTACGCCTTTTTAACTACATTTGTTCTTTGAACAAAAGACAAGTGCAGACAGAAATGAAGAAAATAATATCCACAATAGCAGTCATATTATACGCCACTAGCTCTATGGCGCAAAACACCGAGGTGAAAATAAATGCCGTGGCAGGCGCTTTGGCTGTCTTTAATCCCTCGATTGAGGTGGCTCTAGGCAAGCAATCATCACTCAGTGTCGACTACATGGGTATCTACGCCGAAGAGAGTTATCTCTACACAGGCTTTCCACTACTCTACACCATGACCATGTTCGAGTATCGCCAATATTTCAAAGAGGAGAAAAATTACAAAGGTTTCTTCGCTGGGGGCGACTTTGGACTCAACATGTTTCGCATGAACAAGAATGTGATTCCGCTGGTGATGCACGACAGCGGATCGCGCGAATATGATGTCGGCTACGGCTACTTCCTTGGCTTCACCGTGGGCTACAAATACCCTATCGCCACGCGGTGGAGTATCGAAGCGAGCATCTCGGGCGGTTGGAGCCTAACGCAGCACGAAGGATATAATTTCGAAGGTGAGCGCACTTTCGACCTCAACCCCTCGGCCGAGTGGCTGTTATACAAAGCTGGAATCTACGTCAGTTATCGACTATAAACCACAAAATAGTTACAGGTGCTTTGCCCCGTCGCGGTATTTAATATCCTCTGTGAAGTTTTTGATGTTTTGCTCCTCGCTTCGTGGGCAGATGAGCAACACGTCGTCGGTGTCGACAACGATATAATCTTTGAGGCCACTGGCCACAATTAACTTATCGTCACGCTTCGATATGATCGAGTTTTCGACGTTGTAGAGGTAGCTATTCGCCGATACTACGTTGTTGTTTACATCTTTGTCGAGGTGACCAAACAAGGCGCTCCACGTACCAACGTCGCTCCACGAGAATTCGCCAATCCTCACATAGACGTTGCTAGCTTTCTCCATCACACCGTAATCGATAGATATTGCTTTACACTCCGAAAAGGCACGATTTATCTTCTCTGCCTCGGCGGGGGTTCCATAGCTATCACTTATCGACCCAAACAATTGGTGATGTTCGGGCAGAAATTCTTGAAAAGCGGCAATAATCGATCGCACGCTCCACACAAAGATACCCGAATTCCAAACAAATTCGCCACACTGCACAAAGGTCTCGGCAAGTTGAGCGTTGGGTTTTTCGGTGAAGCACTTCACCTTGCTTATTGGCTCTTGCGACGAGACTTGGATGTAGCCGTAACCTGTCTCGGCGCGCGTAGGGCGGATTCCGATTGTCATTAACGCATCGTTCTGAGCGATAAAGTCGAGGCAATCGTCGATGGTCTCGACAAAGAGCTTCTCGTCGGTGATGTAGTGGTCCGAAGGGGTTACAATCATCTGCGCTTCGGGGTTAATCGAAGCGATATAATAGGCCGCGTAAGCGATACAGGGGGCGGTGTTACGACCGATAGGCTCGCACAAAACTTGGCTTGGTGAGAGTTCGGGGATGTGCTCCAAAACCAGCTCTTTGTAGCGAGCATTGGTAACCACTAAAAAGTTGCTTTGGGGAACCTGCGCCGAGAATCGCTCGAATGTTTGGCGAATAAACGACTTACCCGTACCCAGAATATCGAGAAACTGTTTTGGCATCGACTGGCGGCTTTTGGGCCAAAAACGAGTACCTATACCACCCGCCATTATAACACAGTATCTATTGTTTTTCATCACCTTACCTATCTATTGTTACGATTAATATGCTCTTGGGATACAAAGATAAAAAATTATTTGTAACTTTGCAGCGCCTATACGAAAATTATGCGTTATAAAATGAAAATAAAACTCTTTACAATACCAAATATACTTACACTATCAAACCTCACATGTGGTTCGATAGCTTTGATCGAGATCCTTCTCTATCAAAACTTCGTCTCGGCATTTATACTAATTGTGGCCGCTGCAGCGTTTGATTTTGCAGATGGTTTATCCGCTCGCCTGCTGGGGCAATACTCCAACATTGGGCGCGAATTGGACTCTTTGGCCGACGTTGTTTCGTTTGGTCTTGTTCCTTCGGTGGCGATGTTCACACTTTTCAACATGGCTGAAAAGTGCATCGACAACCCGACATGGATTAAGTGGGGAGCATATATTCCATTTATTATTGTTTGTTTTTCGGCACTTCGATTGGCCAGATTCAACATAGACACCGAACACACGGATTCGTTTATAGGGCTTCCAACCCCCGCCTCTTCGTTGTTCTGTTTGTCGTTGGCTCTACTTGTCGACCAGGGGAAGATAACTCTTTGGGCCGAAGGCATTGCACTAATTTCGATTGTGGTAGCACTTTTGTTGGTCTGCACACTCGAACTTTTTGCACTTAAATTCTCCACCTTCGCTTGGCGCGGAAACAGAGACAATAAAGTGCGCTACAGTTTTTTAGGGCTCTCGGCCATCGCTCTTATTTTACTCCAAGAGTTTGCCATCCCCTTAATTATTGCTTTATACATCTTGGTTTCGATCGTACTGAACATCGCCACCAAAAGAGAGAAAATGAATGAGTAGAGGCTCAAAACACAAATATAGGAGATTGGCAAGTTTAGCGATCTTGGCGGTAATGACAATAATCATTACCAAACCTTTATATGCTCAACTTCCCGACACGATGAACCCCGAGGGTCCCGAAGGAATGCGCGAAGGGGCTGCCGACTCCATAGAAAAGAAAAAGGTGCGCCAACCGCTAGAGTCATACTTCTTCAACGACTCGATCCGTGCGCTCGACAACTTTGCGTGGAATATCGACAAAAATTACAATAAGGTATACACCATGCCGCTCGACACGGCGCTCACTACTTGGCGAATAGATTACCCCTACAACAAAGAGGGCGTGGGCGACATGTCGCTGGGAGGATTGGGGCAATCGACTCAACCAATCAACTATTTTATGCGCGAAGATTACCAAGATTTTCTTTTCGCCAAAACATACGATGCTTACACCTACAACATGGAAAATGTGGTCTTTACAAACCTCAAAACTCCATTTACGCAGATGAACTACATCGAATCGGGCTCTAAAAGTTATCGCGAGACAAACTTCGAGATTCGTCACGCACACAACATCTCGCCATCGACAGGCTTCAAAGTCGACTACAAAGTGCGCAGCACCAAAGGTGAATACAACCAGCAAGATACCAAGAACAAAAACTTGGCTCTAAGTTTTTCGCACACAGGCAAACAGTACTCTGTTCATGCGGGTTACATCAACAACAAGATTATAACCGAGGAGAACGGCGGCGTGGTGAGCGACTGGGTTATTCGCGACACGGTCTACGACATGACAATCGGTGTGCCGATGAAGCTCACCGACGCATCGGCAAGCAACACCTACCGCAACCGCTCGATCTTTGTCAATCAATCCTATGGTATACCCTTAGAACCCCTCACCGAGCGTGATTTCTCACTTTCGCACCTCTCGACAGTCTACATCGGTCACTCGTTTGAGTACAACAGATGGTCGAAACTCTACACCGATGTTTACTCGACCTACACCGACGAGCGCGCAGGCAAAGACGAGAGTGGCGAATATTACTCCGAGGATTACACATACTACGAAAATTGGTATATCAACCCCTCGTTCACGCGCGACACGCTCTTCGAGCAGGTGGTCTCGAACAGACTCTACGTCCAGGCGCAACCTTGGGACCGCGACGGCGTAGTTGGTACAATTAATGGAGGTATTGGAGTTGACCTGCATACCTACTCGCAATTTCAATTTGGCTCGTACCTTTCGGGCAAATTAGATACTGAAAAAATGACTAGTTATTTTGCCTATGGCTCATTGGAGGGCAAGATAAAAGAGTATGTTGATTGGGGTGCTGACCTCAAATTCTACCCTTCGGGTTACCGAGGGGGCGACTACAGCGCCTCAGCCCACCTGGCTTTGAAAGCTTACTTTCAAGATAAGCCAATGATTCTTTCGGGAGTGATCTCGTCACAAAACACCTCGCCAAGTTATTGGCAGGAGAATCTATTCTCAAACCACTATGTGTGGTTTACTCCTCTCTCGCAGGAGAATAAGACCCGACTCGAAGCTAAATTCGAGATCCCCTCGCTTTCGCTCGAACTGAGCGCTTGGCAAGAGGTGGTCACCGACAAGATCTACTACGATGCCAACAGCATGGTTGCGCAATGTGGTGATCTTATTAGCGTCAGCGGGCTGTATGCTCGTAAGGATTTCCAGATTAATGGATTTCACTTAGATCACAGGGTATTGATGCAGTGGAGCACCGATCAGACGGTCATCCCCCTGCCACTATTTAGCGCCTACTTGTCGTATTACTACGATTTTTGGGTGAAAGAAGATGTCTTGAAATTGCAAATAGGTGCCGACACCAGGTATACGTCGTCCTATTACTTGCCAGGGTACAACCCTGCACTCTCGACATTCTACAATCAACGCGAGGTCGAACAAGGGGGCTACCCCTACGTCGATGCTTACGTAGCTGGAAAGTGGAAACGAATGCGCATCTATCTTAAGTATCAACATGTTAACCAAGGTTTGTTTGGCAACAACAGCTACTTCCAAGTAGCCGACTACCCACTCAACCCAGGCATGTTTAAGATAGGTATTTCGTGGGGATTCTATGATTAAGGACTCTTTTGTGTCGGCATAAGCTGCCCACAAAGAACAATGTAATGTTTAACAAAACTTTAATTATTTTAGCTTTTTTCAACCTATTTTCATTAACAACTAACACCGCACTATCAACTTCGAGGACCACGGAAGATGGCAAGTTCCTACACAACAAATGGGAAACCACTGTCCAAATTTCGCCCTACGATCACCTTTTTCGTTCATTGAGCGAGCAGCACGGCAACGACTGGCGACTACTCTGCGCGATGGCATACCACGAATCGCGTTTCCAACCCGATGTAACATCGCGTTGCGGAGCTCGTGGCATACTTCAAGTGATGCCCAACGTAGCTAAACAATTCGACATTAGCGTAGAACAGCTCTACAACGTCGAGGACAACATCTACGTTGCCAACAAAGTGCTTACGCTCATCGACGATATGCTTAAGTTGCCCGAGGCAACACCAAGCAACGATCGTCTGAAGTTGACTCTAGCAGCCTACAATTGCGGAATTGGCCGCGTAGCCGATGCTCGACGCTTGGCTCGCAGCTTTGGCGAAAGCACCACCTCGTGGGATGTGGTGGCTAAATATCTCTCGATGATGAATAGCCCCGAATATTACCAATTAGATGCTGTAAAGTATGGTCGTTTCACAGGTGCAGGTCAAACTTTGGCCTACGTAAAAAATGTAGTTAACCACTACGAAAGCTACTGCACTCTGGCTATGCGTTAGAAAATAGAGGATAAATCTAAAATTTTACAAGTAAATCTTGCAATTTATATTTTATTTATATATTTTTACATATAACATAAAACTTAGCGAATATGGCAGAGGAAATGATTAGATACGGCGACGCTGATCTCCAAGAGTTCAAGGAACTGATAAATGCGAAATTAGCAGCTGCAAAAGAAGATTACGAACTTTTGCGTGCATCGATAACTCACACTTCGGACAACGACACCGAAGATACTTCACCAACATTTAAGGTGTTGGAGGAGGGTGCAACAACTCTTTCAAAGGAAGAGAGCGGCCGCTTGGCTGCTCACCAACTGAAATTTATTCGCAACCTCGAAATGGCACTCATCCGCATCGAGAACAAAACCTACGGAATCTGCAAGACCACTGGTCGCTTGATCCCCAAGGCTCGTTTGATGCGAGTGCCTCACGCCACAGAGTGCATCGAGGCTAAGGAGAAAAGATTGTAGAATTTACATACAGACACTAGCTAGCGAGGGTGACTTTCAAGTATCTACTTGTCGGTCACCCTCGTTCTTATTGTCTCCCAATTACTTATCACTGCAAGAGTCGCAACATATCGCGCTCGTCGACACTGCGAATATTGGTGGTGACAAAGCCATCGCTTGCAGCAGAATCGAAGAGAATCATCGTTGGGATATGGCCACCCGTTATATCGAGCAGCAATTTTGGGTGGATAATCGAGTAACTAAACTCCGCAGCGTTGGTCTGCTCAAAGAAGTCGGCTACGCCCTCTTCGTCGCCCCAGAACACAAGTTCAATTCCTTGCGTGTCGATATTGTTGCGACTAACAATATGCGAGAGTTGCTCGGCTGAATATTTACAATATTTACATCCCACGCCATAAAAAAGAAAAATCTTTTTCTTTGTACCCCACTCATATTGAGGGTTTTGAGCCACAAAATCGTGGAATAACTCCACATCTACACCACCAGTGCCGCCGCTACGATTACCACCTATAAAGTTGACAATTGCCCGCGGGGGATACTTCATCGTAGGATAAAGAGCGATGGCACAGAGTGCCAAGAAAGCATACGATTGCAGCTCCCTAACCGCAGCACTCGGCCACGCAGGCAAGTTGCGCGAGAAGAGCAGCACTACAATAAGCGCTACGTTCTTGAAGGCAGATGCCAGGGGCGAAATATCGACCAAATCGCCAAAGCAGTGACAATTATCTTCGCGCCCCGCAAAGGTTATAACCGCCAAAAAAAGCGTGAAAAGCACGAGCGAACCTAGAAGCGTATAGTAGAACTGCTTGTGGTAGATATTCAGCAAGTAGCCCAAGCCCAAGGATAGCTCTGCCCCGACAACCAACCGCGCCAAGAGAGAAGCAACATCGAGACTAAAGAGATCAAAACTAAATATATATAGCTCGAAAGAGTCTATCGACTGCATCTTAAGCAGAGCCGAAGCAACGAATGTCACACCCACAATAATGGTCGACACTACACTTACGTATGGTTGTAGGGACTTCATAGGTTATTGTATAAATACCAAAGAACGCACCACGGTACGTTCTTTGATAAATTATTAAATTGCTTAATAGGCTTAGTTACTTGAACAAGTTACTGTATATAGAGAATAAGAGCCATTTTGATAATAACTCTCAAGTTCACTACAAGATGAAACTCCAGTTGCTTTCTTTGTAGCGGTCCATATATCTCCACTTATATCCATATCAGGAATATCTGATGTCATTCCATCCAATTTAAATGTACAATAACATCCGTCTGAAGAACCAGAACCAGAACCAGAACCTACAGAGCCATCATATCCAGCCTCGGCAAAGACATCAGCAAGACCATCACCACTACATGCCACGAACCCTACAGTAGCTACTGCCATAATAAAAAATAATACCTTTTTCATTTTATTTTAACTTTTTTCTTATTTACAATATTTATTTACTATTTACCAAGTAGCGACTTAACCGAGAATCTGTATGATACACCAACCTCCAAGAAAGAAGTCGCTGTAGCACCAAGCTTAACGTGTGCTGCAAGGTCGTCGCTAAAGTAGTAACGACCACCAACGCTGATACCATAGTAGAAAGCGTTGTCTGCCAAGCTACCCGAAACATCATTCTTCGATGCTGAGATTTGAGCCATAGTGTAACCAACCGCCGCTGTTGCGAAAAGATCGAAACCATCGACTAGGTCGTAGTGGTATGATCCTGTAGCAGCGATAGTTAGACCATTGTAAGCGTAGCTATCGAAAATGTTGCCAGTCTCATCGTTGAAGTTCTCATGCGCGTAAGCGATAGTACCACCGATACCAATTGTTGATTTTGAGTCAAGATCGAGGTAACCCATCTCGTAAGATACAGATATTGGCATACCATAGTCGCTACCAATGCCAACTCCAAGTGATACCACCTCATCACCAGCTTTGAAAAGTGGTGTCTGCGCAAAACTACTAGATGCTACGCATAGCACAGCAAGCAAAGTAAATAATTTTTTCATCTAATTAATTATTGGTCGGGCTCATAACTTTTGACCCCTGTTTAGAACAAGAGCCCATAATATTCTAAATGGAGTATTAATTTTGCACAAAAATAAAATAAAATAAAAATTGCACAAAACCAAATCTATTCTTCTATTATATAAACTTTTTTTCTACTAATCGCATCCAAAATAAGCATCTAAAGTATTCAAATAGTTAAGTACAAGAACTCCCCTAGTGTCTATTTTCTTGATAACACCTCCTGCACGTCATTGCGGCCCACGAGCCAATCATGTCCAAGATAATTTACAGAACAATCACACCTTTGCAATTTAACCCGCCAATGCGCCAATGCGGCCTGCGAGCCGCAATCTCTATAACCTTCACTGTCAGTTATTTATGAGATTGCGGCTCGTAGGCCGCAATGACGGACGGGGTATTACCAAGAGGCTCGTAGGCCGCAATGACGGACGGGGTATTACCAAGAGGCTCGTAGGCCG
>JBCQWE010000038.1:0-18400 GCA_047172505.1 Rikenellaceae bacterium | reverse complement strand
GAGGTATTTGAGGGATTATCGGCAACTGTATCATTCGACCTAAACGTGCTGCTCACTTACGATTCTAAAGTTGCTTGAGGTACTTGCGAAACTTGAGTAACTGAGAATTAACTGAGACGTTCTGAGTTAATTCTCAGCAATTCTCAGGGCCGTCTCAGAATTTCTCAGCTAATTCTCAGCTAATTCTCAGAACCTCTCAAAATCAACCCCAAAAAAAACCCTCTTACCCATTGAAAATTAAATAATTATTCATAACTTTGCAGCCCACGTAAAAATACGTGGAAAACCAATATTAATTTAACGAGCGATTGTATCGCAATTATTTCCAAAATGGAAGAAAACAAAACATTTGTTTCAAACGAAAATTTCGATTGGAACGCATTTGAGAACGATCTTGGCGTTTATGATCAAGACAAATCAGCAATCTCTGAAGCTTACGACAAAACCCTTTCAAACATCGCCGTTGGCGAGGTTGTAGACGCAGCTGTAGTTGGCGTTAACAAGCGTGAGGTAGTTGTAAACGTAGGTTACAAGAGCGAGGGTATCATCTCTATCTCGGAGTTCCGTTACAACCCAGAATTGGCTGTAGGTGACACAGTTGAGGTATACGTTGAGTCTGTAGAGGACAAAGGCGGTCAACTAGCACTTTCGCACAAGAAGGCTCGTCAGCTCAAATCATGGGATCGTGTTAACGAGGCTATGGAGAAAGAGGAGATCATCAAGGGTTACGTTAAGTGCCGCACTAAGGGTGGTATGATCGTTGATGTATTCGGAATCGAGGCGTTCTTGCCAGGTTCTCAAATTGACGTTAAGCCAATTCGTGATTACGACGTATACGTCGACACAACAATGGACTTCAAAGTTGTTAAGATCAACCAAGAGTTCCGCAACGTTGTTGTATCGCACAAAGCATTGGTTGAGGCAGATCTTGAGGCTCAAAAGCACGAGATCATGTCTACGCTTAAGAACGGTAACATCTACGAGGGAGTTGTTAAGAACATCACTTCTTACGGTGTATTCGTTGACCTTGGTGGCGTAGATGGTCTTATCCACATCACCGACCTATCTTGGGGCCGTGTTAACCACCCAGAGGAGATCGTATCGCTCGACGAGAAGATCAAGGTTGTTATCATCAACTTCGACGAGACTAAGAAGCGTATCGCTCTAGGTCTTAAGCAACTTACTCCACACCCATGGGAGGCGCTCAATGCAGACCTTAAGGTTGGTGACGTTGTTAAGAGTAGGGTTGTTGTTATGGCAGACTACGGTGCATTTGTTGAGATCTCAACAGGTGTCGAGGGTCTTATCCACGTTTCTGAGATGTCTTGGAGCCAACACCTACGCTCTGCACAAGAGTTCATGAAGGTTGGCGACGAGGTTGAGGCAGTTATCCTTACTCTCGATCGCGAGGATCGCAAGATGTCGCTTGGTATCAAACAACTTACCGAGGATCCATGGTCAGGTATCGAGACTAAGTATCCAGTAGGTACTAAGTGCGATGCTAAGGTTCGCAACTTCACTAACTTCGGTGTATTTGTCGAGATCGAAGAGGGTATCGACGGCTTGATCCACATCTCTGACTTGAGCTGGACTAAGAAAGTTAAGCACCCAGGTGAGTTCACATCTGTAGGCGCAGCTATCGAGGTTGTAGTTCTTGAGATCGACAAGGAGAACCGTCGTTTGAGCCTAGGCCACAAACAATTGGAGGAGAACCCATGGATCGAGTTCGAGGCTAAATTTAGCGTTGACACAGTTCACCAAGGCACTGTAACCGAGGTTAACGACAAGGGTGTAGTTGTATCTTTGGGCGAGAACGTCGAGGGCTTCTGCCCAGCGCGTCACTCGGTTAAAGAGGATGGCACAACACCAGTTGTTGGCGAGTCTCTAGAGTTCAAAGTTATCGAGTTCTCGAAAGCTACAAAACGCATCACTCTATCTCACGCTCGTCTTTACGAGGAGGTTAAGCGTGCCGAAGTAGCAGCTGACAAAGCTGAGAAGCGTGCAGCAGCAGACGCAACTAAATCTTCTGTTAAGAAGATCAACGCATCTGTAGAGAAGACAACTCTTGGCGACATCGCAGGCCTTGCAGCTCTTAAAGCAGCAATGGAGAAGAACGAAGAGTAATCTAAGCTTTGCAATAACGAAGTGGCCAACCCTTGTGGTTGGCCACTTTTTTTTTGCATTTGCCAAACCTTAGCTTCTTAGGGTTTGGTTGTTGAGATATTTTTGCTTACCTTTACCATAGATAAATAGATTAAGTTTGAAAGTCTATCAAACTTATGGGGAATTTTTAGAAGCCCCCTTATGTTTAAAAAGTAAAAGGTGCTAAAATGAAGATCACAGCAGTAATTCCAATTCGTGCGGGCTCGCAGCGGGTCAAGAACAAAAATTTAAGGCCATTTGGCGACACCACACTTCTAGAATTGAAGATAGACAGACTCAAAGAGGCGGGTGTTTTCGACGATATAGTTGTGAATACCGACTCCGAAGAGGCGATCCAGATCGCTAAGGCAAAGGGAGTTTCCTACCATCGGCGCGAGCCCTATTACGCATCGTCGGAGTGTTCGGGCAGCGATTTCTTCAAACACTTGGGCGAGGTGACACAGACCGATGCCTTTGTTTACACCCCCTGTACGTCGCCTTTTATCGCCACTCAGACCATCAAGAAGTGTATCGAAACCTACAAGGTCGCCCGAGAACGATTGCGTGGCAACGGTGACCTTGGTTAAAGAGTTTATGTGGCTCGATGGCAAGCCGATTAATTACCAGAAGGAGTGCGCTCCCAACAGCCAGAATCTGCCCGACATCACGGCGATAAATTTTGGTCTTACGATCGTTGATCGCCAGAGCTTGATCCGCAACAAAAATATCATTGGCGACAATCCTCTCTTTGTTGTCACAAGTGGTATCGAGTGCGTCGACATCGATACTCCGCTCGACTTTTATGTTGCCGAGAAGATTTACGAGCGGAGCATTATTGAGGGTAAAGATTTATTAGAATAAGATTATGAAGTGTATACACTGCGGGTCGGAGCAGACGACCTTCAACCCAGTTAAAGCTAAGTTTTTTTTGCTACGACTGCGAACAAAGCTTCGAAGTGGACAAATCGTTCGAGAAGTTGCGAGTTTTCATCAGCTATGGTCACGATGAGTATTCCCCTTTTGCGCAGGGCGTAGCCGACGAGTTGCGCAAACGAGGGCACGATGTATGGTTCGATGTCGAGGAACTGCGCGAGGGTAAAGATTGGGAAACCTATATTGAAAATGGTCTTAATTGGGTGGGTGAGAATACCGCTACGGGGCGCATAATACTGATCATGACCCCCTACTCGGTTCGTCGTCCCGATGGATTTTGCCTCAACGAGATCGCCAAAGCGCTGGATAACAAGCTCCAGATCATCCCCGTGATGCTCGTTTGGGCCACACCGCCGCTCTCGATCTATAGGTTGCAATACCTCGATATGCAGAACTCGCACAACAAAACTCAAATCACCGAAGATTTCTCGTTGGATATATCGAAAATCATCAATTAGATCGAAAATAAATCCTACCTCGATAAGGAGGGAGGTTCTAGCAGCTTGATTAACAGCCTCGATCCGTTAGATTTTAGTGCCGATTTAGTGCTAAATCAGGAGTGGTTCACTGGCCGCAAGTGGATTTTCGAGAGGATTAAGAGTTGGATTAATGACAAAGATTCAAGCCGCGTATTTTGGATCGCGGGAGTGCCAGGGATTGGCAAAACTGCGATCTCGACAAAGCTCTTGCAGCGCTTCCAAAATATCGCAGCATTCCACCTTTGTCGCCGTTCGCACAGCGAGAAGTCGTCGCCACGGCGCGCCATCTGCTCGATAGCCTACCAGCTTAGCACTCAATTGCCTGAATACCGCGAGATCCTGCAAACCATCGACATCAAAGAGGAGATCGACCGCTGCAATGAGGCGGCTCTCTTCGATAGGCTCATCACCCAACCGTTGAGCCACAACATCAAACACCCCGACTACACGTTGGCAATTCTTATCGATGGTCTCGACGAGGCTACGGTGGGCGAGAAGAATATTATGGCGCAATTTATTGCCTCAGAATTTGATAAATTGCCCTCGTGGATTAAGGTTATAATTACTAGTCGTCCAGATAAAGAGGTGATGATCCCGCTTCAAATCTATGAGCCTGAGGTGATTAGCCCCAGTTGTCAGAGCAACATCGACGACATTGGTGAGTATATCGATGCGCGGCTCGCAGAGTTCATCTCGCAGGCGGGTTACGCCGCGGCTAAGGCGCAAATCATCGAGAATGCCGATGGAATCTTCCTCTACGCCCAACTGGTGTGCGACCAAATTAGTCGTAACGAACTCTCGCTCGATCTGCCTAAGAGCTTCCCCAAGAAACTTGGGGGTTTCTTTCAACTCTACTTCGAAAATAAGTTTCCGCAAAAGGCGCATTATCGCCAAGCTATTCGTCCCGCTCTGCAACTTCTACTTGCGGCACTCGACCCATTGAGTAAAAGTGATTTGAAAGATTTTTTGGGCTGGAACGACGATAATGTCGAGGATTTCCTCCAAGAGATCGGCTCGTTTATCGTAGTTACTCCCGACCAGAAGTTGACTACCTTCCACGCTTCGCTCTTCGATTGGCTATCGAATCAGAGTATTGCAGGTGACTTTTATGTCGACAAGCTAAAGGGCGACCAGATCCTATCTGCGCAGCTTTCAGTGGTGACTTACAACGACTACCAAATAAAGAATGTGGTCAAACATCTTGTTGCAGCGGGGCTTTATAGCACGCAACGAGTACTCGAAGAAGATAGCTACATGTTGATGCGTAAGGCGCGATTCTCGCGTGGCGACTACTTCAATTTATTGCTTTCGGATGTCGAATATATCCACCAAAGTGGTGATAGCGAGTCGCTCAACTCGCTCTATTCGAGTGCCTGCTTTATAAATATTGTACTTCGCAACGCCACCTACTTCTTTGGTCGCGACTACTATAAGATCATTGCGCGACATGGGTTTGGTGCGTTTATCGATTCGTGCGACGTGCAGCAGCTACCTAGTGGTATCAAATTTATAGAACTCTACTACCACTACAATATCTACGACATCAAGCGTGCTGCCCAAGTCGAACTACCCATCGAGAGCGAGGAGTATCTTTCATCTGAGGATAGTGTATCGCTCTCGAACTATCGTTTTGCCTATGAGATCAGTGGTTCCTGCAAGCGTATCTGTGGTGACTTCGAAGCGGCGAAATTCCTCACGCAAAAGGCGGCAGAATGTGCTCGGATTCTCCACGACGAAGATTCTGAGATAATTTCATACTGCGTGCTTGCCCGCTCGATGATGCACCTAGGAGATGTTGACGAGGCTTTTGCTCGACTCGACAAGCTCGCTGAGAGAGTGCTGGAGATTGTAGGTGAGCTCGACTTGGAGAGCGACACAAGCCGCATCCACCACCTGCAATCGAGCAGCGTGTTGATCTACATCGATCTTTTGCTCAATGCAAATAGATTGGAAAAAGTTGGTGAGTTGATCGATAAGATGAATGCCATATACCAAGATCCGTCGGAACGCGATCGTTACTACTCGCGCGTGTTATATATGAATGCGCGTTATGCGTTGCAGACTAAAAACCTTGATAAATACCTCGAATATGAAGAGCTGCTCGACCCCTACGATATTAATAAGCAGGGCGGCCGCCTATTCTGCCACCAAGCGATCTATTGGTTGGCGTGTGGTGTGCGAGATGGTGACAAAGAGTTGCTGGGCAAGGCATTATGCTTCGCGCAAAACTTCACTCAGCGTGCCTACGAACGCTACGATATTGAAATCATGGTCGAGGGTGTTGCCTTGCAGCAGGTTATTGCTCAAAGGTTGTGCGTAGAGCCAGTGGCACTACCTACTGAACTCAAGGAGTTTGGCTTCTCTGTGGCAATGCGAACCAATCTACTTAACTCTGTAATAGAGCTTTGGGCATAGCGCAATTTGTGGTTCGATACGATTATATATTTTCTATTTTGGTCTAACGCCACTGCGCTACCTGCCTATCGCATAGTGCGCAAATCCGTTCTCTTCGACCTCCGCATGGTCGTAGATATTGCGGCCGTCGAGGACCACACTTTGCTTCATCGTCTTCTTTAGTACGCTCCAGCTAGGAACCCTAAATTCGCGCCATTCGGTCACCACCATGAGTGCATCGGTGTCGAGCACCGCCTCGTACATATCCGAGGTGTAGGTAACTCTCTCGCCTATCCTGCGCCGACACTCCTCTATGGCCACAGGGTCGTAGACCCTCACCGAGCCACCTGCCGCGATGATCTTGTCGATGAGCACCAATGCTGGTGCCTCGCGCATGTCGTCGGTCTCGGGCTTGAATGCCAAGCCCCACATCGCTATGGTCTTGCCCGCGACATTGCCCCCGAAGTGGCGCATCAGTTTGTCGAACAAGATCTCTTTTTGCAACTCGTTGACCTCCTCGACAGCCTGGAGAACTCGCATTTGGTAGCCATTCTGCTCGGCCGTTTTCACCAACGCCTTGACATCCTTGGGAAAGCACGAACCGCCGTAGCCACACCCTGGATAGAGAAATTTCGCACCAATCCGACTATCTGTGCCGATACCCCTGCGCACCATATTCACGTCGGCACCCACCAATTCGCAGAGGTTTGCGATGTCATTCATAAACGATATACGCGTTGCGAGCATCGAATTTGCCGCATATTTGGTCATCTCGGCCGATGGAATATCCATAAATATCACGCGAAAATGGTTGAGCTGCATCGGGCGATAGAGTCGCGTCATGATCTCCTCGGCACGCTTGCTCTCGACACCCACAACCACACGGTCGGGCTTCATGAAGTCGTCGATGGCGTTACCCTCCTTCAAAAACTCGGGGTTGCTCGCCACGTCGAACACCAGGTCGCTTCCGCGCTTGTCGAGCTCCGCCTGGATCGCCGCCTTGACCTTTTGAGCAGTACCCACAGGCACTGTAGATTTTGTCACCACCACCACGTAGTGGTTCATGTGGCGACCAATAGTGCGCGCCACCTCCAACACATACTTCAAATCGGCCGACCCATCCTCGTCGGGCGGCGTTCCCACAGCCGAGAAAATCACCTCCACGCCATCGATCACCGAAGCCAAATCGGTAGTAAACTTCAACCGCCCAGCCTTATAGTTGCGCAAAACCATATCCTCCAACCCAGGCTCATAGATGGGAATCTCCCCCCGCTCCAACGCCTCAATCTTCGCCCGATCGACATCCACACAAGTAACATCGATCCCCAACTCCGCAAAACAAGTTCCCGACACCAGACCTACGTAGCCTGTGCCTACTATAACTATTTTCATGTACCTATTTTATTTATTAATCAAACGACCTATTTTCTTACAAAAATAATGTGGTAAAAAAACCACAAAGAAAATAAACCACGATTTTACAATACTGTATCCTAATATTTTATTATAAACTTCTACGTTATAACGCACTAAGCTCAACTTGTTACTTGATAAAGAATTTGGCCTAACTCGATAATACGCCAAAGGTTCGATTACGCCAAAGGCCTTTTCGACCCTCTGCAGCAACATGAGTTTCATCGCCCAGTCTTGTCTTCTGCGCAATTGAGGCATAAATACCTTTCCTATTCTCTGCGTATCGTAGATCACAGTTAAAAAACCCATATAATCATTCTTAACCATATCTTCGAAGGTCAGCGCCTTACGTGCAACTATCATACCCTTCTCCGCTCCCTCTTCATTAAATTCTATATAGGACGAATAACAAACCTCAGTTTTGTGTTGCGCCATAAACGCCACCTGTCGCTCCAATTTCTCGGCAACCCATCTGTCGTCGCTGTCCAAGAAAGCGATAAACCGACCCTGCGCCTGCTCGATAGAGTTGTTACGAGCCACCCCCGCACCCGAATTCTGGACGAGCCTAAAGAGTTTAATGCGAGGATCTTGTGCCACATACCGCTCAATGGTTTCGCACGTAGAGTCCGTAGAGCAATCATCGGTAATAAGCAGCTCCCAATTCTGGTAGCTCTGCGCCAAAACCGACTCAATCGCCTGGTCGATATACACCGAATTATACGATGACATTATTATGGATACTAGTTCTTGTTGCATAATGCAATCTATTTTAATCATTAGTTAAAATATCTTTGTAGATATTATACATTAATGCCACATTATCTGACCATTTATATTTTTCCAATACTCTACAACGCCCTGCCTTACCCATCTCCTGCAGAAGTTCCGGAGTGTCTATAAATTTCTGGATAGCAGTAGCTGCTAATTTCGCGTTGTTTTTTGGCACAATAACACCTGTAACATTATTTTCTACAACCTCGGTAAAACCATCTGCGTCTGATGTGACAACTGGACATTCGCACGCCATAGCCTCGACAGCAACCACACCAAAACTTTCAGAATTCCATACAGACAAAGAAGCTGCAACAGAAAAACTATTATAGTATTTTGGCAACTTAGAGTTATTAACAAAGCCCAAGAATCTCACTTTATCTGACAGTTGTAAATCATCCACCAGTTGTTCTAACTTACGTCTATCGGGACCCCTCCCTAATATATCGAGTCTTAATGGTTGAGATGGGTTATTTTTAACTAAAATTGAGAATGCTTTAATCAATACATCAATACCATATTTAGGTGATAGTGTTTTTACATTACCTATAACAAAACAATTATCTTTTTTGTATTCATCGATCCTCCTAAACAATGACGTATCTACTCCAAAAGGAGTGACGACTATATTTTTATCAGTATATTTGCGCGTCTCCTTCGCCATTACGTTACTCGTAGAAAGTATTGTATCCGCTTTTCTGAGATTAAATTTTAGTAAATTCTTATGAAGTAATGAGATTTTTGGAAAATCATACACATCACTTCCCCACACAGACAGTATATACGGGTGGAAATTTGCTAATGCTCCTAATAATCCATAACTACTCGCATAATGAGCATGCATTATATCTGGCTTAAAATCCTGGATAATACGTTTTAATAAAGGAAGTGCTTGCAGATATTTTAATCTACCAATATTCGTATCTCCGTTAACTGTAAAGTCGCAACATTCAACCTTTACATTGGGGAACTGCGCGTATTGGTCTGTGGCATTTTCCTCTAGTCCAAATAAGCAAATATTTAACGGATACTTAGCTAAAGATGTTACCCATCTTTGAGTGTGAACATTATTTGTTGGTGCTAGAATAAGTATATTCATATTTGCGCTATATAATTATTTTGAGAATAAATTGCAATAATAATTAAAGGTCTCTCCTGAGACAGAGTTTCTTTTTTGATATTCCGACTTCAATAGCAACACGAAAAGTCGCCTCCGTTCTTTTGATAAATGCCGCAATATAATCTTATTTATGTAAATTAAGTTCATATTCGACCATATATAGAAATAAAAGCTACTATAATGATTTCGTATATTAATAAATCTATTAAGATAATGTATAAATACGCGTCCAAGTCGAGTCTCATTAGTTTGAGTTGCACTAACTTTATGATATATAATAGAGTCTAACACGCAGGCCATTTTTATTTTATTTGTCTGCATTCTCAATGAGAACTCAAAATCCTCCTCCCCGAAAAAGAATTTCTCTGTAAATATCTTATTGCTATTTAGTAAATCCTTCGTAATAAATAAAGAACAACCAGTCACAAATGATATTGGGATGAATTCTTTTTTGGGGAGTTCAGAAACAAAAGATTTAGCATAATAATATTTTCTAAAACCACCAAATATTCGACCTCCACAGTTCCATATCTTGGTTGGCTCACTAAAATATCGTATTTGAGGCGTTAACGCTTTGTATTTATTGTTGTTTTGTTGATAGTTAACTAATGTAGTCAGAAAGTATTCCGTTACAACTGTATCATTATTAAGGAACAAGTAATAGTCAATATCAACATCTCTTAGTAGTTCTAATGCTTTATTATTTCCTTTTGCAAATCCGTAATTCTCCCCTAATGAATATATAATACAGTCGCCATGTTTTATATTGCCGTTTATGGGATCGTTCTCTTTTACATAAAGATGATTTATATTTTTTGATAACAACCAGCTTATAAGTTTCTCATTTGATTTATCTTGCGAATTATTATCCGCTACAATAATAAAAAAATTATTACATTGCTGTTTATATAATGAATCAAGGCAAGCTATTGTGTCATGAAATCCATTCCAGTTTAAAATGATTATTGCTGTCATATTATTTAATTCTATCTATCATATAAAACATAAACAATAAACAAGGTATCTCGAATGTTGTAAACAGCTGAAAATAACTATCGAACCAACTCATAAACATTATTGCACAGAACCATGCATATATTGCGGTTATAAATAAATTAGATTTTTTTAGCGTTACTATATTTAATATATACATCATAAAAGAAACAAGCATTACATATGCAGGATATAGCCAAGGCCCGATTAAAATATAGGCAGTTCCATAAAATGTTCTAATATTTGACATCCCTACACCTGTAGATATAAAGTTTCGACTCATAAGGTCTTTAGGTTGATATATTTGACCACCTATTAGACTCTGGAACAGGTTTATAAAAGGTGCGAATAAATTTTTTATTTCTATAGGCTCACTAATATTAGAATGTAAATAATGGTTTAAACCCATTATTCCACTTGTTAAATAATGTATTATATGATTTAAAATAAACTCATTAATTTCATCACTCATATTATTATTATTCCCTATTACAAGTGCGAAATAATAACTAAAATAAAAAATAGAGATTCCCAGAATAATTATTAAGCATATTAATGGCAAGTTGAGTTTTGTTTTATTTAATATCACTCTAAGAATTATACCAGATAAGACTGGCATAACAATCCATCCTTTAACTTGATTTATAAATGCAAATATAATAATAGCGGCAATAAATATTGTTGAATATAATCTATTCCTTTTCTCATATATACATATCCATATAACCAAAAAGCTAATCAATATATTTCTTAGATGCGCATATAAGCCTCCAGATGCTGTTTCTTCTGCGAAATCATCTGTTCCAATATTTACACTAATTGAAGAAATAGACTTATTTATAAATAAACTATACACCAATATAAGAACTATCGTCATCCAGAAGAGCAGTCTATATGATCTTATCGGCTTTACTGCATAATACTTTCTCTTGACTTTGTAAAGACCTGAACACAGCAAACTGGGTATTTCAAATAATAAAACTCCCCAAAGTAAGAATAAAATTGTTGACGGATATATTTCATTAAGAATCCCATAAAAAGATAAAATTACTGATAGTGTTAAAATTACAGCCATTGGCACAGCCGATAATATAACAGGGGTTATATAGGTTTGCCACAGTGTTTTTTCAATATATACTATAAACGCCACACTTAGTAGAAAAGCACTAAGGCATAATATATTTTCAAGCAACATTAGTTTTGGTGTTTAGAATGTAAATAGCTTACGTAGAGTTATATAAAACCGAGAAAAGATATATAAACAATATTGTCTTATTTTTGACTTTAAAACAAATATCACTAATCTATGCTTTAATGGCAATTGCCTCCCTTTAAAATAAGTATATGTGTCATGTATCCAGCGATCATTTATTGATACATATTTATTATGCTTTATACAATCAAACATAATAAACATATTCATCATATAAAAATCATGTTCAAAATTCTTAAATTGATTATTTCTATTAATAATCTCATATGCTATCGCAACATAATTCTTCCAATATTCTGAATCTGGAAAGTTGGCATGGCATGCAGAGTCAGCATAATAACAGTAATTATACACCTTATTAGGTATTGTTACAGCTTTTCGCACCCTAAACCCAACCTCAAGATTCATAAGCCAATCTTGACTTCGTCTTACATTTGGAAAACTTTTACAGGTAAAGATATGCCGTCTATATAATTTGCACCAAGGAGCCCCTATTATTATTATTCTATCTAAGATTACCTCAATTAATTGCTGTCTTGCGAGTATTTTTTGCTCTAAGCTAGGTATGCTAACTCTTGATTCATTTGTTAATATTGATCCAATAACAATATCCACATCATCCGACATATTCGAATATAGCACCTCAATCGAGTCAAGGGGCAACCAGTCATCTGGATCAACAAAAACAATATACTCTCCTGTTGAACTTTCAACTCCTAACTGGCGCGCTTTTGCAACACCTCCATTGGGGATATGAAACACATGTATGCGATTATCTTTATCTGCATAGGTGTCACATATAGTTCCTGCATTGTCAGGCGATCCATCATCGACAAGCAATATCTCAATGTTTGTATATGTTTGGGCTATAATACTATCTAAACATCGAGGTAAATACTCCTCGACGTTATAAATTGGGACTACGACTGATATTTTTTTGCTTAATTGCATCATCTCAAATGGATTTTATTTACAAAACTCGCAATCTTGCCCCTCACAAATTTGCGTTCGGTGGTGTTGCAGCCCATAAAGTATATGGTGAGGGCTGTGCTGATTAGGGCGAGGATGCTCACGACGACAAGCGACAAGAGGTTGATATTGAGCTTTTGCGCGAAAAGGTATGGCACGATTGCCGAGACCGCAGCGACAAGCATAACATTACAAAAAACCTTGTTCAGAAATTGGCGAATTGAGAGTCCGATCATTGTGCGGAGCATATATGCACGGGCTAGTAAGCAGCAGATTGACAAGGCTATAGCTACAATCATTACTGTTTCGGGGGTCATTCCTTGGCGGAGCATAACATAAGATATTGGCACGTTCACAACTTGGATAAAGCCCACGAGGAGCTGAACATTACGCAGGTTGCCAGTTGCCAGAATCGCAGTTATTAGCGGTTGTTGCAATGCCTGCATCATTCCAAAGACCAGTGATAGTTGAACAAAAACTGCGGTGTGCTCGGGCACCTCTTTGAGCCACAGCGAGAGCACGTAATTTGCATTTAAAATAATTGGTAATGACAATATTAACAACATGTAGAACGACAACCTTGCGCCTTGAAAAATCAAGGTCATCAGATATTCTCGATCGTTATTTGCATACGACTTTGTGATCTGCGGGTTGAGCGCCGTCATAAAGTTTGTAGAAAATTGTGTTACTGCTGCATTCACCTGCATCGATATTCCGCGCGCCGCATTAACCGCGGGACCTCCAAAAAGATTTAACAAGATATTTACACCTTGGTCGCGCAACACCATCGACGAAGTCCCCACAAAGTTCCACCCAGAAAAACTCAGCATCTCTCGAAGGAGTGCCTTATCGAACACCCACCGAAATTTTGCCTCTTCGAAGTGGCGGCGGCAGTAGATGCTGTAGGTGAAGCGGACAATAAGGGCTACTAGCGCCATGAGGATGGCGTAGAAGATTAGCTTGTCTATGGGGGCGAGGTTGATCAAAAAGGCTATCGCAAGTTGGCCTGCGGCTTGCAAGATACCGATATATGCGAAGGCCGACATTCTCTCGTGGGCTACTATTACCGCATTATAGGGTATGCTTATCATGTTTATAACCAGCGTGATAAGCGAGAATTGCAGCACCCACTTCGCCGCGATTATCCTATCGGCGGGGATCACCATTTTATTTGTCAGGAACCACACGCCGACCGTTTCGACCAAGATTGCGATGACAACCCCGATGATTATTTGGATTATCACCGAGGTGGAGAAAATTGCGTTGAGGCGCTCCTGGTTTCCCTTGCCCAGTTCGAATGTGATGAAGCGACTTATAGCCGCCGACAACGATCCCGAGATCATTGTGAACATCGCAACTACGCCACCGACGACATTGTAAATTCCGTAATCCTCGACCCCTAAAGCGCTGAGTACCACACGCGAGGTGTAGAGCGTCGTGCCCATCAGCAGGAGCATGCGGAAGTATAGCATCATCGTATTCTTAGCGATACGTTTGCTATTTGCGGCGTTTTCTGACACTTAAATATTTTGGGTTTCTTGACTTTTACTGCGTTTGGGTGGCCTTTTTATCGCCCTTGATACATCGACTCGTAGTACTTTTCGTAGTCGCCGCTCGTGATATTATCCATCCACTCGCCGTTTTCGAGGTACCAAGCTACGGTTTTTTCGATTCCCTCTTCGAATTGGAGCGAGGGCTCCCAGCCTAGTTCGGCTTTGAGCTTGTTGGAGTCGATGGCGTAGCGGAGGTCGTGGCCTGCGCGGTCGGTGACGTAGGTGATCAACGACAAACTGTGACCCTCTGCGTTGCCGAGCAATCTATCTACTGTTGAGATGATTACCTTGATCAGATCGATATTTTTCCACTCGTTGAAACCGCCGATGTTGTAGGTGTCCGAGTTTTTGCCTTCGTGGAAGATCACGTCGATTGCGCGCGCGTGGTCGACAACGTAGAGCCAATCGCGAACGTTCTCGCCCGCGCCATAGACTGGTAGGGGTTTGCCGTTGCGTATGTTGTTGATAAAGAGCGGGATCAACTTCTCGGGGAATTGGTAAGGGCCGTAGTTATTCGAGCAATTTGTCACCACCGTTGGCATGCCGTATGTATCGGCGAAGGCGCGCACGAAGTGGTCGGAGCTAGCCTTACTTGCTGAGTATGGGCTGTGTGGATCATAGCTTGTCTCCTCGGTGAAGAATGTGCCGTCGAACTCCAAAGTTCCGTAGACCTCGTCGGTCGAGATGTGGTAGAAGCGTTTGCCCTCGAACTCGCCATTCCACTCATTTTTAGCAGCTTGGAGCAACGAAAGCGTTCCCATAACGTTGGTCTGCGCAAAGGTGAACGGATCCTTAATCGAGCGATCGACGTGGCTCTCTGCCGCCAGGTGGATCACTCCATCGACCTTATATTTTGCAAACAATTCGACCATCGCCTCGAAGTCGCAGATGTCCGCCTTAACGAAGGTGTAGTTTGGGGCATTTTCGATGTCGGTGAGGTTCGCAAGGTTACCCGCGTAGGTCAACTTATCGACGTTAATGATGTGATACTCAGGATACTTATTGACGAATAGGCGCACCACGTGGCTACCTATGAAGCCTGCACCTCCTGTGATTATTATGTTTTTCATTTTTGGAATTATGAGTTAATTGTTAATTTAATCGTTATCGTCATTGCGGCCTACGAGCCGCAATCTCTATCATCTTAACTATCAGTTTTTTGCGAGATTGCGGATCGAGTCCGCAATGACGCGCAGGAGTTATTTTAGCTCCTCGATACACTTATCGAGCGAGGCGGTCCAATATGGGATCTCCACGCCGAAGGTCTCCTTGATCTTGGTTTTGTCCAAGACCGAGTAGTGTGGGCGGGTCACCTTTGCGGGGAATTCTGCGGAGTGTATTGGCTTGATATTGCACGTGTTACCGCTCTTCTGGGCGATGGCATGCGCAAAGTCGAACCACGAGCAGACACCCTCGTTGCTGAAGTGGTAGGTGCCCGATTTATCTAGTTGGTCGGTGCTTATTATTACCCCGATCGTGTCGGCTAGGTCGCCCGCGTGGGTTGGTGTTCCCACCTGGTCGAAGATCACGCTCAAATCGTCGCGCTCGGCGGTGAGGCGCTGCATGGTCTTTACGAAGTTGCCACCCCACTGCGAGTAGAGCCACGATGTGCGGATGATGATGTAGTTGCAACCCGATGTGGCAACCGCCTCTTCACCAGCGAGTTTCGTCGCGCCATACACTCCAATTGGGGCTGTAGCGCACTCTTCGGTGTAGGGGATGTGCGCCGAACCATCGAACACATAATCGGTCGAGATGTGGATAAGCGTTGCCCCCACTGCCTTAGCTGCCTTAGCTAGGTATCCCGCAGCGGCGTTGTTCAAAAGGTTGGCAAACTCCTGGTCGTCCTCTGCTTTGTCGACCGCGGTGTAGGCGGCGCAGTTGACAATCACATCGACCTTTTCGGTGGCTGCCATCGCCTCGATAGCATCGTAATCGGTGATGTCGAGCTCGGCAACATCGGTGAAGATATATCTATCGCTGCTCGAAAGAGCCACGCGCTGCATCTCGTGCCCGAGTTGCCCGTTTGCGCCCGTAACAAGTATCGTCTTATTCATAGTAGTTTACCTCGAATGAAAATGGTGATTCAAAATCTTTTAGCGGCGCGTTGACCTTATCTTTCTCAGAAAGAATAGCTTCCGCCTCCGAGATGCCCCAATCTATGCCCAGCTCGGGGTCGTTCCACATGAGCGCACCCTCCGACTCTTTGGAGTAGAAATTGTCGCACTTGTATTGGAAGATCACCTCTTCGCTCAGAACCACAAAACCGTGGGCAAATCCGCGAGGGATGAATAATTGGCGATGATTCTCAGCGGAGAGTTCCACCGCAACGTGCTTGCCGTAAGTGGGCGAGCCCTTGCGAATATCGACCGCTACGTCGATCACTCGACCCTTGGTCACGCGCACCAATTTGCTCTGCGCGTAGGGCGCTTTTTGGAAGTGCAAGCCTCTTAATACTCCGTAGGTTGAGAAGCTCTGGTTGTCTTGAATAAAGGTTGTTTTGCAAACCTTCTCCTCGAATTCGCGCTGCGAGAACGACTCGTAGAAGTAGCCACGATCGTCGCCAAAAACACGCGGCTCGATGATTACAACCCCCTCAATATCTGTTTTTATTATATTCATTATCTATTATTCTTTAACTCGTCGATCACCTTCAAAAGGTATTGACCATACTGATTCTTAAGCATTGGCGCGGCCAGAGCTCGCATCTTCGCCTCGTCGATCCAACCGTTGCGGTAGGCGATACCCTCTAGGCAAGCAACCTTCAAACCTTGGCGCTTCTCGATAACCTCCACAAAGGTCGAAGCCTCGGAGAGCGAGTCGTGAGTGCCTGTGTCGAGCCACGCGAAGCCGCGCCCCAGGGTTTGCACCTTCAATTCGCCCGCCTGCAAGAATTCTTGATTCACTGTGGTGATCTCAAGCTCGCCGCGGGGCGAAGGCTTAATGTTTTTGGCCACCTCGACAACCTTGTTGGGGTAGAAGTAGAGACCAACTACAGCATAGTTCGACTTAGGTGCGGCGGGCTTCTCCTCGATCGAAAGGCAGTTACCCTGCGTGTCGAACTCCGCTACTCCGTAACGCTCGGGATCGGCCACCCAGTAACCAAATACTGTTGCCTTGCCATCGTTATCAGCTGCGCGAACCGACTCTTTGAGTGCCGCCGAGAAGCCACTTCCGTAGAAGATATTGTCGCCCAAAACAAGGCATGCCGAGTCGCCCCCGATAAACTCCTCGCCAATGATAAATGCTTGTGCAAGTCCATCGGGCGAGGGTTGCTCGGCATAGGAAAACTCTACGCCATAATCCGAGCCATCGCCCAAAAGGCGTTTGAAACCTGGCAGGTCATCGGGAGTCGAGATAATCAAAATCTCGCGAATGCCCGCCAACATCAAAACCGAAATGGGATAATAGACCATCGGTTTGTCGTAGATGGGCAAAAGTTGTTTACTAACCCCCTTAGTTATAGGATAGAGACGTGTGCCCGATCCTCCTGCTAGTACGATTCCTTTCATTTTTCTATTTTTGTTTTTGTTTTATCTCTTTGATCACCTCCACCAGGTCAATATCGATCGCCGCAACTACGGTTATCAAGTTCCCCGCAGAGATCGAGAGTTGTCTGTTTCTTCTGCCCTTGATCTTCACCAAGCGCCCCTCAACGCCATCGAGCATGCTCCCCTTGCTGTGGATCTTCACCCTTTCGCCTTTGAGAAGAGCGGGATCCGAGGGGTCTAAAAATGTCAACTCTTCTTGTGGCGTAGAATCGTAAAGCTTGATGCAATCCTCCATCTGCTTTTCTGGAACAACCATTGGCCTATATAGACCACCTTCGGTTGTATACTTGAACTGCAAAAAGGGAACTCGCAACTTTACATCTTGCATGTAATTTATCGAAGCATGGACAAACATCAAATTTGCAATCGCAGGTTTTACGACCAAACTTTTTCGTCCGCCCTTTATCTCAACGGCGCTACTCATCGGAACAAAGCTCTCAACGCCATCCTCTCGCAATAGCTCTTGAGCCCTCACCTCTCGCCGCTGAGTCGCCTGCATAGCGAACCAGAGGGGGGTCTGGCGATCGAGATCTAGCCTATCGATTATCATCTTAAAAGGTGTTGGGGTATAAAACCGACTCCGAGGTGATCGGTCAAGTCATTGATCACCAAGCATTTGAGTAGAATAAAGTTGCGTTTGTTGGGTGTTTGCAGCCCCTCAAACAGATGTTTTTTGTCTAATACTAAGCATTTCCAGCTGAAAAAATAGCTCTGCACCATCAAATCAAAAATAAATAGCAAACGTATTAGGTTGTAAAAGTAATCAAATTTATTGAATTTTAGCATTTTTTCAAAATATATTTTTAGCCGTACATATATAATATAGACAGCAAAATATCTTAAGATTCTAAGGATCTGTATTTTACCCC
>JBCQWE010000037.1:0-18672 GCA_047172505.1 Rikenellaceae bacterium | reverse complement strand
AAATTTGAGCCTGGCTCCGATTTGTTTCGCCTTTTCTTATGTCCCTATAGTTTCTTGACCTCAATTCAGTTGCATTTGCAGGTTGAATTCAGCAAATATTAGTATCAATCAAAAGTTGATTATTACGTCAAAGAGGATAAATATTGATTCTTTGCCACTGTGTAAAATAATTATCACCCATTATGACCAATTTTCGTCTTTTTCGGGTGGGGTGGTCATCCCTTCGGGTATGTCACTTGGCAGGAAGCCAAATCGTTTCTTGAAGCAAATGCTGAAATATTTTGGATCGTTAAATCCAACATTATATGCCACCTCCGAGATTCGAGCATTCTCGCGTTTGACAAACATCTCGAAAGCATACTTAAGACGTATATCTTTAATAAGGGTCGAAGCGGTCATTCCCGTGAGAGACTTCAATTTGCGATGAAGTGTCGATTTGCTCATTCCTGTAGACTCCGAAAGGCGGTGTTGGTCATACTCCGAATCTGAGAAGTTTTCGTTGATGTGGGTTATTACACTTTGCAAGAACTCTTCGTCGTAAGATGAATATTCCAACTCCTGAATGTTAAATATCGGTTGTTTGTTGAGCTTCAATATTCTATTTGCGCGCAACTGCAATAGGTTGTTAATACGCGATTGAAGAACGTTTATCGAGAACGGCTTTGTGATATATGAATCTGCTCCCGAGTCGTAACCTTTGACCACGTCAGCCTGGCTACACTTAGCCGTAAGTAAGATCACAGGTATGTGGTTGTATGCTGAGTTGGACTTGATTGCTTGACTAAGCTCGTAGCCATCCATGATGGGCATCATTACATCTGAAACGACGAGATCTATTGTCTCTTGCTCGATTATCTTGAGCGCCTCCTCACCATTAGTTGCTGTTATAACGTTGTATAATTTCGATATATTCGACTCCATCACGTCGAGCAGATCTTCATTATCTTCGACCAAAAGGAGTTGAATAGAGCTATCTTTAAGGCTAGCCTCTTCTTCCGAAACTGCTACAATAGCCTCCGACTCACTAGCAGCAGTCTGGTCTGCTTTCGTCTCGAATATGTCGTCAACGCTGCTCTCGAAGCACTCCTCTGCGCTATAACTCATTTTGTCGATAGGCAATTCTACAATAAAATTCACCCCTTTTCCTGGGTTGTTGTCGACTCTAATTTCGCCTTTGTGGAGCGTAACCAGATCGTGTACTAGCGAAAGGCCTATCCCTGTCCCCGAGGTGTTGAACTCCCTAAAGTCACCGTCGTAGAAGCGTTTGAATAGGTTTTTCATTGCTCTCTCGGAGAGTCCTGCACCATTATCTTTGACACTAAAGATTACGTTGCTCGATTGCGCGGAGCGCTGCAAAGAGACCTCCACTGTGGCGGCCGCCTTGTTGTATTTTAGCGCGTTAGATAATAGGTTGTAGAGTATCTTATCGACTTTGTCGGTGTCGATATATCCAACGACATCACGGGCGATGTTATCCCACACGATAGAGATCTCCTTTTTCTTCATCAATGGCACAAAACACTCTATATTTTTCTCCACAAATTGTGATATATTTTGCTCGCTAACACTTAGTTTTAGGTTTCCAGTCTCCGCCTTTCTAAATTCGAGGATTTGCTGAATCAATCGTATAAGACGATTGATGTTAGACATAACAACGTCGTGAGTCCTAGCGGGCAGAATTCGTTGCAGATCCTCCATTGCCGCGGCAACAATGGTGATTGGCGTAAAGAGTTCGTGTGTGATATTGGTGAAGAAGCGCAATTTCTCGTGGTTCATCGCCTCTAGGCGTTCCTGATCCAACTTTTGGATTTTAACTGTTGTTTGCAACTTAAGACGCTGAGTTATCAACGTATAGATGTAGATAACCAGGGCGGTTACAGCTATGATATAGAACAATATCGCCAAGCGAGTAAGATAAAACGGAGGGCGCACATTAATCTTTAACGTGCGTGTATTTTCGCTCCACAGACCGTCCTCGTTGGTCGAGCGCAGCTTAAATGTATATTTACCGTATGGGATGTTGGCGTAGTGGGCATAGAGCTGCTTATAATCTGTGTATTGCCACTCTTTGTCGTAGCCCTCCAAGATATATGAATATCGTATATTATTGGGGTTATAATAGCTCATTGGCGAGAATTGCAGCGTGAAGTTTGTATACTCGGGAGCGATGACGATTTGGTCGCTATAACCTATCGACGTGGTAGTTATCGTTTGTTGCTTCAATGAATCGAGGTGCGATATCGACCTGTTGTTTAGCTTTAGATCAATAATGAAAACTTCGCCACTCACCGTGGGCGCAATAGCACCTTTGGGGTCAAAGTATACATAGCCTTTGTGGGTTCCGAAGTATAGCATACCCGACTCATCTTTAAATACGGAGCGAGGCAAAAACATGTTGTCAATCAAGCCATTACTCTTGTCGAAAACTCTATACTCCACTGCGGAAAGATTGCTTGGAGCATATGTTTTTATAAGTCCAATATTACTACCTAACCACAGGATTCCCACTTCGTCTTCGGCGATACTTGTGATGATGTCTGTCGGGAAGTCGGCACGCTCATTTATCGAATTAAAACGGTCGTCCTTACGGCTGTATAGAGCCAATCCTCCACCATCTGTGCCGACCCATAGACGATCGTCGGAGCCCAACAACAAGCAATTTATATTGGGACTTGAGATCAATCCATTGTGCGAATTATATGTGCGCTTCTGCTGCACCTCGAAGTTGTTTGGGTTGTATGTCAACTTAACTACTCCATTATATTGCGTTCCAACCCATAGTGTATTCTTTGAATTGCCGAGAGCAAGAGCCGAGAATTCAATTTTGTCGCTCAGCAAGGTGTCGACCTTAAGGCTTGTCTCATCTATATGGAATACGCCGTTTTTAGCCGCTATCCAATAACCATTCTCGCCGTCGTGAAGTAATTGGTTGATAAAGCCTGGGATAATTGACTTACGGAATGTTTGGTCGAGTCGTTCGCTTCGAGTGCGATAGAGCCCCGTAGAGGTTCCGCACCACAGATGTTTGGTGTTGGGGGATTGCTTTATAGAGTTGATGCGTATAAATTGGTGACTATTGTGATTTTGTAGGTTGTAGGAGTATATATCAAATGAGTCTGAGCGGTCTGTATTATGTACTCCTAACCCTACGCTACCGATACCGCAGATAACATTTTTATTAGAGTCGACGGTAATTGACCGAATAGTGCGCCCATTTGCGCTATACCCCTCAATGTCGGGCAGATAAGTCCCAATAAATTGGTCATAAGTTTTAACGCACTGCACACCTCCCCCAATACTGCCAATCCACACATTGCCCTGTGCATCATTGATAATTGCATCGATATCACTACCATGCAAGGCGAAATCACCCTCGTCCATATAGATATTATGCCACTTGGTTTGCCCAGTGAAGTGCGATGGAATAACGGTTATCCCCTTTCGCGTTCCAACCCATATTGTGTTGGTTATACGATTTTCACAAATTTTATAGATGTATTCATCTGTCACACGTTGCTCGCCGCCACTTGTTGCAGTAAAATGCTTGTATTCAACACTATCCATCTGGCGAGGGTTATGCACAAGAACCAATCCATAACCAAAGCTGCCGACCCAAATTCTCTTTTGGGAATCCTCGAAGATTGTGTGTGCAGAGTTTTGTTCGTTGAGTTTGGGGTATTTATGCAGTTGTTCGCTATCGGGCGAGTATCTGTATAGCCCTTGATTCCATGTGCCGATCCAGATATCCCCATAAGAATCCTTTATTAGTGATTTAATCGAGCGTAGATAGCTGCATTGAGCAACTTTTTCACAACTGTCGAGTGCAGGGTTATATTCAATGAGACCTCGCTCCGAACCGATCAAAACACAATCATCTCTTAGGGGCAGCAGTGTCGATATAGGATTATTTAAAAATTTCTCTGAGAGACTATTAGTGATAATGTCGCTATGCTTGTCCAAAATAGAGAGTCCACCGTATGTTCCAATATATATCTTTTTGTCGACACCTTCAACCACTGCCGTTATTCGATTATTGTTAAATAGATTGGGGGTGTGGATATTGGTTCTATACTCTTTGATTTGTTTGCCATCGTATTGGTATAACCCGCCAGTTGTTGCTATCCATATAAAGCCGTCACTATCCTGCATTAGCTCTAAGACCTCATTGTTGGGCAATTTGTCTAGCCCAGGCATCTGCTCGAAACGTAGCGTGCTAGGCTTTTGTGCTGTCGCTGTAACGCTGCTAAATAATATAGCAAATAGAATAGATATGAAAATGCTTAAAGGGCGAAGTTTAATCATGTTAGTCAAATCTTAAAATTACTAATTTCGGTCGTTTGGTTTGTGGTTGTGGTCTTTCACAGTGCAAGATAAGATTTTTTTTCTAGATGTAAAAATCTACAGACCTTTAACTTCTGCTAATCGTATGCAAAAGGCGAGATTTTTATGGTGAAAATTGTTGCAAAATGGATTAAAAAAGCAAATGCGCATATCGTGTGATTCAATTTTAGACTGTTCTTACTCAATATTCACCCATTATATATATATATCTTTTTACTTTTGTATAAAGGAAAAAACAACTAAAACTAACCAATTAACACGATGAATAAAAGAAATATACTAATCGTACTCTCGTCTCTCTACTTGGCGACAAGTTGCCAAGAGGCTAATAACCCCTACCAGCACCAAGGCTGGGAACTCGTATGGAGCGATGAATTCAATAACGATGGCGCAGTAGACGCTTCTAAATGGAGCTTCGAGAGCGGCTTTTCTCGCAACCAGGAGGCTCAATGGTACCAAGAGGAGAATGCTGTTTGTCGAGATGGCAAGCTTATCATAGAGGCACGCCAAGAGACGGTGCAAAATCCAAACTTCGACGCCCAGAGCAAATCATGGAAGGAGAATCGAGAAGAGGCAGAATACACCTCAGCACTTATCAAGACAAAAGAGAAGTTTGATTTTCTCTATGGTCGAGTTGAGGTGCGTGCCAAAATCCCTACAAGCGGTGGCGTATGGCCTGCGATATGGATGCTGGGCAGCAACCAGGTGTGGCCTTCGTGCGGGGAGGTAGATATTATGGAGTACTATCGCATCGGCGGCAAGCCTCATATCTTGGCAAATGTGGCGTGGGGTAACGATAAGCCGTATGTTGCCAAATGGGATAGCGAGAAGATTCCTTTTACATACTTCACAGGTAAAGATCCTGAATGGATAGACAAATTTCATGTATGGCGTATGGATTGGGACGCTGAGAATATCAAAATCTATCTCGATGACGAACTATTAAACGAGACCCCAATATCAAAGACAGTAAATGGGGTGATTGGCGAATATTCAAATCCTTTCAAATCACCACAATACATCTTACTAAATTTAGCCTTGGGTAGTAGATGTGGCGGCGAGATCGACCAAAGTGCACTCCCCACTCGTTTCGAGATTGATTACGTGAGAGTGTATCAAAAGGAGCAAAAACCTCATGCCTCGTTCAAGCCTGCCGCAATCTGGACAGATACCGACGGCGTACATATCAATGCTCACGGTGGCGGAATGTTATACCACAAAGGGCGATATTACTGGTTTGGAGAGCATAAGGTTGAGCACACAAGCGATGCGCTAGTTGGTGTTAGAGTCTACTCGTCGAAAGACTTATACAATTGGCAAAATGAAGGCGTTGCACTTTCAGTTGCAGAAGATGGTAGCGGCCACGACATCGAAAAGGGGTGCATCATCGAGCGCCCTAAAGTTATATATAACCCTGCAACCGAGAAGTTCGTTATGTGGTTCCACCTCGAACTTAAAGGTCAAGGTTACAAGGCGGCTCGCTATGGCGTAGCTGTTAGCGACACCCCTGCAGGACCTTATGAGTTCTTATATTCGAGCCGCTCGTGCGCAGGCGTATGGCCAGCAAATATGACAGAGGAGCAGATCGAGACAGCAAAGTCGATCACGGTGCTCGACAGAAAGAACAACTGGCGCGAGACAGTCGAGGCGGGAGGCGTGCTGAGCAGAGACTTCGAGGGAGGTCAAATGTCGCGCGATATGACACTCTTTGTCGACGACGATGGCGCAGCATACCATATCTTCTCGTCGGAGGATAATCAAACGCTACACATTGCTCAACTCACCGACGATTTCTTGCATCACTCCGACAACTACGTTAGAGTCTTGGCGGGTGATAGCAACGAGGCACCAGCAATTTTTAAACGCAACGGAGTCTATTGGATGATCTCATCGGGCTGCACTGGTTGGGCCCCAAATGCTGCACGTCTATCGAGAGCCGACAGCATCATGGGAGAGTGGACAACAGTGGGTAATCCTTGCGTCGGAGAGGGCGCAAACAAAACCTTTCATTCGCAAAGCACATATATTTTGCCTGTCGAGGGCAAGGAGGATCTGTGGATCTTTATGGCAGATAGGTGGATGCCTGACAATCCAATTGATGGTCGCTATTTGTTCTTGCCTATCGAGTTCAAGGATGATGCGCCAATGTTGCAGTTCACCCAAGAGTGGAGTATTAAATAATTTACAAACAGAAAATAAATAAAGTATATGAAAAAAAGTATATACGCACTATTGGTTACCGCCTTTATGTGTAGCTGCTCCCCGACGAGCATTGAACTAAACGAAGAATCAATCATCGCTGAAGGGTATAAAAATACAACTCTTGTCTGCCGTAATTCATGGGTCGAGCTATCGGGAAGCAGTGAGCAAGTACTCGACGGTTCAACGATCTCTCTTAATGGCGAGGATTCTTGGTTGTTCTTGCCAAACATTAGTCGTGAGCAGTGGGCATCATCGGAGTTGAGCGACCGTATTTTAATTAATGATGAGCCGTTACAGCTCGACGTTAACGCCTCGCTCATCAACTATTATAATGGCGTATACCTCAAACCAATTGCTTCACCCGCTTACTCCCCCGCGACCTTTTATTCGGAGCGCAAGAAAGAGTGTGTCGAGTTAAAATTAGACTATATATACAAAAGCGACGAGGTGCCCCTGCAAGATGATGCACCATGGAGCATATTTTTGAAAAAAGGTCATATGATGATTCTTGCCGAAAATAGCGATGGCACGGGCGAGAGCAAAACCTATATTGCTATTTGCGAAGATGTATGCGAGGAACTCCCCTCAGAGCTACAAGGCAAAGTCTCTTTTGCAAGAGTTGTTGCGTGGAACTATGTCCCAAAACGAGGCATGGGTGGTGGCGTTAAAAAAGTAGCGGCATTGGGCGAGCTTGATGTAAAGTGGTACTACAACTGGGGTTACAAGGATCGAGCGACAGCATCGATGGATTTCGCGCCGATGTTCTGGAGTAACAACGCTCAAGGTGGTATCGATAAGGTGATTGGTGACAGTGCGACTAACCACATCTTGGCTTTCAATGAGCCTGACGGTGGGGATCAATCAAACCTTTCGCCAGAGGAGGCGGTGCGTCGTTACCCAGCACTTCTTGCCACAGGATTGCGTATTGGTAGCCCTGCGTGCCGAGAGGGAAATTGGAAGAATTGGCTCAGCGAATTTATGGAGGGCTGCGAGAAGAATAATTACAGAGTCGATTTTATCGCCACCCACTGGTATGATTGGGGCAATTGGGCTGAGACTCACGATGAGTCGCCCGAGAACGTAGATGCTATTGTCGAGCGATTTAAGCGCGACATTGACAATTGCTACAAAAAATATGGATTACCTATTTGGATCACCGAATTTAACGCCAATAAAAATAGATTAACCGCGATTCAGATCGAGTTCCTAGAGCGAGCAATACCGATGCTCGAAGCGCACCCCCACGTTGAGCGTTATGCCTATTTCCAACCCTTTGGTGGCAATGGAGACTTTGTTAAAGATGGAGCCTTGACACCCACTGCCAAGGCTTATGCTTGCATCGAATCGACACCTTCTATACCTGAAAAAGCAATAAGATAAACCTAACAATAGAATGAAAAAGGAACTTCTTTTAGTGGCAGGAGCTACTGTTGTAGCAGCGCTGCCAGCTGTCGCAAAAAAGGTTGAAACGCCCAATGTGATATATATTGGTCGACGATTTGGGCTATGGCGATTTAGGGTGCTATGGTCAGACAAAATTCTCTACGCCACACATCGATGCGCTCGCTCAGGGTGGCATGCAATTTATGCAACATTACGCAGGTTCGACCGTGAGTGCACCCTCGCGCGGCTCGCTGATGACTGGCAAGCATACGGGCAATAGCTTTATTCGTGGCAACAAAGCTGTAAAGACCTCCCAGGGCGAGATCTACGACACTTCTCTACCCGACTGTGAGGTAACTCTAGCCGAATTATTCAAAGAGCGCAACTATTCAACCGCCTGCATCGGCAAGTGGGGAATGGGAGCACCGAAGAGTGAGGGAGACCCCAATAATCAAGGGTTTGATTACTTCTATGGCTATCTGGGTCAACAATATGCTCACAACTATTATCCTCCATTTCTTCACGAGAATGGCGAAAAAGTAGAGCTTAATGGCGAATATTACAGCCATGATTTGATAGAGCAGAAAGCGATGCAATATATCAAGGAGCAGTCTAGCAACCCATTCTTCCTATATTTAACGTTTACAATCCCTCACGCCGAATTGATTATCCCCGACGAGTATAACGACTTCAAGGACACATTCCCCGAGACTCCATTTGTAAAAAAGGCAAATGGAACCTACTCCTCGCAAAGTCAGCCTCACGCAGCTTTCGCTGCAATGGTGGAGCGCATGGATCTTTCGGTCGGCCGAATTATGGAACTTCTCGAGGAGCAGGGAATCGACAAAAATACACTTGTCATCTTCTCATCGGATAATGGAGCGCACAATGAAGGAGGCGCCGACCCCAATTTCTTTAATAGTACGGCGGGTTATCGTGGTCATAAGCGAGACTTGTACGAGGGCGGAATCCGCGTGCCGATGATCGCTTCGTGGAAGGGTACAATTCCCGCAGGTGGGCAGAGTGATATGATAAGTGCATTTTGGGATATGATGCCGACATTTGCCGAGATGATAGACGTAGAGACCCCTGCGGATATAGACGGCATTTCGATCCTGCCCGAGCTTAAAGGCAAAAGACAACGAGAACAACACGACTATCTATATTGGGAATTCCACGAAGGACATGGCAAACGCGCAGTGCTACGAGGCGATTGGAAGCTCATCGAGCTTGATGTCCGCAATGCCAAACTTCGCAGATTTGAGCTTTACAACATCACCTCAGACCCAAGTGAGGAGCGAGATGTAGCAAGTGCTAACGAGGAGATTGTCGCAAAGTTAAAGTGTCTATTATTTTCGACACGAAGCCAAAGCGAGCTTTTTAAATTCCCTAAGGAGGAGTTGTAAGCGCTATGAATAATTTTAGTTCAAAATGGACTGATTTTAAGCTAAATGTTGTTGACTGCCACAATTTTATTCTAATTTGACATAAATTTAACTGTAAAATAGAATGTCAAAAATTATCTTTGCTTAACAAATAGCACTGTAAAAATAAAATAACACTAACTAAAAACTGAAGAACTAAAAATGAATTAACCGATCGCTCACCACAGAGCGAATATCTAGAATTAATCTAACTATGAAAAAACTTTACTAATTATGCAATTAAAATTGTTTACAAAAACGTTTAGTCGCAACATCACTCAGAACAAAATCAAACTTCCGTTTTTGATCTGTTTATTGTGTATCTTTGCGGCAACTCCAATTGCTACAGTAGCACAGAACGTTAAAATTACAGGTAGTGTCACAGGCGTTGACAACGAACCGATTATTGGTGCTACGATTGTCATGACAGAAAATTCTGCCGTTGGAGCATTAACAGATGTCGATGGTAAGTTTAGCTTCGCGCTACCCGCAGGAGCAAAATCTATCACCGTATCTTATTTGGGATATATCGACAAGGTGATCAATGTCGAGAATCGCACAAATGTACGTATTACCTTGGAAGAGGAGACCACAACGATGGACGAGATTCAGGTTATCGCCTATGGTACTCAATCCAAGTTGTCGGTAACTGGATCTATGTCGAACGTCGGAACAGCAGATCTTTTGAAGGTTAACAATGCAAGTGTCTCGAATGCTTTGGCTGGTAATATGACAGGTGTTAGTTCGGTGCAAGCAATTGGACAGCCTGGTTACGAAGATGCTACGCTTTATATTCGTGGTAGTTCGACACTCAGCGACGACGGAAGCGACTCGCCACTTGTGCTTGTTGACGGTGTTGAGCGGTCGTTCTCGCAACTCGATCCCAATGAGATTGCCGATATCACGGTGCTTAAAGATGCCGCTTCGACAGCTGTATTTGGTGTGCGTGGTGCCAATGGTGTAATCCTTGTTACTACTCGTCAAGGAGAGAAGGGTAAACCTGTTATATCGGTATCGAGCAACTTGAGTATCCAGACTCCGACACGCTTGAATGAGACGTGCGACAGCTATACAACAGCTATGCTTTATAATGAGCAGTTGGATAATGATAATGATGCATCGAGCGCTCGATTTTCTGAGTATGCCTTAGAGATGTTCAGAACGGGAGCAGATCCAATTAATTATCCAGATACAGATTGGCGAGAAATGATCTTTAAGGATGCTTATCTCCAAACTCAACACAATGTAAACATCTCTGGTGGTAACGATAAGGTGCGCTATTTTACATCCATAGGTTATCTTTATCAAGATGGTCTTATCAAACAGTTTGATACGTTAGACTATGATAATACCTTCTCGTATAATCGTTTTAATTACCGCGCTAATCTCGACGTCAGCGTCACTGAAACAACAACAATGAAGATTAACATTGGTGGTGTTACAGGAAAAACACACGAGCCAATAGGGCACAGCGATGGACTTTGGCGACAAATAAATTGGTCTGCACCATATTCTGGAGCTGGATTATCGACTGATGGAGTGTCGATACAGTCAAATAGTGAATATTATCCAGTTCCCCTAAAAACAGGTCTATCAGCTTTTTATGGTTTAGGCTTTTATGAAAAAAGGAGCAATACGCTTAATATGGATTTAAGCGTTGATCAGAATTTAGATGCAATAACCAAAGGATTAAAATTCAGTATAAAGGGTTCGTATAACACGACATATAGTACCACTGTGACTCGTAGCGGAAGCGAAGAGACTCTTACGGCATATTATGAAGGAACCGAAGTTGATGGTCAAAGCCTACCTACAACCATGGATGAGGCATCTAGCTTTAATAATACTATCATTTTTAAACCTACAGGAACTACCAGCCCACTATCGTATAGTGAAGCATACACTAAGACTCGTAATTGGTATGCCGAGGCAGCCTTTAACTATAGTCGCACCTTTGATATGGATCATAGAGTAACTGGACTTGTATTATATAACCAAAATAGAATCTACTATCCAACAGCCTCAAGTGGAAGCAACATGGATTATCAAGAGATTCCTCGAAGCTACTTGGGATTGGTTGGTCGTGCAAGTTATAGCTACAAAAACAAATATCTCTTCGATGCAAGTGTCGGATATAATGGTTCGGAGAACTTCGCAGCTGGTAGCACCCGCTACGGACTCTTCCCTTCGGGATCTGTTGGCTGGATCATTACCGAAGAGAAGTTTATGAAGCCTCTAAAATTCATCTCATTCTTAAAGGTTCGTGCTTCGTATGGTCTTGTTGGTAACGACAAGATGGGTACATCACGCTTCTTGTATATGCCAAGTGTATGGGAGGTCAATAATTCAGGTTACAATTTCGGTGTTGATGTGTCAACCAAAGATAAAGCAGCCTCAGAGGGTGATGCAGGTAACCCAGTTATCACATGGGAGACTGCCGCAAAACAGAATTACGGTATTGATGTCAAATTCTTTGATTCAAGGTTATCCGCATCTGTAGATGTGTTTTACGAGCATCGTTCAAATATCTTGATCGATCTTCAAACAACCCCAAGTATTCTCGGAACAAGTTTTCCTTCTGTCAATCTGGGAGAATTGGAGAATAAGGGATATGAGCTAGATCTTAAATGGATGGATAAATTCAAGGGTGGTAGTTATTATTTTGGTACAACGCTATCCTATGCAAAGAATAAAATCCTTGAAATGGATGAACCAACTCCAGTAAACGACTTCAATGCCCAAACAGGTCGCTCAACAGGATTGTCTTGTGGTTATGAGTTTGATCGTTTCTATACCGAAGCAGACTTTGACGCCAATGGTGATCTTATAGATGAATTAGCTCAGCCGACATTCTTTACAGGAATGATAAAGCCTGGTGATTGTAAGTATGTCGATTTGGATGAAGATGGCGATATTGATGCTAACGACCAGACATACCTTGGTTATTCTACATCAAGACCTGAATACACATTAGGAGTAAACTATGGTCTCAACTGGAAAGGCTGGTCATTATCAATGCAGTGGCTAGGAGTGACGAATGTGTCTCGTGAGTTGGGAACACTCTACCGCAATCCATTCTCGCCCAATAATCAACGTGCGCTATTTGTATACCAAGCCGAAGATCGTTGGACGCCAGAAACAGCAGAAACAGCAACCTTACCACGTTTTACAGTTGCCAACAAAGCGCTTAATACCGTTGATTCGTCACTATGGGTATGGGATGCATCATATCTTCGCTTAAAGAATGTGCAGATAGGATACAACTTTGAGAATGGTGCTCTTCTAAGTCGTCTGGGATTAAGTAAAATATTTGTATATGCAAGTGGCTACAATCTACTTACATTTGACGGTATTGAATTCCTCGACCCTGAAGCATCCACATCAGGTACATGGAGTTCAAATGAATATCCAGTGAATAAAACATATACATTTGGAGTCAATCTCACCTTTTAAGAATTATAATCATGAAATCAATAAATATTACGATAAAGCAACTACTCTGTATCCTTAGCGTTGCAATTTTCACTCTTTCAACAAGTAGTTGTGAAGAGTTTAGCGTGGGAGACTCTTTTCTAAGTCAAACACCAGAATCTGTTGGTATTGATGTAGATGAAGTTTTTTCGAGTGAATATTATGCCAGCCAAGTACTAACAATGGCATACACACAGTTGCACTATCCGATCCCATACAGTGGTAGCGGATATGATAGATTAGCTGGAGATATGTCTGATGCCTTGACCGACCTTAGTCATAATGGAACTAATTACGGTGGTGCGGTAAATTATTACAACGGTAGCTATAGTGCCTCGTCGACAGGCGATAGTTCGAACTACAACTTTATCAGCAGCAAGACCTGGACGGGAATTCGTTACGCATGGATAGTAGTTGAAAATATCGACAAGGTGCCCGATATGACAACTGCCGAGAAGAACCAAGCTAAGGCCGAAGCAAAGATGCTTATCGCCACTCACTATGCCGATATGTTCCGCCATTTTGGAGGTGTGCCAATTATTGACCACTCGCTATCGACAGCCGATGAACTTTCGTTCCCTCGCAATACTGCGAGAGAGACTTTGGATTTTATCATCGAGCTTATCGACGATGCGACACCTTACTTAGAGTGGAGGGTTTCCGACTCGAATGACGATGGCCGCATGACGGGAGCTTATGCTCAAGGTTTGAAGCTAAGAACATTGCTCTTTGCGGCAAGTCCGCTATTCAACTCTGCTACCCCTTACATGGATGGTTCCGACGCTCTAACATGGCTTGAGGGAGAGGATGCAACTCTATGGGAAGAGGCTGCGCAAGTTGGTGAGGACTTCTTCAAAACAAACGCCGACACGTACACTCTAAACGAATCTACTGGCACTACAGTCACAGAATATCGCAAAGCATTCCGCGATGCATACTTCACTCGTGCAAACCCCGAGATGATTCTCTCGATAAGAAGAGCTTATAAGAATACTTATTCAAGTGCGTTCTGTGGGGGTAGTGACAATTACGCCCACAAGCAAGGTCCGACGCTTAAGTTGTTCGAGCTTTATCCGTGGAATAGTGGTGATGATTTCGATTTCGATTGGTCAAATCCTGCTGCAGCCAATCCTTTCGCCGATCGTGACCCTCGTTTCTACGAGACAATACTTAATGTTAATGAGCCCTATAAAGGCTACTATAGTCAATTGTGGGTCGGAGGTCTTGAGCACGAGAGTGCAAATGAATCGACAGGATTTAAGATGTATAAATTTAGTCAAGATTATACCACATCTACATCAATTGGACAAGTGGATTGTTATCCAGCGATGCGCCTTCCTGAAGTTATGTTGAGTTATGCAGAGGCTTTAAATGAAGTAAACAGTGGTCCAACCGATGTCGCAGTTCAGATGGTCGTAGATTTAAGAGCTCGTGTAGGTCTTACTTACCCTTCAGCTACTGACATGAAAGCATATTCTCAAGAAGAGTTCCGCAATTTTGTACTCGATGAGCGTGCTCGCGAATTTGCATACGAAGATGTTCGTTGGTTCGATATTGTAAGATGGAAAATGGAAGACTCTTTTACAACACCAGTTCAAGGAGTCAATATATATAGAACAGGATCATCTGTAACACCTGATGCAACATACTCATATGTGATTTATGGCAATACGGCTGTGGATGGAAGTAATGTCACAATTACTACGGCACGATCATGGGTAACATCTTGGAGTCCACGATGGTATTTGAGTGCATTTCCATTGGATGAAGTGAATAAGAATTATGGATTGGTTCAAAATCCAGGGTGGTAAATCAATTAATCTATCTAGAATATGAATAAACATATAAAATATATAGGCTCTTATGTAGTGCTATCTATGCTATTCACCTCGAATATATTAGCACAACAAAGCGACAATACAGATAAAGAGCAAAAGGATCTTTTTGGCAAAACCGTATACAGCGATGTAATCGAGAAAACAAGTGAGACCAATGTCGCGAATGCATTATTTGGTCAAATTTCAGGACTAATGGTTATGCAAGGTGTCCCTTCGGGCAATGTACTCGATGACGAGGCATCATTCTATATGCGTGGAGTAGCAACCTCAGGAACAACAACACCTTTAGTGTTGGTTGATGGAATTGAACGTGCAATGAGTAATATTGCGCCCAGTGAAATTGCAAAGATTGAAGTGCTGAACAATGCGGTAGCATCTGCAATTTATGGTGTACGCGGCGCTAATGGTGTAATCCTAATCACTACCAAGCATGGCTCCGAGGGTTTCCGTGCCAAAGTTAGTTACGCTCAAACTTTCGACTTTGCGTTTAGGCTGCCCGAGTTTGTTGATGCTGCGACCTATGCAACACTTACCAACGAGGCATTAGCTATGGATGGCTTAGATAGCCGTTATAGCGACCGAGAGATTCTTTGCTACCAAAATGGAACTGGCGGCGATGTATACTCAAATGTAGATTGGCAAGATGAGGCATACGCTGATTTTGGGCAATCATACCTTGCCAATATTGAAATCGACGGTGGAAATAAAGATATTAAGTATTATGCTGCTCTCGACTATTCGAACGTTGTTGGTATATTGGACAACACTGATTTGACAGATCTTTATAACCCTCAGCTAAATAAAGTGAACTTAAATGTAATGTCAAATATTGATGTTAAACTAACCAATACAACTGATTTAAAAATTGGTGTATTGGGTCGTGTGCAAGAACAAAAGCGCCCAGGTGTATCGATGGAGACAATTGTTGATCGTCTATATGACACCCCCGCAGGAGCATTCCCTGTAGTTACCAACTCTGGAGAATGGGGTTCAACGTCGAGCTATGGATATAATCCTATTGCAGATATTGCCGATGTGGGTACGGTGGAAGTTATCCGAAGAGCATTCTTTGCCAATATGGAATTGAATCAAAATCTTGATGTTATCTTAGATGGGCTATACGCCAATGCGTTAGTGGCATATGACAACTGGATTAATTACAATGATCAACGAACACGTACATACCAATATGAAGTATTATCTCCTGTTTGGGATGGTGATGACGTGGTGGGTGCCGATCGTGTATTATATGGAACCCAATCTGAACTTGGGTGGAGTTCGTCGTTGAATAACCAAGAGATGACAACAACTGTGGCTGGCGAAATAGGCTATAATAAAGATATTAACCTGCATCAAATAGGCACAAAGGTGAGATATGAATATATCTCGCAAGTACGTGATGGACAAAATAGCAGCAGTGCAAATGCTTCACTTATGGCAATAGCTAATTATAGTTACGACAATCGCTATATGGTTGACCTGGTTGTGAATTATTCAGGTTCATCGATATTGAAAGAGGGTGAGCAATATAATCTATACCCAGCCGTAGGATTGGGATGGGTTGCATCCCGAGAAGATTTCCTTAAGGGAAATAGCGTTATTGATTATTTAAAAATCAATACGTCGTTTGGTTATTCAGGAAGCGACAATCTTGCAAACGATCTATTTGTTCAGAGCTTTGGTGTAACTGGAAACTCCTACTATTTTGGAAGTTCAAATACTACTTATTCGGGACTTAAGGATGATTCGCTACCTATGACTGTGGTGTTAGCAGAGCGCTCTCGCAAATTCGATATTGGTGCAGATTTGACACTGTTTAAAAGTTTAAACCTATCTGCAACTTATTTTAATGAGTATCGTACTAATATTAAAGTTGACTCCAGTGGTACTGTTTCGTCGGTGTTAGGTGATGATATTCCAAATTTATGTCAAGGTATAATTGCGAACCAAGGTGTCGAGTTCTCAGCAAATTACACTGGCAATATTGGTGACTTTAGATATAATGTGTCGGGAAATTTCCTATATTCAAAGAATGAGATTATAGATAAAAATGAGGGTTATCAACCCGAAGATTATCTCTACACAACAGGTAATTCGACAAGTCAATATTATGGTCTCCAAAGCGATGGATTCTTCTCATCAGAGGAAGAGATCGAGAATTGGGATATCGAGCAGCGCTTTGGAGATGTGGTTCCTGGTGACGTGAAATATGTTGACCAAAATGGCGACAATGTGATCGACGAGTATGATATTGTTCGCTTAGGTTATTCGGCAATTCCCGAGATCTATTATGGTTTTAACCTCGATTTGCAGTATAAAAACTTTTCGTTGTTTGCACAATTCCAGGGAGTTGCACACCGTACAATCTACTTAAACACAACAAGTGTAAACTGGGTATTGATGGATAACACAAATATCTCGAAATGGTATGTCGAAGATAATATTCCTTGGACAGCTGAAACTGCCGACACTGCAACCCTTCCACGTTTGACCACCGTAAGTAATGAGAACAACTACCAAAAGAGTGATCTTTGGATGGCGAGTGGTGACTATTTCAAACTGCGAAATCTCGAACTTGCATACACCTTCAACAAAGGCTTATTTGAGAATACCAATTTAAGATTATTTGTAAGGGGGTCAAACCTTTTCTCATTGGATAGTTTAGGTTACGCCGATCCTGAGAACTTCGGTTCATCGTACCCAACAATGACAAGCTATACTATTGGTGCAAATATAACTTTTTAAAGTAGATGATTATGAATTTTTTTAATAGAACAATATATTTTGCAGCAATCGCTACTATCGCCTTTGCTCATAATTCGTGCAACGTATTAGATTTTGACGAATCGACAGGATATGATTCAGCCGAGGATGTTTACACAACGTGGGCAAATGTCCAATCCTCACTTACGCACGTGTACGGATGCTTAGAATCTGATTTTGGAACTATCAATGCAGCAAGTCGTGCTTGTGCTACCGACGATGCCCACTATGTGTGGAGCACTTCTAACGTTCACATATTCAACGATACTCGCTGGAGTGCGCTCAATACAGTAGATGCACAATGGAGCAATTACTACTCAGCAATTCGCGACGCAAATAGCTTCCTGACCAACTTCGAGAATGCTTCGTTTGATCGTTTTCAATATGACGACGATTACACTACATGGCTTTCTAAATCAAAATATTGGAGCTATGAGGCTCGTTTCCTTCGTGCGTATTTCCATTTCGAGCTAGCTCGCAGATATGGAGATATTCCATTGGTGGCTGGCAACATCTACACGGTCGACGATGTGAACGAAGTTGAGGAGTCAAGTTTTGCAGATGTTGTGGCATATATTGTGGATGAATGTGATGAGGCTGCTGAAAACTTGCCAGCAACATATACATCGGTAAGTAGTGCAGAAACAGGTCGCATCACCGCAGGTGCTGCTAAAGCGCTTAAGGCTCGTGCACTGCTCTATGCTGCAAGCACTACTTACAACCCCGATGCCACCGAGGAGGACTGGAAGTTAGCTGCAGCAGCAGCTTACGAGGTCATCGAACTTGAGACCTATGCGCTACACACATCACTATTTCCATTCGACGATGCAAGTAGCATCATCACATCGTCGGAACTGATTCTAGAGCGCCGCATGGGTACATCAATCACCTTTGAGTCGCGCAACACAAGTGTTAGTTTGTAACTACTCACGCCCCACTAATTCTGTTATAAGTCACATCAAAACATCACAAATAATAAGATTATAATGGTCGAATTATTTGCATAAGACACTGAAATTTCGTATCTTTACGTTCAGAATGAAGGTTGCAGGATTAGATATAGAGCAGGCGTTGCGACGTCGTTTGAATTGGGGTAAGTGTGCTGAGACGAAGAGTCAAAATGCTTCCGAAACCTCCATTGTCGATGAGATAGACAATCGCTTTACGAGTCTCAAAAAGAAGATCTCGTATCGTGACAGAGTCATTGCCGAGAGCCGAGAGATCATATCTAATCGCGAGTCGACGATCGC
>JBCQWE010000036.1:0-19585 GCA_047172505.1 Rikenellaceae bacterium | reverse complement strand
CTACCAAGTGAGCATGTTTGCTTGGACTGGAACACTCGACTACGCTAACCTTGTGATAAACAACGCAATCCTACGTCTCAACTACGATGCTTGGGTCACTAGCAGCGAGATCGAATGGAAAAACACCACCACCACTCACACTATCGCGGCGATATATCCCGCAACCGACGAGGATAACTACCAGATGCTAAGCGAGATGACCTACGTCTCGGGCACCGATATGCTCTACTCCAACGTATCGCTCACACCCCAAGCGGCAGCCGTCGACCTCGAATTCTCGCACATGATGTCGCTCCTAGAGATCGAACTTATCTACAGCAACTTCGACAACGACGACATCCTAGCATCATCGATCATCATCTCGGCTTTGGACAATGCAACGATCAACTACTACTCGGGCGAGATCTCGACAGAGTCGGCGAGCAAAAAGGATTTGGATCTTAGCCTAGAGAACAATACGTCGCTTGCTCGCATCATGGTTCCTCAAAGTGGAATCAACGATATTGTGATGAATATCGATGGTAAGCAATATGTATATTCGGGTGACGACATCGACCTCTTGGCTGGCCACTACACAAAATGTACATTCACAATCAACAAACACTTCTACGACATCTCACTCGGCGAGGTCTCTGTAACCCCTTGGAGCAAAGATAGCGGCAGTGATTTCGACTTTACTGTTGAAGAGTAGCATATTTAAAGATAAAAGACTATGAATAATAGAGTTATATATAAAACAATCGGTGCAGCACTGATCTCGGCAGCACTGATCTCGTGCAACGAGTCGCAGGGCGAACAGGTGGAACCAACAAGCGGCAGCACCATCACCATCGCTACAAAATCGACCGATATAACATCGGGCGACCTCCTTCAGATCGACAACGTCACAACTGGCGCTAGCGCTCAATATACATACAACGGAAGCTCTTGGAGCAGCAGCGAGCCTCTAGTGTGGCCCGACGACTCGGCCGATGCCGTAGAACTTTTGGCCTACATCGTAGCCGATGGCGCAACATCGTCGACGATCACTTTGGGTGCAGCAGGCTCGACTCTCGACCAGCAAGATGCTCTCGACAACTCGGACTTCTTCTACTACTACAACGACGCAGTTGTTCGCAGCACCTCCACGTCGATCGACATCGACTTAGAGCACAAGATGGCAAAGGTTATTGTCTCGGTTGCCGTAGGTAACTCGGGCACAGTGGTTAGTGGTCTCTCGATGAGTTCTCCCGCTTCGATGAGTTTCGAGGGTGGCGTTTGGAGCCCTAGCAGCGACAATCTAACTGTTGCGGCACACGCCGAGGGGACAACCTACACAATGTATGTTACGCCCCACACATGGCAAACCCCCACGGTCACTTTGGCTACCGACCAAGGCGAAATAGTTGCATCGTACGACACTGCGATCACCTTGGCGGCGGGTAAAGAGTACTCGATCGCGATCCGCACATCGACCGACAGCACTACAGCCCAATTTGAGAGCAATTTCACAGTCAAGGATTGGGGCACATCGACAAACCTCGGTGCAGCATCCTCGGCAGTTGTTTGGGATGGCACAATCGCCGAAGGCTACGGCGGTGGCTCGGGAACTGCGGACGACCCATACCTTATCAACGATCCATCGGAGCTTGCTTATATGGCGTGGTTTGTAAACTACACCTCCGACACAACTAGCACATCATCGAAGACAACCTCGTACCAAAACGTATATTTCGAGATCACAGCCGACTTCGACCTCAATAACCTACCTTGGACCCCTATTGGAGACGATTCACTCGCTTCATTTGGCGGCAGTATCGACGGTTGCGACCACACTATATATAATATGAACGTCGACACTTCGAGTGATTCTAATATGTATGCTGGTCTATTTGGTTCATGCACAGCACCAAGTTCGGGTAACGGATATATCAAGAATATCACTTTGGTCGACCCCACAGTTGTCTCTACAGGTCAAAACACAGGTGCCTTTATTGGTTACTCTCAAAACTACTTGGCTCTTAGCAACTGTTCTGTTATTGGTGGTAGCGTTACCAACCTCAGTGGAGCGAACACCAAATATGTAGGTGGTATAATCGGTAATGCATTCCTGATGTACAACTCAATAACAGAGTGCAAAGTAATCGGCACAAAGGTTAGTGGCGCGGGTTATCACTGCGTCGGGGGACTTGCAGGACGATTCAGAAGTGGAGCAACGATGACTGGTTGTGTCGTCTCGGGTGTCGAAGTTGTAAACGATGCACCATCGACCAACACCAACTATTGCGCAGGAGCCCTAATTGGTGAGGCACACGAGAACACCGCAACAGATCTTATCTCAGAGATCACGGGTTGCTCGGTATCGGGAACCGTCACTTGCGGTTACAGCTACGCAGGCGGCCTGATCGGTTACTCTAACTCCTACCCTATTATCACAGCGTGCTATAGCGAAGTTACAATCACGGGCGATTCGAGCTACAAAGGTGGTTTGATCGGTGCGATGAAGGTTGTAGCCGAGTTCAGCGAGGTTAACACCAACATCAACACAGTGTTCACCACTTGGCAAGGCGGTTCGGCAATTGGCGTTGTCTTCGCAAGTTCAAGCAGTGTCACCGACCCTCTCGATGGCGACAACAACGGTTCGATGAAGGTCAACGACATCGGCAGCGACGAGCAGGAGGCAATGAACACGGCTCTCGACAGTGCGGGCTACTCATGGGAGTTTGTCGCATCGAGCCTCTACGAGGGTATACCTTATATTCTTCAATCTAAAAACTAGTTTGCAATGAAAAAATATAGTAAATTATTAATGGGATTTGCAACACTATTTGTTGCGTGCCAAACAGATAATATTGCAACCGAGGAGCAACCTACCACCCCCGTAGTGCTTACGGTTACAACAAATTTGAACCCCGAAACTAAAGCCGAATCGATCAACTTCGATGCCGAGCAGAGTTTCTACCTCTACATCGACCAAGCAGGTAGCGCCTACGACTACTTCGCTACGATGAGCTACCAGAGTGGCGAATGGGTAGCAGCAGACTCGGCGGGTGATCCTCTCGAAATTCTCCTAGCCGACCTCTATTCGACCATCACATTCGCAGCCTTGGCATGTGGCGACACGCAGCTCACACTCGAAGAATTCATGGCAAAGAGCGAGTACGAAGTTGCAGGGGAAGATATTTTATATGCAAAGAACGGCCTAGAGTCATCCGCGATCGACAACGATGGCAAAATGTCGCTCGAATTCACTCACCTGCTTTCGAAGCTAAATATCACACTCGACATCTACCACGACTACCTTGGCGATGTTGCCTCGGTAGAGGTTACTGGGCTTCAAGACTCGTTCGAGTGGAACGCAAGCTCGAACGGCACCATCACATCAGCTGGCGACCAGGTGGATCTTTCGAGCTACAGTGCCGACCTAGAACACGAGTTCATCATTGCGCCTCAAAGCGTCGACAGTTTCAACGTTGTCGTAACTTTCGACTCGGGCGAAGTTTACATCAGCCGTTACCAAACAGCAACTAAGTTCGAGAGTGGCACATCCTATTCGCTCACAGTCGAGATCGGCGAGGCTACACCACGCGACCAAGTGGCGATTGCAACTATCGAATCGGGCAGTTGGACCACAGGCGGCGACTACACATTGGACGTTGAGTAGTGATAGATTTTAAAATATGATTATTATGAAAAAAATTATAATTTCGGCATTTGTACTTCTTCTAGCTTCTTGCGCTAAGGAGACAACACCAACACTCACGGGTGATGGAGACCAAACTATTCAGATCACTACTCGCGCAACAGATAGTTCTTCGTGGAGTGAATCAACCGAGTTGACATTAGTAGATCTTACAAACAATACCGAGGCAATATATAGCTACAGCGGCAGCGCATGGAGTTCGGCAGCACCACTAGAGTGGAGTTTAGATACGACAGCCCAGATCGACCTTTGCGGTTTCATCTCGACAAACGGCACTACCCCTATTGTGGGCGCAACACAAAGCGGCGTTACCCTAACATCGGGAGATCAAGTCGACCAAAGCAGCGCAGAACTACTCGCCTCTTTTGATTACCAATACTACTACGGTGCTGCAATCTCGCAACCCGCCGATGGCGATTTGAGCATCAAGCTCGATTACGCGCTATCGAAAATCGTGGTTAACATCGTCACCGATGGCACAATAGAGTCGGTTCAGGTCGAAGACACCCCATCATCGATGGAGCTCAACGCTGGCATCTGGGCAGCAGGAAGCGATATGATCTCGACACTCGCTTGCGACGACGGTAGCGGCAAATCATTCACTGCATACGTAGTTCCAACATCGTGGAGCACACCACAGGTCACAATCACCGACGACGAATCAAACGAGAGCGTAGCAACATACTCTTCGGCTATTGATCTAGAGGCAAGCAAAGTCTACACCTTCACCGTTATCGTTACGGGCGAGGGCACCGAGGCAACTTTCGCAGGCAACTTCACTGTCGAGGATTGGACAAACAACTCTTCACTTGGAAGCTACAACCCTATTATCATCAACACTTGGGATGGCACAATTGCCGACGAGTTCACGCTCGGAACAGGTACAGAAGAGGATCCTTACCTTATTGGCAGCGGTAGCGAACTCGCACTTATCGCTAACAGAGTTAACAACCAAACCTCAGCTGCAACAGTCAGCAACGCAAAACAACAATACGCGGGAGTATACTTCAAGCTAACTTCTGACATTGACCTTAACGGCGACAATTACCTTTGGACTCCAATCGGAAGAACAAGTGCTCTTGGCTTTGCTGGATGTTTCGATGGTGCTGGCTACTCGATCCACAACATGAGAGTCGAGGAGAACGACACAGATAGCTACGATGGATTCTTCGGCGATATTAATGGACAATTAGCAAATCGCGCCATCATCAAGAATCTAACATTCGTAGATCCTCAAGTAAATACCATAGCGAAGAACGCTGGTATTTTGGTGGGATATATTCAAAATTACGCTACAGTTGACAATTGCAAAGTCGTAGGAGGAGAGCTCTCAAGCTACAACATTTACAGCACATCGCAATTAGGAGGTCTCATTGGTCAATTAATGCAAACCGATATTATTATAAGCGATTGCCACATCAGCGACTTCACTATGTTCTACGAAAGTACAACGGCTTCGACAATCGGTGGTATCATTGGTAAAACCTCCAATACCGCAACAATCATTGGTTCGAGCTTCGCGGGTTCGATAACATGCGACACTAGCGTTTCGACTGCAAATGTTTACATGGGTGGCATCGTGGGTAATGCCGTGATTGGAAGTAGTGGCACAATCGGCATTGACACTTCGACAATCGTAGGTTGCTACTCAACAGGAACTATTCACGGCAAGATCAGCGGTGGCATCGTCGGCGTAGGCTACGGAACCATCATCGGTAGCTACTCAACGATGACCGCAACTGCATCATCTAAGGCGGGTGGCGTTGTTGGTTCGCTTAATTACAGCAGCTCGACATTCCCAATTAGTACGGCTCTCCAAAGTTGCTTCTACACAGATTCATCAATCTACACCTATGGTCAATCAACAGATGCAGACACATCGACAACAACTGCAACAAGCGGCGACAAAGATTCTTCTTACGCAGAGTCGATCGGTACAACAGAGGTCGATATAATGAACGCGGCTATCTCGACCTACTATTCGGGCGCGCCAGAGTGGCAATTTGTAGCTTCGAGCGACACGGATTTCCCCTATGTAATTGAAGCGAAACAATAATAATAAAAGTTTAAAGAGATGAAAAAGATAAAATATAGCATATTTGCCGCTCTAGCGTTGGTGATGGGCGCATGTAGCCAGTCGCAAGAAGAGATCACTCCCAAGAGCGAAAGCACTGCACAAATATTTACGGTTGTGACTGATCTGGGCGTTCAATCGCGCGCGGCATTCGACACATCGAAGAGTTTCTACATCTATATCGACCAAACTGTAAACGACTACTTTGCAGTGATGAAGTACGACAACGCCACTTCGTCATGGAAGGCCTACAGCGTGGCCGATGGCACAACCGAGATCGAGTTGTTGGTCTACGACAAGATGGAGAATGTGACAGTTGCAGCTCTATACTGCGATGATCTTTCGATTAGTTCAAGTCAATTTACTTCGGATACAACATATTCGATCGGCGACAACGACTTCTACTACGCCACAAATGGTAGCAACGCCAACGGCTCTGTGTCGATCACAGAAGATGGAGTGATCTCTATCGCTTTCGGCCTACTCCTCTCGCGTCTAGATATCACTCTCACGGGCACAAATGTCGACAACTTGACTAGCATTGCAGTCTCAGGGATCTCAGAGTCATTCACTTGGAACGCACTAACAAACTCAACACCCGCACTTGCCGAAACTAGCGCAGTCACTCCAACTACCACCGATGGCACTGTTTATAGCTGCTACGTAGCACCTCAGAGCGCAACAGCGCTAAAGGTGAGCGCAACAGTTGACGCAAAGTCATACGTATATAATATCGGTGAAGTCACATTTGCCGAGGGCGAGAGCCAAAGCGTAACGCTCAACGTGGAGTAACACTATGTAAAAAAGAATTGTCTTAAGTAACACAGCAGAGGTTGGCTAACAGAAGTATTAAACTTTCTTGTTAGCCAACCTCTGCTTTGATATATGGGCAAAAAAAAGTGAGGTGAAAATTTCTGTAAACTATACATTCATAATTATAGGCGTCATTGCGGCCTACGAGCCGCAATCTCGAAAACAACTGTGAATTAACAGGGTGGATATTCAAAACTTAATTAGAGATCCTGAATCAAGTTCAGGATGACGAGATGTGTTAATGCACTTGTAGTTATATATGGGCAAAAAAAAGTGAGGCTAATCGGAGGTATTCAACTCCAGGCCACCACAGCCCTTCGTTTTAGTAACTATTGTTACAACCTGCCGATCTCCTCAACCAACCTAAAACTAACCTAAATGAACTTTAAAACTTCACTGCAAAGATAAGGCAAAAAATATTACTATGCAAGTTTTTTATTAAAAAAATTCAAAATAAGTACTATTTCACCTATAAATTCACCTGCAAACGTTTGCAATTCGGGGTTAAAATGGACTTCTCGTAGAATCAGCTTATTCAAATAATTTAAAATCTACAGTATTCGCGCAGCAAGTCATCCTGAAATTAATCGCAAAGATACAGCAAGCACCGACGGAGGTAACCAATGGAGCATAGAATAAAGTACCACGAAAAAATCGGCAGCGAAGCTTACATTTGAAGCCTCACTGCCGAATGATATAACCTCATGCGAGGTAGATTGATGCGCTAAATTATAGAGCTTTAATCTCGTAGAGAACGTTGTTTGTTGCGCGAACAGCCGCTGCCGAAGCCTCGAATGCTGCCTTCTCTGCATCGTTCAACTCGATCTCAACGATCTTCTCGATACCGTTACGGCCGATTACCGCAGGAACACCGATGCAAATATCTGATTGACCATACTCACCCTCAAGGTAGCAAGAGCAAGGAATAATGCGCTTTTGGTCCTTCAAGATAGTCTCAACGACTGACGATGAAGCTGCACCTGGAGCGTACCAAGCCGATGTACCGATAAGTTTTGTAAGTGTTGCACCACCGACCATAGTCTTTGAAGATACCTCCGCTAGCTCCTCCTCAGAAAGGAATGCCGAAGCAGGAACACCTTTGATCGAAGCCTTAGCTGTAAGTGGAATCATGGTTGTGTCGCCGTGACCACCGATAACCATACCCTCGATGTCTGCCAAAGGCACACCCGAAGCCAAAGAGAGGTAAGTGCGGAAACGTGATGAATCAAGAGCGCCACCCATACCGATGATACGGTTCTTAGGGATGCTAGTTGATTTAAGAGCCATGTAGGTCAAGGTATCCATTGGGTTAGCAACGACAACGATGATAGCCTCTGGAGAGTACTTAGCAACGTTCTCGATTACTGACTTCATGATGTTAGCGTTAGTACCGATAAGGTCCTCACGAGTCATACCTGGCTTACGTGGGATACCCGACGTAATAACAACAACATCCGAATTAGCTGTAGCTGAATAGTCGTTAGTTACACCAACCATCTTTGTATTGAAACCCATAGTTGCAGAAGCCTGCAACATATCTAGCATTTTACCCTCTGAAAGGCCCTCTTTAATATCGATCAAAACGATCTCACTTGCAACTTCACGAGCTGCCATTACATTTGCACAAGTTGCACCTACTGCACCTGCACCAACTACTGTTACTTTTGACATAGTAAATTATATATAAAATTAAACTTTTGCTTAAATTAACCGATAAGTTCGCCATACTGCTCTGCCGAAAGCAATGAGTCAAGCTCCGCAGGATCGCTAATCTTAATCTTTACAAGCCAACCAGCACCATAAGGCTCTGCGTTGACAATCGCAGGGTCAGCATCAACACCATCGTTGAACTCCAACACCTCGCCACTAACTGGACTAAAGGCATCGCTAACTGTTTTTACCGCCTCGATAGTACCAAAAAGGTCACCAGCAGCTATCTGCTCGCCAACTGTTGGCACATCTACAAAAACTATATCACCTAGTTGACTTTGAGCAAAGTCTGTGATACCAATTGTTGCAACATCACCCTCGACACTACACCATTCGTGGTCCGAAGAGTACTTTAGATTACTTGGAATATTCATAGTTCAAAAAATTATTTTAGTATGTTATAACTATCAGTTAATTTGCAATGCAAATATAAGTGTTATTTCCTTAACAGCAATGACAAATCGATTATTTTCGCAAAATATTTTTATCTTTTTCTGCTCTCAATAACAAAATCTATCGCTCCAAACATATATGCGCCCCTCTGGTCCTCTGCCCAGTCAATAATTAGCTCACCCGAAGACTCAACCCCGACGATGGTGCCCAACTTTATCTCACCCGACTTCAAACGAAAAGGGTGCTCTTCTGATAGGCGATACATCGAGGCGCGATACTCCGATGAGATCTGATCGAAGGCTCCCGAGTTCAACATCGAATAGCGCCTCAAAAGCGCCTCCTCCATTTGAAGCAGCACCTGCTCACGGTCCACCTCTCGCCCCAATTCAGCCCTCATCGAAGTGGGGTTAGGCAGCGACTCATCGAATTCCACCTGGTTAATATTCAAACCAATTCCTACAACCGAGCGCACCAACTTCGCGCCGCTAAGTTGGTTCTCAATTAAAATGCCAACTATCTTCTTATCGCCAATATATATGTCGTTGGTCCACTTGATGCGTGGCGACAAACCGTTGGCCCGCAACACATCGCATATAGCCAAAGCCGAAGCTTGCGATAGTAAAAATTGGCGACGAAGCTCCAAGCCTTGGGGGCAAACCACCGCACTTAGCGTGAGGTTCAGACCTTGGCCACTGATCCACTTATTGCCTCGTTGACCTCGCCCAGCACTCTGCCTCTCGGCTACGATAATATCGCCGTGACTATACACCTCGTCCTGCGCCTGGTCGTTAGTCGAACCAAGAGAATCGAACCTGTAGATCATCTAGCTGATATTATAGTCGCGCAAAGCGTCGTTGAGCGAAACCTTTTTATCGGTCGATTCCTTGCGGCGACCTATGATAAGCGCACATGGCACACCATATTCACCTGCTGGATATTTGCGTGGATAGGTTCCTGGGATCACCACCGAACGTGCTGGCACGTAACCGCGATACTCTACTGGCTCTTCACCCGTAACATCGATGATGTGAGTCGAGCCCGTGATAACCACATTTGACCCTATAACAGATTCGCGGCACACCTGAGCGCCCTCGACGATGATCGCACGCGAACCAATAAAGCAGTTATCCTCGATAATAACTGGCGAAGCTTGAACTGGCTCCAATACGCCACCAATACCAACACCACCGCTGAGGTGAACACCACTACCGATTTGAGCACACGACCCAACGGTAGCCCACGTGTCGACCATGGTGCCCGAACCAACATAGGCTCCAATATTAACATACGACGGCATGAGGATCGCACCCGAAGCTATGTATGCTCCATAACGAGCAACAGCGTGAGGAACCACACGAACGCCCAACTTCTCGTAGTCGCGTTTAAGCTCCATCTTATCGTAGAACTCCAACTCTCCCGACTGCATTGTGCGCATAGTTTGGATCGGGAAGTACATGATAATTGCCTTCTTGACCCACTCGTTAACTTTCCATTTACTATTTTCAACATCGATTGGCTCGGCACAACGCAATGCCCCCTTATCTACAAGTTCAACTACTTGGCGGATTGTCTCTTTAACCGACTCCTCTTTTAAGAGTTCGCGATCCGACCACGCCTTCTCGACTATCTCTTCTAATTCTTTATACATATTAATTTATGTTTATGATTTTTTCAATAAAATTCTTGCCTGTTGCATCGCCGCCTCGGTAATGCAGCTTCCCGAAAGCATCGTTGCAATTTGTTCTTCGCGCTCTTCGCTGCTCAATTTTGCGATATTGGTTCGTCCCTCGCGTTTATAAACCACAAAGTGCGATTCACCCTTCGATGCCACTTGTGGCAAGTGAGTGATGTCGATAACCTGCATCGAGGCCGACAGAGAGGCGATTATCTCACCCATCGCATCGGCAATACGGCCCGAAACACCAGTATCAATCTCGTCGAATATAATAGTTGGAAGATTCATCCGTCGCGCCAGCAGAGCTTTCAGAGCCAACATCACGCGCGAGATCTCACCTCCCGACGCAATTTTCTCGACAGCATCTGCCCCGACTCCACGGTTCGCCGAGAAGAGGAAATCCACGCGATCGGCACCTAGTAGCGTAAGCGATGGCGCGGCAGAGAGAGCCGCAGTGAAAACAACATCGGCCATACCCAACTTCTGCAATGTCGAGACTATCTCTGCCTCGAATTTAGGTGCAACACCTGCGCGAGCTTGGTGCAGCCTCTGGGCTAATTGCTCAGCGGCACTATGTTCTAATGTGATTTGCTCTTTCAACTGCGCGATATTCTCGTCGGACTGCACAATCGATAACAGCTGCGAGGCGTATCGATCTCTCACCTCGATCAATTCATCGAGATTTTGAACTCGATGTTTTTGACACAACGAGTAGATCGTATTGAGGCGATCACTCAACCTCTGTAACTTTTCGGGGTCCGATTCCACCGACTCTCTCTCTTTCGAGATAGAGCTATTCATATCTTTTAGCTCGGCAAGGACACTCGCCAAGCGCTGCGCATACTCCTCGGCGGGAGCGTAGGCCTCGACTACAGCCGCAAATTCGCTCTGCGACGACTTCAACGATAGTAACACACCAAAGTTCTCGTCGTCCATCCGCTGACTAAATTGCGATAACGCAGCGCCAATGCGGTCGACATTCTCTAGGAGCGCAAGTTGAGCTTCCGCCTCTTTATCCTCACCCTCTTTGAGCGCTGCGACCGAAAGTTCGTCGACTTGGTATGTGAGCCACTCCTGCTCGCGACTTGCACTCTCTGCCGCCTGCTCTGCCGCTGTGAGCGAGCTGCGCAACCTCTGCAACGACTCATATTTCGCTCGATAAAGAGTTAATAGCTCCTCATTATTTGCTAGCAGGTCGAGCGCTCGGATGCGGAACGACTCGTCGGAAAGAACTCGATTTTGGTGTTGCGAGTGAACATCGATCAAGTGTTGACCCAACTGCTTTAGTTCGACAAGTTGCACGGGCAGATCATTGACAAATGCACGGCTCTTACCCGACGGCGAGATCATCCTTCGTATAATAATTTCGGGCTCCCAATCCCAATCGCACTCCTCGAAGAGAGGTTGCAGGTCGAGATTTTCGATAGAGAACAGAGCCTCAACCACACAACTTTTGCTATTGTCCTTGATTGCCGAACCATCGTTCTTGTTACCCAGGAGCAGACCTAACGCCCCCAAAAGTATTGATTTTCCCGCTCCCGTTTCACCTGTTATGATATTGAGATTCTCGTCGAGAGTCATCTCCAAGTGGTCGATCAACGCATAGTTATCGATGGTTATTCGGCGCAACATAGCTCTTCGATTTTATCGATTATAGACTCTGCAACCTTGCTTTTGGCCATAAGTGGTAGCTCTTGGCGGAAGCCACGCCCCACAAAGGTTACTTTGTTGGTGTCGACACCAAAACCAGCCCCCTGGTCGCGCAAAGAGTTAAGGACCACAAAATCAAAGTTTTTCTTCTCCAATTTCTTTTCGGCATTCTCCAACTCGTCGTTGGTCTCCAAAGCGAAACCCACCAAAAGCTTCTCTCCTTTTTCTGCGCCTAATGCTGCCGCAATATCTTTGGTGCGCCGCAGCGAGATCGAAAGTTCGCTATCGGCTTTTTTTATCTTAACATCGGACACCGAATCGGGGGTATAGTCGGCAACCGCCGCACACATCACCGCCCCATCGGCCGTTTTAAAAGCTTGGAGCGATGCCTGGTACATATCCTGAGCCGAAACAACGTCGAGGCGATCGACTCCCGCAGGAGTTGCAAGCGCCGTTCTACCGCTCACAAGGGTTACTTGCGCTCCGCGACAGGCCAAAGCAGCGGCTATAGCATAGCCCATCTTGCCTGTGGAGTGGTTCGAGATGTAGCGCACAGGGTCGATCGCTTCGATAGTTGCGCCCGCTGTGACTACAAAATGTTTACCCTCTAAACTCTTTTTTTTTTGAGCTGTGAGCGCCAAAACCTCGGCTGCGATCTGCTCGGGCTCCGACATGCGACCCTTGCCAATAAGTCCGCTTGCCAATTCGCCAGACTCTGGCTCTACGACCTTCACTCCGCGACGGCGAATGACATCGAGATTCTCTTGTGTGGCAGCGTGAGCATACATATCCAGGTCCATTGCAGGAGCAACAACTACAGGGCAACGCGCCGAAAGATAGGTGGTAAGCAACAAGTTATCGGCCACGCCATGCGCCATTTTAGCGATTGTGTTAGCCGTTGCTGGGGCAATCACCATGCAATCTGCCCACTCGCCCAACGAGACGTGCGAGTTCCACTCTCCATTCTCGGGGTTGAAAAATTCAACCAAGATCGGATTCTTCGAGAGCGTCGCCATCGTAAGTGGGGTAATAAACTCTTTAGCGAGTGGGGTCATTATAACTTTGACCTCACATCCTGCAACCTTAAATATACGACACAGCACAGCGGCTTTATAAGCTGCTATGCTCCCCGTAACACACAATAGTATATTCATAAAAAATACTCTAATAACGCCTGGTAAAATTTGATATTATCAAATCCTACTTTAGCTATTTTTTATCTCTTTTGCCATTACTTATCATAAATAGCAATTGCCTTGCAGTCGAAATAAGTGTGTTATCGACCACAAGGCATAAGTTATTCCTTGCCTAAATTACTCCTTGTAGGCAATCTCGCCATCGACAAATTCCTCGGTAGCGATCAAAACTGGCTTTGGAAGACGCTCGTAGTAACGAGAGATCTCGATCTGCTCGTGGTTTTCGAATGTCTCCTCCATTGAATCTATTGGCGATGAGAAATCAGAGAGTTTGCGGTTGAGTTCTGTGCGAAGCTCAGTGGCGATCTGGTTTGCACGACGCGAAATAATATTCAACGACTTGTAGATGTTGCCAGTCTCGTTGTCGAGATCTACCAATTGGCGAGTTACGGTGTTGTTTGGAATGTTTTTCTTAATATCCATTTCTATATTATTGATATTTTTTATATTGCTCTTTCTTGGTTTTCGTCCTCATCGCTAGAGTCTACTACTTGGTTCTCTTCGATGAACTTCTTCGCCTCACGAGCCATTTTGTCAACATCTTTCGAGTAAGATGATGTCTCGAATTCGGCAACAAAAGTGTAGTATGAGTCAAGCATTGCGATGTAGCGGTCGAGTTGTTTGGAAGCTGTCGAATTTTTCGCCAATTCGTAGCTCGATGCTACTACATAGTATGATAGATCTTCGCGACGGTGCGATTCGGGGTACTCTTTCAACGCGTTGCGGAATGCCACGATTGCCGATTTGTAGCGACCTATCTTGTAGTAGGTGTATGCGTTGATGTACGACTTCTCATATAATCGGCTCTTCAATTCGGTGATTATCTCCTCGAAGCCTTCGTTACGCTCACTTTCGGGGTAGCGGGCCATAAACTCGTATGCCGCCGAAATTGCTTTGTTAGTCGTCGTTTGGTCGCGCGTAGGACCTGGCGAGAGGTAGTAGTAGCACATTGCGTACATCGACTCTGAATCTTCAATAAAGACACTTCGACCAAATTCTCTGCGGAACTGCTCCAACATGTCGATAGCCGTGTAATAGTCGCCAACCTTTGCACGACAACGAGCCATATAAAACGAGAGAGTATCTTCGCGCGAAGAGCCCATGTAGAGGTGTTCAATACTATTAAACAGAGTAGTGGCACGACTCCAGTGTTCTGCATCGTAATAGTCGAGTCCTTTGTTATATATATATTCTGGGTCGCCTGTCTTGATAATCTTTTGTACAGATCCACAAGCTGTAGCTGCCACAGCCGCTACAAGCACATAAAATACATTTCTGAGTCTAGTTCTCATTTAATCTCTCCAATTTTTAGACGCACAGCTACCCTTAGATATACGTATATAGGTGTGCAAAGTTATTATTAATTAACGAAAATACAAAAAAAATATTATGGTTTAGTAGAAATTATTGGCTTTTTCCGTGGCAACCAACTGATCATCAATTATATATATAGTTACTAATAGCCAACAAATTATCACACCAATCACATCTCGCTAACTAAGTAACGTAGGTGTGATGAAAAAAGATATATTAATATATATAAAAAATGACTATTTTTTTATTGCTCTTTGCTCATTGTTTTGTAACTTTGTGCTCTAATTTATCAAAAACTAAAAAGATACTAAATATTTAACTATGCAGATCGCCGACAAATATACACCACAGAGCATCGAGTCGAAGTGGTACGACTATTGGATCCAAAACCGTCTGTTTCACTCCGAACCAGACCAGCGCGAACCATTCACCATCGTAATTCCGCCACCCAACGTCACAGGTATGCTCCACATGGGTCACATGCTCAACAACACACTTCAAGATGTTTTGGTTCGTCGCGCGCGTATGCTTGGTAAAAACGCATGTTGGGTGCCAGGTACCGACCACGCCTCTATCGCAACCGAAGCTAAGGTTGTTGCAAGATTAAAGGAGCAAGGGATCGACAAGTCGACTCTAACCCGCGAGGAGTTCTTGCGCCACGCTTGGGAGTGGAAAGAGGAGTATGGCGGAGTGATCCTCAAACAATTACGCACGCTCGGCGCTTCGTGCGATTGGGAGCGCACATGTTTTACCATGGATGAGGCTCGCACCGAGAGCGTGATCCAAGTCTTTTGCGACCTCTTCGAGAAGGGTAAGATCTATCGTGGTGTAAGAATGGTCAATTGGGACCCATCGGCTCAAACGGCCCTTTCGGACGAGGAGGTGATCTACAAGGAGTCGCAAGGTAAACTCTACTACTTGCGCTATAAAGTCGAGGGCAGCGACAAAAACATTATCGTCGCTACCACACGCCCCGAGACGATTTTGGGCGACACGGCACTTTGTGTGAACCCCAACGACCCACGTTACTCGTGGCTCGCTGCCGATGCTCGCGTAGTGGTGCCTATCGTGGGTCGCTCGATCCCAGTTATTCGCGACGAGTATGTCGATATAGAGTTTGGTACAGGTGCGCTCAAGGTGACTCCCGCACACGACGTAAACGACTACATGCTCGGCGAAAAGTTTGGCCTCGAAACCATCGACATATTCAATGATAACGGCACGATCAACGATAAGGTTGGTCTCTACGTCGGTGTCGACCGCTTCGATTGCAGAAAACAGATCGAGAAGGATTTGGAGGAGGCTGCGCTACTCGAAAAGGTTGAACCATACACCAACAACGTCGGCTGTTCGGAGCGCACAGGTGTTGCGATCGAGCCTAAGTTGTCGATGCAGTGGTTCCTATCGATGGACGAGTTGTCGACTCCCGCGGCGGAGGCAGTCGCAAACGACATCATCAAATTTGTCCCTGCAAAATACAAAAATACATTCCGCCACTGGATGGATAACATCAAAGATTGGTGTATCTCGCGCCAATTGTGGTGGGGTCAACGCATACCTGCCTACTACCTACCAAAGGGCGGTTACGTCGTAGCGGCAACAGCCGAAGAGGCATTGCAAAAGGCTCGCGCAAAGAGTGGCGACCAGTCGCTTTCGCTCGACGACCTACGCCAAGACGAAGATGTGCTCGACACATGGTTTAGCTCGTGGTTGTGGCCAATGTCGGTTTTCGATGGTATTCGCAACCCCGACAACGAGGATATGCAATACTACTACCCTACCAACGACTTGGTTACGGGTCCCGATATTATCTTCTTCTGGGTAGCTCGTATGATCATGGCTGGCTATGAGTATAAAGGTCAGATGCCATTCCGCAACGTCTACTTCACAGGTATCGTGCGCGATAAGTTGGGTCGCAAGATGTCCAAGCAACTTGGCAACTCACCTGATCCTCTAGACCTCATTGCCGAGTATGGTGCCGACGGTGTTCGTATGGCGATGTTGCTTAGTTCGAGCGCAGGAAACGACATTATGTTCGACACGGCACTCTGTGAGCAAGGTCGCAACTTTGGAAATAAGATCTGGAACGCTTACAGACTCCTCAATGGTTGGAGTGTAGACGAAACATTGACTCAAAGCGAAAACAACCGCCTTGCCATCGAATGGTTTGAGAACCGTTTTAGCAAAGCACTTGCACAGATCGAGGATGACTTTGCTTCGTACCGCGTATCAGAAGCTTTGATGGTAGCCTATAAATTATTCTGGGACGACTTTAGCGGTTGGTACCTCGAAATGATCAAGCCTGCATACCAGGCTCCTATCGACGTGGCAACTTTAGCTGCGACTAAAGGCTTCTTCGATAGCTTGATGCGCCTGCTTCACCCCTACATGCCGTTTGTAACCGAAGAGATTTGGCAAGATATTACACCTCGCGCCCAGGGTGAATCGATCATGGTGAGCACAGCCCCCAAGGCGGGAGATTGCAACCAAACACTCTTGGCTCGTTTCGAGTTAGCTTCGGAGGTTATATCAGCTATTCGCAACGTGCGCAAAGAGAAGAACTTAGCACAAAAAGAGGCTCTTTCGCTCAGTGTAATTACCGACGCAAATTACCCAAGCGAGTACGCCCCTGTTATTGCTAAGATGGGTAACTTGAGCTCTATTGACCTTGTGGAAGAGAAAGATTCTATGGCGGCAGGTTTCATCGTGAAGACAACACAATACTTTGTGCCACTGGGCGATAAGATCGACAAAGAGGCAGAGGCTAAGAAACTAAGCGACGAGCTTGCATACCTCGAAGGCTTCTTGAACAGCGTAATGAAGAAGCTATCGAATGAGCGCTTCGTAAGTTCTGCACCCGAGAAAGTTGTAGCTACAGAACGTGCAAAACAAGCTGATGCTGAGAGTAAGATCGCAGCAATAAAAGAGCAGTTAGCAGCGCTGAAGTAATGGCGCAGATAACGATATACACCGACGGTTCGGCATTGGGCAACCCTGGCGCAGGGGGCTACGGCGTAGTTTTGCTCTCGGGTCACCACCGCAAAGAGCTCTCGGCAGGTTTCACGCTCACCACCAACAACCGAATGGAGTTGATGGCAGTGTGTGTGGCATTGGAGACTTTGAAGTTTGAAGGCTCAGAGGTTACGATATACTCCGACTCTAAATATGTGGTCGATTCGGTTGAGAAACGCTGGGTATTTGGTTGGGAGAAAAAGGGATTTTCGGGTAAGAAAAACCCCGACCTTTGGCAACGATTCTTAAGGATCTACCGCAAACACAATGTGCGTTTTGTGTGGGTCAAGGGGCATAGCTCGACCGTTGAGAATAACCGTTGCGACCAACTAGCTGTAGCAGCAGCAAACAACAAAGGGGAGTTAACAACCGATTTTGGTTACACACCCGAAATTTAAAGATGAAGATTTATGTTTAAAACATATCTAAAATTACTAGGTTTTGCCAAGCCAATAGAGAAGTATGCTATTCCATACTTCTTTTATGCTATTCTCTACGCTATATTCAATACGTTTAACTACGCTATGATTATTCCGATCCTCAGCGCTATGTTTCGTGAGAATTTCAATTTCGTACCTGTCTACGACTTTCCCGAGTTGAAGCTACACACCGACACATTCTACTCACTAATCGACTACGCCTACACTCACTGCTTTGGCGAAGTGTTCACACAGAGCAACATGCTGATAATGTTGGCCGTGGCAACTATCGGAATGTCGCTCTTTAGCAACCTATTTCGTTACTTATGCGCATGGACAGTCGAGAATCTACGCACACGAACCGTGCAACAAATTCGCAATAAGATGTTTAACCACGCGATGAATCTCGACGTGGGTTACTTCAACGAGCAGCGCAAAGGCGACATCATCTCGAAGATCACATCCGACGTGTCGGTGGTTCAATATTGTATCACCAATACCCTGCAAGTAGCATTCCGCGAGCCACTGCTAATCATCGGCTACATCACAGCTATGATCGCAATATCATGGCAATTGTCGATCTTCTCGGTGCTCTTTCTACCAATCGTAGCGCTCGTTGTTGGCTCTATCGTCAAAAGATTGCGCCACCCTGCACGCAAAGGACAAGAGAGATTGGGTGAGATTGTCTCGGCGCTCGATGAATCTTTAAGTGGAATCAAGGTGATAAAAACCTATAATGCAACCGATTACATCAAAGATAAGTTCTACAAACTCAACGCTTCATTCTCGACTATCACATTATCGCTAGCGCGCCGCCAACAATTGGCCTCACCAATTAGCGAATTTTTGGGCATCACAGCTATCGCCGTGATCATCATCTTTGGTGGTACGCTGGTGAGTGCAGGCAAGTTGGATGGTGCTCAGTTTATGGCATTTATCGCGATCTTCTCGCAGATCACACGCCCCGTGCGCGCCTTTGTCGATCAATTTGGTAACATCAACCAAGGTATCGCGGCGGGAGAGCGCATCTTCTCGATTTTGGAAACTCGCTCGGCGGTAGAGGATTGCACGACAGCAAGCCAAATAACAACCTTCAACAGTAAGATCGAATTTAAAGATGTTCACTTTAGCTACGATGGGCAGCGCGAGGTTATCGCAGGGGTGAACTTCACGATCAACAAAGGTGAAACCGTAGCATTGGTCGGTCCCTCGGGAGGTGGAAAGTCGACTCTAAGTGAGCTTATCCCTCGTTTCTTCGACCCTTCGTCGGGCGAGATATTGATCGATGGCACACCATTAACGGCATGCAGGCAACACTCGCTGCGCAATTTGATAAGCACCGTAGCTCAAGACACGATTCTCTTCAACGACACCATTGGCAACAACCTACGTATTGCCAAACTCGACGCAACGCAAGAGGAGATCGAGGCTGCGGCAAAGGCTGCCAACGCTCACAGCTTTATCATGGAGTGCGAAAATGGCTACCACACCAACATCGGGGATCGTGGCTTAAAGCTCTCGGGCGGTCAACGTCAACGTCTAAGCATTGCTCGTGCGATACTTAAAAATCCCGATATTCTCATCCTCGACGAGGCCACTTCGGCACTCGACACCGAGAGTGAGAAATTGGTTCAAGAGTCGTTGGAG
>JBCQWE010000035.1:0-21815 GCA_047172505.1 Rikenellaceae bacterium | reverse complement strand
GTTTCGGATAGATATATCAAGCGAGAAAAACGTCAAGAGGAGAGTTCGGTGAGATATTACATCTCATCATTAGATGCAGACCCACAGCGATTTAGCAATATAATAAGATCACATTGGGGCATTGAAAATTCTCTGCATTGGATGTTAGATGTCTCTTTCGGAGAGGACGCATCACGCAAGCGAGCGAAAAACTCGGCAATGAATTTTTCGCTCGTATTTAAGGCAGCTTTGGCAATGTTGAAGAAGTATCGAGTCTACCCAAACAAGCGAGATATTAGCATTAAACGTAAGCGCAATGTTGGCGGCTGGTCGGACAAACACTTGATTGCTATGATGGGAATGGAGGTTGATTAATTTTTTTCGTGCGTTTGCCATGCATTAAAGGTGTCTACAAGGTAATAAATCCGATTATTTTTACTAATTTTGGGCTGTATCAAAATAGTTTATCAATGGCGCAAAAATTTGGAAATACTTGGTGGGGTGAGGCGTGGCTTCGCTCTTTGGATAATATCGACTATTCGAACCGTCTGCCTCGTGGGGCTACCTATGCTCGCAATGGAAGTGTGAAGAGTGTGAATATCAGGGGAAACTCTATCTCGGCCGCCGTGCAAGGTAGCAGGCGCACCCCCTACAGGGTTAATATTATCATACCTCCATTTTTTGAAGATGACATTGAGCGCCTAACCAGCGAGCTACTCAAGCACCCTATAATCATCTCTCGACTGCTTAATCGTCAGCTCGACCCCTCGATAATGGATATTGCCTCTAATTGTGGATTGAAGATCTTTCCTCAGCAGTGGACAGATTTCAAGATGCAGTGCAGCTGTCCCGATTGGGCGGTGCCGTGTAAGCATTTAGCTGCCGCAATATATATGGTTAGCCGAGAGATTGACAACAACCCTTTTCTCGCTTTTGGTATTCATAATGTCGACCTTATCAAAGAGATACAAAAGCGAGGTGTAGTCATAGAGCAGAAGCAGGCTCTTGAGGTACCCGACTTCTCATCACTCCTTGAGAAAAGAACACCCAAGGAGGCTAAAGAGATTGTCCCAATCTCCAAGCGAGTTAACCTTAGCTCACTGCCCGATATTGCCGAGCCGATGATTAGCATTCTGCCCGACGAGCCAACCTTTTGTGGAACTCACAACTTCAAGACAAAATATTCTGCTGCCCTTATGTCGATCATAAAGAGGGTGCGACGAGCTCAAAAGGCGGGACTCTCAGCGGAGACACTGTTTGGTATTCAGAGTGATATAAAGCTCTCGAAGAGATACTCGCCAACAATACGTGTCGATTATGAGGGTAGCTACAATATGGTCGGAGTGCAGGATTTGGATGATAAAAGTATCTATGCGACAAACGACCTATTTGAGCTTCTACTCTCTATAAATAGTGACTTCCTACCCGATTACTCGCCCAACATTTTTGCTCTACATCAAACACTCTATACCGCTATTGCTCTTGTCTCACGTGGCGCAATAACGCCTCAGATAGTAAAAGATAGCGTAAAGGCATACTTTGTTGTATGGACTCCAGCCCACAATAGCGCAGAGGTTCGCCAGACAATCGAGCGACTGCAAGAGGTGATGCCACCAAAGATCATCGAGGGGCACCTTAAAGGTCGCAAAACGTCTATCTTGGTTAAGAATCAAGCGGAGCTGCTGACCTCATATTTTATTACGAAGTTAATTAATCGCTTATCTCGCTTTGGGATGGATGATTATTTGAATATGTTCTTTTGCAACTCTCGAACATTTTTTGACGGTGTAGGCGAGGGCGAAGTTGCAGGCGGCATCAAGGCGTGGTTAGATCACTATTCGATCAGTAGCGGAAGATATAGAACTGTTTTCATCGTGGAGGAGGAGATCGAAAACGACCTCTTCAAAATGAGTTTGGGAGTAGAGGATCGCACCGAGGCAATACCTGAAACATATACTCTAAGCTCTATTCTCACAGAGAAGAGGCATGAGAAAATACATTACGAGGTGTTAAAAGCAGTCTCAATGTTAGTGCCTATGATTCCATCATTGGGTGACTATATCAATGGAGCAGCACGAGAGGATATACGCCTCTCTTTCGAGGAGTTTACCCCCGTCTTGATGCAGGTGATCCCTGCGGTTAAGTTGCTAGATATAAAGGTAATACTTCCTAAATCGCTTCAGCATCTTATCCGTCCCAAGGCGAGCATTAGGCTCTCGAAAAAAGAGCAAGATTCTGCCTCATTTATACGTATAGACGACCTACTTAGCTTCGATTGGCAGATAGCTCTGGGTAAGGAGAAGATATCGAGAGCGGAGTTCGAGAGGTTGACAAGCAAGGCAACGGGACTGCTCAAATTCAAAGGGCAATTCATCTACGTCGGTGCCGAAGATATTGAGCGACTTCGCAAGGCAATGGCTGGCGGCAGCAAGCTCAATGGTGCACAGCTACTCCAAGCGGCACTAAGCGAGGAGTATGAGGGTGCACCAATCACCCTTAGCGATGAGGTGCGAGAGCTTATCCGAGAGCTAACCAAGCAGGAGTGTGCGGAGCTACCCACAGGAATTAATGCAGAGCTTCGCCCCTACCAAGAGCGAGGTTACTCATGGATGTATCGCAATATGCGCATTGGCTTTGGCTCTATCATTGCCGACGATATGGGACTTGGTAAGACGCTGCAGGTTATAACACTTATCCAAAGGCTCAAAGAGGATGGAGCGCTCACCAAACGTAAGGTTCTTATCATCACCCCGACGGGTTTGCTCTACAACTGGCTAAAAGAGTTGGAGCGATTTGCGCCACAGCTAACAAGCCACATCTATCACGGTCAATCTCGCAAAATTGCTGACTTCAAATCCGATGTTATGCTTACAAGCTACGGCGTGTTACGCTCCGATGCCGATATTTTAAAACGAAAAAAGTGGCAAGTCGTTGTAATTGACGAGGCACAAAACATAAAAAATGCGGTAACGGCACAGAGCAAGGCTGTTCGCTCGATTCCTGCTACGGCCCATATTGCCATGAGTGGAACGCCCGTTGAGAACCGCCTATCGGAGTTTTGGTCGATTATGGATTTCACTAACAAAGGCTACTTAGGTACGGTGAAGAGTTTCAACTCGGAGTATTCACGACCAATACAACAAGACAACGACATGGAGTGTGTGGAGCGCTTCCGCAAGGTGACAGCTCCGTTTATGTTGCGTCGCCTAAAGAGCGACAAATCGATCATATCGGATCTGCCCGACAAGATTGAGGAGAACCAATATGCTCGACTCACCTCGATGCAATCGGCAATATATCAGGAGACTCTCACCTGCGCTATGAGTGCCATTGAGGATATTGATGAAGGCTCACAGCAGGCACTGTTCAAGCGCCAAGGATTGATCCTTCAGATGATTCTTGCCCTCAAACAGATTTGCAACCACCCAGCGCTATTTATTAAAAATGGTGAGTTCTCGGCTGAGCTATCGGGAAAGGCGCAGATGTTGCTTGATATTGTCGACACAATCGTACAGAGTGGCGAGAAGGTATTGATATTCACGCAATTTAAGGAGATGGGAACAATCTTGGAGAAGATCATCGAAGATCGTCTCTCGGTGCGCCCGCTCTTCTATCACGGAGGCTGTTCAATAAAAGAGCGAGAGTCGATGGTCGAACGTTTCCAATCAAATAAAAGCGACCAAATATTTATTCTCTCTTTGAAAGCCGCTGGAACAGGTTTGAACCTCACCGCAGCCACTCACGTTATCCACTACGACCTATGGTGGAATCCTGCAGTCGAGGCTCAAGCGACCGACAGAGCCTACCGCATAGGTCAAAAGAGTAACGTTGTTGTGCATCGCTTCATCACCAAAGACACCTTCGAGGAGCGTATCAACGATATGATCGAGAGCAAACGCCACCTGGCAAATATGACCGTCTCGACAGGTGAGAAGTGGATTGGTGAGCTGAGCAATAGCGAACTACGAGAAATCTTCGGCTGATACATATATAACTAAAAATTAGCGACTTCATCCACACAAAGTTTAAGTGTTAAATATGCGCACCTGCATCAAACAGCTCTCCGCTAAACCTATCAAAATCAGACTCGAATAATCGGTCTTGAATAACCCTATATTTCTCAAACTCACTCTCAGCAAAAGCTTTGGCTACTTCAGCCGAGACAGAACCGATATTATTAAGCAACTCATATTCATTGAATTGCAAGAACGCATCTAACTTTTTCGCCCAATCCTCCATTGTCATCGGTATCTTGCGCTTCGCTTGATTTTCAGCATAATCCAAATACATAGAGACAATGCGATCCAAACCTTCAATCTCAATCTCCTTTAGGTAATTCTTAGCAATAGAGACATCGGATTTTAACACCTTTCCCTTTGGGGCATTCTTCCAAGTAGTTAGTCCCATTGACTCTTTTGTGCTGTCGGCTCGCTCCATTATTAGCTCTGCGGCAGTGTGATTGTGTATTGCGAAATGCAGTTTGTTTTGAACCGTAGCAAAGAAATTATGGGTCGTCTCACTCACTGCATCATAGTCAAAAGCCGTAGAGTATATATCTGCAATCTTTTGGTAGAAACGTCTTTCACTCGCACGGATCTCACGAATCTCCTCCAATAGAGAGTCGAAATAATCTACAGAGAAGAGTGCGCCATTCTTCATTCGCTCCTTATCAATGACATAGCCACGAATTGCAAAATCACGCAAGATTGCCGTAGCCCACTGTCTAAATGCAGTAGCTCTCTTAGAGTTTACTCGATACCCAACAGCGATAATAGCATCAAGATTATAATGTTTGGTCTTGTAGTTCTTGCCGTCTGTTGCAGTTACCGAGTAATCCTCGGTAACTGAATTTTGGTCTAACTCGCCATCTGCAAATATATTCTTCAAGTGTAGGGATATGTTATCAGTTGAGCAGTCAAATAGCTGTGACATAAGTTTTTGACTTAGCCATATTGTCTCCCTCTCGACTCTAACCTCAATCCCATCTTCATTCGTTTGAGACGTAAATATCAAGAATTCAGCGGTGCTATTTCGTATCTGTATCTCCTTTTTTGCCATATTATAATCGTTATTGCTGTAATCCTCTAACAAAGTTACTTAAAATTTCCGATAATTTACCTATGAAAGAGAAAAACAGCAACATAGGTAGCCTATCCCCCTACCAACTCTCATTCATCCGACGGCGAATATCATCACCATTCTCATTTTTGTAGTAGTGCTTGTAGATCATCATAGGACTATTACCAGCCATCTCAGCTACCACGTAAGGCGATTCGCCCTCATCGACCATTCGAGAGATAAAACTTCCTCGTGCTGAGTACCACGTTATTCGCTCCTTAATTTTCAGAATCTTGCAAGCCTTGCGAAGTGTGGCATTAACCTGAGATGTATACAACGCCACACGTCGAGTCTGCTTAGTGGTAGTGTCGTGCTTCTCCAACAGTACTGGGAAAATCAGATTGCGATAGCCCAAGCCCTCGTATTTCTTGATAATCTGCTCGCACTTCTTGTTGAGAATCGCACGAGCTACCTTCGGACATTTCATACGCCCATAGACGATATACCCATCTTGCAGAGCATCGACAGTGAGGTGGCAAACATCAACATTGGGCATACCTCCAGCAAAATAACTAAACATAAACAAGTCCAAGCAAAGGTTCTCAACCTTAGAAAACGGAGCCCTATCCATAGCCTCAATCTTATAAATACACTCTGTCGGCACAGCCTTAGACTTTGTGTTATCCCACTTGATATTGTCTCCCAAGCAATCAAACGCACTCAGCGCAACATCTAGAATCCCCATCTTCACCGCAAGCCGACACATTGCCAAAAGTTGCTTTAGTTTTATCGTCAATCCACCCTTATTGCCATTCTCAGCTCCACGCTGCTTAATGTACATCGTATAATCAAGTAAGAAGGTCTCAGTAATATCCCTGAAATGAAACGACGACAACGAGCGATTATACTTCGCCTTACAGAATCGAGTGAGGCTTGTTTTGAGCAGCCTGTAGCTATCCGAATAGTTCGAGCTATCCACTACCAAGCCATTCTTAATACGCTGCTTATTGACGAACCTATCAATTTGGTGATCGATCATCTGTTGTAGTGTTAAAACCTTCTGCTGCTCTAATTGTCTCTTCTCTTGATCGAAGCAATGAGATAATTCAACTGGCGACCAAACCTTACCATCAACATCCCACTGCTCCGCTACCTGCTGATACTTGAGTTTAACGGCTAATAGATTCTTATTTTTCGCAACGACATCGCCACCTCGCCCTTTGAACGATTGAGTGCTACTATCCCAGTCCGAAAGCGGACCAGTGGTCTGCAAAATTTTAGAGACACGAGCATACCCCCTCTTAAAGATGATGAGTTCTAATTTCACAAGCGCCGTATTTCGAGGGTTCGGCTTTCCCTTAATGTTAATGGTAAACATACAAAAAATGTGTTAGAATAAATTATTAACTTTCCTGACTCATGGAGGTATATTTCGCCCTACATATCAGCCTACATAAGAGTAGCCATTTACAGTCAAAAAGGTTTATTCGAGGATAAACCCCGCGGGCACAATTTATTCTAACACATTAATATAAAAGAACTTACAAGCCTACATGCTGTAAACTTTTAAAATGGGAGTGTGCGTCAGTACGCTGCGGTTTGAGAGTCTTCACGAAGTGCCGAAAATCGCCTTGTTAATCACTCTCTTTTTAAATCGCCACCACGCCATGCGGAATAATCACATCGCGCAATTCGCTCTCGAAGTTGGGGGTGAAAATCTCTTTACCTAACGACTCCTCGATCTCTTCGATCGACCAAAAGCGGCCACCATCGCACTCTGCGGTGGGCACTACCGCACCATCGTAAACTGTTGTAAAGACGTTAACCAACTCTCTTTCGCGCTCCGACTCAAAGATGTAGGAGCAGACAAAGCGTGGTTCGAACCCTTCAATACCCAACTCCTCGCGACTCTCGCGCAGCAGTGCCGAGCGCACATCTTCGCCAAAGTCGACATGGCCACCAACACCGCTATCCCACCTATTAGGTTGAATATCCTTCCACGCTGGGCGATGTTGCAAGAAGAGTTCACCCGCCGAATTAAAGAGGTGGAGATGTACAACTGGATGCAGCAGTTTCGAACCGCTATGGCACTCGGCGCGCGTTGCCGACCCTACGACTGCGCCACACTCGTCCACTATCGGGAATAGCTCTTCGGGGTGTTGATTTATCATCTTATTCTTCTCGGGGTTGACCCGTTTTATAACCTAGCGACTCCATCCACTCTTCGATGTGGGGCGAAACAAGATCGTTGCGTTCCAACCATTCACCCGACTTAATGAGCATTTCGCGGTGTTCTTGAAGTTCATCGTGCAGCGGAAACAGAGGACGCGAAAGTGCACTCTTCGCCTCGCGCTCCGAGGGTCGGATAGTACGTTTGAAGACCGTATCGCGCGCAGGACGTTTTTCACCGTGCCAGCTAAAGCCCTTAAGGCGGAGCTCTTGGTCCACTGGGATCATATTCATTGGATAGATCGTGTAGTCGGGTTCGCCGCGGTAGGTTATACCAATCACCTGCTGCTCTTCGATATAGAATGTGCTCGACCCGCTCTCCATCAACATCAAACCATCGACCTCTTGGCTCTCTTCGTCCTGCATAAAGTAGATCGTTTGGGCGTTTCCGTCGGCATCGTTGCGGTAAATTTCGCCATTATCGAAGAGCGATGTTATCACCTTGCCCGCCACCTGGTTATAGTAGACACCAGGGGTGATTTCACTTGCCATAATTGGGGTTCCACCAGTGAAAATCGCTTTGTCGATAGTGCTATTCGAAGTGTAAATATCCATCACGTCGGCTGTCACTTGGTTCGAATCGTGCCAAAGTATCGGGTTAATATATAGGCGTATAATTGAGTCTATGGAGTTTGTAACCATCGAATCGGCTACAGATTGGAAGTCCGAACGGTAGATCTTCACGTTGCGGTACCCTTTGGTCAAACGGTATGTACTATCAACTTTGACACTATCCACCGCCAAAGAATCGAGCACTAGAGAGTCGCGAACCAAAGAATCGAGTTGCAACGAATCGAGCATGAGAGAGTCGGTAGCGATAGAATCAATCTTCGATAGCTCGCGAATTAGGGCCGCCGTATCGACTGCCAATTCGGCCATTAGAGCAACGGTATCTTCGGCCGAGACACGCCCCTTCGCCACATCGCGACGTAGTTTCTTTGCCTCGCGCTCGGCGATTTTTGCTCGGCGTTGTGCTATTTGACGAGCCTCGCGCACCTTGTCTGCATCGAGTTTGGCGTTTATCTTCTTTTGTCGCTCGTTACCTATACTATCGAGCACCACCTTGCGCGCTGCATCTTCGATTGCCTTTTGAGTAGCCTTCTCCTTGCGCGCTTCGAGGTATGCTCGCCTTTTATTCTGCCAGAAGTTAAGAGTGTCGGCAGCGCGACGAAGCGAATCGAGGCGCACGCTATCCACCACCAGTGAGTCTAAAGCGAGTGAGTCGAGTGAAAGTGAATCGAGAGCCAAAGTATCGGTCACACCTCCTTGCAAAAGGGTGTCAGTGGGCAGATTCTCATGTTGCCTTTCGACTCTTTCGCGCCTCTCTTCCGAACCAACATCGACACGTGGCGTACCCACAGGGCCTTCGCGCGTAGGCATCGAGGCTCTAGCTGCTTGGCGAGAAGGTAGCCCCGAACTATCCTCTCCCCTCTCTGGGCGAGAAGGCATGTCACCCATTTCGCTTCTTGCGGGGCGCTCGGTTGGGGTTGCGTGGTCATGATCATGGTCGTGGTCGTGGTCGTGGTCGTGATCCTCTTCTGCTTCTTCCTGACGTAATATTTCTGCTATTTCGGTAGCCGAAGTGACACTTAAAGAGTCCACCTCGAAGCGATTCAAAGTAAATATCTCGAAGGTGTCGGCACGCATAAATAGCGAATCGCCTTGCTCCAGATCGTAGTTTATGAGCGAGGGTCGCCCCACCAGGATCATATCGCCTGGCGTTTTAATATATTCGCCATAATCGCCAAAGATCAAGCTCTTTTGAGTTGTGTCGTCGATCTGAATATTTTGGCGCATGTAGATGTGTTCGCTAGCGCGGAAGTAGTCCATAGAATCGCTCCACATCTCCTGCTCGGAAAGCAAGATGTAGCCATTGAGCGAGAACGAGTAACGTTCAAGGGCCTTGTCGTAGTCACCAGCATCGGCGTAGAGATATTCATCTTCTTGGTTCCAGATATTGGTATTGGCAAAGTAGATAGCCGCCTCGGTCTCGGTGTTATAGATGATCGAGTCGCTGATCATATCATACTCATCACCACGGAGTTGCACATCGCCCACGCCAATTAACTCTTTGGTGTCGGAGTAGTAGTATCCTGTGATCGACTCCATAATACTTTCGCCGTTGATCATCACACCACCACCGACGTATGTACCGATATTGTCGAGCGTGTTAAAGCTAAAATTGTAGCAGTAGAGCGTTGCATCGCCATCGACCACCTTGATGATGGGTGCGTAGAGGTTCACCTCGTTCAGATCGCCATTGTAGTCGGCCTTGTCGGCGTAGGCGTATGTTGTATTTTTGTTGATCAAGACGTTGCCGAAACACTCCAGGCGCTTGTCGTTGTAGCGCACAGCACTGTCGGCTGTGATCACCGCTCCGTTGTGCTGAGCTGCGAAGTTACCCACTAAACACATAACCTCAACGGTGTCGTTGAGGGTTATGGGGTATACTATGTCGGCGGTTAAATCTATAACCTTAGTTTCGGGTTCTTCCTCGACTGGGGCCTTGCTTTTTTGGGCGTATAGCACGTCGTCGAAGAGAGTCCACGCAAGCACTGCAACTATAAGCAGTGATATAATTCGGCGCATATCTGTTGTTTACTTCAACCAATTTTTATTTACAAATTCGTCACTTCGGAACTCTGGATCGATAAAAACGTACATTGCATCAATCTTCTTCGAAAGCCAAGCATCGAAAACCTTATTTTGTTTGTCGGCAAGAGCCATCGCTTCGATCTGGAGGTAATCTTCGACTAGCGAAGCACGGTGTTCGGGGATCACCTTTACCAATTTGACGATCTTCGAGAGACTGTTACCAACCATATCTTCGGTTGCGAATGCTGGCGAGATCTCACCCTCTTTGAGTTTCATCAATGCTTTATAGTCATCGATACTTTTGTAACCACGGTTACCGAAGTCTTCTTTCAAGAATTTAGTCACGGTCATCTTCGCATCGCCCATAGCATAGCGCTCCAAAAGGTCGTGATTCGAGACAATTCCTCCGTTCATCTTCGAGGCTGAATCACCCGAGTGCTGCTTAGCGGCAAATTCGAATGTCAAGTCGCCGTTGCGGATCTCTTGAGCCAAGCTATCGAGAAACTTAGTTGGTTCCGCCAACTCTTCGTTGGTGAAGACAGGGCGCAGAAGGATGTGGCGGCAGTGGTACAGCGAACCACGTTTATCGATAAGTTCGATGATGTGGAATCCAAATTCGGTCTCGACAACCTCCGAGACTTGACCTGGTTGCAGTTGTTCGAGGGCGTTGGCAAAGGGCTCAACAAAGGCGTTAGCTCCTTGAGGCTCCATCTCACCACCACGATATGCCGAACCTGGGTCAACCGAGTACATGCGAGCCAAGGCATCGAAACGAGTTTGACCCGAGATCACACGCTCGCGCATCTCCAAAAGGCGAGTCTTTACGCGACGTTTCGCCTCATCGATCGACGAAGGGAATTGAGTGATGTGTGCGTAGACGTATTGTTCGCCGATGATTGGCAACGAATCCTTCGATTTACTGTTGTAGAAGTGCTCCACCTCGCCTGGGATCACCGACACCTTACCCACAACATCTTGGCGCATCGCTTGCGCATAGTACTGCTCTTCGTAGTTTTGGCGCATGGTCGATTTGATATTAAATATCGCCATGTTGTGTTGCTTTTCCAACTCGCGCACTCCACCTGCCTCTTCGGCCATCTGGTTAACCATCGACTCAACGTTGAATGCAATGTCGGCAGTGTTGATCTCCACAGAGTCGATAAGCGCTTGATTGTAGAGCAGCGATTGCGACATAAGGGTCTCCAACGCCTCGTTGAGTGGGTCGCGATCCGAAGTGTAACCTTGTTGGCGACGTTGCGCCACCAACTGCTCGGCATAGTCGCGCACCTCGGAGTAGAGGATCGACGAACCTCCAACTACCGCTACGACCTTGTCTAGCATTACTTTTTTTGGTTGAGCAACTACTACGATAGCTGTAAGGGCAAGCAGTAGGGGCAATAGTGTTCTCTTAATCATAATGTTATTTATTTTTTATTTTTCTCTTTTTTCTTCTCTTGCTGTTCGCGCTCCTTGTATTGTCGGCGCACAACGCCATCGAGCAGTGCCGACCCGTAGAGGCTCTCCTCGTTGCTGCGGATTAGAGCTTGTTGCCGTTCGGTGGCAAGTATTGTGCGAATAGTCGAGCGTACCCACTCCAACGGGGCAATGTCGCCACTCTCTAAGTTATCAAAAATTTGATAATAGTAGTCGTAGTCGCTATCTTTTATATGTGCGACACCTCTCTTGGTGAGTAACTTATCTGTCTGCTCGCTACGAACAATCGGCAACAAGTCGAAGATCTCGACAGCATCGACCCACGAGGCAGAAAGGTCGGTGTACACGAACCCATTTTTCTCGCAAATAGACAACATGTCGGCCCTTTTCGACTCTGAGTCCGACCCAAAAAGTTTATCCAACTTTTTTGTCTGGTCGCTGCCTAGCGGCACTCGAAGCACCTCGCCTTTGACAATCTCGCGGTTGAGCCTAAAATTAGTAGCGTTGTCTTGGTAGTACCTTGCAATTTGGCTGTCGGTATATATTGTGTCGATTGATAAGTTTACATATCTCTCGTCGAGTTTTTTTATCAACAAAAGTTGGCGATACTCCTCGACCATAGCTTCGATGTCGGCCTCCGAAGTGAAGAAAACGCGCTCCGCCTCGCGGATTTTCACCTGCTTGCGGATCCACTTGTCGATATAAACCTCGACAAAGGCAAGGGAATCTTCGCCTTTAAATTCCTTGGGGATATTCGACGACAATTCGCTAAGCATGAGACTCTTAGTGTCGACTTCGGCGATGACAACATCGCCCAATAAGTTGACATGAAAGTCTCTACACGACACAAAGCCGAGCAGCAAAACGGGTATTATATATATTAGTCTCTTCATTCGAAGCTACAAAAATAGGATTTTTACTCCAAAAAAACGCATCATAGGCTCATTTTATTGTAAAGAAGTTACAACTTAATTACCACTCACCTCCTCTATCGCCTCTGCTTGCTCTTCGTTTTCGCTCTGATTACCATCGATTATCTTCTTAAATTGGCGAACGCAAACAACTGTCGAGATGATCAAAATCAAGGCTGCAACGCCATATACAACGTAGTATACCGAATCGCTAGGGATAAGGTCGCGCAACATAACACTTCCGTTGTCGCCACCCACGCCGAGCACTATGCAGAGGTAGGCGATTGCGTTATTTATCGCGTGGAGAATAATCGGTGCGACGATGGATTGGCTACGGATGTAGATAAATCCGAGAACCAAACCCATAAAAAAGGCGTTGACAACCATCGCTGGGTCGACGTGCAACAAAGCAAAGAAGAGCGACGAGACCAACCACGCCACAACCACACCACGTTTGGCTCGTACCGACTCCAAGATCAATCCTCGGCAGATAAACTCCTCGAAGAGCGGAGCACCAACCACCACCGTGAGAAGCAGAGGCCATCCACGAGCTATGAACGATGGAGGGGGCGGCAAAAGCGACAACAGGGGCTCGATCACAACCGACATCGAGATGAGCATCAACACCCCACCGAGCAAGATCGTTGGGTTGAAACCGCCCAGCGAGAAGCCAATAGGGGCCGCTTGCGCGTGACGAGAACGGCGCATGATCAAAATAAAAATTATAGTCGCCGACATCGACAACACCTGCGTTAGCAACATCACCATAGCCTCGGCGAGGCTATCCGAGAGAGTTGGCATGAGGTGTGGTAGAGCTATTTTCACCAACAAAACCCCTAGTATCTGCGACAAAATAAAGACTCCGAATATCGCCACCAGGTCGATAAAGGTTGGAAATTCGCGATACTTTTTACCCTCGTCGATCTGATCGACTTCTATAATTTCTGGCTCTTTTTGAGTGGTTGAATCCATGGCTAAAATAAATTTAATGAAATAAATAACACTTCAAAGGTACTCATTTTTCAGAATCTATTTATTTTTTTCTGCGAAAATTTAAACAGATTCTCAAATTCTATTATTTTTTTTGATATAATTTCACTAATTTTGCCAAAATTAATTCTTCTAATTTAAAGTTATGGCAAAGGTTATCGCATTGGCGAATCAAAAAGGAGGTGTAGGTAAGACTACAACGGCAATCAATTTGGCTGCATCACTAGCCATACTCGGCGAAAAGGTGCTGCTCCTGGATGCCGACCCTCAAGCAAATGCCACTTCGGGTTTGGGTTTCGACATAAATTTAGAAGGCATCTATGAGTGTCTGATTGGTGAAAAAAGCGCGCGCGAGGTGATCCTCCAAAGCCCCGACCTCGACAATCTATACCTGCTACCATCGAGCATCGACCTTGTGGCAGCTGATTCCGAGTTGCCAAAATTCGAAAATCCTCACTTCTTGATGAAGCGAGTGCTCGAAGAGGTGCGCGCCGACTACGACTACGTCTTGATCGACTGTTCGCCCTCGCTAGGTTACACCACCGTTAATATCTTCACCGCGTGCGATGCTGTTCTGATACCCGTGCAGTGCGAATATTTGGCACTCGAAGGTTTGAGCAAACTACTCAACACCATTAAGATAGTGAAGAGTGGACTCAACCCCACGCTCGAAATCCAAGGCTTTATCTTGACGATGTATATGCGCAACAGACTCAACAACCAAGTTGTAAACGAGGTTCGTGCACACTTCGGCGACCTTGCCTACGAGACTGTTATTCAACGCAACATTCGTCTTGGCGAGGCTCCCTCGTATGGCAAACCCGTTATGTTGTACGACGCTTCGGCCGTTGGATCGAAGAATTATATGAATTTAGCCAAAGAGTTTCTCAAACGAGAAAGAGAGACAAAATAAGAAATAGCCTAAAACTATGAAACCACAAAAAGGACTAGGTCGTGGCCTAGATGCAATATTTAGCTCGGAGTCGATAGAACCACGAGTAAAACCAATGGGCGAGATCGCCGAGATCGAAATATCGAAAATTACACCCAACCCCACTCAGCCTCGTCGCGAATTCGACCAGGAGGCATTGGAGGGTTTGGCCGACTCGATTCGCTCTTTGGGTGTGATTCAACCAATCACAATCAAGGCCGATGTTAACGATAAGTATATAATTATCAGCGGTGAACGTCGCTGGAGAGCCTCGCAACAAGCTGGGCTCACCACAATTCCTGCATACATCAGGAAAGCCAACGACCAAGACCTACACACCATGGCTTTGGTGGAGAATGTGCAACGCCAAGACCTTAACCCCATCGAGATCTCGCTAAGTATTCAGCGCCTAATCGACGAGTGCGGCTTGACTCAAGAAGCATTAGCTCAAAGGGTTGGAATGAAACGCCCAACAATATCGAATTACCTTCGCCTGTTAACGCTCCCCGACACGATACAATTTGCACTAAAATCTGGCGTTATAACTATGGGCCATGCCAAAGCTATTGCTGGAGCCGACCCCACAAAACAGGTTGCAATAATGAAACGTTGTGTCGACAAAGAGCTTTCGGTTCGCCAAACCGAGGAGTTAGTTCGCATGGCGCAAGAGGAGAAAAAGAGCGAAAAAGAGCTACACACCGAGGTCGAGTACCCCGAAAGTTACATGCGTTTGGCAGAGCATTTGGAGAACTATTTCTCGCAAAACATCTCGATCAAAAGAGCTAAAAAAGGGGGCGGAAAGATTACAATTGAGTTCAAAGACGATCAAGAGATTGACACATTTATATCTCGACTAGAGAAGAACAAAAACAGTTAATGAGAATTAATATCACCAAAATAAGAGTTTTAATAACGCTGCTCTTACTTGTTGTAATTGGCTGTAATTCAGCATATTCACAACTACGTCGCTCACCTAAAAGTTACGTACAAGGGGGCATGCTGATACAGGCAGACACCACCAAGGGCAAAGCACAAATGCCCGACTCGTTGGCGCTCGATTCTCTGCTGATCGATTCTCTGGGTTTCCCACTCATCGACTCATTGGCGCTCGACTCGTTGGAGGTGATGCAACCCCTACCTACCGACACAACAGATTCGTTGCTTCGAGCAAATGCAGCAGCGCAAACAAGTGATGCCGCTGCTACCCCACTCGCATTTAAAAGTGCGTCGCCACTGCACCACCTAGCCGAAGAGGAGAAAAAAGAGCGACAGCCATTTTTCAGCGACTCAATGTCAATTTCGAAGATGTGTTGGATCTCGGCAGTGCTGCCTGGATATGGACAGATCTACAACAAACAATATTGGAAGCTGCCGATCCTATACGGTACTCTCGGAGCAGGTATAGCGCTCTACGTCAACGAGAACAAGACCTATAAACCTCTTCAAGAGCGTTTCGATGAGTTGATGCTCGAAAGCGGAAATTCGCGCAGCGAAGAGCTCAACACCACCCAAGCGGCGATGATCAAGAGCAACACTCGCCGTCAATTATATATGGGTGCAACGCTCGCCTCGTATATCTTCTTCTTGGGCGATGCCGCGGTGAATTACTCGACAAACGACGTCTCGGACGTGAAAAAGGCGACAACCCTGGCGATGATCTGCCCTGGTGCAGGACAGATCTACAATAAGAGCTATTGGCGCGTGCCGATCGTCATCGGTATGTTCGCCTCGACGATCTACGTATACGACTGGAACAACCGCGGTTATCAACGCTTTAAAACTGCATATTCGCTACGCCTCGACTACGACAACAACCCCGACGACTACCCCTCGGGTTCTATCGACGAGTTCAACGGAGCTTACTCGGCTTCGCTACTAAAAAGTTACAGAAATAGTTACCGCCGCAACCGCGACTATGCCGTGATCCTAACGGCAGCAGCATACCTATTCCAAGTGCTTGATGCTCACGTGGATGCCCATCTCAAAGATTTCGACATCTCGGACGATCTTTCGCTCAACGTAGAGCCCATGATCGACTACTCGTATATGAGCTCTAGTTATAGCAATGCACCATCTTATGGTCTCAACCTAAACTTTAGATTTTAATAATGAAACTTTCAAATATAGCAATCATAGCTACGTTTATTTTATGCTCTCACTCAGCTAGTTCGGCCGATCAATTCTGGAAAAAAATCCAGATCAAGAAGCAACCGAAACTCGTTGAGTTACCCGACTCTCTACAAGCTCTCGAACCCGCCGTTGAGCCCAAAATCAGCCCTATAGAGATCGAGCAAGAGGATGACTCGTTGGCCATTGCTGCGATAGAGAACCACTACACCGATTCTATCACTATCAACTACACCATGGCGCAGATGGACTCTCTGCTCACCGTGTGGCGCGAGCGACGTGCCGACAGCCACTTCGACGAGTTTCGCCAACACTACATCATCGCCGACTCGCTTTTCGAGGCTACCACTGTGCCCGATTCGGTATACGTCGAGCGATTAATGAAGTTAGCCTCGCCCGTCAATCTGCCATTCAACGATGTGACTAAGAGCTACATAACGCGCTATACTAACACCCGCTACGGAACGATAAATCGCATATTATCACTCGCTCAGTACTACTTCCCCGACATCGAAGAGGAACTTATAAAAAACGATATTCCCATCGAATTCCGTGCCATGCCAATTATCGAATCGGCACTATCGGCAACAGCTGTTTCTCCTGCGGGAGCTGCTGGATTGTGGCAATTTATGCCTGCAACGGCCAAGGCTTACGGCCTTGAGGTGAATTCGCTTGTCGACGAACGCTGCAACCCACAACAAGCAACCATCGCAGCATGTAAGTATATCAAAGATATGTATGCAATTTATGGCGACTGGACATTGGTTATTGCATCGTACAACTGCGGTCCTGGCAACGTCAACAAAGCCTTAGCGCGATCGGGAATCGACAAAAACTCAGGCACTTTCTGGGATATATACTACTACCTGCCACGCGAAACTCGCGGCTACGTCCCTGCTTTTGTCGGCGCATCTTATGCCTATGCCTACCACCAACAGCACAACATCGAGGTCGAGGAGTCGCCCCTGCCACTGGCTACCGACACCATACATATCGACAAAATAATGCACTTGGGGCAGGTGAGCGAGGTCTTAGATATTCCCATCGAGCTACTGCGCCAATTGAATCCGCAGTATCGCAAAGATATAATTCCTGCAACTACAAAGCAATACGCGCTGCGACTCCCCCAGCGATATGTCACCGAATATATCAAAAACGAGGAGCTGATCGCATCGAAAGATTCGGTATATCTCAAAGAATTTATCAGCCCTGCGGCTGTAGAGAAGGCTAAGAATGTGCCCAGCTACACCATTCACCGCGTGAAGAGTGGCGAGACACTTGGAGCCATTGCTCGCAAGTACCGCGTCTCGACTAGTTCGATCATCAAGTGGAACAACTTGCGCAATCCCGACAAATTATCTGTCGGCCAGCGCCTAAAGATTGGAGGAAAATAAGATGAGTTCACCCAACGAGATTATCGTAGCACCCGCAACACTCTCAGGGGGTGCAATTGCTATAATTCGCCTAAGCGGCGAGGGCTCCGTGGAGCTATGTAGCCAGGTATTCCGCTCGGCAAAAGGGTCGCTCAACACAGCGGCAACACACACGCTACACTATGGCGAAATTGTCGATGACGACAAAGTTGTCGACGACGTTTTAATCTCGGTGTTCCGCAATCCACACTCATATACGGGCGAAGAATCAGTCGAAATATCGTGTCACGGATCGCACTATATTATGCAGGAAATCATCGCCCTACTCCTTAAAAAAGGTGCCCGACCAGCCGAAGCAGGCGAGTTCACCACGCGCGCATATCTAGCTGGAAGGATGGATCTTTCACAAGCCGAAGCTGTGGCCGACATGATCGCATCGACCTCGAAAGCGCAACACATAATGGCATCGACACAGATGCGCGGCGGCTACTCCTCGCGCCTTGCCGAACTGCGCGAACAATTGGTTACGCTGGCCGCACTACTCGAATTAGAACTCGACTTCTCGGAAGAGGAGGTGGAGTTCGCCGACCGCACCCAACTAAAACAACTCGCAAAGTCGCTAATATCTGAAACAGAGACCCTTTCAAGATCATTCGCAGTTGGAAATGCCATCAAACAAGGTGTACACGTCGCAATCGTCGGAGAGCCCAACGTCGGCAAAAGCACCCTCCTAAACTGCCTTCTCGAAGAGGAGCGAGCAATGGTCTCGGACATAGCTGGCACCACGCGCGACTTGATCGAAGAGGAGATAATCCTCGACGGCATAACCTTCCGCTTTATCGACACAGCAGGCGTTCACGCAACCAGTGACAAATTGGAGCTCATGGGCATAGAGCGCACCCACTCGGCTATTGAGCGCGCTCAGATAGTGATCCATCTAACTGATGCTTGCACAGGCGATAACCCGCTATTTATTAATGATTTACGCGACGACCAAACAGTTATCGAGGTAGCAAACAAGATCGACACAATCCAAAGCCTGGAACGCAAAGAGGGAGTAATATACATCTCGGCCAAACAAAACGAAGGCATAGAAGAGCTAAAAGCAGCGCTCAGAGCCCAAGTCGACACATCAAAACTCTACGCAGGTGCCCCAATAGTAAGCAGCATCCGCCACTACAACCTCCTCCGCCAAGCCCTCCAGGCCCTCCAGGCCACCCAAAACGGCCTCGAAACCGACCTCGAAACCGACCTCCTCTGCCAAGAAGTCCGAGAAGTCCTCCACCACATCGGCGCAATAACAGGCGCCATAACCACCAACGAAATCCTCGGCGAGATCTTTTCTAAGTTTTGCATTGGTAAGTAAAGCACTGATATTCAGTTAGTTATAATATATCAATATCTATCAAAGCCTCTCACTTCGAGAGGCTTATCTTTTTTGCTTTAATCAACATTTATCGTATCTTTGCACTGTTTGGCGGATATTTGTACCGCAAATGTACCGTAGGGGCTATTCTGAGTGCATAGTTTAAGAGTAGCTACCGAGGTCGTGGATAATCTTGACTATGGTTGACTAAGATATACGCCCGTGGACATAATTGGCGAAATGATAAGATAAATAAATGGCGATGGCAGGACTAAAATATAACATAATCAAAGTGTGCGAATTTTGTGGCAAGGACTTCGAGGCGCAAAAGGTGACTACACAATATTGCTCACATAGATGCTCTTCGCTCGCATATAAGGAGCGAAAACGAAACGAGAAAAAGGAGATTGCACAGCGAGAGGCGATGATAAAATCACGCGTCTTGCAGAGCAATGGTGTGAAAGATTGCATCTATCTGAGTGTTGCCGATGCAGCTCAGAAGTTGGGGGTGAGTAGGCAAACGGTCTACAACCTTATAAACTCTGGTGCGCTACGAGCAACACGCCTAACAGATAGGCTCTGCTTTATCACGATGAAAGATATTGACGAGATGATATTGTCAAATCGCATTGGTGAGTATCGAGCACACCCACCCAAAGATCCGATTCCTATAACCGACCTCTACACGATAGCAGAGATCAAGGAGAAGTACAAGGTCAAGGAGAGTTGGATTTTCAAAGTGATTAAGGATAACGACATCCCGAAGATTCTGCACAAGGGCAAAACTCACGTGAGCCGAAAGCATATTGATGAATACTTTTCGGATCACAACCCCGACCCATCTATTAAGGTGTGGGTAACATCCTCACAACTGCAATTAGAGTATGGTATGACCCTGCAAAACATCTATGGATTTGTACACGACAATGCCGTCCCACGCAAAAAAGAGGGAGCATTAACCTACTACTCCAAGGAGCATTTCGACCGAGCAAAACGAGGTGAAGAGCCTGCCGAACCAGAGTACTACACAATGGTGGAGGCAATGGAGGCGCACGGAATGACACGTGATGCACTCTATCACCACGTCAAAAGACACAACATCCCTAAGATAAAGGTGGGCAAATACACTAAGATTTCAAAGCGAGAGCTTGACGAGTCGTTAAAAGCATATATTATAAAATAATGGCAGTATCAAAAGTAACACTACGCAGACGAGAGGTCAAGGATGGCAAAGTCTCGCTATATTTGGATTATTACCCACCGATCCGCATTCCAGAAACAATGAAAGAGAGTCGCAGGGAGTCGCTCGGCATATACATATATAAGAACCCGAAGAATCAGATGCAGCTGGATTTCAACCGTGAGATGCTCGACAAGGCGGAGGCGGTGCGCTGTATACGACAAACCTCGATTATAAATGAGGAGTTCGGATTTTTCGACAAACACAAGATGAAGGGCGATTTTATAGCCTACTACGAGGGTTTTCTGACAACTAAGAATGCAAAGTGGAGGTTCGTATATAACCACTTCTGTAACTTCGTGGGTGGCAAATGCACCTTTGGCGAGGTTACGGTGGATCTATGTCGAAAATTTGGTGAGTACCTGTTGAAAGCCCCACAGCTCAAAAATGCAAAGAAGAAGATGGCGCAGAACTCCGCAGCTGGCTACTTCTCAACGTTCCGTGCACTGCTCAAAATCGCATTCCGAGACAAGCACATAAAGGAGAATGTGAACGAATATCTCGACGGCATCAAGTGGGAGGATACCGAGCGTGAGCACCTCACCCACGAGGAGTTGATGCAGTTGGTGACGACACCTTGCCCCAACGAAGTACTCAAACGTGCCTCAATATTCTCGTGCCTAACAGGTTTGCGAGTTGGTGACATCCTGAAACTCGATTGGAGTGAGATTGTCAAAGCCCCCGACGGAGGCTACAACATTCGCCTACGCACCCAAAAGACCAAGAAATTCGCCACCCTCCCCATAAATTTCGATGCCCTCGAACTGTGTGGCGAGCGTGAGGAGGGGTTAGTATTCAAGGGTTTAAAGCGACACCACACGCAATACCCACTGAAAAAGTGGCTCGTAGCGGCAGGTATCGACAAGCGATTTTCATTTCACTGCTTCCGCCATAGTTTTGCAGTGCTACAAATCGCCTTTGGCTCAGATATTTACACCGTGAGTAAGATGATGACCCACGCAAACGTTGCGACAACACAGATATATGCCGATCTGGTCAGCTCCAAGAAACGTGAATCGGCTAATAAGATAACTATAAAATAAGAATACAATGAATGAATTTTCTCAACTAACAAAAGAATCTATTGCATACTATGTATATGCTTTAATTGACCCCAGAGACAATAAAATATTTTACATAGGTAAAGGGCACGATGATCGTGTTTTCTGTCATATCAATGATGCGTTAAACCCTCAAAATATAGCTGTCAATAATGATAAATATGAAATAATTAGAGATATAACTCGAAATAACAATAATGTTAAGCATTATATTCTCAGACATAATATGAATGAAACAGAGGCTTTTATTGTAGAGTCGGTACTAATCAACCTTCTGACATTTAAAGATTTTAAACACATTGCAAATATATCTAATATTATTTGTGGTTATAGGCAGGAAGAACACGGAATTAAAACCGCAGAGGAGGTAGAACTTTATTATAACTGCCAAGACTTAGTCGATATTCAGCACAATATTCTATCAATTAATATTAATGAAAAATACAATAGTGAAAATGTAACGGTGTATGAAGCAACAAGAAAATCATGGGTGTTAGATCAGAAAAGAGCCAATAACGTTG
>JBCQWE010000034.1:0-21872 GCA_047172505.1 Rikenellaceae bacterium | reverse complement strand
CGCCTCCGACTTCTCGTCCCACAGATTGGGATTAATTGATAATTGTGTGGGAGAGGTCATATCTACTCGTCTACCATCCCTCAAGCGGAGGTAAACAGTGGCAGAACTCTCTGTGTCATAACGCTTTGCGCTCTTCTTTATTATTGCTGAAATCTTCATAATACCCAGTTTCTAAATTGAATAGACAAAACTAAGCATTATTTTTTGATTTTCCCCACATTTTCCCCACACGTGCTAAAAATAATTAAATTCAGCTAAAGCCGATTAAATTCTATCACCTTTGTAATTACTTGATTTATCGTAAGTTCTATTTAATTTCTCAAAAATTTACATTGAATAAAATTTATTCAAATTTAATATTTCAAATGCGGCTCTGGGTACCAGAAGCCTCTTAAGATCATTCGATTTTGAGAGGCTTTTTTGCGTTTGTTATATTTTTTTGTATATTTATTGCATGAATTTATATAATTAAGAAATGAAAAGCGTGCGCCATAAAGTTTTTAATATCTCGCTATTGAGTTTGTTTTTAACCTGTATTTTGGGTTACAGCTTTGCTGCTCAGGATGTTAGTGTGGGTGAATTGTCTGTGTGCGAAACTGTGAGTATATCCAACGGACTATCGAATAATGGTGTTACGGCGTTATTCAAGGATTCTCGTGGTTACATGTGGATAGCTACGTACGATGGCTTAAATTGTTATAATGGCTATTCGGTCGAGATTTTTAAAAATAATTCGAATAAAAATATTTTACCTTCAAATCGTGTTCGTGCCATTGCAGAAGATTGCTTAGGGCGCCTGTGGATTGGAACCGACCAGGGAGTTGTGGTTTATGATTATAATGGCGACTGCTTCCTGCCGTGTTACGCGCAGGGTGATAATACCATCATACGAGCCATTACCATTGTAGAGGGCGTGGCGTACTGCATCTCGGAGAGTGATGGAATCTTCCTCTACGACATGGATCTTAATTTAATTGAGCATAGCGCGGTTGCCAAAGGTGTTGCATTTGCCGAGTGTGTATTGTTTGGCAGGAGTCTTTTTATAGCCTCTGATTCAAGCGTAGTTGAGTATAATTTAGATAGTCGACAGTACAAGACTCACCTTGCAGGTCAGGTTGTCAATTGCAACGATGTTGTGTTATATGGCCAGAGTGTGATGTTGCTCGCCGATTCGTCGGGCCTCTACAAAATTGACATTGAAAACAATGGCGCTGAGTACGAACTCACAATTGAGAACAAGTACATGCATAATTTAAGTATTAAAAGTTTGAAGATCGATACTAAGGGTGGTGTGTGGATTGGTTCGACTTTTGATGGGTTGTACCATTATCCCGACTATGGACGCGATAGTACGTGTCGGTGTAAGTACTTGGAAAATAGTCGTATCAGTGACTTTTTTGAGTCGGAGAATGGCGATATGTGGATCTCAACTTTTGACAATGGAGTTTTTCATTACACCACCGAGAAAAAGCTATTTCGCACTCCTTCGCAGGAGGTTGCTCACATGATGCCACTGATTGGCTTTATTGATCAAGATCGGCTTTTAGTGAAGTCGAATCGCAATGTATACATCTACAACACCTCGACAGATCTCTACGAGGCTGTTCCCGATAAATTGATGTCGATCTTCAATCGGGGTGGAGGGCACTACTTTGTAGATAGCCGAAAGCGAGTTTGGTGGTTTGGTGTAAGCGGCTGCTATCTCTATGAGTTTAAGAGTGATAAGGCGTATAGAGTAGACGATCCTAAACTTTTGGCATTGCAGCCTTCAATGCCAAAACTTATCGCAGAGGATATGAACGGCGATATATGGGTGTCGTATGCCGACGACCTTTTTCGCATATCTATAAATGCCGACGACTCGATCCGCCGTGTGGAATCGGTCTATCGCAACGACTTTTTCGCAGATAAGCAGATTACCAAGGCGCGTGTAATATACCCTGACACTAAGACAAATTCGATCTTTATTGGTACAGACACTCAGGGTTTGTACGTGATCGATATGGCTCATGCAGAGACTCTTAAAGATGTGTCTATCAAGCAATATAACCACGATATAACAGATGGCAAATCTCTTTCGAGCGACTTCGTATCGTCGATCGTAAGAACTCCCGCTGGCGTGATGTGGCTCGGTACCGAGCAAGGAGGCTTATGTAGGGTCAACGAGATGAATGGCGAGTTTGCCTTTGATCGTTTTACCGAAGATGATGGATTGTCGAACAATGTAATAAAAGCAATACAGACCGACTCCAGCGGTAGGTTGTGGATTGCAACAAACGTCGGGCTCAACTCGTTTGACGTTGATAAAAAGCACTTTAAAACATACCGCATCGACGATGGATTGCCTTTCGAAGAGTTTCTATATTCGACGGCGAATGATTCAAAGGGAAACCTATATTTTACAGGTGCCGCTCAATTATGTTTTTTCAATCCTGCGTTAGCGCCTCAAAGTGAGCCTCTACCTCGTCTTTACTTCAATGGGCTTAATATTTATGATCGCGAAGTGAAGCCCAATGTGCCGTTTGATAAGAGGATAATCATCAAGGATCGATTGAGCGATGGCGACAACATCACCCTTGCACATAACAAAAATACCTTCTCGGTGGGTGTAGATGCACTTTACGAGGAGAATGCAAGTTTCCACCACTACCACTATATCTTGGAGCCTATAAACACAAGTTGGACCAAGGTTCACGCTTCGAACAATAAAATATCGTTCAACGGTTTGCGCCCAGGTCGTTATACACTTAGGGTCAAGGCATCAAATTCGTATGGCGATATGAGCCCCGAGGTGAAGCTTCATTTTAAGATAAAACCTCCGTTCTACAATAGTGTTGCGGCCTATATAATCTATTTTGTAGTGGTTCTGTTTGTGGTTATCTCGGTGATTTATTCTAAGATGCACACCCAAGCGCTGCAACATAGCCTCAATATGGAGGCCCAAGAAAAAGAGCACATGAGGCGGGCCAACATCGAAAAGCAACAATACTTCTCGAATATCTCGCACGAGCTCAAAACGCCATTGACACTGATAATGGCTCCGCTATCGATTCTCTCGGATCGCTTCCAACTCGATGTAAACATAAAGGCAAACTTGGCTATTATGCAACGTCAAGTTCGCAAGATGCTGCAACTAATCGATCTAGCCCATGGCGTTCAACTTAGCGATAGTAACTTGCTAGAATTGAAGCGAGAGAAGTTTGTAGTTCGCGACTTCTTGAAAGATATTTCTAAAGATTTTGAATTCTTTGCAGAATTCGACAAGAAGAACTTTAAGGTTGAATATCCCGACTCGGTTCTAACCGTCGATGCCGACCGCAGCATGCTGGAAAAAGTACTCAACAACCTGCTCAACAACGCATTTAAGTATACTGTTGCGGGCGACAACATCGTCTTGACTTATGCCGCCAACGACAAAATATTGACCCTTAAGGTTACCGACGATGGTGCAGGTGTCGCGGAGGGCGACCTGCCACATATCTTTGAGCGCTTCTACACCTCAAAGTCAATCGAGACAAAGAAAGTTGGTGGAACGGGAATTGGGCTAGCTTTCTCGAAGTTTATCATAGAGTTGCACGGTGGTGCAATCAGCGCCCAGAGTGAATATGGCGCGGGTACAACATTTATCGTCGAACTCCCAGTGATAGTGGGGCAAAAGGAGTTGTCGGAATACCAAACTACAGAACAAGTGGAGGAGGCGCCCACCAAAGAGTCGATGATCCTAGGTTCGTTGGAGCTCGATGGTTCGATCGATGTGGATGAGACCATGCGCGAAAAGAGTGTCTATGTCGTTGAAGATAATGGCGAGATGCGAGCTTTCATATCGGATATTGTGGGGCGATACTTCAAAGTACAATCTTACGCCTCGGCCCAAGAGTGCCTCGATGCTATGGAGGCGCAGTGGCCCGATATTATCGTCAGCGACGTGATGATGCCCGATATGAATGGCGACCGTTTGTGCGAGATTGTAAAGAGCGATCTTCGTACAAGCCATATACCTGTTATTCTGCTTACGGCACGTTATACGGTCGACGATAAGATCAAGGGTATCGAATTAGGGGCAGATTCCTACATCGGTAAACCATTCTACCCAAAACACCTTATAACACGCATCAGTTCGCTGCTTCGAGGTCGTCAAAGACTCTTCGAACACTTCCAAAAAGGATTAACCTTTAAGCAGACCGCAGCTGGTGGCGTATCGGCTCGCGATGCGGAGATGCTCTCGTCGTTGTATGCACTATTCGAAAAGAGCCTCGACGACGGGATGGTCGAGCTCGACTCCTTTGCAATAAAACTAGGGCTCAATAGATCGCTATTCTACTCGAAGATTAAGGCGCTAACCGATATGTCGCCCTACGAATTGATGAAGAATTATCGACTGCAACGTGCAAACGAACTGCTTAGAAGTGGCGAATACAATGTCAACGAAGTGTGCGATATGACAGGCTTTAAAAGCCGCACACACTTTAGTCGTGTCTTTAAGCAACACTTCGGAGTGGCTCCAAGTAAGGTGCAATCTCAGGAGTCGTAGTTTTTCTGCTTTTCTTGTCTGTATACGTTTTCTTGCCTATATACGTCATTGCGGACTTGATCCGCAATCTCTAAACTGTTTAATGATCAGTTTGTTATGAGATTGCGAATCAAGTCCGCAATGACGAAATATATTACCGTTCTACCTTATTAGGTCTAGGGCTCTTAGATATGTGTAGTTAATATCTTAGCTCCCGAAGTTGCGATCTCTAATTTGGTTGCCGAGGCAGGGATTAGCACTGTTTCTCCTTGGCGAAGGTCGAGTGTTGTGTCCGCGCAGGTGATTTGTGCTGCGCCCTCGACACATATTAGAATGATGAATGATTCTAGCTCTGCAAGGTTTAGAGTTGTGTGGCAATCCAGATCGTAGAGCGATGTTTTGAAGTAATCACATGCGACAAGCTTCACCTCTTGGTTTTTCGCCTCTCGATCGTAGTGGGTGCGATAATCAGCCTCGACACTGTAGTCTATCGCATCTTTGGCCAAGCTGGTGTGTAGCTCGCGTGGATTCCCTTGGTCGTCGGTGCGGTTAAAATCGTAGATTCTATAGGTGATATTCGATGTTTGTTGTATCTCTGCGATGAAACATCCAGCGCCAATTGAATGGATTCGTCCTGCGGGCAGGAAGAAGAGATCACCCTTGTTGACTTGGTACTCTTGGAGCAGGTCGGTAACGCAGTCCTCCTCGACGCTCTGCACATACTCCTCGGCTGAGACTTCGCGAGAGAAGCCTGAACGAAGTTTAGCGCCTTTGTCGGTGTCGACAACATACCACATCTCGGTTTTGCCCTTAGAGTTGTGCCTCTTAGCGGCTAACTCATCGTCGGGATGAACCTGAATCGAGAGGTCGTCGCGGGCATCGATGAACTTGATAAGAAGTGGAAACTCGTCGCCAAAGCGTTGGTAGTTGGCCTGGCCAATTAGTTCTGCGCCATGCTTTTGCAATAATTCGACGATCGACACTCCTTCGAATTCACCATTTGCGATGATCGACTCTTGGCCCGAGACGCCCGAAAGTTCCCAGCTCTCGCCAACTTTCTCTTGTGATAGGGATAGCCCTTTGTATGGAATAATTTTTTCACCACCCCAGATTGCAGATTTCAATATGGGGCGGAATTTCATTGGATATAACATATTTCCCTTAGATTATTTATCAATTTGACTTAGAGCGTAGTTGTATGCTCCAAGTGATATAGCCGTCGAAGCGCCGATTGACGATATTGCAACGCCAATTCTCTTCTCTTCGTCGTAGTTTACGTAGTCGTCGGTACCATATATCTTAATAGGTCGCGCTTTACCGATTGCATATTGTGCTATTTCGTCTTCTTGGTCGAGGTCGTAAACTTTTGGTTGAACCAAATTCACGCTATCTCCCGAAAGGGTCTTAATCGAGCTGCGCAACTCTTCGAGTAGTGCAGGCATAATATACTTTTTCGCTGCGGTGATACCTCCGCCGATGACGATTATTCCGTCGAGAAGCGATGCTGCCGAGGCCATTGCGCTACCCGCTACTTGACCCATAGTTGCAAAAGCTTTAATTGCCGCTGCTTGGTCGCCTTGGCGATTTCCTTCGGCAATGTCGAATATATCTTTGGGCTCTAGCTCTTCGCCCGACCCCGACTCTTGTGCATAAACTCGCTTCACGGCACGAACTGCAACGCCATCTTCGCAGATTATATTCTGGTCTAACTTGTGGCGCAAGCAGAATGTCTCAATGCAGCAATTGTCACCCAAGTGCAGGGTGTTGTCATACACGTGACCTACACCAAATCCTGTTCCAAATGTGTAGCCAATTAGCGATCGGCTCTTCTTTGTGCCGCCCAATTTAGCCACTTTTTGATTTATCTCGGGGAGCTTTCCTGCTAGAGCCTCACCGTAGGCAAATAGATCACCGTCGTTGTTGATGTAGACTGGAATTCCGAAACGGCGCTCTAGGAAAGGCCCCAAAGCTACGCCATCGCGAAACGAAGGAAAGTTTGGAAGGTAGCCACCAATAATGCCATTGATGTAGTCGGCTGGGCCAGGGAACGCGAAGCTTATCGCCACGGGAGTAGTCTCCAATTTGGCAATTACCATCTCAAAACCTTTTACCATCTGCTCCAGGCAGCTGTCTAAGTTGTCCGAAAGAGAAGGTAGTGTGATAGGTTCTACGATAAATTTGTTTGACTGCATTGCTCCAAAGACAAAGTTTGTGCCTCCCGCATCGAGTGTAACTACTGTTCTAGTGTCGTGTTGATACATAATTCAATTAGGTTTATTTTAGCTACTGCAAATATAAGAAAAAAAAATGAGGGAGCGAGGATTAGGTAAAAATAAGATGATTATTTGATGCTGCTTTGCGAAAAAGAATCTTTTTTTTTTGTAACTTTGCCATTACAAATTACAAACACAAATAAAATTGACATGAGTAGTATTAAAGGCACACAAACCGAGCTCAACCTGTTGAAATCTTTTGCAGGTGAGTCTCAAGCACGCAATCGTTACACCTTCTTTGCAAGTGCAGCAAAGAAAGAGGGGTACGAGCAGATCGCAGCGATCTTTACAGAGACCGCAGACCAAGAAAAGGAGCACGCTAAGAAATTCTTTAAATTCTTAGAGGGTGGCGACGTTGAAATCACAGCGACATTCCCAGCGGGTATCATCGGTACAACCAAGGAGAACTTGGCAGCCGCAGCCGCAGGAGAATACGAGGAGTGGTCGGATGCTTATCCAGCATTTGCCGACGTGGCAGAAAGCGAAGGTTTCGTGGAGATCGCAGCTATCTTCCGCGCAATCGCAACAGTTGAGGCAGAACACGAAAAGCGCTACAGAAAACTTCTTGCTCGCCTCGAAGATGGCTCAACCTTCAAACGCGACGAGCCTATCAGCTGGCAGTGCCGCAACTGTGGATATGTGCACGAGGGCGAAGAAGCTCCAGAATTGTGTCCATCATGTGCTCACGCACAAGCATACTTCGAAGAGCAGAAAACTAACTACTAAGAGGGTAACAAGCCTGCAAAGTAACATATTTCGTCATTGCGGACTTGATCCAATCGTGTCCAAAATAAGTATTTAAAGTGCTTGTATACAAATATTTAAATACAAGAATCCCCCTAGAGCTGATTTTCTTGATAATATCCCCCTATCCGTCATTGCGGCTCGGAGGCCGCAATGACGGATAGGGGGGGTTAAATTGCATAGGTTTGATTATTATGTAATTATTTTGGACACGATTGGACTTGATCCGCAATGACGTCTATAGATGAAATATAGGCTTATTACCCTCTTGCTAGAGGCTATTTTTTGCTTGCGATATAGCGCTCTAATCCTTTGCGGATAGAGCCTAATCCAAACTTTGTGATGTCGAGATCTTCAATTTTAATAAATTGTAAGCTCTCGACATCGTCGTTTGCTTCGAGTTTATCGAGAGAGTCGACCCGACACTCGAAAAACATGTCGAGTGTGTGCACATCAAAATTGCTGTAGGTGTAGATATTGGGAAGCGAGAAGAGATACTGGGTCGATTGTACCTCGACGTTGCACTCCTCTGCTACTTCGCGGCACACACTCTGTTCGGCACTCTCCGAATCGTCGACAAAACCGCCAGGGAGGTCCAAAGTGCCCTTTGCTGGTTCGTGGGCGCGAGTCGACACCAAGATCTCACCTTGGTTATTCTTGATTATCGCCACAACTGCGGCCGATGGATTGAAGTAGTAGACAAAACCGCACGACGAGCAACGTTTCGACTTGATATTGTTGTCTGTGAACCCGCCACCACATTTTGGGCAGTAGACAAACGAAGCGAGAAATTTACACTTTTCCATTTTCTGTTTTTTTAATAGCACTTATACGTTAAATCAATGGCGTCATTCTGAACTTGATTCAGAATCTCTAATTATATCTTATTATCAAATTGCTCAGAGATTGCGGATCGAGTCCGCAATGACGGATATGTTATTCTTTAAATTACAATTTATATATAGGAGTGATGCCGACCGACCTGAGATTCTCTTCGGCTTGGGAGTATAGAACCTCGGACTTAAGTAATTTTCTGTCGTGGGCATCCATTCCGATTATCACCTTACAACCCACTTGGGCTACGATTTCCCAGAGTTGCGTATGGAATGTTGGCATCGATGTGTTGAGCTCTAGCGTAACGCCCAACTCTTTGGCGGCAGTTGCAATTTCGCCAAACACCCCTTTGCAGTAATCGTCGGTTGTAGGGTAGCTGCGCATAAATAATTCTGGGTGAGCAAAACAGTCGAAAAGCTTGGTTTCCATCGCTTTGATCGAACTCTCTAGGTATAGTTTTAATTGCTCGCGTGTTGTGACCTTAGCAAAGTATAGCGGGTTTGGTTCGGTGTAGGGGTAGTGGTTGCCCAGAAGTAGATAATCGAGTGCGAGCCTCTCTTTTTGTTCTTTGAGCCACGGGATATAGTCGGGGTAGTACTCGCACTCTAGGCCAACTGTGATCTCAATTTGATCTTTATATTCCTCGGCCAACCGTCTGATGCTCGCCACGTAACCATCCACTTGGTCGAGTCGCATGCGTATGGGCGAGACATACCCATCGGTGAATGGCCAAGGTGTGTGGTCGGCAAATCCGAGTAGGTCGTAGCCTCCAAAGATTGCGCTTTGCACATAGCTCTCATCTGATCCAACTGCGTGGTTGCAGCGATGTGTATGGGTGTGGTAGTTGGTTCTCATTATTATCCTTGTGGATATGTTCGTGCTGCAAACTTACGGAAAAAAGTGTGATTTTATTAAAGTTATTTTATAAAAATGAGAAATAATAATTAGCATATATAGATTTTTTTTGTAATTTTGATAAAATTTTTAGAGCCGAAGAGCCATGATTACATTTTTAATCTGTCTTGCTCTCCTAGTGGGGGCATATTTTACCTATGGTAAATACCTGGAAAGAGTTTGTGGCGTTGATTCAACTGCCGTGGTGCCATCGCGTAAATCGTTCGATGGAGTCGATTTTATGCCTCTGCCGCGCTGGAAAACATTCCTTATCCAGTTGCTTAATATAGCAGGTCTAGGGCCAATCTTTGGCGCTATCTTGGGTGCAGCCTACGGTCCAATTGCTTTTTTGTGGATCACTCTGGGCGGTATCTTTATGGGTGCTATGCACGACTTTGTGGCTGCTATGATGTCGCTTCGTCGCAACGGAGAGTCGCTCCCCGAAGTGGTGGGCCACTACATGGGCAACGGAGCTCGTCAATTTATGCGCCTCTTCTCTATCTTGCTGATGGTCTTGGTGGGTGCAGTATTTATGTCGCAGCCCGCCGAGCTTATCGCCTCGCACGTCGACATGCCACTCGAAGGCATCGCTTTTGGTCGGACTTCGTGGGAACTTGTGGTGGTACTTGGTGTAATACTCCTATATTATATGTTGGCAACAGTTTTGCCAATCGACAAGATCATTGGTCGCATTTATCCAATTTTTGGTTCTGCACTGCTGATCATGGCCTTTGGGATCTTGGGCGTGTTGCTGGTGCAGAGCGACGTTTATACTATTCCTGAGCTTACGTCATTGAAAAACTATATTGCCAACAGCGATAAATTCCCGATACTTCCGATGCTCTTTACAACCATAGCGTGCGGTGCAATTTCGGGTTTTCACGCTACGCAATCGCCAATGATGGCTCGCTGCATCGAGTCGGAGGGTGAAACGCGCTTTGTATTTTATGGCGCAATGATCGCCGAGAGCATCATTGCACTTATCTGGGCAGCTATAGCAATGGCATTTTGGGGCAATGTCGAGGGTTTGAACCTTGCGATTGCAGAGAATGGTGGCGCAGCGGCGAAGCTGGTCGACATCATCGCAACTAGGACCCTGGGATCTACAGTTGCGGCATTTGTTCTGGTGGGTGTTATCGCTTGTGCAATCACATCGGGCGACACGGCATTCCGTTCGGCTCGCTTGATCGTTTCCGATATGTTAGGGCTGAGCCAAGAGAAATTGCTGCCACGCATATTGGTCTCGCTGCCTCTTTTCGCAGGAGCGCTCTTTATTATCTTTGGGCTTCCATTTGGTTCTATATGGAGCTATTTTGCTTGGACAAACCAAACACTTGCAACAATTACATTGTGGTCGATTGTATTTTACCTGGCACAAGGCCACAAACCACTATCTATTGGGTTGCTGCCTGCGCTTATAATGACCTATGTTTGTGTGAGTTACATCTTTGTTTCACCTCTTATGGTAAACCTCAGTAGCCGCCCTATAGCTTATGGCGTATCGGGAGTTATTACCCTAGGAATCCTTATATATATGTTATTTAAAATTAAACGTAATGGCCGAGGCATATCTTAATCCTACCAAAGACCAGACATTTGAAATCATAGCGGGAGGAGATTCCGCATACAACTTTATAACAATCCTAAAACAGGCCAGGGAGTGGCAAGAGAGTGGCGATATTGCCAAGGCTTGCAACGCTCGCTTTCGTGCAATACAAGACCTTCAAGAGCTGCTGCCCGAGGACGACGAGGTGTGGTTGGAGTGGAATCACCCCAACTCTCAAGCGGCAATCGAACTGGTCAACTTGTCGGCTGTCGACCACTTTCTAATTGGCGACTACGAAATCGCCACAGCTCTTTTAGAGTTGTCGTTGGAGCTCGATGGCGAAGATCACCTGGAGTCGTCGAACCTGTTGGCCTATTGCTATCTGGCTATGGACGAGTTCGAGCTGTTCGACGAGGTGATCAACGACATCTCCGACAAGAGCGCAAGTAGGGTGGTGTTGCTTCTCTGGTCGGCATTCCTGCGCGAGGGATCGATGCCCGAAGGCGAAGTGCGTAACTTCAAGAATAGGTTTGCTGCCTATCATGCCGAATTTGTGGCGGATCACCACCCCGTCGATGCGGACTATCTAACAGACGTTGAGGCTGCTCGCCCCTCACAGTCTACCCAAGCCCGCGAACTGTGGCTGAGAACAGAGAGCCTATGGGAGGCCTGCCCCCAATTTATCGAGGCTCTGCGTGAAGCGTAGGGTGGAAGAGGATTTCGGCGTAAACTCACGGTTTTAATGTTTTTTCTGTCTATCACTGTCTCCGACGGGCGCAGATAACACCTGCGCGGGTGCAGTTATTTATTGCGATATTGGGCTTTTCGCTTTTGCTCAAATACAATATGAGGTTGAATTGATGCTTAATTATACCATTATGTTTTAATCATGTGTGTTATGCGGCCTAATCCTTATACGTCATTGCGGCTCGTAGGCCGCAATGACGATCATAGGAATTGGAATTTTCAATATCGAGTTTTAACCTCGCAGATGTGTGATGACAACCGTAGGTTGGCATAGATGTGTATACTATAATGAGCGTTGAAAGTTCGGTTTCATAAGATCATTATAGTATACATATCGTAGGGCAAAGCCCACACACATCAGCGCAATAAAGGTCAAAAACCAAAGGTTTTTGGATCCAGGCTAGCCTGGCGGCCGACCGCTGCAAGGGCAGTAAGCAAACAAACAAATGTACTACTTGACCTTTAGGCGTTGCCCGATTTGGAGTGTCGATGTCGATGAGATGTTATTGAGTTGGCACAGTTTCGATACTGTAGTGCCATATCTTTTTGCGATTTTACCAAGTGTGTCGCCGCTCTTAACCTTATAATATTCAGGTGTGGATGTGGTCGAATTATCCGAGCTATTTATGCTTTGTGGGGTGCTTTCGGCTGCCGAAGATGATACCTTTAGGCGTTGGCCAATTCTTAAGGTTGAGTTGGTCGAGATGCCGTTGAGGCTGCAAAGTGCCGAGACTGTTGTGTGGTGCTTTTGGGCTATCTCCGAGAGTGAGTCGCCGCTGACTACCGTGTAGTAGCCAGTGTGGTTTGCGCTGCTTTTTTGTGCGGTGGGAGCTGCGGTTGCGGGTGACGAGCCACCTGCACCTGGAACTGAGAGGTATTCCCCTGCGCGGATTGTTGTCGAAGATGATATGTTGTTAAGGCTACATAACGCGCTTACTGTTGTGCCATGATTTTTTGCAATTTTACCCAATGTGTCGCCGTTTTTGATCTTGTATCGTGTGGTGTTGGCGCTGTTGCTTGGTGCCGCTGTGGTGCTTTTCGAAGTTGTGGCACTTGCGGTGCTCTTTGCTGTTGCAGTTTTGGTGGTGCTCTTTACTCCGTCGCGAACGATTAGTCGTTGTCCGACGCGCAAGATTGATTTCGACGAAATTCCATTGAGTCTGCAAAGTGTCGCGACAGTTGTTCCGTTGTTAACGGCTATTCGCGAGAGATTATCGCCGCTGCGTACCACGTAATACTTGATGCTGATTTGTTCGAGGATGTATGCCTCGCGCTCCTCTTCGTTGTCGTTGTTCGAGGCGAAGAGTCTGCCGTTACGCATTGTGACGTAGAGGTTTGCATCCTTGATCTTGCGATTTTCGGTGTCGAGAATCAAGTTAGGGTTGAAGTAGTGACCTCCCGCGCGAACCTCGAAGTGGAGGTGCGAACCTGTCGAGCGACCTGTGTTACCAGCGTATGCAATCACATCGCCCGCCTTGACCTTGTCGTTGACCTTGACAAGTAGCTTCGAGGCGTGTGCATAGAGGGTTTCCAGGCCGTTGTAGTGGCGTATTATAACGCAATTTCCAAATGAGCTATAATACTTTGCAAGTCGCACCACACCGTCGAATGCGGCGTATAGATTATCGCCCGTATACGCCTTAAGGTCGATTCCTGCGTGCATGCGGTTACGTCGCCAACCATACACCGACGTGACGTGACCCAAGGCGGGGTAGTGTGAATTTTCTTGACTTAAGTCGAGTGTTATATCCTCGACAACGGCGTTGCGATATTCATCGATCATAACGGCGGTGGTTGCGCCACCTTCGAAGAAAAATTCGGGAAGCTCCTGCTCTACCTCCTCATCCGCCGAGTCGGAATCGGCGGGTTGAGTGGTGTCGGGTGTTAATAAAAAGAGTGAATCGAGGGGTGAAAGCTCTCCCTCCTCCAGAGGTATTTCTAGTGAATCGATAGCTGGAAGCGCAACGGCAAGGGTATCGATCGAGTCATCGGTAGAGACAGTATTAGTTTTGCGAGTGGGCAGTAGCGTTGAGCATGACGCAAGGGAGATGACAGCTATCGCTGTGAGCAGATAGGCGTTAGTATATTTCGGCATTGTTTTGAGGTCGTATTTTTAACTTGTAGTGACAAAGTTACAAATAAATGTCGTATTTCGAAATCTAATAGCCCATTTTATTGTAATTTTTATTATCTTTGTTCAAATATGTATATCTTAAATAGCATGACAAAATTAATAAAATTACTACTAATATCCACTCTTTCGATATTTCTCTTTGTAGCGTGCGACGATGCGGCCGCAATTGATAATAATGATAATTCGACGCAATCGCAGCAAGAAGAACAAGAGCAAGAAGAAGATAAAGATAAAGAGGAGGAGCAAGAAGAAGAGGAAGATAAAGAAGAGGAGCCGCAAGAGGAGGAAAATAACTACGAAGGGGCCAAATACGCAACGCTAGATTTTGGCGATAATAACCTTGTGAGTAGCAAAACAGAAGATCAATCGGCCAAGCTGCAAGCCATCCTCGACCAATATTCTGCCGAAGGTGGTGGTTACCTAATTATACCCAAAGGCGACTACGCGTTTATCAAAGTCTATATGCGCTCGAACGTTCACCTAAGGATCGAAGAGGGCAGCATGCTATACCCTTACTATTCAGAATCGTTGGCGCGCTACACCAATGGCCAACTTCCGATTGGCGACATGCTTATCTTCTCGCCTTCGTCGTCGACAACATCGGTGGATTATATCGAAAATTGCTCTATTGCGAGCCTCTATGGCGGAAGGTATACCGTCGACTTTACGGGTGTAGAGTATGGCGTGTTGCAACAAGTGCGCTTTGTTGTTTGTCGCATGGTGCGCGATTTTCAGATCTCGGATGTCAACGTCGAAGATAACGCCACAAAATATTGTGCTATAATATTCTCGCCCTCGATGGATCAGGATTGTGCCGATTGGGAGATCTCGCGACCCACCGATGGAGTGATTAAGAACTGTAGTATTTTCAACGCCGCATCGGGCTATGGGTTGATGCAATTCCATGGTGCGTTGCGCCTGCAATTCGACAACCTCTACTCCGAGGGTGGCGTGGCCTTCCGCCTCGAACCCGACATCACGGGCGACACGAACGGAATATATGATTTAACGGCGACAAACATCTCATCTAAAAACAGTCGTGCAGCGGTGATGTTTAGCCCCCACACAGCCAAGAATGGCACTATAACCATCGATGGGGTAGTGGCCGAAAGCTGCTCGGTTGGAGTCTTGATCAATGCAGGATTTATCGATAGCGACAACATCGACAACCCCGATGCCACGGTTGGATACTACGCCAACGACAGCACCGTTACCAATATCCACGTCATATATGGCACCGAGGCGCAGAGCGATGCTCAACAGATCTATGCAATGACCCCCGACGACGACAAATATGCACTTTTCGAACATATATACTACGGCGACTCGACAAGCACTACGACCTACATCGGCCCCTCGCTTGCCGTGGTGTTCGATGCGACCAACTACTACGAGCCCTCGGACGACAACCCAGGCTACTTGGTGACGTGCACCAATATAACCTCCGAGGGCTTTGCCGACCACCAAGACTGCGTGTTGTATAATTGGGAAATTTCCGACAGGGAGAACTCCAAGTGGGCGATAATCAACGCTTTGCCCTGCAATCAGTAGTTTAGATCGATCGCCAGAAAGTCATGAAATCTTTGTAGCGACCATAGCAGACCAGTTGGTCGTTGGCTTCGAGTTTGTAATTTTGGTCGAACTCGTTGGCTACATTGTGCTCCAGAATAGATATGCCCAAGGCGTTGAGTGTTGTTTTACCCTTGATAAGGGCGATTGTTTTGAGCCCAAACTCTGTTTCGAGAGCCGTGTCGTGAACTTTGAATCCAACAAATTGTTTGGGGAGTTTAAACTTCACTACATAGTGCTCCTTGTCGACCTGGAAAGATTCGACATGAACTTGCAGGTCGAGCAGTTGAACTAGGCTTCGAGCAGCATCCTTTTCGGGAAAGAGTATATTGTCGAGGTTGAAAGCTTCGAGCACTGTGCGGTGCACCTCATCGACGGCGCGAGCGTATATATGTTCCACCTTGTGTTTTTTGAGTAGCGCTACAACCCTGATCGAAGCGCCAAAGTTTTCGCCTACGGCAACAATCACAACGTCGACAGATTTGAGAGGGAGGATCTCTAAGGCCTGCTCGTCGGTTGCATCGATAATAAACGAAGTGGCGATCTTCTCTTTGATGAGCTCCACTTTGCTTTCACTTTGATCGACTCCGATTACCTCGTGGCCCAATATTGTTAACTCTTCGGCCAATACACTGCCGTAATTACCTAAACCAATAATTATACACTTCATAATGTTAGTTGATTATTATATTACCACTCGGATATTTATATTTGATTAACTTTCGTTGTTTAATAAGGCTTGTGGCCATCGTCAATACTCCCACGCGACCGACGAACATAAGAGCAATAATCACCAATTTACTATCCGATCCTAAAGTTGGGGTGAGATCGAGACTTGAACCTACGGTACTTAGTGCCGATATTGCTTCGAATACAAGCGCTCGCAAAGGAGCCTCGGGTTCGAGAATGGTGAGCGTAAATATTGCAATTGCCACGATGAGCAGGTAGAGCACAAGTGTGCTATTAGATCGACGTATAGAGTCGTGAGAGAGTTCGCGGTTGAACAGGGTGACTTTGTCGCGACCATAGAGGATAGCTTTGAGGTTGAGCATCACCACTGCGAAAACATTGACCTTGATACCTCCCGCCGTTGATTGTGTGCCTCCGCCAATAATCATCAAAACGATCAAAATAAGAGTTGTTTGAAGCGAAAACGACGATATTGCCACCGACGAGAAACCTGCGGTGCGTGGGCACGCGGCGTTGAACACAGAGTGGACCACCTTGTCGGCAATGGGCATATTGGCAAATCCACCTCCCCACTCCAACACCCCAATGGCGATGGCTCCACCGCCCAAGAGTAGCAACGTCATAACCGCCACAATGCGAGTGTTGATGTCGTAGAGGTGCACCAGGGGGCTCTGCCTGTCGCGTCGCAGGATGTAGCGCTGGAATAATTGGCGCGCGTAATATTTCAATGTTTGATAGAGGTTGACCAGGATCGGGAAACCAATGCTGCCTAAAACAATTAGTGCAGTGATGGCAATATAAAAAAGGTTGTGGCCACTCATAAGTATCTCCGCACCCAGATTCTCTGTCATGGTGGAGAATCCAGCATTGCAAAATGCCGAGACAGAGTGGAAGATGGCAAAGGCGACCTCTTCGCGAAAACTCATGTCCAAAGTGCCGTGAATATCGAGGAATATTATGGCGGCTCCACCAACTTCGATAATGAAGGTGAACCCCAAGATGTAGAGCAGGGTCGAGAAGAGCGATCCTAATGATTTCGAACTAATCATGTCGCTCACCATAACTTGGTTGTAGAGCGACGACCCGCCCATAAAGAACATCGCAAAGAAGCTAGTGAGGGTCATAACGCCGAGGCCTCCAACTTGAATCAAGATCAAGATAAAGAGGATGCCCATAGGGGTGAAGGTCGCAGCAACGTCGAGAGTCGACAATCCTGTGACACATATCGCACTAGTGGACATGAAAAGAGCATCTATAATCGAAATTCCGTCGTAGGTGGCACGCGGGAGCATAAGCATAGCCGTGCCGATCAGAATGAATATAAAGAAGCTGGTCGAAAGGATAAACGAGGGGCTGACCTTACGCGAGAGTAGCTTCACAACTCCACTCGAAAGCAGAAGCAGCGAGAGGATGCCAATGAGGATTATGCTCAAAAGATGGCTTTCGAGCACCCTCCACAACCCCGCAATAAAAGGCACCGAGGGCGCCGCGGGAAAGAGCCGCGGAAGCATAGTTGTCAGTAGGAGCATCGTTGCACCCCAGGTAAATGGGTTGTATCTCTTGCGCGTATGTTCGAAATTGAGCGTGATGTGTAGCAGAGAGTCGACAATGAAAACAAGCCACGTGTAGTCGTATATGCGGTGGAGCATCTGCTGCTCACCGAGCGAGATCCTAAAGCCATGTTCGTAGATCAATGCAACGAGGAATATCGCCGACATGATGTAACTTACAACGTCTACAAATTTGAGTAGGCGCAACACATGCGGCATTATCAATTTCTTGCGATATATGAATATTTTGTTGAGTGTACCCATCGTCTTTTTTGCTTGTCGGATAGTACAAATATACTCATTTATTTGAGAAAAATAATAAATATGGGTTGCGTGAAATTATTTTTATCTTTTTTAGGTGAAATACTGTATTGTAAATTAGATATTTTTTTCATATCTTTGTTGCGAATTTTCGGACGTTAGGTCGAGAGTTCAATGATGTGAGAGAAAATTCACAAATGTTTAATAACATATAAATTAAAACAACAAAACTATGAGTCAGATTGTAGAAGTACACGCAAGAGAGATCTTGGATTCAAGAGGTAACCCAACTATCGAAGTTGAGGTAACAACCCTTAGTGGTGTAATTGGCCGTGCTGCGGTTCCATCGGGAGCTTCAACAGGTGTTAACGAGGCGCTTGAGCTTCGCGATGGCGACAAAGGTCGCTTCCTTGGTAAAGGTGTTTTGAAGGCTGTAGAGAACGTTAACGAGGTTATCGCTCCTGCTGTTATCGGTTTGGACGTAACAGACCAAGTTGGTATCGACCGCACAATGCTTGAGCTAGACGGTACAAAAACTAAGTCTAAGTTGGGTGCTAACGCTATCCTAGGTGTCTCTTTGGCTAGTGCAGTTACAGCAGCTAAGCTTCTCGACATGCCACTTTACCGCTACATCGGTGGTGCTAACGCTAAAACTCTTCCAGTTCCAATGATGAACATCATCAACGGTGGTTCTCACTCAGACGCTCCTATCGCGTTCCAAGAGTTCATGATCCGTCCAGTTGGTGCTCCATCTTTCCGCGAGGCTCTTCGCATGGGTGCTGAGGTATTCCACGCACTTAAGAAGGTACTTCACGACCGCAACCTTTCAACCGCAGTAGGTGACGAGGGTGGTTTCGCTCCAGCTTTGGAGGGAACCGAAGATGCTCTTCAATGTATCATCAAAGCTATCGAGGCTGCTGGTTACAAACCAGGTCGTGCTTGCGAGGGTGGCGACGTTTCAATTGGTCTTGACTGTGCTTCATCTGAGTTCTACAAAGATGGCGTATACGATTACTCTAAGTTCGAAGGTGCTGAGGGCGCAAAACGTTCTTCTGCAGAGCAAGTTGACTTCCTTGAGTCACTTATCAACGCATACCCAATCGACTCTATCGAGGATGGTATGAACGAAGAGGACTGGGACGGTTGGAAGCTTCTTACAGAGCGTATCGGCGACCGTTGTCAATTGGTAGGTGACGACTTGTTCGTAACTAACACTGACTTCCTTTCAAAAGGTATCGAGATGGGTTGTTCAAACTCTATCCTTATCAAAGTTAACCAAATTGGTACACTTACTGAGACTCTCGATGCAATCGAGATGGCACACCGTGCAGGTTTCACTAGCGTAACTTCACACCGTAGTGGCGAGACCGAGGATACTACAATTGCTGACATCGCAGTTGCAACTAACTCTGGTCAAATCAAGACTGGTTCACTAAGCCGTTCTGACCGTATGGCTAAGTACAACCAACTTCTTCGTATCGAGGAGGAGCTTGGCGAGCGCGCTATCTATGGTTACAAGAAGGTTATCAAGAAGTAATCTGATAAACCAGAGAAGTCGGATCCGACTTCTTGCAAAATGAGAGAGGATGACTTTCGGGTATTTTACTTGAAAGTCATCTTCCTTTTTGTATATATTTATGCTAGCTATATATTTATGCTAGCTCGAAGATCACCACATGGCGTTAATTCTAATTTTACTGTAAATTTAGCCTTATTCACTCTTTAATATAGCGCAACAGTTTCATCCTTTACTATTTTTTATTATATTTGCAAATGACTAACAATGTGCAGAAAAATAATAAAAAATAAAATTTTAGAAAAGATGAAAAAACTATCCGCATTTTTATTAACCCTTATTCTTTTCGCTTTTTGCGCAAAGGATATAGCGGTTTCCCCCTCTGGGCAAGAGGGTAGTGGCGGTGGCCAAGTTTGCTTCTCAGCCTCGATGCTTTCGCTCACCGAGTCAAAAGCAGCAGATGTCAAAAAGCAGTGGCAAGATGGCGACCAGATCGCAATCTTTGTCGATGGCGACGACTCGACCATATACGCCTACGACATCAACTCGGCTGGCGAGATGAGTCCAGCTGAAGGGGTCGCGGCGTTCGAGGTTAAAGATAGCGACCTTGTGCAGGCCACATACCTGGCGTTCTACCCCTACAACGCTAATTTCACAACCTTGGAAGAGTATCAAACAGCAACTTCGACCCATGAAGATATTATGTCGAGTATCGCAAGTGGCACATCGACCGTGGAGTTCACCTTTTCGCACGATGCGGCGCTTCTCTACTTCAACTTCTTGGTGGGCGATGCTATCTCGGAGGCTACACTTTCAACTGCCGAGCAGAGCTACGTGTTAGATTTCGAGGTCGAGGGTTACCAAGCTTCGTGCAGCATTTTTGTCGAACCCATCGACGATATTAGCGATGTAATGCTGAAAATCGTATCAGGCACCAAGAGCTACTACTATAGCATGGCTGCCGACTTCGCATCGTGGAGTGTGGGTTGCTCGTACAACTACTCGAACCTCAACATCGGTCTATCGACTGGCTCGGGCACCCAAGAGGATCCATTCTTGATATACAGCGCTGAGAATATGCGCAAAGTGGGTACAGGCACAGACGATTGGTCGCTGAGTGCACACTACAAACTAATGTGCGATGTCGACCTTGGCGGAATCGACAATTCAGGCGCAGGGGTTGCCGCAAACCAGTGGGCAGCAATTGGAACAAGCAGCGAGAACTTCACTGGTACATTCGACGGTGGTGGCTACAAAATCAGTGGCATATATATAAATAACTCAACAGCCGACAATCAAGGACTCTTTGGCTATATAAATGGTGCAACTATCAAGAATCTAGTGGTGGCTGGTTCTGTTACATGTAATAGTGGTGTCGGCGGTGTTGTGGGACGCGCCCTATCCTCTACCATTACTAACTGCTGTAATAGTGTGGAAATCCTTTCTGGAGAATCTGCTGTCGGTGGAGTAGTGGGATATGCCTCTTCTTCAACTATTGCTGCTTGTTATAATACTGCGAAAATCAATGGCGCGGAGAGTGTCGGAGGAGTTGTAGGAAATCTAAGAAGTTCCTCTACTCTATCTGTCAGTTATAGTAGCTCGTCGGTGGCAGGCCAGACCTCTTGGGGTGGAGTCGTAGGAAATGCTTATGCCTCTTCTGTTGCTTCGTGTTACTGGAATAGCGACGAGTTTAGTGGCGATGGTGTTGGCAACATAACTGATTCTACTGTGTCGAATGTTGTTGGCCGAACAACCGAGGCGATGCACTTTGTCGACTTCTTATTGCAACTCAACGATGCTGCATACCAATATAATAACGACACTGAGACTCCTTCCACCTTGGCGTGCGCTTGGATCGCGGGAAGCGATGGCTACCCGACGTTGGATTTTAGCAATACTAACCCCACCGAGACTGCATATAGTGGCGGAGATGGTTCCGAGGCGTGGCCATACAAAATCGCGACAGCCGAGGATATGCGAGAACTCTCTGCCGCGGTTGCTGCGGGTACCACCTACTACAATCTATATTTCGAAATGGTTAACGATGTCGACCTTGGTGGAATCGACGAAAATGGCGATGGCATTGCCGAAAATGAGTTCACAGCAATTGGTAATAATAGCAATAAATTCCGTGGTGTCTTCGATGGTTGTGGTTTCATGGTCTCGGGACTATATATCAACAAGTCAAGTAGTAGTAATCAAGGGCTGTTTGGATGTATAGGATATTTGACGGGCGCTACTACCATCAAGAACCTTTCGGTGGCAGGTTCAGTTACAGGTTTGTACCCCGTCGGAGGAGTAGTCGGTTATATCGCCATCAGCTCTTGCATTGTCACGGGATGCCATAATTATTGTTCGATTAATAGTGCAAGTGTCGCACTAAGTTCATCTACTGGAGGCGTGGTCGGCAATAACGGTATTGGCGCAACTATCACCTCGTGCAGCAATAGCGGCGACATTACAAGTGTAAATTATTATGTTGGAGGCGTAGTTGGCTATAATAACGGCGGCACTCTTACCTACTGCCACAACAGCGGTGATGTTATAGGTTCTTATTCTACAGGTGGCGTGGTAGGTTATGCTGTCGGCGGTACTCTCACCTAC
>JBCQWE010000033.1:0-25389 GCA_047172505.1 Rikenellaceae bacterium | reverse complement strand
ATAAATGCGTTCTGCGATTTCAGCGAACGATTAAATACAAACCAATATAATAAAAACACTATTGGTAAGAATAGTAGAAATTCAAATGAGTTAAAAAGCATTTTACAGTTTAAATAAAAGTATTTGTCACAAAGATACTATTTTTTTTCTATTTGCACTACCTTTGCACTGTAACGAACTTTAAGATTATGAGAGAATTTCTACTACATAGCATCCCCTTCATCGTCCTTGGGGCGATGGTGTTGTCGATTTATTACTTTTCGAGCAGGATGGCTTGGGCGTTTGGGGCGAGTCGGTGGCTTGTGATGGCGGTGGTTGGGGTGCTGACCGTTGGGGCGTTTGTCTCGATGATGGCAATTATGAGGAGCAATCAGACCTCGGCCGTGAGCCATTTTTTGAGCAATGGCTCGAATATTTTGATTGGGGTTTTGATGTTTGCGGTTTGTATTACTCTAGTGATTGACGCTGTAAATATTTTTGTTAAAATCTCGCCTCGCACCTTTGGATTTGTGGCTCTTGGGGTAACTACCTTAATCTCTATTTATTCACTTTGGAACGCCTCGTACACAAGGATTTACGAGGTGGATATTACGTTGCCAAACCTTGCCGAGCCGCTCCGCATTGCCCACCTTAGCGACACGCACTTTGGGCACTTTTGGGGTGAGAGAAAGGCGCAGAAGTTGGCGGATATGGTAGCGAAAGAGAATGTCGATTTAGTAGTTATCACAGGCGATATGTTCGATGGACGTGTGCGCCTCAACTCCGATGTCGTGCGCCCCTTTGCCGAGCTTGGCGTGCCAGTATATTTCTCTGAGGGCAACCACGATGGCTACTCTGGCGCACGTGATATTAAGCGACTTTTGACCGAGAATGGCATCAAAGTTTTAGAGAACGAAAAGGCGGAGTTTGGGGGGCTACAAATCGTAGGCTTGGACTACCTCACCCCCGACGACCAGACCGTCGACACCTTCCACGCACCACACAATCGCCACACAATGCAGAGCGTTCTCCCAACCTTAGGCATCGACAAAAGCAGAGCCTCAATCCTCCTACACCACAACCCAGTAGGGGCAACATACGCCGCCGAAAACGGAATAAATCTATACCTAGCAGGACACACCCACGCAGGGCAACTCTTCCCCGCAACCCTCATCGCAAAGCTAATGTTCGAGTACAACAAAGGGCTCTACAACTACGACAAAAATATGCAGATCTACGTCTCGCAAGGCACAGGCACCTTTGGCCCTCCGATGCGCCTTGGTACACATAGTGAACTGACAATTATAAATTTGAAATAATCACAACCTTTACACTATGACCGAAAAAGAAAAAATGATAAAGGGCGAGCTATACGACGCTGCTGATGTGGCGTTGGTAAAGGAGCGCACAGCGTGCAAAGAGCTATGCTACGACTATAACCATCTCAGACCATCCGCAGCTGAGGAGCGGGGCGAAATTATGCGCAAGCTATTGGGCGGTTGTAAGGGGTCGTTCACCATCGAGCCCAGCGTGTGGTTCGACTATGGCTACAACATCTCGATTGGCGAGAATTTTTACTCTAACCACAACCTCGTGATATTAGACGTGGCAAAAGTAACCTTTGGTGACAATGTTTTCATCGCCCCTGCTTGTGGGTTCTACACAGCTACTCACCCGACCAATGCCGTGCAGCGCAACAAGGGTCTGGAGTTCGCTAAGCCCATAACCATAGGCAACAACGTCTGGATAGGCGGAGGAGTAACAGTACTTCCAGGAGTAGAAATCGGCGATAACTGCGTCATCGGAGCAGGCAGCGTAGTAGTGAAATCAATCCCTGAAAATTCCATCGCTGTGGGGAATCCTTGCAGGGTTATTGGGAGTGTACCGAAATAAACGCAACTTGCTGACACATAGCGATGTCTGCTTAGTGCATTGGACACACTACTGCCTACGAAGGCGACTCAAATGCACCGTTGAGATATTGAGGTACGAGGCGATTAGATATTGCGGAACGCGCTGAATTATATCGGGATAGCGTTTGCACATTTTGTCGTAGCGCTCCTTTGGTGAGTGCATATAGAAGTCGGCTATGCGCTCGCTCCATAGGAAGAAATATTTCTCTATTATTGCGATGAATATGCTTTGCCCTCGATTGTAGGAGGTCAATATATGTTGCAGTCCTTCATAGGGGATAACGGCGATAGTTGTTGCCTCCAAGGCATCTATCGAGTAGCGAGAGGGCGTTCCCTTTGACATACCCTCGTAGTCGGTTGCCAAGTCTCCCTCAACGGAGAAATAGAAGGTCTTTTCCTCGGCATCGGCACGTGTGAAGTAGGTTCTCAGCAGACCGCTAAGCACAACATATATATCAGATCTGCTCTCACCCTCGTAGAGCAGCACCTCTCCTTTATAGAGGGTTTTGAAGTAGACGAGCGAGAGGAGCAACTGCCAATCCTCGTCGCTTAAATCTACATACTCGCTCACTATTCGGCGAAATTCTTCTCGCTGGTCAATCATAATAATCGCCTTATGAATTTGAAATATTTGAACGGCGGGTACTTCAGCGGCAGATCAATCCAAGTTGGAGTCTTAACTACTGCTCTTTGGTTCGAGAAAACCTCAAAGCTACGCCTACCGTGATACTTGCCCATTCCGCTATTACCCACTCCGCCAAAGGGTAAGTTGTGGTTACTAACGTGCATAATGGTGTCGTTGATGCAGGCTCCGCCCGACGTGGTTTGGCTTAGCACCTGCTCGCCATTTCTGCCGAAATAGTAGAGTGCGAGGGGTTTTTCGTGGGCGTTGACATAGGTGTAGACCTCGCTAATATCGTCGAAAGTCATAACTGGAAGCAAGGGACCAAAGATCTCATCTTGCATAATTTTTGACTCTGGAGTGATGTTGTCTATTATCGTTGGCGAAATATATTTTTGCGCTCTGTCACTCTCTCCTCCGAAGTATATATCTTCGCCCTCCATCAAACCGACGAGTCTGTCGAATGCCTCGGTATTTACAATTCTCCCATAGAAACGACTCTGCTTTGCATCTGCGCCATACATCTTTTCGCACTCTCGCCTAATTTGACTAAGCAGCTGCTCTTTCACCGACCGATGCACAAAGAGATAGTCGGGAGCGATGCAAGTTTGCCCTGCGTTTATCCACTTACCCCACGCTATGCGGCGAGCCGAGAGCTCGATATTAGCATCACGATCCACGACGCAAGGGCTTTTTCCGCCAAGCTCCAATACCACTGGGGTTAGATTTTCGGCTGCTGCCTTGTAGACCACTTTGCCAAGTTGCGGGCTACCAGTAAAGAAAATTATATCGTACTTCTGCTGTAACAGCGACGTGTTCACCTCCCTGCCTCCGTGAACTATATCTATGTAGTTTGAGCCGAAAGCCTCCCGCACAATTTTATCTATTATAGAGGCTGTCGCAGGGGCGGCAGGTGAACTCTTTAGCATAGTGGTACACCCTGCCGAGATTGCCCCAACAAGAGGATTTAAGAGTAGCTGAAAGGGGTAATTCCACGGAGCAATAATAAGCGCCACACCCAATGGCTCACTCTGAACAAAACTGCGCGAGGGGAAGAGGTGCAGTGGAGTCTTAACCCTTTGTGGCTTTGACCACGTGCGAAGATTTTTGAGGTGCAAGTCAATCTCCTGCAACACGATAGAGATTTCGGTAAGATAGGCCTCCTCGGGTGATTTACCGAGGTCCGACCATAGAGCTGCCTCAATGGCCGTTTGATTGGCGATGATTGATTTTTTGAGCTTCCTAAGTTGCTCCGCTCTAAACTCTACCGATTTTGTTACTCCAGAGTTATAGTACTTACGTAGCATATTAATTTTATTTTCCATATTCTCCCTTTCTTCCTACAAAGTTATCCATTGTTTTGTAAACTCCAAATATATTGCCTGCGATGTAATCAAATGCGTCGATTGGAAGCAACGCCTGAGCAAAGCGGGTAATGTGATAGAGCCAGCGATGAATAGGGCGAAACTTCACACCCTTCTAAGGGGAAAATCACATTTTCATCGCAACTACTACGCAACTTGCGAAACTCGCCGTGCAAGTGCGTAACCATTGTTGAGCCGCCACGCTCGTGCTGATCGTCGATGTTCTGAGTCACCAGAGGGGAGTATGATTGTACAGTAGGTTAATAGTCATGTTCATCTTCTCGTTCGACCCAGCCTGCTTGCATCTTTTTATCGGTGGTGTTGCACCAGATGTACATCTCGAGCTCTCTTATGTGGTGGCGGGCAAGGCGCTCGGCGACAAGTATCTGCTCGAGATCCTTTGACGAGACGAGCCGATTGTATAGCTTCGTGAATGGTTCGTGCGGAAATTCGGTGATGTTGCCAATTCTGTTGAGGCGATATTTGAGCATCAACGACTTGATAAGGCACTTTATCTCGGCTCGCTCGGCTCCAATCTCTGCGGCAACACGTGCCACCTCCTCGAAATAGTCGTCGTAGGTGTCTAAGTGGAGGTTCTCCTCACGAAACTTCTCTCGCTCCTCCTTGGAGTCTATTTGCCACATAACCTCGTCGTAGTACTCCCACGAGGTTTGGTCGTCGTAGTCGCAAATGTTAACACCGTAATACTTGGCGAGTTGCTCCATTCGCCACAGCGGCTGAATGTTTATTTGATCATCTTTTGTTGTGAATAATTTGTTAGGCTCCGCCCCCTTGTATAAGCAGTTGTTATTGAAGGTACGGTAGTGAAGTAGTGCATAATAATTGAATGTTTGTTCTTCCATAATTCGTTAATATTAAATAGTTTATTATAATTTATAGTTCATTGTCCTTAAGAATGTAAAGAGCGGCAGAGCCAATGAGAGCAATCAAACTTGTTTGAATTGCCGAGTGCAGCCTGCTGAAGAGGTGGGTACTCACCTCAACCAACTATCCGAATTATGTCATAAAAAAATGACACAAAACTTCTTCCGAGCTCCTCGGACAGATAGTTTTGTGTCATCATTGTTTGGTACAAAGATAGTGATAATTTTTAGATTCCCAACAATTTAGTTGATTTTATAAACAAATATAAATATATTTGTTTATAAAACAAGACCATTTATGAGCAACACAGAGCACTTAGTAGGGATATTGGTAATGGTAAAATAAAAGCTTTAATAATCAACTGATTATCAAAGCTTTAAACTTGTCATATAATGCGACATCGCCTCGCCCACTCTCACTCGCAGCCGAGGGTGCGCCGAACTTACAGACCGCCACAGGTCGCAACTACTATATACCTCGGCGATCGAGCTATGTGCGGAGCTGCGAATTAATATCCCGATGGTGGAGGGCACGCGGCTCCCCACTCTTTATTTGGGAACTCTCCGAGGGTTATCTCCATTACCGCACCGCTTTCGATGTCGGAGTGCGAGAACCACGACTTGTTCCACTCCTGGCCATTTAGGCGCACCGATTGGATATATTTGTTGATGGGCGAAGCTCCCTTAGCACGCACCTCGAAGGTGTTGCCATTCGAGAGTGTCATCTTCGAATTGGTGTAGACTGGGCTAACGATAGCGTAATAAGGCAAGCCGACCGTAACGGGATAGAATCCCAACTGCGAAAAGACCACAAATGCCGACATGCCGCCACCATCTTCGTCGCCTGGGACTCCCATCAAGTCGTTGCGGAACCACATGTCGAGCAACATACGCACGCGTGCTTGGCTCTTCCAGGGCTGACCTGCGTAGTTATAGAGATAGGGTATATGGAACGAGGGCTCGTTACCCATCGAGAATTGGCCCACGTTGCCCGTCTGGTCAGGGCAGTGCTTCGTCCAGAAGTTGTAGCGACTCATGCCCAAAGTGGTAGTAAAGAGCGAATCTAGCTTGGTGCAGAACTCCTCCTGGCCGCCCATCAAGTCGACAAGGTCGGCAACATTGTGCTCCACGCTCCAACGATAGGTGTGACCATTATTCTCGTCGTAGTAGGCGCGAGTACCGATGCCACCCGAGGTGTTGTAGCAGAATGGCTCTATGAAGCGACCCTCGTGGTCCTTGGGGTGGAAGAATTTCGTTTCGTGATTGAACACATTGCGATAGTTCAACCCCCTTTGGGCGAATAGCTCTGCATCTTGCGTTTTCCCCAACTCCTCGGCAATTTTCGATAGTGCCCAGTGGTCGTATGAGGTACCCAAAGTAACAGCCATCGTCTGGCGTTTCTCCCAACTATCGACATCTTTGACCCACTCGGCTTGGCCTTCGCGCAGGGCGGGGAAGTAGCCATTTTCTTTGTAGAAATCATCGAGCTCGCCTGCCTTAGTGCCTCGCCAAGGGATTAAGGTTTTCTCCTCGATTGCGGCGCGCGAGACCTTATAGGCGCGCTCCAAATCGAAGTTGTTGATCCCCTTGACCCACGCATCGAGAATCGTGATAATGCCGTGGTTGCTATTCATGCCGTGCGAATCGCCAGTGATTTTAGGGAATGTTGGCAACCAATCTTCACCCTCTGCGCGGTGGCGACCCATAGAGATATATGAGTTAATGATGTCACTCTCCACTCCGCTGTCGATCATCACACGCAAAGGGTGCGTTGCACGGTAAGTGTCCCACAACCAATCGTCGACGTAGAAGTCGCGACCACCGTCTGAGTGTACTCCACCGTCGAAAGCGCTGAAGTAGTGACCATCCTCGCTGATATTCACTGGGCGCTCGTAGGTGCGATAGAGCGATGTGTAAAAGACTGTTTTCTCATCGTCGCTACCTCCTTCAATCTCGATCTTCGAAAGGGCATCGTTCCAAATCTTGCGACCCTCCGAGGCAAGCGCCTCAACGTCGTAGTGCGCAATCTCGCGAGCCAAGTTTTTGGCCGCTTGCTCTGTGCTGATAAACGACACAGCGTAGCGAAGCACAACTTGACGCGCGTCGCCAAAATTGAGCGAAAGGCTCATTTCATTGCCACTCATAGACTGTAGCGGAGTATCGACCTGGGCGTAGATATAGACCTTATTTTTGTTGTCCGACAACATGTCGTAGCCCACGATGGCACCATCCACATAATCCATTTCGCCTTTGAGCGACGAGATTTTCAATTGTGCGGGCGAGGTAGGATCCAAATAGGTGAATTGATAAATTGCACTTTGGTGCGATGGGGCAAAGCGAACTTTGATTTGGTCCTCACCGAGGTACACATCGTAGCTATATGGGCGTGTGAGCTCATTTTCGTAGCTGAGGTGTTTGCGCGCAACATCACTAAATGGGGTCAGCGCAAACTTCGCACCCTTGCGGTGATCGGGCACAATCATCGGAAGTCCAGCGATGTAATCTGTCGAAAAGTCATCGCGGTGGGGGTATACCCTCATCATCGAGTTGGGCAGGTGCACCGTGGGGAATGTCGGCACCAAAAGGTGGCTGATGTTTCCCATATTTGGATTTACGTAATCCACAGGGCTCTGCTGGCTTTGTGAAGAACAGCCAATGGCGAAAGCTAACAGCGCCGCAATGGGTAATATATTTTTTAGTTTCATTGTCTTAATCTTTTGTTTAATTTGCAGCCTCTTTTACATATCGGCGCTCGATCACAGCATCTGTCATCGCACGAAGTTCTTCGAGTGAATAGTTCATCTGGTACTCCTCTTGCAGCTCCTTGATTCGCACCTTAAGCTCGCCCGTGATTGCCTCGTAGCCTTTGACTCCATAAAGGTTATTGAGCTCGTTGGGGTCGCTCTGCAAGTCGTAGAGTTCCCAAATATCGACATCGTAGTAGAAGTGAATTAGCTTGTAACGATCGGTGCGCATACCGAAGTGTGGTTGCACATTGTGCCAAAATGGGTATTCGTAGTAGTGATAGTAGATCGCATCGCGGAAAGGCTCTTCGCTTTGGCCTTCGAGCATCGGTCTAAAGCTCTTGCCTTGAATATCTTCGGGCACATCGACACCTGCATAATCTAATAATGTTGGGGCGTAGTCGATATTAAGTAATAGATCATCGTTCACCACACCTGGTGCGATTGCGTTGGGGTAGCGAATCACGCATGGCATGTGAAGAGTCTCCTCATACATGAAGCGCTTGTCGAACCAACCGCCATGTTCGCCCAAGAAAAAGCCCTGGTCGGAGGTGTAAATAACGATGGTGTTGTCGGCGACGCCCTCTGCTTCGAGATAATCGAGCACGCTGCCTATAGCATCATCTACATGCTTTACGCAACGAAGATAATCTTTGACGTAGGTTTGGAATTTCCAATCTTTACGCTCCTGGTCCGACATGTTGGCATCGGGCGTCCAATCTTCGCCCTTGTTGTTACCATATTGTTCCCACGCTTCGGCCTCCGTGGGCGATAGATCACTGGGTGTGGGTAGCTTCATATCTTTTCGCGTGGTGTTGCCATCGAGAAGGTTCCACGCTTGACTCGCTGCGTATCGGCCCGCATGGTCGTCGGTGTAGGTCGCAGGATAAGGCAGGTCAACATCTTTGAGGTAGTCCATATACTCGGGACTGGGGTCGCAGGGGCGGTGAGGAGCCTTGAATTGATACATGAGCATAAAGGGCTTCGAACGATCCCTATTTTCGAGCCATTCCAAACCATCCTGCTCGATAACATCGATCGAATAGCGCCCTGTCTCGGTCACCAAAGAGCCATCGGTTAGCTCGAATACAGGGTCGAAGTATGAACCTTGCCCCTCTTTATTGAACAACACCTTATAAAAGTCGAAACCCACGGGTGACGAACCCAGGTGCCACTTACCAATCATTGCTGTCTGATAACCAGCATCTTGCAGCAACATGGGGAATGTCGTCTGCTCGGGGTTGAAGTCGCCGCCATCTTCGTTTTTGTAGAAGCCATTGACGTGACTATATTTTCCCGTTACGATACACGCGCGCGAGGGGCCCGAGATAGAGTTTGTGACAAAGAAATTATCGAAACGCACACCCTCAGAGGCGATACGGTCGATGTTGGGTGTAGGAGCCACCGCAGCCAAATAGCCATTATATGCCGAGATTGCCGAAAGGGCATGATCGTCGGTCATGATAAATAGAATATTGGGGCGCTGAGGTTGCTTCGCTGTTTGGCAACTGCCGAGCGAGAGCATGGCTAAACCTCCCGAGAGATATACTTTATAATTCATCGTTCTCTTATTTTTAGAATTTGTATTCGCTTTTGCCCCACTCTCTGTTTGGTAGCTCGCCCAACTCCAAGGTTAGGGTCGCACCGCTCATGATCTGCTCGTGGGAGATAAATGGAGCGTCGATTGGCTCTCCATTTATCTTTGCCGCTTGGATATATTTATTCTTCTTGCTCGCCCCCTTGGCCTCAACTGTAAAGATCTTTCCATTTTCGAGCGCGATCGAACTCTTCTCGAAAATTGGCGAGGTGATTGTGTAGATAGGTTCGCCAGGGGTAACTGGGTAGATTCCAAGCGAACTCATCACAACAAAGGCTGTCATGCCGCCGCCGTCCTCGTCGCCTGGCACGCCGAAGATGTTATCTTTGAACCACACGTCGAGCATAAAGCGCGTTTTTTGTTGAGTCTTCCATGGAGCCCCGAAGTAGTTGTAGAGGTATGGAATGTGGAACGAAGGCTCGTTACCCATCGAGAATTGCCCAACCATGCCAGTCGAGTTAGCGCCATTCCAAACGAACTCCGCTTTGGGCATGTCGAGCGGTTCGCGAAAGAGCTGATCGAGGCGCTTTTCGGCAGATTCCTTACCGCCCAAAAGTTCGATCAGACCATCTACATCGTGCGGCACATCCCACGCGTAGGTCCAACCATTATTCTCGTCGTAGTACTCTCTGTAGCCCTTGCCGCCATCTTTCTTGGCGTTGATCTCAACGAAGTTGCCACGGCTATCTTTGGGGATAAATAGCTGCTGTTCACTATCCCACAACTTCTTGTAATCGGTAGCGTAGCGACTATACTTTTTGTAATCATCCTCTTTACCCAAATCCTTTGCGAACTCCTTGAGAGTCCAAAAATCGTAGCTCACACCGAGCGATACGGCCACCGCTTGGCGCTTCTCGAAGCTATCGACCTCCGCCTCGCTCTCCGCCTCGCCCAGCGCAAGTGCAGGGAAGTAGCCCTCGCGATAGTAAAATTCATCGAGAGAAGTTGGTGCAGCATGTTGGCGCCACGGAATAAAGGTCGACTCGGTAAGATTCTTCTTGATTGCCGCATAAGCCGCCTCAACATCGAAGTTGCGCAGCCCCTTGCGGTAGCCATCCAATAGGATCGCCGCCGAATGGTATGAGTTCATACATAGGTGGTTGCCATGAACTTGCGGGAAGGTTGGCAGCCAGCCGCTCTGCTCGTACATCTGCACGTAAGAGTGGAGCATATCCTCCTCCATTGTGGGGGTGAGGATAGTGCGCATAGGGTGCTGTGCACGGTAGGTGTCCCAAATCCAGTCGTCAACGTAGAATGGGCGCTCGCTCTGATGGATCTTATAGTCGTATCCGCTGAAGTAGCGGCCATACTCATTGATGTCGACCATGCGCTCGTAGGTGCGATAGAGCGAGGTGAAGAAGGTGCGTTTTTGCTCTTCGCTGCCCCCTTCAACCTCGATCTGATCCATCACTTCGTCCCAACTCTTGCGACTTTGCGCCACAAGTTGGTCGAACTCCACCGAACCTAAAGATTCGCGTGTGAAGTTCTCTTTTGCCTGTTCGATGTCGATATACGACACCGCATAGCGGAATTCAACATTATCCTCGTCGAAGCTCATCACCGCCGCTGCACCCTCCTTTTTCACTGCCGTTGGCACAGCCGAGAGCTCGCCATAAATATAAGCCGACATTGTGCGAGTATGCCCCGCAAGCCCCTTGACCGTGTAGCTAATCTTTTCGGTTAGCTCTACGAGGTTGCCCTCAACCTCGATCTTGGCTTGGGGCGAAGCGCCAATCCTTATTGCATTGCCACTCGCTTGGGCAAAGTCGAAATTGTAGATGGCACCCTTCGAAGCAGGTGCAAACGAGATGCGGATGTTTTCTTCGATAAGATATGTCGAGTAGAACCATGGGGCGTAGCTCTCTAAGTCGTGGTCGATAATCATAGGTTTGCCCCAAGCCACATCGGCACTGCTCGACGCTTTGAGTTGGAAGATTCCGCGTTGACGGTGAGCTGTCACCTGGAGCGGAAGTCCAATCAATTCGTCGGAGATATAGTCGGCTTTGACGGGAAACATTCGCAACATCTGGTTGGGACGTTGCATCGTTGGATATGTCGGCACTAGATAAGGAACAACATTTCCGATGGTCGGGTCGATATACGAGCTATTTTTTGGTGCAGTGTCGCCGCACGACGACAAAGAGATGGCAAGTACCGACAGACCTAAGAGAAGTCTATTAAACATAGTTCTATTATTAATATATATATCTTTTTAGAAGGACTATTGGCGAGTCTCCTTCATAAGCTTTTGAACATCACCCTCAGAGAGCACCTTGTCGAAGATTGCAACCTGCGAGATCATACCGCCAAATTGAGGTGCGATGTTAAATACTGTTTTTGCAGTTTTCAATGTGAAGTTATCGATCTTCTCGCCTTTCTCATTGACAGTTTGAGCTGCGCCACAATCAATGCCATCGATATAACATTTTGCATCGGCTGCACTACCACCTTCGGGAATTGTGACAGCGAAGTGGTGCCATGAGTCGCGAAGCTCTTTACCGATACCTGGGAACATTAAAACGTGTGTATATTTTGCATTGATACCGATGCGGATTCTCTTACCTTGCACGATCTGCATAAAGAAACCACCCATTGGTTTGTCCATCGAACCTGTGGTGAATGGTTGTGTATTGTTTTGAACCGCTTCGCCCTTTCCGTCGTTCGAAAGATCTGTCATGTTGGTGTATGCCCAAAACGAGTACGTGCGAGCATCACTACCATATACAGGTGACATCTTTGTAAGGATACCATTTTTACAGTTTTGGAAGCAGCGAACCATACCCATAGTCTCATCTTCGAATACATCACCTAGGGTGTGATCGTTCATCGGACGACACTTTGCGTTTGCCACAGATTCTGTTGGCATCTCTTTAGACGATGCTTCGTTTAATGGAATTCGCATCACTGCATCTTTTAATACTTGTGCTTGCGAAGTGAAAATAGCAAAAATTGCTACGATTGTTAAAATAAATCTTTTCATGGTTAAAGTTGTTTTAGGTTAAAAAATTATTAATGTTAATTATTTGACTACAAAAATATCATCGAACGATTAAAGTTTGTTTAATGTATATATTAATGGAGAAAAAAAGTTCGCCATTAATCCAAATTAACTATCATTAATTTGTAAAATTATACCTCATAGTTTTTTTTATCAGAAAAAACATTTATATTTGTTAGTGAAATATGGTAGACAAAATGAAAAAGATACTCTTAATATGCCTATTTACATTGCTTTCTGTGGTTATATCTACAGCAAATGAGGTGGAGTATGGATTGATATACAAGTCTTTAGAGGCAGCAAAGGAACACAGAACCTCGTTTGATCTCTCGCCCGAGGGTTCGATCAAACTCACCGATACACTACGTTTGAGCTTTAGCTACGCCACAAAGTATCAAAAACCTCGTTTTGGCTACCTCACTCGAATGATATTCGACGAAAAGAGTAATTTAGACCTATTAATTAATAGCACCTCAACAGATGGAATCTCAATGCTCTCGGTTGTGCTCGACGGCAACCTTTTGAGCAACCACGAAATAAAACTCGATCCTCAGAGAGAGTACTGCTGGAACGATGTAACTATCGAAATAACTCCAAAAAGCGACTCGCTGCGCGTAGATATTAATGGAGAGAAGGAGTCATACCCTTTGAATCTATCGACATCTAGCCGAGCGCAAATCATCTTTGGTGCAAATGCAACACCCAAATTTGCCACTTCCGACGTGCCTCAGGCTGTAGTGAAAGATATAAGGCTTGAACGCCACGGTCAAAAACCACGTCTCTGGTTGATGAAAAAACACTCTGGCGAGTGTGTAATCGATGAATATTCGAAAAAGAGGCTTGTTGTACACAACCCCGAGTGGTTGATTGACAAACATACCGAATGGGAATTGACACTCACCTATAAATCAGATGGTTGCATCTACCCCGTTTTCGATGAGCAGAACACTCTGCACCTTATTACAAAGGATAAAATTGTGAGTTATGACCTGCTCGGTGGCAAACAAACAACAAAGCAGTTTGCACAACCCATCGCCATGAAGCACGTCAACTACCAATTTATATACGACCATTCGAGCGACAACATTAAATTGCTCAATATCAACGATGGAGAGTATCAACATTCAACCCTCGACTTTGAATCGGCAGAGTGGAATCCTAGAATTAATATAGAGAAGGAGTCGTTTTATCACCAGTGCAACCTTGCGATCTCGCCTATCGATAGCGCTGTCGTGCAACTGTTTGGCTATGGATTTTTCAGATTCAAATCATTGATGTACAGCTACAAAAATGGCAATTTGACTACTACTTCACTCGAAGAACAGATCACGCCTCGCTACCTCTCGTCGGTAGGTGTCGTTGGCGAGAACTGCTATGTTTACGGTGGAATTGGCAACCCGAGTGGTCGACAAGAGTTAGGAACCCACATCTACAACGACCTCTACAAAATTGATCTTAAGGAGAATACAGTTGAGCAAGTTTGGGACCTGAGCAACGAAAGCACAAGCGAAGTTGCTACGCGTAGCCTACTGGTTATGCCGCACGATTCGACAAAGTTAATCTCTCTTTTCTTCGACCCGCTGCAAGAGAATTGTCAATTGAGACTCAGAGAGATAGATCTCTTAAAGCCTGCTGTGTCGACTCCTGTTGCCACTTCAATCCCATACAATTTCAACGATGTTACATCGCAAGCGCAGCTAATATTTTCGCAAAAGCAATCGACTCTCTATGCGATAACTGTGCACGAGCAGAAAGATGGAGCTTTCGAATTGAACCTCTACTCGATCCTTTATCCTCTTTTGCCACCATGCGAGAGTTCAGTTGATATAGCCTCGTCAACACTGCGCAACGTTTGGTTTATTATTATAGGTGTGCTCACCGCATCGATTATATCAGTGATATTGGCCATTATACGTCGCAAGCATATGAAGACGGTGATTCATACCTCTCGCGAATCGAGCGGCAAGAACACTGCGAGCGACGAAGATATGCTACTCTACAATCGCGAGTTCGCCATAAAACCTCGCGTAAGGCGCAACGGAATCTTCCTTCTCGATGGCTTTTGCGTGATCGATAAAGAGAACAACGATATTACCAACGAATTTACACCGATAATGCGCCAATTATTGTCGCTAATTATCCTTCACACAAATAAAAACAACAAGGGAATTTCGAATGTAATCCTTAAAGATGTAATATGGTTCGACAAATCCGAATCGAGCGCTCGCAACAACCGAAGCGTTAATATCTTTAAGCTACGCCAATCTTTGAGCAAGGTTGGTGGATACGACTTAACCTACAACAACAGCTATTGGCGCATCGACTACCTCGACAATAACGGCTGGTGTGACTACACCTACGCTTGCAGCGTGATCGAGAGCTTAGGCAACGTCGAGAGCCCCGAACAGCGAGTAGCGCTGCTCACCGAGGTTGCTCAAATGGGCAGCCTGCTTCCCAACCAAATGTTCGATTTCTTCGATCAATTCAAGGCCGACTACGCCAATATGATAATTGATGTTGTCAACAACGAACTTCTCAACAGCCAGAGCCCAACCAATAAAGTGGCTTTGGCCAACCTTATTTTACTCTTCGACAAAGTCGATGAAAATGCTGTCGAACAGAAATGTTTGGCTCTAATCGAGATGGGGAAACATGGTGTAGCTAAAACTACATTCGATAATTTTGCCAAGGAGTATCACACCCTCTTTGGTGCGGAGTACGATAGCTCGTTCGAAGATTTTATCAAATAAGCAACTCCTATAATTTATCTATCTTACGGTGATATTTAACACAATTAATCGTGTTTATTAATCTTTTATGGCGTTTTTTTAACATTTCAGCATAGTGCTTTAATCATTTTGTTAATGGTTTATTAAGGTGTCGACCTTAATTTTGTATTACTAAAAAACGAGAAACCTTTAACAAAATAATCAAAATGAAAAAAACACAATTACTTTTACAACTATTGGCTCCAGTCCTATTTCTGGTTGGCTGCTCGTCCAATGGTCCCGACTACACCCAATATGTAGATCCGTTTATTGGAACAGGTGGTCACGGTCACACTTTCCCTGGTGCCACGATGCCCAACGGAATGGTGCAACTTAGCCCCGACACTCGCCTACTTGGGTGGGATGCCTGCTCGGGTTATCACTACAGCGATCATACAATAATTGGATTCTCGCACACCCACCTTAGCGGAACAGGAATTGGTGACTATGGCGATATCCTCTTAATGCCAATGAGCGGAGAGTTATTCTTTGAGGCTGGCGACCAGGCTAATGTCGAGAGTGGATACCGCTCATCATTTAGTCATGAGCGCGAGGTGGCAACACCTGGTTACTACGCGGTAGAGTTAGACGATCAAATCACAGCCGAGCTTACTGCATCAACGCGCGTAGGTATGCATCGTTACAGCTTTGGCACGCCCGTTGCTCAACAAGCAGTTATCATTGATTTGGCACATAGCCTACAAAATCACCACAATATCGTCACTTCGATAAATATTTTGAGCGATACGCAGATCGAGGGTTATAAGTCTACTCGCGGTTGGGCAAAATCACAACCCGTATATTTTTATGCTGAGTTCAGCGAACCTTTCGAGGCAGAACTTTTCGAGGATAGTAAAGCGATGTTGAAATTTGCCAATAAGAAAGAGGTCGTGGCAAAAGTTGCGATCTCGGCGGTTGACAGTGCTGGTGCACGTGGCAACATGCAAGAGATCGAGGGTTGGGACTTCGACCAAGTTGCATCAGATGCCAAAAAGGCATGGAACGAGAAGCTATCGCACATTGTGGTCGAAGATGATAATTGCGAGCACAAAAGCATATTCTACACTGCGCTCTACCACTCATTCATTAGCCCCAACACCTTTATTGATCTCGACGGCAGGTACCTTGGTCAAGATCAGCAAATTCATCAAGCTGCACAGGGTCAGAACAACTACACTGTTTACTCGCTATGGGATACATTCCGTGCTCAACACCCACTTCTTTCGATCATTAACCCAGAATTCAACGCAGAATTAGCAGCAAATTTAGTTCAAAAATATGAGGAGGGCGGATGTCTTCCTAAGTGGGACTTGTGGGGAAATTACACAGGCACAATGACAGGTTACCATGCCGTGTCGGTTATTGCCGAGGCGTATTTGAAAGGAGCGCGCAACTTCGATGCCGAGAAAGCATTCGAGGCGTGTGTTCACTCGTCGGGCTATCACCCTATCGAGGCGAACTTTATCGATGGCGCAATCTCGACAGGGGCACTCATGCCAATTAGCAAAAAGTATAAAGATACAATTGGTTACGTCCCAGCCGACATCGAGCACGAATCGGTGGCTAACGCATTGGAGTACGCTTATAGCGATTGGTGTATCGCACAATTCGCCAAGGCGTTGGGCAAAGACGAAGAGGCCGCCGAGTTCGAAGCAAAAGCGAAACTCTACAAAAACTACTTCAATGCCGAAACTGGCTTTATGCGCGGCAAACTACTCGACGGTTCGTGGCGCGAACCATTCGACCCACGCGCAAGTAACCATCGTAGCGACGACTATTGCGAGGGAAATGCTTGGCAGTGGTCGTGGTATGTGCCACACGATGTTCAAGGCTTGGTTATATTACACGGCTCGAAAGAGGCATTTGTCAGCAAACTTGATTCTCTATTCACAGTGAGTTCGGAGTTGGTCGGCGAAGCTATTTCGGGCGATATTACGGGTCTGATTGGCCAATACGCCCACGGAAACGAACCTAGTCACCACATCACACACCTATATAACTATGTAGATGAGGGGTGGAAAACTCAAGAGTTAGTCGACGAGATCCTCAAAACACTCTACTTCAAAGATCCTAACGGTTTGGCTGGTAACGAGGATTGCGGACAGATGTCGGCATGGTATATCCTCAACGCTATCGGCATGTATAGTATTGCCCCTGCAAGTGGCGAATATAGCTTCGGCCGGCCACTCTTCGACAAGGTGACAATACCTCTTGCGGGCGGAAAAGAGCTTGTTGTCGAGACCATCAACAATAGCGACGAGAATAAATACATCCAATCTATCGTGGTAAACGACAAAGTGTGGAACTCCCTAATCATAGATTATGCAACACTTATGGATGGTGCCAAGATCGTAATCGAAATGGGCGCTGAGCCAAACAAAGCAACATCTATTAAATGTAATTACTAGTGATGCGTTAACTTTTTAAAATTTATCGTAACTAATTAATATATAACTATTTGTATCTAATGTTTAAATAAACGATTTGAATTTAAATTTTATTTAACACGTCATTGCGGACTTGATCCGCAATCTCTAATGCTCTGATAATTAGCGATAATTTGAGATTCTGAATCAAGTTCAGAATGACGACTTTAGTTTAACGCATCAGTACTAAAACGTAATAACCAATAATAAACAGCTATGAATAATAATTTTTTTAGACCTATAGGCGCTTTGGTTGCTCTAAGCACAATCTGCGCACCACTAACAGCCGAGGCGGCAAAGAAAAAGAATAAAAAGAGTAACGAAAAGCCTAATATTATCTTCCTCTTTACCGATCAACACCGTGCCGATGTATTTAGCTATGCGGGGCACCCCGATGTGCAAACCCCTAACTTCGACAAGATGGCCGAGGGTGGAATGGTTTTCACTCGTGCATATTCGCAAGATGCTGTGTCGGGGCCTTCGCGCACATCGCTTTTCACTGGTCTCTACCCACGCACGACGGGTCAAATGGATAACGGAGCAGTTAAGACCGACCCCGTACTAAATTGTGTTTCGTTGCAATCGACCTTACAAGAGAATGGCTACAGAACATACGCATTTGGTAAGCGCCACTTGCACGATGCTCCCGATAAGGGTTGGACCGAAACTCGTGCCCATTCACATAGCGAGAACCCTAACAGCAACTATGTTAAATGGATAGAGGAGCAAGGTTACGCCGATGAGTTTGGTCAAGATTGGGCTGCTGAGTTTGGTAAATATCCTCCAGGAAACTCTTTGGCTGGCACAAAATACCCAACAGCAAAGATGGGAACACGCCAAACAAAGCTCCCATCGATGTTTACCATGGAGGCTTATTCGGCTCGCAATACGATTGAGACAATCCGCAAGCATGCCAAAAGTGGAGAGCCATTCTTCTGTTTCACCTCGTTCTATCGTCCTCACCAACCCTACAATCCGCTACCCGAATATTGGGCAAAGCACGATAAATCTAAGTGGGGCGAAGGTCGCAACAACGGTGGCGCAGTGGCAATGCCTGCAACGTTGCGCGAGCCTGCCGAGAACCTTACTCCATTTATGAAAAATTTGCGTGGCAATGAAAAGGGAATTTGGTGTTTAGGTTTAGCCGAGGAGGACGAGCAACTTTACCGCGACTACATCACAGCTTACTACGCTTTGGTCGAGGAGATTGACTACTGGGTTGGCGAGATTTTCCGCGAACTCGAAGAGAATGGAATGGCCGAAAATACAATTATAATCTACTCATCGGATCACGGTGAGTTCATTGGAAACCACGGAATGATCGAAAAGGCTGCCGCAGGACACAATGTCTACGAGGAGACTCTTCGCGTACCTTACATGTTCTATTGGAAAGATAAAATCGATGGGAATCGCAAGAGCTCAGACCTCGTTGAGTTGCTCGACATCTACCCAACACTCGTCGAGTTGACAGGTTCAAAGCTTCCCGAAATGAAGTACGAGCTGCAAGGACTCTCTTTGGCCGATGCACTTTTGAAAGACAAGTCGGTTGATAGAGAGTACACTGTCTCGGAGAATTGGAGCCAAGCTTCGATCATAACCAAAGATAGCAAGCTAGCGATATGGTTAGATCCAGAGTTGATGTACCCAAATGGCGCTCGCGACTGGCGCAATAGCACCAATTTCCTATTCTATCGCCAGGATGATCCTACCGAGGTCAACAACCGTTACCAGGAGCTTAAAGATAGCGACGAGGTGAAGAAGTTGGAGGCATACTACGCAGAGTTCGAGAGCAAAGTTCCCGCAATTGGAAAACAAGAGTGGATGGAACATCTAAAAAATAAAAAGAAAAAATAATACAGCCCAATTATGAAAAAGCGATTGATAAATATATTACTTATTGCAGCTATAGCAATAGTATCAATAACCACGGCGAGCGCAAAGAGCCCTTACGCTAAAAAAAGCAATTTCCCAAGCTACAAAGGTTTGGTGATGGCAGGTTACCAAGGTTGGTTCAATGCCGAGGGTGATGGAGGTGAGCGTGGTTGGAACCACTACCGCAATGGTAAATTATTCGAACCTGGAGCGTGTACGATCGACGCTTGGCCAGACATGAGAGAGTACAAGAAGAGTTACAAGACAGCCTTCAAGCATGCAGATGGATCGCCCGCCTACGTCTTTAGTTCATACGACAAGAGCACCGTCGACCTCCACTTTGAGTGGATGTGCGAATATGGCGTAGATGGAGTCTTTATGCAACGCTTCGTACAGACTATAAAGTCGAGAGTTGGCCTTAGCCACTCGAATGTTGTGTTGCGCAATGCGATCAATGCTGCCGAAGAGAACGATCGTGTTATCGCGATTATGTACGACCTTTCGGGAATGGTTGCCGAGGATGTCGACAAAGTTATCGAGGATTGGAAATCGCTAGCCGATAACATGAAAATCGCTTCACGCAAAGAGAATAATTACCTTTATCACAACGGCAAACCTCTTGTTGCGATTTGGGGCGTGGGATTTGGCGGTGGCCGCAAGTATAGCTACCCCGAGATTCATAAATTGATCGACTTCTTCCAAAACGACCCTAAATATGGTGGATGTTCACTGCTTTTGGGTGTGCCAACATATTGGCGAGAACTTGGTCGCGACACCGACGGCAACCAAGAGTTGCACGCAGTTATCAAACGTGCCGACATTGTACACCCTTGGTTTGTGGGTCGCTTCAACGACAAGAGTTACAAAAACTTCTCGAAGAATATCGTCGCCGACATCGAATGGTGTAAGCAAAATAATCTCGATTATGTGCCAGTTGTATTCCCTGGTTTCAGTTGGAAAAACATGCACCCCGACACTGAGCTCGATGCAAATCCACGCAACGAGGGTCGTTTCTACTGGAATCAGATTGCGGGCAGCATAAAGGCTGGTGCCCAGATGCTCTACTTTGCGATGTTCGACGAGATCGACGAGGGCACGGCGATCTTCAAGATCACAAACACACCTCCCATGGGCGACTTCTTGGATAACGACGGCATGCCGAGCGATTGGCATTTGCGCCTATCGGGAATTGCTGGCAAGATGCTTCGCGGCGAGATTGAGTTTAGCGAGGAGTTCCCTCTTACAAAGTAACTCGCTATGAAACCTCTATTTGTTGCCTCTTTGACCTTGGTGGCATCGAGCGCCTTTGCCTCAAAGAAACCTAATATTATATTTATCGTCACCGACGACCAGCACTTCTCTACGATGAAGTGTTGGGGCGGTGATGTTCTAACACCCAACATCGATAGGTTGGCCCACGAGGGAGTGAAGTTCAATCGCGCATACGTTGCCTCGTCGGTAAGTTCGCCCGCGCGCTACTCTCTTTTGTCGGGTAGGTATAGCGGTCGTTGCCGCGGTGAGCAATTTATGGATCGCTTCCCGTTGGGTACGACCCACAGAATCGACAACACTTCGTTGACCCTCGAAGATGACATGCCCAATTTACCAAAGCTTCTCCGCGAGGGAGGTTACACCACAGGCATGGTGGGTAAGTGGCACGTGGGCGAGCACTTTAACGGCAACATCAAACAGCAAAAGGAGGCTATGCAAAGAGCAGGTCTCAAGGGCTATGCTCAAGATGCTTCGCCAAGTGACCCCGAGGTGCAAGAGGCTCTACTTCACAACCATCAATGGTATGCCGAGCAGATCAAGGCGCAAGGTTTTGATTACACCGATAATATCTATTGGGCGAACCTCAGAGAGATCTATTGCGACCAACTCAACTATCACAACATCGATTGGAGCGTTAAGGGAGCTATCGACTTTATGGATCAAGCCGAGGGCAAGCCATTTTTTCTCTACTTTTCGACAACTCTGCACCACGGCCCCGAGCCAAAGCGGTCGTTGCCCGAGAGGTTCGAAAAGGTGACAAGCAAAGGATTTGCCGAGGAGAAGATGGGTGTGATGCCCGATCGCAGCACGCTCTACGAGCGCTTGCGCGAGGCAGGTGTCGACGAATCGGAGGCTTACACTCTGTGGCTCGATGATGCAGTGGGAGCACTACTCGACGATCTGGAGCGCCGAGGCGAGGCTGAGAACACAATTATATTCTACATTTCGGATCACGGAATAGATCAAAAATCTTCGATGTACGAGGGCGGAATCCGAACTCCATTTATGGTGTGGGGTGGCGACGTAGTTGCTCGAGGAGAAGAATCGTCGGCACTTGTTCACGCATGTGACTTAGCTGCAACAGCTCTTTCGATAGCTGAAGTTGAAGCACCGAAGCGAGCTCAGATGGATGGCTATGATCTCACGCCGCTACTCAAAGCGCCCGACATGGAGTGGCGCAAATCGGTCTATTCCGAAGTGGGTTATGCGCGCTGTGTGGTGACAGAGAGATATAAATATATCGCAGTTCGTTACCCCGAGCCCATCCAAAAGAAGTACGACCGAGGTTTTACCACCGAAGAGCAAGAAAAAATTGGCTATATCACCAATCAGGGACTCTGCGCATTGGGTAAAACCAACCCAAATTACTTCACCATGGATCAACTCTACGACTTGCAAGAGGATCCTATGGAACAAAATAATTTGGCCGCAGAGGCTTCTCACCGCCAAGTGATGAAGCAGATGCGCGAGTTGATGGGGTGCTACCTCTCGAAATTTAATGGTCGACCATTCTATGATCTTTACGATGGTGAGTCGCCCACCAAAAAGTTAAACGAATTTAAATAGAGCCTTATGCAAAATAAAGTATTATTTGCCACTACAATTCTTCAAGGCTTGGCGCTATCGTGCGTGGGAGGAGATGAACAGATTGACAATCTGGAGATTCCTCAAGATGATGATTACGTAGAAGAGCAAAAGGACGAATTGGATGAACCAGATGATTCTGGTGATTCTGACGAACCGACAGTTAAGGTCTCGGGCAAGGGGATGAACGTCCTCTTCATGGTTGTGGACGACCTATCGGATGCACTAGGATGTTATGGTCATAGCATTGTCAAAACGCCAAACATCGACAAACTTGCACAAAGCGGCGTTCAATTCAACAAGGCATATTGCAACTTTCCAGTGAGTGGTCCTAGCAGAGCGTCATTTCTTACAGGTTTACGCCCCGAGAGCATCGGAGTGTTGGCCAACACAACTATGCTTTCGACAGTTATCGGAGATCGTGTTAGCCTTCCATACCTATATAAATTGAATGGATACCGCACGGTAAATCTTAATAAGATCTTCCACCAGCCCAATAATCAGGCTTATGGTGATGAAAAGGCGTGGAGCGATTATTATGAATTTAGCACTACCTCGCTTGGGTCGAGCGGCACAAGTCGAAATATGACAGCCGATATTGCAGCAGCTAACGACGATGTCGACGAACTTTCGTGGTGTAAGTGGTTGATGGCAAACGGTGGTGACGAAGATCAAGTAGATGGACAGGTGGCAGCCAAAGCCATTGACGTTATACTAGAAGATAGCGACGAGCCATTCTTCTTAGGTGTAGGTTGGGCAAAACCCCACGACCCATATTGGGCCCCTGCGGAGTATTTCGACCTTTACCCTCTCTCGGAGTGTGAACCGCACCAAGTACCAGATGGGTACGAAGCACCTAACGTAAGAACATTCCCTGCCTATACCGAAACGACATTTACAAAATTTACCGATAACGACAAGCGGGAATACCTTCGCTCGTACTACGCTTGCATCTCGTTTATGGATGCCCAAGTTGGCAAGGTGATGGATGCCCTAGAGGAGTCGGGCAAGGCCGACAACACCATCATCATCTTCTTTAGCGACCATGGTTACCACCTCGGTGAGCACAACCACTGGGGTAAGTTTACGGTTTTGGAACGTGGTTCTCGCGTACCATTTATCATGGCTGGAGCGACAATTCCTGAGAGCAGCCGAGGCACCGTTTGCGACTCATATATAGAACTTTTGGATATATACCCAACCTTGGCCGAATTGAGCGAGTTGGAAGAGAGCGTGCCCGCCGACCTGGAAGGAGTTAGCTACACGCAACTCTTAGATGACCCCGAGGCGCAAACAAAAACTAATTCGCAAACTATTATCTTGCGCAATAAAATTGGGCGAAGCATAGTAAACGACCAATGGCGATATGTCGAATGGGACGACAATGGAGTGGCCGAATACCGAGAACTTTACAATGTTCAGGATGACTACTTCGAATATGTTAACCTTTCGGCGGACGATAACTATTCATCGATCATCTCGCAGATGAGTTCACTACTCACTCGCCCTTATTAACCTAAATTTTGATAATATTAATAATTAAATTATCTTGTTAAGCAATCTATTAATTACATATTAATTGATGCAAAGTAATTTTGTTTAAATTTAAAACCTAAACCAATTTATATCACACAACATGAACAAGAACTTAATCTTAGGCGTTGTAGCATTGACTGCTGTCGCACCTGCTATGCACGCTGCAAGCAAAGCAAAATCGAAGAAGGCAAAGAGCCCCAACATTCTCTATATTATGACCGACCAACAACGTTGGGATGCACTAGGGTGTGCTGGCGAGTTTCCGTTTTTGCAAACTCCCAATCTCGATAAATTAGCTTCGCAAAGTGCTTATTTCACCAACGCCTATACACCATGTGCTGTTTCGGGCCCCGCTCGTTCTGCTCTTCTCACAGGACTTTTGGTGGAACACACCAATGTGTTGACCAACGAATTAACGGCGCAAGACCCCGTAGCTAACAACTTCACAACCCAACCTACACTCGACCAAGTGTTGGCAAAAGAGGGCTACTACACCGAATACCACGGAAAGTGGCACGCTCCAGTATCGTGGACAGATTGCTACGAGGAATTTATCGTACACCAAAAGAATAAAAACAACCCTTTTGCCTACGAGCTAGAACATTTTGTGAAGTACCGCAAAATGATTCGCGAGAAGTTTGGTCGCGAGCCAATGATCGATGGCGACTACCTCGATCGTTCGATGTTTAATGTTTATTATACACCCGACCCAATTGATCGTCGTGCAATCCACGGAAGTGATGCTGACGGATATTTGGTAGCAGAGGAGTTGGCTAAACGCCCAATGACACAACCCGACAACCACGGACTACTGAAACTGCCCGATGCGTATTCGCTAACGGCATTCCAGGCCGAGGAGAGTATCGCTGCACTAAAACGTGCAAGCAAGCAGGACAAACCATTTGCAATAACTCTTTCGATCAACTTCCCTCACGCGCCAATGTTGCCAACCGAAGGCTACTACCGAATGTATGACCCAGAGCAGATGCCAACCCCAGCTTCGATCGGCGATAAGTTAATAGATTCGCCATACACCAACCAAAATGGACGTAAGGCTCTTCCCGAGTACACCGACCCTGCGATGGTGAAATATATGATGTCGAACTACTTTGGTCTAATCACCGAGATCGATTATTGGATCGGCGAGGTTCTCAAGGCTTTGGAGCAAACAGGCCAGGCTGACAACACTATCGTTGTCTTTGTTTCGGACCACGGCGAGATGTTGGGTTCTCACGGAATGCGCGAGAAGAACATCTTCTACGAGGAGTCGGCACGTGTGCCACTCATGATCCGCTACCCCAAAGCGATCAAGAGCCGCGAAATTAACAACAATGTCACCACGTTAGACCTAACTGCAACGCTTGCCGATTACGCAGGTGTAGAGTTCGCAGACAGTGACAGCCGTTCGCTTCGCTCGCTTATCGAGGGCAATTACAAGGGTGATAACGTGGTTGTCACCGAGTGGTTATACAACGGCATAAACCAACCTTCGCACATGATTGTCAAAGATGGCTGGAAGCTGTTCTTGAATTACTCTAAAGATTCGAGAGTTATGCCTGTGCTTTTCAACCTTGAGGAGGATCCTTACGAGATGGTCAATCTCATAGGTCGCAGCAACGAGTCGCGCAAAGAGTATCTGCAAAAAGCAGAATCGCTCAAGGCCGATTTGATAGAGTGGTTGAAGGCGCGCAACTCGAATTATGCAGAAATGTTATCTAAAGTTGAGATATTAGTAACTACTCACGCCCCACTAATTCTGTTATAAGTCACATCAAAACATCACAAATAATAAGATTATAATGGTCGAATTATTTGCATAAGTCACTGAAA
>JBCQWE010000032.1:0-25775 GCA_047172505.1 Rikenellaceae bacterium | reverse complement strand
TGTTGTTTACGTCCACGTGGAGTTGTGTGCGAAGCGATTGACTCAATGTGAAGTTGTATGTTAGTTTGAAGTTAGCATCCCAGAAGTCGGGTGTGTGCTCAATGGTATCCTCCTCGGTATCCTCAGAAAAATTAATTGTTGCATTTTCGGTGGCGCAACAAACCATCAACATTAATAATGCAATAGGCAAAAGGTGTTTCATCTCTAGTAGTTTTTAGTTTTGGTTTTCTTGATACAAATGTATAGCAAACCAGATAGAACTACTCCTCCTTTTTCATATTGTTGATGTATTTATTCATATTTTGGGGTTCTAGGCAAGCAGCTGCCACATGTAGAAGCTATAAATTGCCAACATCACGGCACCCTCAACCTTCGAGATGCGGCTCTTGCCAAAGGTGTAGCCCGCGATGTAGATTATCACAGAACCCCCAAGCACGTAGAGTAGATCTTTGATCTCGATGGTACCCATCTCCAGAGGTGTGATGGTGGCACTCGCACCCAACACCAAGAGGATATTTGCGATGTTCGAACCTATCACATTGCCCAGCGCGATGTCCGATTTGCCCTTTATGAGCGACACCACCGAGGCGGCCAATTCGGGCAGCGAGGTACCTCCCGCAAGCAACGTGATGGCGATAATGTTGTTGGGAATGTTGTAGCGCTCGGCCACATTTACCGCACCATCGAGGAAGATGTCGCCGCCATAGATCAGCGCCGCCAAACCGCCCACGGTCAACACGGCGGCTAACCACAAAGGCATCGATTTTATCTCCTCGTGCTCCTCGTCGGCCTGCAAATCGCCCTTCGACGACTTCACCGAGAAGAGGATCAGCGCAGCGTAGATCAGCAACATGACAATGCCGTAGATCGAGTAGATTTTACCCCCTAAGCAGACAATAAGTAAAATTGTCGAGACCAAAATACCCATAGGAATATCGATCTTCATGTTGCGCTTAGTGAGCACAATGGGGGTGAAAAGCGCGCAGAGACCCAACACAACGTAGGTGTTAAAGATGTTAGAGCCAACAACATTGCCGATCGACATGTCGCCACCCGCTTCGGGATTGAGTGCCGAAAGGATACTTACAACCCCCTCGGGAGCCGAAGTTCCAAGCGCTACGATAGTGAGGCCAATGACAAATTCCGAAACGTTGAAGCGCTTAGCCAACGCCGCCGCTCCATCGGTGAGGTAGTTCGCACCGCCCAGGATAAGGAGCAGCCCCGCGATAATTAAGATGTAGTCTAACATAATTTAAGTTTGTGTGTGTATGTGGGTTCTATTCTATCATTATATAAGTAAAATCAAGCTCGCCGCCATCACAGCCATCCCCACGATGAAGCCCACGATGGAGACGTGTTCGCGCCCATACTCCCTCGCGGCGGGCAGAAGCTCATCGACCGAGATGTAGACCATGATGCCCGCCACAAATGCCAACACCGCCGCCATGAGCGAATCGGAGATAAGGGGCATAAGAACAACATAGGCCAGGATACCCCCCAGAGGCTCTGCCACTCCCGAGAGCAGCGAATACCAAAAGGCCTTCTTGCGGCTACCCGTAGCGTAAAAAATCGGAACAGAAACGGCAATTCCCTCAGGAATGTTGTGGATCGCCACAGCAATAGCGATTGCCAAGCCCAACGATGGGTCTTGGTAGGCGGTGGCAAAAGTTGCAATTCCTTCGGGGAAGTTGTGGATCGCGATAGCTGCTGCGGTGAGCAGACCCATGCGCTTTAAACGCTTGGCACTCTGCGGCTTCTCGATATCTTCAACAACCCTAGCCTCGTGTGGATTCTCCGCCGAGGGCACCAGGAAGTCGATAAGGGCGATAAAGCCCACACCCACAAAAAAAGCAACCACCGCGTAGAGCACCCCCATCTGCTCGCCATAACTCTCGATAAGCGACTCCTGGGCGTGAGCGAAGAGCTCGACAAACGAGACGTAGATCATAACGCCTGCCGACAAACCCAACGAAAATGCCAAAAGCGTTTTGTTAGTGCGGTGCGCAACAAGCGCAATCAAACTACCAATGCCAGTGGCCAAACCAGCAAAGAGAGTGAGCGCAAGCGCATATATAAGATGTTGTGACTCCAAATCCCTACTCCAAAATTAACATATTGCCAAGAATGCAAAGATAGCGCAAATTTTCGTTTTTCGCGCAATGAAGCTTGGAAATGTTTTAATGGGGGGGCTTCTTGGGGCTCAACTGAGAATTACTGAGAATTACTGAGAATTACTGAGAACTTCTGAGGCTTTCTGAGAACTTCTGAGTTCTCTCTCTAGCTCTCTAGGTCGACACTAATGGTAGCGGTCCAGTAGAAAGCGCCATCGAAGAGCACATTGATGGTGTTGTGTGTAGAGCGTGTGAGGTCTAAATCTTCGGTGATTGCAATATTTTTTGCGCTATAGAATTCTCTCTCTAGAGTTACGGCGTCTGTCTCATCGAATGTGTTAAAATAGATAAAGCAGCGCACATAGATATTTTTGCCTGCTGCGATTTGTGCGGGGAGTGTGTTGAGAGTGATTGTGTATGTTGTCGACTCATCGGCAGCATCGTAGGCGTAAATCTCTGGCGAGTTGATGAGGTAAGCGTTGATAGCGCCGTTGGTGGTTTCGCTGTAAAGTTCGTCGGCATCGATGGGTTGCTCCAAGTCGATTTTCGCCGCTGTGGGCCATTCATAGATTGGGTTCTGATCCGCATCGAGGTTTATGGTTTCGAGTTTGCCATTTGCTGCGATTTGATTGTCGCCAACACCTATCTCTATCTTGCTGAGGCGGCTGCTTCTATAATCTCCCAGGCTAGAAACCCAGCCGAAGCGCATATTGAGCGTGAGCGCGCCGCCGAGGTGCTTCATCGACACATTGTCGATTGCGCCATCTGCTAACTCGCCACTTATAAGGTGGGTGTAGCTCTCCATGCTGCCAAAGTCGTTGCTCATGTCGACAATCTGTTTGCCGAGGTCGACCGTGTAGAGCCCATCTTCGATTACAGCCTCCGAGTCGTAGGGGTAGACAAGGCGGATGTCGTCGCCTTGGACCTCGCCCGAGAACGAAGAGTTCGACTCGTCGAATTTAACCATTGCGTAACGCGAGAATGCACTCTGGCCGACTCCACTCGAATAGCAACCTAGGGCATCGCCATCGACCCACGAAACTTTCCAGTTGCCCGACTCTTGGTCGGCACTCAGTGCAACTTTTGTTGCGGGTGCAATCGAGGCTGTGATGGTCTGTAGGCCACTTTCTTGACCTGAGATAATTTGCTCTTCGGGTGCTGAGCACGAAACTGCGGCTGCGGCAAGAGCAGCAAGTGTAAATATTTTCTTCATTTTTTAAATCTTTTATCTTGTTTATATTGTTAACTACTTAGTGGTCTGAATACTGCGCAAGATAGCAACTATTTTATTATTATCCAACTGTTAATTATATTTTTTTGTGTTTTTACTTTAATCTGCGCTCTGGGCTTACACTGCGTAAAATCTTTGAGCAAAAGAAAAAAACAACTTTTAACACATCGGCGCTATTTTTTTTGAAATAAATTTCCTATTGTCACATTTTTTTATTACTTTTGTCTCAATTGGAAATTAAGAATTTAGTAGAATGCCATCATTGCGTGATAGGGCGATCAAGTTATCAAAGCCCGAATGGTTAAAAATTAGGTTACATTCTGACCCGACGTACGCAGAGGTGGAGCGCATTGTTAAGCAACATTCACTACATACGATATGTAGTAGCGGCATGTGTCCTAACAAGGCAGAGTGTTGGAGCCGCAAGACTGCAACTTTTATGCTTATGGGTGACGTGTGCACCCGCAACTGCCGTTTTTGCGCTACCCTCACTGGCCGCCCTTTGCCGTTAGACCCCTCGGAGCCCGAAATGTTGGCCGAGAGTGTGGAGCTGATGGGGCTCAAACACATCGTGTTGACTTCGGTCACGCGCGACGACCTTGAGGATGGGGGAGCTCAACATTGGGTCGATGCAATCAATACGATCCGTGCCAAAGGCATGCATACTACTATCGAACTCCTTATTTCCGATATGAACAACCGAGTCGACTCGCTGAGAGTGGTGGCTGAGAGTGGTGCCGATATTATCGGTCACAACATCGAAACTACGCGTCGACTCACACCCGCGATTCGCTCCACGGCCGACTACGCTCGCTCGCTCGATGTGCTTGCACAATTGGCGCAGATGGGTGCAGTGACCAAAAGTGGCATCATGGTGGGTCTGGGAGAAAGCGACCAAGAGGTGATAGAGACGCTCGAAGATTTGCGTGCGGCCGATGTTAAGATCGTCACGCTGGGTCAGTACCTGCGACCCACGCTTCAGCACCACCCTGTCGACCGCTACGTCTCGCCCGAGCGTTTCGAGTGGTACAAAGAGCAGGCTTTGGCGATGGGCTTTAGCTATTGCGCGAGTGCTCCGCTGGTGCGTTCGTCATATTTGGCCGACGAGGCTTTGGGGGCTGTTAGGGCTCTCGGAGCTGTTAAAAATGGAGGTAATGAGTAGGCAGGAAGTTGAATTTCGCGATTTGGGCACTATGGCCTATGGCGAATGCTGGAAGCTCCAACAACAACTTTTTGATGCGCTCATAGAAGATAAAAGAGCGGGTGTAGCGCGCCCAGGGCACATCTTGATGGTGGAGCACCCTGCGGTCTACACACTTGGCAAAAGTGGCAAGAGCAGCAACATCCTCTTTAGCGAGGAGCAACTTGCGGCCATTGGTGCCGACTACTACCACATCGACCGTGGCGGCGACATCACCTTCCACGGCCCTGGGCAGATAGTCCTCTACCCGATCCTCGACTTGGAGGTTTTGGGAATTGGGCTCAAAGAGTACATCTCGGCTCTGGAGCAGGCGGTCATCGACACCGTGGCTCATTGGGACATCGAGGCAGGACGCATCGAGGGGGCAGCGGGCGTTTGGTGTGAAAGAGGAGCCTCGCGCAGCAAGATCTGCGCAATAGGAGTGAAGTCTTCGCGTTATGTAACTATGCACGGTGCAGCGTTAAACGTCGAGACCGATTTGAAATATTTCAACTATATCAACCCTTGTGGTTTCACCGACCGCGGTGTCACCTCGGTGGAGGTCGAAACGGGCGCAGAAGTTGCCTTCGACCAGGTTAAGGAGTTGTTGTTGAATAACTTAATTAAGATTTTAAATGTTAAAATATATAAAAAATAAAGATTATGCCTATAGACAAAAGATGGGTAGTCAAGCCTTTGGGAGACCAGGAGCTTGTGGAGAATCTTGCCACAAAGCTTTCGATCTCGCCAATTCTGGCTCGCCTACTTGTACAGAGGGGCATAAACAGTGTAGAGAAGGCTAAAAACTTTTTCAATCCTCAACTCTCCGAACTCCACGATCCATTCTTGATGAAAGATATGGATAAGGCGGTGCAGAGAATCGAGATCGCAGTGGCCAGTGGTGAGTACATCCTGGTCTACGGCGATTACGACGTGGACGGTACCACCGCCGTGTCGTTGATGTACAAGTTTCTCAAGCAGATAGGTCACAAGAACCTATTGTTCTACATTCCTGATCGTTATACCGACGGATACGGTATATCGTTTAAAGGTATTGATTACGCCGAGCGCAAAGGTGCTTCGCTTATCATTGCCTTAGACTGTGGTATCAAAGCCATAGAGAAGGTTGTTTATGCCAAAGAGAAGGGGATCGATTTTATCATCTGCGATCACCACCTTCCAGCCGAGGAGATTCCTGCGGCAGTTGCTGTTTTGGACCCCAAGCGGGTCGATTGTACCTACCCCTTCGACGAATTGTCGGGGTGCGGTGTGGGATTCAAACTTGCTCAGGCTTACGCCCTGAGGCACAACATCCCATTCTCGAAGATCGAGCACCTGCTCGACCTGTTGGCTGTGAGTATAGCCTCCGACATTGTGCCACTGGTCGACGAGAATAGAATCTTGGCGCACTACGGACTCTTGCGCCTCAACCGCAACCCTTCGAAGGGCTTGCACTCGATCATCAAGATCTGCGGCCTGGAACGCCACTCGATCACCATCGACGATATCGTCTTTAAGATCGGCCCGCGAATCAATGCTGCGGGTAGAATGCGCATGGACGAGAATGACCTCAACGCCCCTCCATCGGGTGGTTACGCCGCTGTGGAGCTGCTAATCGAGGGTAACGAGTCGGCCGCAGCCAAGTTTGGAAACGAGATCGATAGCTTCAACCAAGACCGCAAAAGCATCGACCGCAGCGTGACAATCGAGGCGCACAACTACATCGAGAACAACGCCAAGTACCGCAATAAAAAGTGTACGGTGATTTACAACCCCGAATGGATGAAGGGCATCGTGGGTATCGTCGCTTCGCGCCTTATCGAGAGCTACTATCGTCCAACGGTGGTGCTAACGCGTAGTAATGAGTTCGTTACAGGTTCCGCGCGTTCGGTGCCAGGCTTCGACCTCTACCAAGCTATCGAGTCGTGCTCCGACCTATTGGAGAACTTTGGAGGCCACATGTACGCCGCGGGACTCACCATGAAGCCCGAAAATGTCGAGGAGTTCACACGCCGCTTCAACGCCTACGTCGAGGAGAATATCGACCCCGCGACATTGGTGCCACAAGTGGACATCGACACCGAGGTGCTCTTTTCGGACATCACACCAGCATTCCGCCGCGACTTGAAGCGCTTCCAGCCCTTCGGCCCTGGCAACACAGCGCCCGTTTTTGCAACCCTTGCGGTGAGCAACCACGGCGATGCTATGCTTGTTGGTGCCGACATGGAACACCTGCGCATGGACCTCACACAGCGCCAAAAACCAAACACACGTATCCCCGCAATAGCATTTAGCCAACCGACGAACTTCGAGTGGATTCGCTGCGGACACCCCATAGATGTCTGCTACCACGTGGTCGAAAACCACTACCGTGGCTCGGTGACTATGCAACTTCGGATCAAGGATATTAAGCGGGTGGTTAGGTAGGGGCTGGCTGGGACCGACTGGGACCGACTGGGACCGACTGGGACTTTGCTGAGAAAGACTGAGAAAGACTGAGACCGACTGAGAATTTTACTCAGTTCTTCTCAGTTCTTCTCAGTCTTTCTCAGTCGGTCTCAGTAAATTCCCAGCAAATTCCCAGTAAATTCCCACTTCTTCCCCAACCCCCGCAACACATTTTTTCACCTTTGTTATAAAATAATTTAAAAAATTCTTGGTTATTATATAGAAAGTCACTAATTTTGCGGAGTTAAAGAGACGAAAAGTTTTTAATAATAATAACAAATTACAATTATGTCAACAATTAAAATTGGTATCAACGGTTTCGGTCGTATCGGACGTTTGGTATTCCGTGCAGCTTGCACAAACGAGAATGTAGAGGTAGTAGGTATCAACGACCTTATCTCTGTAGAGTACATGGCTTACATGCTTAAGTACGATTCAGTACACGGCAAATTCAACGGTACAGTTGATTTCAACGAGTCTGAGCTTATCGTTAACGGTAAAGCTATCCGCGTTACAGCAGAGCGCAACCCTTCTGACCTTAAGTGGGATGCAGTAGGTGCTGAGTACGTAGTTGAGTCTACAGGTTTGTTCCTAACAGAAGAGACAGCAGCTAAGCACATCGAGGCTGGTGCAAAATATGTAGTTATGTCAGCTCCTTCAAAGGACGCTACTCCAATGTTCGTTTGTGGTGTAAACACCGACACTTACGCTGGTCAAACTATCGTTTCTAACGCATCTTGTACTACTAACTGTTTGGCTCCAGTAGCTAAGGTTCTTAACGACAAGTTCGGTATCGTAGAGGGTCTTATGACAACTGTTCACGCTACAACTGCAACTCAAAAGACTGTTGACGGTCCATCTATGAAGGACTGGAGAGGTGGTCGCGCTGCAGGTGGCAACATCATCCCATCTTCTACAGGTGCTGCAAAAGCAGTAGGTGTAGTTATCCCAGAGCTTAAAGGCAAACTTACAGGTATGGCTTTCCGTGTTCCAACTTTGGACGTATCGGTTGTTGACCTTACAGTACGCCTTGAGAAAGGTGCTTCTTACGCTGAGATCAAAGAGGCTATCAAAGCTGCTTCTGAGAACGAAATGGCAGGTATCCTAGGTTACACTGAGGACGCAGTAGTTTCTACTGACTTCACAGGTGACGCTCGTACTTCAATCTTCGACGCTGACGCTGGTATCGCACTTAACGACAACTTCGTGAAAGTTGTTTCTTGGTACGACAACGAGTGGGGTTACTCAAACAAAGTTGTTATGCTTATCGAGAAGATGAACGCTTACAATAAGTAATCGACACCTTTATAACAATTAAAGAGTGGCTTACAGGTGTAATAACTTGTAGGCCACTCTTGTTTTTGGCAGCGTGTAAATATAATTTTACAGAATTGGCAATTAATTCGACTTTTTTATGTAATTTTGTGCCAATTAAAATTTTAAACGAAAAATTATGGCAAATTTAAGAATTCTCAAAAAGAGTATCGACTACATCCTCGAAGAGCTAGTATTCGATTGTGATATGGCGATCTGCTTCCAACCATCTAAGGGTGAGCAAGTTTTCGAGTTGATGAAAAGAGGTGTTGAGCTTCGCAACCAACTTTACACAAGAGCTAACAACCCAGTGGAGCCACACAACCGCTCTTTGGTTCGCAAACACTACGCAGCACTACGCAGCGACATGATTGCCTCTTTCGAGGCGTTGTTCGCAGAGCTTAGCGAGCTTAACAAATAGTAGCGAAGCCGCTTAACTAACCCTGTTACGGTTGTCATCACACACCAGTGAGGCAAACCTCGATATTGGGTTTAAATACCTTTGGGTGTTTAATAAATTTAGAGATGTGATATGTTGCACAAATTTATTTGTGGCAACATATCACATCTCTAACTCTTTGAGCAAAAGCGAAAAGCCCAATATCGCAATAGAAAATACGCACCCGCGCAGGTGCTATCTGCGCCCGTCGGAGACATAAGAAACTACTGCTGCGCGCCGAAAAACATCTCCTCGACCTTCGCCACCACGTCGTCTGTGTCGGGTGTGAGGGAGAATGTGTGCGATGGTTTGAGGTGCCAGAGTTTCTTGCCGCGTTGGCGAAGCTCCTCGCCACCACCTGTGATGTTGAGCATTATGGTTGCATCTTTTTCCACTTTGCCATCGGCCACCGCTTTGATCAGGGTTGCTGTGGCCACTGCCGAAGCTGAGTAGATGTCGATGCCTTCGCACTTTTGGAATAGCGCTTTAGCTTTGCGCGCTTGGGCATTTGTCGCCACCATCATCTCGCCACCTGTGGCTTTGAGAGCATCGTAGAGGCCTCCGATGATTCCGTAGGGGGGCTTGCGGTTCGAGAGAACCTTAGCATCGATTATCTCCACATCGCGGCGGGCGTTGTACTCGTCGTATGCCAACATCTCGCGCGAATCTACACGCCACGCATCGTACATAGGCACGAAGGGAGCGTTCTGCGAAACGATGAGCTTCATGGTGTTAGAGCCATAGGAGCCATCTTCGATAAGGCGCTGATTTGCCTCCCATGCGGCGATTGCACCCGTGCCACTGCCCACAGCTTGGAAGTAGTAGTCGGGAATTCGACCAATTGTCGTTGCTGCCGAGAGCACCGTGCAGGCCATGCCGTCGCGGCGTGCGATATTTTTTGCACCTCCCTCGGCGTAGAATTTATCGGACTTCAACGCCAAGTTACTCAGGTGGATAGCATCGAAGTAGTCGCCACCACTCTCCGCAGCGATAAGTTTCACACAGGGGTTAAGCTCCTCGGTGAACCACAATGCGTCGAGGTTGTCGGCAGGAACCGACAAGAGCAGGTTGATGTTGTTGTCGGAACAAACCTTAGCGAAGGCGCGTGCAGTGTTACCTGCCGATGCCACAACCATGATACGCTGCTCGGCGCTATCTATGCGACCACAAACGCTATACGCCTCGGTCTCCTTGAACGAGCAAGTGGTCATCGTCGCCCCAATCGAAGGGTTGTAGCCGTTGAATGTGATGTAGAGATTCTTAAGCCCTAGAGCCTCTGCCAGCCCCTTACTTTTGTAGGTCACGGGAGCCGAAGATCCACTAAGCGTGTGAGTTATGGGTAGCCAGTCGGCAAATTTGTAGAGGCCCAGCTCGGCGGCTCCGACCTCCAATTTTTTCTTTGCGTACTTTGCGCGAATCAACGAGGGGCTCTGAGACTCTTTGTCGTCCATGACCCAGCCGCTATCTTCGAACTCGCGCCCTGTAGCTACACACTCTAGCGTATACTCTGTTGCTTGAAATTCCTTCATTTTTTCTTTGATTTATGACAATCTATTTTTATAATCTTCGTAACTAAACTCTTTGATCACCTCCACGCGGCCATCCACGCGAGCAATTGCGATCGAGGGGTGTGCCACGCCGTTGAACATCGTTGTTTTGACCATCGTGTAGTGAATCATATCCTCGAAGATGATCTTGTCGCCAATCTGTGGCTCATGCTCGAAGGCCCACATGCCGCAGTAATCACCCGCCAGGCAGCTATTTCCACCCATGCGCCACTCTTGCTCGCCCTGCTCTGGGTCGTGCGCACCAACGATCGTTGGCTTGTAGGGCATCTCCAAACAGTCGGGCATGTGGCAAGCAAACGACACATCGAGCATGGCGGTGCGGACACCTGAGTTCTCGACAATGTCCTCGATGCGAGAGAGTAAAACTCCTGTGCGCCAAGTAAATGCGCTGCCAGGTTCTAAAATAAGTCGCAGGTGCGGGTGGCGCGCCTTGAAGCTGCGCAGCACCTCGATAAGTTCGTCGCAGTCGTAGTCGGCGTGAGTCATCAAGTGACCTCCGCCCATATTGAGCCACTTAAGCTGCTCGATGAAGCGACCATAATAGTTCTCGAACGACTCCAAAGCCAAGCGCAGGTGTTCGGGGCGCGATTCGCACAACACGTGGAAGTGCAAGCCCTCGATCCCTGCGGGCAATTCCGTAAGTTCTTCGGGTGTCACACCAAGTCGCGACCCTGCAACACAAGGGTTGTAGAGGTCGGTCTCCACGGGTGAGTAACGCGGGTTGACACGCAGGCCGCACGAGATGCCATTGAGCAGTGCCCGTTGCGAAAAACGGTGGTATTGACCTAGCGAATTGAATGTTATGTGGCTGCTACACGCTATTATCTCGTCGATATTCGAGTCGGTGTAAACAGGTGCGTAGGTGTGCGCCGCGGCTCCATACTCCTCGAAAACTAGGCGAGCCTCGGCGAGAGAACTTGCGGTGGCACCGTCGGAGTGAGCGGCCAAGAGCGGAAAGATGCTCCACATGGCATTTGCCTTGAGCGCAACGATAATCTCGGCTCCCGACTCTTCCCTCACGCGGTCGATCTTTGCCAGATTGGCCAGAAGCAGCTCCTGGTCTAGTATGTAGCAAGGGGAGTTCACCCCATCGAAATTTATCATAGTTTCTCTGTTCACCTGATATGAACGAACAAAAATAATAAAACGATCTTGAAGTGCGAAATATCGCATTAAATATAGGTATTTATACCTATAATATTATAGGTTGAAATCCTATATTAGGCTGAGTCTTGAATATTACTTTTCGTCATTGGGCCCTTTCACGTCATTGGGGATCCCTTTTACGTTATTGCGGACTTGATCCGCAATCTCGAAAATAACTGACAATAAATATAATAGAGATTGCGGCTCGCAGGCCGCAATGACGCGCGCGAATAGGCACCCGCGCAGGTGCCATCTGCGCCCGACGGAGTCAGCAAGAAACGCGAGGACGGAGTCAGACCTCAAGTAGGTAAGCAAGCAAAAAAGTTAAATATACTGCGCAACAATTTCGAGGATTTGGTCGCCGTACTGTTTAAGTTTTGCGGGGCCAATTCCGTTGACCTCCTTCAACTGGTCGATTGAGGTGGGGCAGGTGGCTTGAATTTCGAGTAATGTTTTGTTGGTGAGCACGGTGTATGCGGGTTTTTCGATGGTTATCGACTCGTCGTAGCGCCATGCTGCAAGTGCCTCGTAGAGTTCGGGGTTGACGATGTCGCTCGATATTGTTTTGTTTTTGCTCTTGGTTTTGACCTTGACCCCTTCGCCGAGTGTTATCACAGCGAATTTGCGCTTTAGGTACTCTTCGGCTGTGAAGCCGTTGGCGCAAAGCTCTAGACCGCAACGCTTTACGGCCATTGCTTCGCATGCCTCTGTCGTAAGTACTTTGAGCCGTTTTTGTACGTCGCTGATGTCGGTACGGATTTTTGTCGACTCTTCTGTCGCCTCCCAAATTGGGGTGAGTTGCCCCGAGAAGTAGCTGGAGGCTTTGGCGAGGCGCTCCTTGATAAAGTCGTCGGAGGTGTAATCTTCGCTCTGGTCGATGGCGCGTTTTAGCTGTTGCTGAAAGCCGCGACCCACGCGTAAGAGTTCAGAGTTTGCCACCTGCACGGTGGAGTGCAGGGCCGAGCAAAGTTGCGGATATTGCTGATAGAGGGCGGAGTTGAGAAGTTTGGAAAGCGAACTTGTTATGCGGTTAAGCTCCTCGAAATCAAATATTTCGGACAGTAAAGAGAAATAATACTCTCTGCGATACTGCTCTAACTCCTGCTCGCCAATCTCCCTCTGTCCGACCTGTTGGGTGAACCCCTCGACGGTGTTGTCGCGGATTATCGAACCTCCGCTGAGAGAGGTTCGGAGCACCATTCCCTCGAATGTGCGGCAGCGGCTCAGGGCGACGTAGACCTGGCCGTGGGCAAACGAGTTCCCCGCATCGATTATCGCCCGCTCGAAGCTCAGCCCCTGGCTTTTGTGGATCGTGATTGCCCAGGCGCATTTGAGCGGAATTTGCGAATATGTTCCTTTTATCGACTCCTCGATAAGTCCCGTTTGGTCGTTGAGGGTATATTCGACATTTTCCCATGTGACCTCTCCGAGCGTTATGGGGCTCTCTTTGCCTTCGACCTCGACACTTATTTGACTCCCCTCAATCGAGGATATTCGCCCAATGAGGCCGTTGTAGTAGAGTTTTTCGGGCGAGGTGTCGTTCTTTATAAATATTACCTGCGCTCCCGCTTTGAGCTCCAAGTTATTCGAGTTGGGGTATGCCGATTCGGGGTAGTCGCCTTTTACGGTCGCCTCGAAGGTGTGCAGGGGCGTCGATAGGGCATCGAGTGCCGCTCGGTTGATGGCGTCGGCCGAGTTGTTGTGTGTGGTCAGAGTGATGTAGCCCTCCTGGTCGGCAGGTGCGAAGTTGGGGATGTAGCGCGTGTTGAGCAGATCGACCACCTGGGGTGTAATTCGATTTTCGCGCACGGCGTTGAGTAGTGTGGTAAATTTGGGGTCGCTCTGGCGGAATATCTCTTTGAGTTCCACGGTGATGTAGTCGCACTGTTTCAGCACTTTAGAGTCGAAGAAGTAGGGCGAGGCGTAGTGCTCCGAGAGCAGTGCCCACTCTTGGTCGCGACAGATTGGCGAGAGCTGTTCGATGTCGCCAATCATCAGCAACTGCACCCCACCAAAGGGGCGGTTGTTGCGGCGAATTTTGCGGAGCGTTTCATCCACGGCATCGAGTAGGTCGCAGCGCACCATGCTTATCTCGTCGATCACCAGAAGCTCGATGGAGCGGATCAGTGCGAGTTTCTTACGCCCAATTTTGCGGGTTGCCATCTGTGGCGAGCTAGTCGCGCCAGGGAGGTTGGGGCCAAAGGGGAGCTGAAAGAGCGAGTGGAGAGTCACCCCGCGCGCATTGATCGCCGCCACACCCGTAGGTGCGGCCACCACTACTCGCTTGTTGAGGGTTTGCACCACGGTGCGCAGGAATGTGGTTTTGCCACTTCCCGCCTTGCCCGTGAGAAAGAGATTTACACCCGTTGTGTGCAGAAACTCCCTAGCTAGCTCGATCTGTTGATTGCTCCGCAACATAGCCTAGAGCCATTTCTTGTAGCGGAAATACCATATAGTAACCCCCGAGCAGAGCATCATAAGCATCAGCGCGAAGATGTAGCCTAGCGGCAGAGTGAAGCCGTTAGAAAGTTCGATGACCCAGCTCAATTCGGGCATTATTTTGAAGTTCATACCATAGATACTCGCGATGAGCGTGGCAGGCATGAAGATCACCGAAGCCACCGAGAAGATCTTCACGATCTCGTTCTGCTCGATGTTAATAAGACCCAAGGCCGAATCCTGGATGTAGTCCAGACGTTGGAACGCGAAGTCGGCGTGGTTGATCAGCGAACTAACGTCCTTGATCATCAGTTGCAGGCGTGGGTAGATGTCGTTGGGAAAACGCTCCGAGCGGAGGATGCCCGATAGGACGCGTTGTCTATCGAAGATGTTCTCGCGCAGTAACATGGTGTTTTCCTGGAGGTTATTGATGCGGTAGATGATCTTTTTCTCGATGCTATCTTCCAAACTTATATCCTTGCTCAGCGTGGCAACCTGCTTTGCGATAAGCTCCACAAGGTCGGCATCGTAGTCGATGCGCACTTCGAGCAGCGAGATGAGGATGTGGTAACCCGTCGAGAAGTTGCGGTAGTTCATCTGCAAGCGCTTTTCAGCTTCGCGGAAGGTGCGAAATTCGCAGTTGCGCACCGAAACCAATACTCCCTCGTTGGAGATTATAAACGAAACGGGCTCGACGATAAAGCTCTCTTCCTGAGGCACAAAGAAGTTCGAGTTCGAGATAATCGAATTTTCGTTTTCCGAATACTTCGACGTTGTCTCGATCTCCTCGATCTGTTGGCGTGTTTGGAGACTTATCTCCATGAAATTCTCAACGGCCTTTTGCTCTTTGATGGTGGGGGTCAAAAGGTCGATCCACAAAATGTCGTCGTAGCCAAGGTCGTCGAGGAGCTTGGTGTCGGCATTTCTAATAATTTTGTTGTACTGTTTGAGATATAGCGTAATCATTGTTTTTTGATTTTAGCGGGCCAATTTCTCTTACCCAAGGTTGTATATGTATGATTCGCATTGTCGCAACCAAACTTATTTGGTTACTCCTCTCTTCAGCCAGGATTGGATTTTGGCTCGATCTTGATGCCGCAATCCCAGAATTTTTTAAGTGCTTTGCGCTTCTGCGCATCGAAAAGAAAATCTATGTTTTCGCTCAGGTATTGGTACTTCTCAACCACAGAATCCTCGCCGCGGTACTCCAAAATAGACTCGTAGAGATGTTCCACGCCAAATTCTAGTGCTTGTTCCAGCGCGTCGAGAGCCTCGTAGGAGGTACCCTTGCGAGCCACCCACACGGCAAAAGCAAAGGGGAGCTTGGTAGATTTGAGCCACTCGGCAGCAAGGTCGTAGGTGTAGTCAAACTCCTCTTCGTGCTCGAAAACCTTGTCGCCAATAAGCAAAAAGGCATCACCATCCTGGGCATGTGAGAGCTGCTCCATGTCGTCTAGTGAGTACCACTCGGGTGATATTTTCCAATAATTTTTTGCCAAGTAGCCCGCAAGCTGCACCGAGGTGCGCGAGTGAGTGTCGACAAAAATTCGTTTAATCTGATCTATGGGGTCGTCGCTAACTATAACTACCGTGCGAACTTCACCCGATGCGCCGATGCAGTACTCGCTAACCACCTCTGCCAAAGGCAAAGAGGGTACAACGGCCGCTGGAACCAAGGCGATATCGACTTGGCCCTGGGCAAAAGCTTGCGCGCATTCGGCAGGATTGAGTAATAGAAGATCGGCACGGAAGTTACCTTCGTGCTCGATACCATAGATGAACGGTATCGTATTGAGATACGACACAGCCGCAATTTTGGGAACCATAGCCATCGTCCATCGTAGTGTGTTATTCGTTAATAAATATGCGTTTTAAGTTGTGCAAACGCTAAATCACCGCAAAGATAGTTAAAAATACTTAAAAGTGTATTAAATGTTTAATTTTTTCTTCAAGGCAAACGTACGAAAAACAATTTACTCTTTGCGATTATTGGGAATTACAGAGGACACAGAGAGTCTCAGAGAGTCTCAGCAAGATGATAGCAAAAAAAACTAATAAGGTGTGCAGTAAGCGAAGTGTAAAAGAGGGGAAAAACTTTTTTTCACCCGTTTGCCCTACCTTATTTTGCCCTTATGTGGTATCGAAACGCTTTTTTTGCTATCTTTGCATATCTATTTGTTTCAAAGAATTTTAAGATATGCAACCAATTGTGATATTGCTGGCGCTCATCATTGCGCTAACGCTCATCATCTCTAAGAGCAAAGTCACCGTGGCGCAGGTGCGTAACATCTTGGCTCCCATTGTTGTAGTGGGGGTTTTTGTGCTCTACTATATTGGCTATTCCCAAGCGCCACTTATCGCGGGCGAGGGGGTGATCATCACCATGTTGCGTGCGGCGCAGTTCACCGCGCGCATCTTCGTGCTGATGGTCGACTACAAAGGTATCGAGCTAGCCATGCAGAGCCCCGTCTATTATTGGTCGTTTGTGGCGGTCAACATCTTGGCCGTTGTGCTTTTTGTGTTGTCGGCCATTTCGCTCTTTGCTCGCAGGACCTACGGTTGGATGAAGCTCCTCGCGAAGCTCAACGCCGAGAGTTACATCTTCACCAATGCCAATGAGGAGTCGCTGCACTTGGCGCGCGACATCCGCCACGACAAACCCAGGGCGATGGTGATCTTCCTGCGCCCGATGGCCGAAAAGGGCGACAGCGCGCTCTTTAATAGAGTCGAGGCGATGGGTGGAATCTACATCGAGACACCCAACAAAAACCCGCTCGAAGTGTCGCTCATAAGGTGGCACATGGCCCGCAGTCGCAGCCACATCTTCTTCATCTCCGACGAGGAGGAGCGCAACGTGGCCGATGTGATTGAGTTAAGCAATTCGATTAATCGGCTCTCGCAGGAGGCAATCCAGCAAAATGTACACCTCTATATCCGCTTCTACTCCAACGATATACGTGCCTCGTTCGAGGAGCAAGCGCGCACGAGTTGCAGCAAGGTCGAGTATACGATCTTCTCCGATGCCGAGCTTATAGCCTACCAAGTAGTCGAGGATTACGCGCCAGTGGATTGCGTGAAGCTCGACACGACGAAGGGTTGCGCCACCGAGGATTACCAAGTGATGATCGTGGGTTTCGACCGCAAGGGGCGCGCCATACTTCGCAAGATGATTGAATTTGGGCAATTCGTGGGTTCGGAGTTCAAGGCTACGATCGTAGATAAAAATGTGGAGCAGAAACGAGGTAGCTTCGCGGCGCTATACCCCGCTCTGGAGGAGAATTACAACCTCAACTTTGTGCAGTCGCATGTCGGTGAGCCCCAATTCTTTAAGCTCCTGAAAGCGGAGGTGGCAACCCTCAAACAGATCGTCGTGGCGCTGGGTAACGATTCGCTCAACATCCAAACTGCTATCGAAATCCACCGCATGTTGCTGCAACTCGATCGCGAGCAGGTGCAGATCTTGGCGGTGGTCAACTCCGACGAGACTTACAACTACATCCACACCTCGCAGGAGCTAAGCGCGATAAACTGCATTGGGCAGCAATCGACCATCTTCACCGAGGAGAATGTCGTCAAGGGGGCAATCTCGCTCGGCGCGCGCCGCATCAACGAATACTACCGCCGCCACAACCCCTCGAAGCCCGAATGGCGCGGGTTGGAATACATCAAAAAGGAGAGCAATATCTCGGTGGCGCTCCACGCCTACACCAAACTGCGCCTGCTGGGCCTAACAGCCGAAGATTTCGCGCGCCTGGGCTCCGAAGATGAGTTTAGGGCGTGGCTTGCGCAAAACCCCACACGCTTCGAGAACCTAGCCCGCACCGAGCACCTGCGTTGGAACGCCGCCTACTTCACCCGCGGTTGGCAACTTTGGCCCCTTGCGCAGATTCCCCCAAACCACCAGAGCGGCCAAGATCACCACCGCGAACTCCACTGCTGCCTAGTGGATTGGGAGCAGCTCCCCCAGATCGACACATTCGTGGGTCAAGGTGTCGGCACCTACCAAGGCTACGACTACGACAATATCGTGAATTTGCAAACTTTAGTTAAGCAGGAATTAGTGTAGATAAATAGAAATTAGTGCAGATGAGCAGAAATTAGTGTAGATGCGTTAAACCCAAGTCGTCATCCTGAACCCAAGTCGTCATCCTGAACCCAAGTCGTCATCCTGAACTTGATTCAGGATCTCGAAGAAAGGCTAAAAGGAAGAGATTGCGGATCAAGTCCGCAATGACGAAAGGGGAAGAGATTGCGGATCAAGTCCGCAATGACGAAAGGGGAAGAGATTGCGGATCAAGTCCGCAATGACGAATGAAATAAAATAGTACATAACTAGTTAAGCAGAAATTGATAAAAATAGAGCGATTATGAAATATGATGTGTTTATAAGTTATTCGAGTAAGGATATAGGAACGGCATTGGCGATATGTCATGTATTGGAGAGTAATAATATTCGCTGCTGGATGGCCCCGCGCAACATTCCTGCAGGAGCTGATTATGGCGATGTTATCGATGTGGCAATCTCGGAGTGTAAAATATTCTTGCTTCTCTATTCTGAACCAGCTGCAATATCGCCTTGGGTTAAGGGGGAGTTGAATTTGGCATTCACCGAGGGAAAACATATCATCCCATATCGAATAGATCAAACACCACTCAAAGGAGCAATGAAATTGATGTTGAATCAGCGACACTGGATCGATGCACATCCAAATGCTGAGGATGAATTTAAGTTATTGGTTGATAATATATGTCCCATTATTGGCGTGCAATGCAGTAAAATTAGCACTCCCTCATCACCTGTTATAATTGAAGATCAGAGGGTCGAAGATGCGCGAACCTTTGTGTTAAAGATTAAGTCAGACTCTGATTGTGTTGTTAGTGTTGATGGTAATTATTATATAGATGCGCAGTGTGGGGTATTTACAAATATTATTTTGCAGCAAGGTCTCCACAAAATAAAGTTCACAAGTAAATTATTTCAACATGTTTTTATAGAATATCTTTATCAAATTACGGAATTTTCTTCTGACGAATCTAAGAAGATAGAACTTCGAGAAAAAGAACTAGCGTCTATTCCAGATACAGATATTGAGCGATTTATTGAAAATGGCAAAATAGGTTTTAGGTTTAGAAATATTATTATCGCAGCTCCCAAATATACTTCTACAAAATCTTTTAGTTGTGGTTTAGCCCCAGTAAGGCAATCTGGTAAATATGGATTTATAAACAAATATGGTAATATTGTAATACCATGTATCTATGACAAAGCAGAGTTATTTAGTCAGGATCTAGCAGCTGTAAAATTAAATGGAAAGGTTGGATTTATAAATAAATTTGGGGAGGTGCAAATTCCTTTTATTTATGACGATTCCTATAATGGAATAACTGTTTTTAACAATGGGTTAGCATGTGTTGGTAGAGATAAGAAGTATGGCTTTATCAATCGGTTAGGAGAGGTTGTGATACCTATAATTTATGATGGAGTCGGAGTATTTAGTGAAGGCCTAGCTGCTGTAATTATCAACGACAAGATGGGATTCATCGACAATTTAGGAAAAACAGTCATTCCCTTGATATATGATAATCGTGGTAAAAATGCAGACTTTAAAGATGGGGTAGTATTGGTTCTCAAGGATAATAAATTTGGATTTATCAACAAGCTTGGGCAGGTTGTTATTCCTTTTAAATACGAAGATGCGATCGGTGGTGGTCTTAATGATGGTTTGGCTGCCCTAAAATTAAATGGTAAATTCGGATATGTCGATAGTGCGGGTAATGTTAAGATTCCATTCATATACGAAAAAGCAGGAATATTTGGGGATGGATTAGCTTCGGTGAGCTTAAATGAAAAGTCGGGGGCAATAAATAAACAAGGAGAGGTAATTATACCTTTTGATTACGATTCTGTTGGATTTTTCAGAGAAGGTCTAGTAGCAGTAAAACGAGGAGGTAAATTCGGATATATTGATAAGTATAATAAAATAGTCATCCCAATTAATCTCGATTGTGTAATTGTATCAGCATTCTTTTCTGGCGTTGCATACTTTATGGGTATCACAGAGGCTGGATATGTGGATAAACAAGGTAACGTGTGTTTGGATAATTAGAACTCCCCTTATACTAGTGATGCGTTGACTTTTGATTTTTTTTGTAACTAATTAATATATAACTATTTGTATATAATATTTAAACAAGCGATTTGAATTTAAATTTTATTTAGCACGTCATTGCGGACTTGATCCGCAATCTCTAACACTCTGATAATTAGCGACAATTTGAGATTCTGAATCAAGTTCAGAATGACGACTTTAGTTTAACGCATCAGTACTACTCCCCTTATACAAATACAGTATTACATATAAACCAATTCAAACCATGAAACAACTCCTACGCATAATCTCCGAGCGTATCGATAGCGCTATTGCGGGCGGAACTAAGGCGCAGATTGGGTGGTTGACACTCTTTGTTGTTGTTCTTATTTCGATTTTTTCGGCTGTGGCAATCACCTGCAATGTCGAGGTTTTTGGTAGCTCCGACACTCCTACCAAGATCCAGGGTGTGATCTATCATTTTCTCGACCAGGGCAACCAAAGTATGGAGCAGGGGCAGTCGCTCTGGGCGCAGATATTCACCTTTGTGATCAGCTTCTTCGGTATGATCTTCCTCAATGGCATGTTGATTTCGGCTCTCTCGAACACCATCGAGCGCCGCGTGAGCAACATCGAGCGAGGATTGGTGACCTACAAAAGCCTTAACGACCACATTGTGATTATTGGCTATAGCGAGATGACTACATGTCTGATAAATAACATCTTAGAAGAGCATAAATACGATTCTACCATCGCGAAATTCTTCCCGCGCCTCAAGATGCTTCGGTCGATACCCCAGATGGTGGTTTTCACCAACAAAGATGTCGAGATGGTGCGGGTGCAGATCTATTCGCAACTACCCAAAGGTGCCGAGCAGTTGGTGCTTTTCTATGCGGGCAGCATCGAGTCCGAAGAACATCTCTCGCGCCTGAATATTGCAACGGCTAGCAGCCTCTACATTTTGGGCGACGATGGCGAGTATGGTCGCGATTCGAAGAATCTGGCCTGTATAAACCACATCTCGAACCTTAGAGGTGAGCGCGAGCCATTGCAGGTCAACGTGCAATTCGACCTGTTGCCCTCGTACAGCAACATCAAGAAGTTGGTGATCCCCAAAGAGTATATCACCCCCAAAGGGAGCGCGGCGCAGAGTGCGGCGAACATCTACTTCCGCCCCTTTAACTTCTACGAAAATTGGGCGAGATTGGTGTGGAGCACCTATGCCGATGCCACGAAGTATAAGCCCTTGGATTTCGAGCAGATGGAGGGCGATAAGCATGTGCACCTGGTGATCGTGGGTTTCCACCGCATGGGCCGAGCGATGTTTCTCGAAGCTTTGCGATTGTGTCACTACGCCAACTACGATGCTGCCAACCCCGCAACGTGCACTAAGATCACCGTTGTAGATAAAGATCTCGACGAGCAACTTGCCTCGTTCAAGTCGCAATATCCCGCTCTCGAAGAGCAGATCACCGACATCGAGATCGAGTACATCGGCGCTCACGTTGAGGATGCGCGGGTGGAGGCGCTAATCGATAGTGCGGCGCGCGATAGTTCGGCACTTCTCACCGTGGCGATCTGTCTCAACGACCCCGATTTGAGCCTCTCGACAGGTTTGAGCCTTCCCGAGTCGTGCTACTTCTTGCCCGAGAGGATCGAGGGCGATAAAAAGAATATCACGGCAAATAATATGCGCACTAATATCTTGATACGCCAAGAGTTACAGCACGGCCTAGGCGAGATCTTAGACAAGGATAACGACAGATTCAAGAACGTGAAGATCTTCGGAATGTTGACCGATGGAGTCTCGCAACAACTCTTCAACGACGACCTGCCGATGTATATCAACCACAACTACAACCTGCTGATCGAAAGCAAGCAACTCTTGCCGCTCTACCTGGCGGGCGAGGTCGACCTCGATTTGGCTGCTGCCAAGGCCGACTGGATCGAACTTTCGGAGAATATGCGATGGTCGAACCGCTACCAGGTCGATGCCTTTGCCTCTTATATTAAGGCACTTGCGGCCCTTGGTGTAACGCGCGTGGAGCACCTTGCCGATCTGGATTCTAAGCTCCTGGAACCTCTAGCGGAGACCGAGCACCGCCGTTGGATGGCGGAGCGCACAGTGTCGGGATGGCGACAAATTCGACCCAAGGAGGGCGAGGTGCGCATGGATAAGTTCCAGCACCACACCCTGTTTGTCCCCTACGATCAGCTCGACCAGACGGAAAAAGATAAAGACAGTGAGAAACTACAATTCTATTCGCCCGCCTTGGCGTTCTGAATAATCGCTTTATTTGCGATTCCGTCGACATAAACCTCTAGTGCTGAGTCGAATGTAACGCGGCGCAGGTAGGTGCCCTCGTAGCTGCACTCCATCGCGTCGAGGCGTTCGAGGTCCAAAATATCGTTTCCCTTGCGGCAATCCATGGTGATGTATCCCACCCCCAGCGAGGTGACATTTTGGAAGAAGTGGGTGCCTTGGCTAGGTTCGATGTCGAAGCCATCGATAGCCACCTCCACAATAACCTTAGCTTCGGATATGTGCGACCACTTGACAGGGACCCCCAAGAAGGGATCCGACGAGCCCCAGCGCCCCATGCCGATCAAAATATAGGTGCGCCCCTCGCAGCTCATTGTGCGGTTTAGTTCTAAGATCTCGGCGGCGATCTGCTCGGTTACGAGCGAGCTAAAGGCCTCACGCTTAACGTATACGATCTCACGTATGCCATCCATCTGCCCTACGCCCAAGACATTTTCGGCGTAGAGAATGGGGTTGCGATGCTCGATAGTCTCCCAATCGATCCAGCGATTTTCGTTGTAATCGATAATTGGCCGTATCTGCAAGAGGTTGAAAAGTTGCGGCGAGGAGGGTGCAACATCCATATTTACAGCGAATTCGATCTCCACGGGGCAGCGCATCTCCTCGCGACCAATGTGTAGAATATCGCGGATGATCTCGGGCAGTGGGAAGCTGTCGTATTTGAGTATTGAGTTGAATGTGATCACTTTGCGACCCTTGCTCAGTGGCGACTCGCTCAACCTGCCAGAGTCGCGATCGAGTGACGAGCAGACGTAGCGACTTTGGCGCAAGGAGGCTATCTGTCGCAGGTTAAGTCGCTCAATATTAACATCATCGTGGATCGATGTCTTGAACTCTTCGGGTGCCAGGTTGAGCGCTAACACCTCGGTTTGAGTTTGACTCAGAGCCAAGGCATCGGTCGATGTTTGGAGCACCTTTTTGGGGTAACTTGGCGAGAAGCGAAGGCTCTTTCCGCCATCGACGACAAGCTTGCCGAGCCCCATCGCCACGTTGCAAATGCCCTCCTCGGCGCGCTGCTCATCGATAGGGTAGCAGTTGATCGAACGTGCTACGCCCGAGAGAGTTGGCAAGAAAAGATTCTCTTGCTCCGAGCCGCAAACTTGTTGGATTATAACCGCCATTTTCTCTTCCGAGAGCATGTTTTGCGAGGTGCTGATATATGCCTTCGATGCGGCGAAGTAGACCGAGGCGTAGACGCTCTTCACGGCCTTTATAACCATGCGCAACATCTGGTCCTCGTTGGGGGTATAGGGGATCATGTATGTCGAATAAATCCCCGCAAAAGGCTGATAGTAAGAATCCTCCAACTTCGACGAGGAGCGTATCGCAAGAGGTGAACTTACCGTTCGGATGTAACTTTTCAGACTCTTGCGCAGCGAGTGGGGCAGTGTCGAGTCGATAAATTCCGAGAGGATTATCTCGTCGCTCAAATTCGACGTTACGATGTTCTCCAAGCCGTTGAGCTTGATAAATTCGTCGAAATAATCGGTTGCGATAACCACGGTGCGGGGGATCATTATGCGCACCCCTTTGTACTTGTTATATATCTGATTCTCAATGATCGAGCTATTCATAAATGCCAAACCTCGCGCCTTGCCGCCGATCGATCCCGAGCCAATGCGCGCAAATGCCACCACGTCGCTGTAGGTCGCGTTGTCGAACGATGCAATAAGCCCCTGACCCAAGAGCGTGCGGTAGTCGTTGATCATCGCCACAACACCTTGGCGGTGAGTCTCCACAGAGTCGTAATCGCCCTTTTTAATGCTGCGTATTGCCGAGGCTAGCGGAAATAAACCCCTGGCGTAGAGCCACTTCGAAAGGTGGTTCTGTGAGGTGTGATATTTAAAGGCGTTGTCGGGAATCTTGGCGATAAGCTCCTGCATATCAACCAGATCGTAGGCATACCCGAACACCTCGCCACTGTCGGGGTCGGTGAATGTCAAACGGCCGAAGGCAAACTCCTGCTCTATGTATTTTGTGATTTGCGCCACAAGTTGCTTCGACTGCTTCGAGACGAAGCCCGCCCCAAGTTGGTGCGCCTGCTCGGCAAATTCCGCCTGCGAGGATTGCATCAAAACTGGCATTAAAGGGTTGTCTTTCTTGATGATACGGCAAAGGTCGATTCCCGCGTCGAACTTCTCGGTCGAAGGGTCGTCGCCCTCGTTCAATACAAAGCCCACGTCGGAAATCACTCCCAATAGATTCTTTTTGTATTGCTCGTAGAGCGCCAAAGCATCGGAATAATTGGTCGCCATCAAGATCTTTGGCCGCGCCCGTTTGCGCAAGATATGTTGCTGCTCGTTGTAGCTGTCGCGCATAAATTCTGTCGACTGTTTCAATATAACGCGGTATAGCTCAGGGAGATAGGTCGAATAGAAGCGGATCGAATCCTCCACCAAAAGAATTGCCTGCACATGGCCATCGTGAATATCGTCGCGTGCATTGAGGCTATCCTCCACCAACTTTATGATCGCAATGATAAGGTCGGCATTGCCCATCCAGCAAAAGATCGAGTCGATGCCCGATGTGTCCTGGTCGAAAATCCGTGAATAGATGTCGCGCGAGAAGCTGCTCAGAAGCGTGATGGGCAGCGAGGGATAGATCTCCTTGACAAGTCGCGCAAAGGTGAAAACGTCGGGCTCGCCAATGTTGTACATCGTGATGATAAAGTCGAACGACGAGTCTGTGCGAAGCAATTCGAGCGCTTCGGCCGTAGAGCTAACGCGCGTGAAAGAGGGTGGATTCGATAGGTTCAGGTCGTTGTATTCGCGATTTATCTGCGCTTCGATGCGCCCATCCTCCTCCAAGATGTAGCCGTCGTAGCTGCAACAAACAAGCAGGATCTTGTGTATACGGTGGCGCATGTAGTGGTGTTGCGCAACACTCGGTTGGTCAATTTGATTCATATCTTCGGGAAGTTTATTTCCAAAGATACGATTTTTTTTTAAATCTTAGGGTTTTTCCCTGTCTCTTATGAAGAGAAGTGAGTTTTCGGGGTTTGTTATTCATGCCGAAGGCATACCGCCAGAACACCCCTCCTACAAAGGAGGTGCCCGAGCCCATGGGGCTCGGAATAGCTGCCGACGAGGAGGGGACGGGGGTGGTGGTCGAACATAAACACCTTATTATTAGGTAGTTCTCGTTTGGTTTACTGAGACTGAGATTTACTGAGACTACTGAGACCTCTGTAATTCGCTTTTGGGTCAAGTGCCGCAGGTGCTTGATTATTTTATGTTCGTCTAAGTTGGGGGCAAGCTTGCTTGAAGCCAACTTAGGCGAGCAGAAAACTTTGAGCATTTAGCTCAAAGGCCCAAAAGCGCAAAAAAAGTTATATGCACCAACAATAGTTCGCCCTACGGAATCGTTAGAAAAATATACTTTATTGGACAGGGCAAACGCACGAAAAAAATCACACAGACCCACAAAACACCCATAAATTTAAATGTGTAATTTATTGAAAATAAGTTAATTATAATTTGCACATCTC
>JBCQWE010000031.1:0-28927 GCA_047172505.1 Rikenellaceae bacterium | reverse complement strand
ACCATCGAGGAGTGCGCAATCTGCGACGCAAAGTTGCGAGCCTGACACTTGCCAAACCCCAACAATCCCTTCATCTCTTTGAAAATTACCTCAATAGCCCAACGCTGTGAGTAGATCCGATACGCATCAAAAAATACCAATTTTAGGTCTGTCGTAATTAGCCCACACCACTTACCACGCTTGCTGCGACGCACGAAAAATAGCTTCACTTGATGACCTGCAAACTCAACCTCTGCCTCGATATAATCGCATTTTAGCTTACGACTACGCCTCTTCTCGCCTCGCTTCAATAGGAGCTTTATCAACGCTGGCGCAGTCATATCACAACCCTCAAAACTATACTTGGTGCGACCATTTTCGCCAATCTTAATCATCCCCAAATAGTCACAATTCACGTGTCTACGCTTGATGAATTTTATGATGTCAGCACAAGCAAACCAGCTGTCAGCCAGCACGTAACGAAATTTAACACCTCGTTTTATGGCTCTGGCGATCATAGATTTCATTAACTCAATTTTACTCTTCGAGAGCTCTTCTATTCTCTCGTTTAACGCACACTCTGCATCTCTGAGTTTTGAAAATCTCGCCTCTCGTTTCTTCTCACTTAGTCCATAGTCGCCTCGCTTGCCCTTCTCGCTAACCATGGCGAAGTCGAGCAACATCTGCGATGCTCCATCTGTAATAGCAACGACGAGGGCTTTGAATCCGAGGATCGATTTATGCTCCAGGTGAGAGTGAACTCGTCCGATATTCTCGATGCAGAATCCTCGTTTCGGTTGGTCTGTGTCATCGACGATTAGACATACTTCACCAGTGTTGCGATGGTCGCTACGAACCTCAATCTTGCGCCATAGTTGAAGCGTGAGGTGGTAGAGGATTTTGCGCCAATCTATCTGGGCGTTTTCCATAAATCGATAGAACGCATCCTTGTGGTAGTTTACCCGTGCGAAGAGTGGTGATGAGTCGTAGCGATATGGGTTGCGGATGGCGCAACAGGGGAAGAGTAGCAGGGTCTGCAAAATCTCGCAAAGTGAGTGCTTGGCATTGGGTTTTGTGGTGGTGCCGAAGAGGGTTTTGTCGCTCATTCGGAGGGTGCAGAGGAGCTGTGCGAGGGCTGAAAATGCACGTGTGGCATCATTTTGTTTGAAAAACGTTGCGATTTCTGATAGAAATTGTGTACTTTTGTGTAGCGGCATAGGGCTGAGTTTATGATTGTTTTGCGACTACTAATATACTCATTTTCCGTGAGATACGGAAATCCCTATGCTGCTTTTTTTACCTTTGGGTGAAATGTTTGATTACTTGCGAAACTTGAGTAATAGAGAAGATAGGGTGTGATTCTTAAGTTTCTATTTCACCTACACACGTCATTGCAGCCTACGAGCCGCAATCTCTACAGCCTTGGTTGTCAGCTGTTTTTTGAGATTGCGGCTCGTAGGCCGCAATGACGGATATATTATATATTACATTACTTGTTAGTCGATTTTTATCGAGTTACCTTTTCGAGCCACTTAACCATAAACAGCATGGTGAACATCGAGATAAGGCAAGCGATAACAAAGACTGTCCACGTTAGCCAAATTGGGATATGTTCGTAGAGGATGGCGCCAATGAAAAGCAACTGGTTACCCAAGGCCGTTGCTGCTAACCATCCGCTTTGCATCAAACCTTGGTATTGTGGTGGTGCAACTTTCGACACGAATGATATTCCTAGGGGCGAGATAAATAGCTCGGCGATGGTCAAGATGATATAGGTTCCAATCAAAAGCCATGGAGTGACTTTGGCAGCTTCGGGCAAGATCTTGATGGTGTTGACGACATCTTTACCAGTCTCGGGGTTGACTCCCTTTTCGAATAGGGTAGACCACAATGGCAAGTCGGCCACATAAGAACCTATAGCCATGACCGCAAAAGCGCACGCTGCGATACCCATACCTACGGCAATCTTGCGAGGGGCGCTCATATTTAGGATATTGAACACGGCAATGATCACAGGAGTGAGCAACACTACGCATAGTGGATTGATCGATTGGAAGAGCTCGGCACCCTCGATTGTTGTGAAGCCTAGGTCGAGTTTGATTCCCTCTAATTGTGTAAACTGATTAGCAAACATTGTAAGAGTCAATCCGTTTTGGTGGAACGAGAACCAGAAGAAGATCACAACGCCAAAGACCGCCATAAGTGCGTAGATGCGTTGTTTAACTTCGCTGGCCGACATCTCGGGGTGCTTGTCGCTCACCTGAGCTGTCGCTTTAACGTTTTCGCTACCAGGGAATTGGCTCTTGTTGATTAGGAATATCGTAAGCGAGATGGCAACCGAAGCTACAGCAAATAGGAAAGCGTAGTGGAAACCCGTAGTGAATACGTTGAGGTAGTCGTTGGCAAATTGGGTCATCTGACCCTCGCCGTAGCCAAATTGCGAGGCGTAGGCTGTTGCTTGGTTTAGGTTCTCGCCCTCCAACATATTCGACAGAATGCTGTGGCACCACGCTGGAGCCGAGGCGTTGTATGTAAAACCGTTGCTTTTGAGCCACCAGTTTCTCACTCCTACAGCCAACAACGGGGCGATCATTGCACCTATATTAATAAACATGTAGAAGATTGAGAAGCCCGAATCGCGTTTCGAGTCATATTGGGCGTTGTCGTACATCTTGCCCACCAAAGCTTGGAGGTTACCTTTAAACAATCCATTACCGAGGGCAATTACAAAAAGTCCCGAGCAGGTGATAACCCAAAGAGAGAAGTTGTAGCTCGCGGCGGGAACTGGGGTGGGGGTAGGCATCGAGATCAAGATGTAGCCGACGGCCATCATTGCCAGACCTGCGAGAATTGTCCCCTTGAAGTTCTTTGTTTTGTCGGCGATGATACCGCCCACTACTGAGAGAATGTAGATCGAGAAGTAGAATGTAGAGTAGATGATGCCCGACATTGTGCCATCTAATCCATACTTAGATTGAAGAAATAGCACAAGTACTGCCATCAATGTGTAGAATCCAAGACGCTCACCCATGTTGGTAAGTGCTGCGGCAATGAGTCCTTTAGGTTGTCCTTTTAGCATTAGTAGAAAATTATTATTGGGTTAAAAAAAATATTTTTGACAAATTTAACATTTTTTTTTGTATTTTTGTTAAATCAGATAGTGCTAATTATGGAAAATACGAAAAATAGACTACCTCTTGTCGCGTCAGATGAGTGGTTGCATCCAGTAGAAGAAGAGATTAATCTTCGTCACAAACTTTACCTCGATCACCTCTCATCGATCGAGGCTCGATCGGGCTCTATTGTCGACTATGCTAACGGTTACCGCTACTTCGGTTGGCAGCGCGACGAGATGATGCAGGGGTGGTGGTTCCGCGAATGGCTGCCCGAGGCTAAGGATGTCTACATCTTTGGCGACTTCAATAGTTGGCGACGTACCGAATTGCGACTCAGTCACGACAATTCGGGTGTGTGGTCTATCTTTCTGCCCGATGCGATGTACGCTTTTCGCCTGACTCATAATTCATTGTACAAACTCCATATCCACGGCGACAACGGTTGGCACGACCGCATCCCTGCCTATGCGACGCGTGTTGTGCAAGACGATGCGACAAAAAATTATACGGCTCAGTTTTGGTTGCCACAACCATTCGATTGGGGCGATGATGCTAATTTCACCCCCGTTAAGAGTGGTCAACTTCTCATCTATGAGGCACACGTGGGAATGGCACAAGAGGAAGAGGGCGTTGGCTCGTACCTCCAATTTGCCGAGTTGGTGCTGCCTCGCATCAAGGCCGACGGCTACAATGCGGTGCAACTTATGGCGGTTGCCGAACACCCCTACTATGGCTCGTTTGGTTACCATGTGGCCAACTTCTTTGCCCCCTCGTCGCGCTTTGGAACTCCCGAAGAGCTTAAAGAATTAGTGAAGCGGGCCCACTCGATGGGTATCGCAGTGATCATGGATGTGGTTCACGCTCACTACGTTAAGAATCTCAACGAGGGAATCAATGCCCTCGATGGTTCGGACCACCACTACTCCAAGGCGGGTGATGTTGGTTACCAGAAATATTGGGATTCGATGATCTTCGATTATGGCAAGAGCGAGGTGCAACACTTCCTGCTCTCGAATATAAAATATTGGCTCGACGAATTCCACTTCGATGGCTACCGCTTCGACGGTGTGAGCTCGATGCTCTACCACCATCGCGGTTATGTTGAATTTGATTGCCGCGAACGTTTCTTCGACGATGGTGTCGACCGCGATGCCGTTGTTTACCTCGCGCTAGCCAATAAATTGGTGCACGAGTTCAATTCCAAAGCTCTCACCATCGCCGAGGATGTGAGCGGCATGCCTGGCCTGTGCGCACCCCTCTCGGATGGTGGTGTTGGTTTCGACTATCGCCTAGCTATGGCTATCCCCGACTTCTGGATTAAACTGCTCAAGGAGCAAAAAGACGAAGAGTGGAACATCTACGAGATGTGGAATATAATGACCTCACGCCTACCTGGTGTAAAGACAATCGCCTACGCTGAATCGCACGACCAAGCGATGGTGGGCGACCAAACCATAGCCTTTCGTTTGATGGACAAAGAGATGTACTTCTCGATGAATCGTGACTCAAAGAGTCTTATAGTGGATCGCGGAATTGCACTTCACAAGATGATCCGCCTTATGACGATCACCACGGGAGGCGACGCCTACCTCAATTTTATGGGTAACGAATTTGGCCACCCCGAATGGATCGACTTCCCTCGCGAGGGGAACAATTGGAGCTATGCCCATGCTCGAAGATTGTGGTCATTGTCGAAAAATGGATTTTTGCGTTATTCGCAACTTGGAGCCTTTGATCGGGCGATGTTGTCGCTTGTCAAACGCTTTAAGTTACTCACGGCGGGCTATCCTTACTCCGAGCAGATGGACGAGCAGAACAAAACTATGATCTTTACGCTTCGCAACCTGTTGTTTGTATTTAATTGGCATCCAACGGCTTCGGTGCCCGACTATATAGCTAAGGTGCCACGCGCAGGTAAATATGTCTCTATTCTTTCCACCGACCAAGAGCGCTTTGGCGGGTTGGAACGTTCGCCAATTGGGGCGGAGCACTTCTCTTATAGTGAAGATGGTAGCCACTACATCAAGCTCTATAACACTTCGCGCACCGCGACGGTCTTTAAAATTATGAAGTAGAGGATGAAGTTGACAATCTTAGGTAGTGGCACCTCGCAAGGGGTTCCCATAATTGGCTGTAACTGTGAGGTGTGCAGGTCGGATGACCCTAGAGATAAGCGCTTGCGCTGCTCGGCGATGATCGAAGGCGATGATTTTCGTTTTGTGATCGATGCTGGCCCCGACTTTCGTCAACAGATGCTTCGTGCCAAGGTAAGGCAGATCGATGCCTTGCTGCTAACCCACGAACATAAAGATCATACGGGCGGCATCGACGACCTGCGGGCGCTGAATTTTGTAGACTATCCCATAGTTCGCAAGATAGATATTTATGGCGCGCCACACACTTTGGAGTGCATCAAACATGACTACTATTATGCCTTCTCGGCTGATAAATATCGTGGAGTCCCCGAACTTGAATTGGTCGCTTTCGACCCCGCGAAGAGCTTCGAGGTTAAAGGTGTTGAGATCATCCCTATCACGGGGCATCACTCGGCGCGATTCTCGGTGACGGGATTTAGGTTCGGCAAGGTGGCGTACCTTACCGACTTTAGCGAAATTGAGGCCGCCGAAGAGGCGAAACTCAGTGGGGTAGAGGTGTTGGTTGTCAATGCATTGCGCCACGAGTCGCACCCCTCGCACTTTAACGTTGGGCAGGCTCTCGAACTTATCGCTCGGGTTGCGCCACACCGCGCCTACCTTACGCACGCCTCGCACGATATAGGGCTGCACGCGAGTGTCAATAGCTCGCTTCCGAGTGGGGTCGAACTAGCCTACGATACATTAGAAATTGAAATATAGAGATATAAAATATGAAAAATCAAAAAGGAAAAGTTGTTGTTGTGACTGGAGCTTCGTCGGGTATTGGCGAGGCTTTGGCATGCGTTTATGCTGCTGCGGGAGCGAAGGTGGTTTTGGCGGCTCGTCAAGAGGAGAAGTTGGCAGCTATTGTTGCTCAAATCGAGTTGGCAGGTGGCCAGGCTATCTACTCGGTGTGCGATGTTGTAGCAGCAGAGGATTGCGAGAAATTGATCGCTAAGGCTGTCGCTGCGTATGGCAAAATCGATGTGCTGATATGTAATGCAGGGCTCTCGATGCGAGCTCTGTTCGACGATGTTGAGCTCGATGTTTTGCATCGCTTGATGGATGTAAACTTTTGGGGTACAGTGAATTGTGTGAAGTATGCTTTGCCACACCTTCAAGCCTCGCGCGGTTCGATCGTTGGAGTGTCGTCGGTGGCGGGTCTGCACGGACTTCCTGCGCGCACGGGTTACTCGGCATCGAAATATGCAATGACTGGATTTTTGGAGACCATCCGCATCGAGAACCTGAAAAAGGGGTTGCATGTGATGATTGCATGTCCAGGTTTCACCGCTTCGAACGTTCGTTTCTCGGCTCTCACGGCCGATGGTACCTCGCAGGGCGAGACCCCTCGTGCCGAGGAGAAGATGATGACATCCGAGCAAGTGGCCCAGATTATAATGCGAGCAACGGCCAAGCGCAAACGTTTGTGTTTGATGGAGTTCGACGGTAGAGCGACACACCTAGTGAAGAAATTTTTACCTAAATTCCTCGACAAGATGTTCTACAACGCGATGGCCAAAGAGCCCGATTCACCGTTGAAATAGATTTAGTTCTCAGTTTCGATTTCGCATCCTGCGCAGTTGCCGCTACAACCTACGTCGTTGCAGCTCACCCCCTGCTCGTCGGTGCGAGATTCTTGGACAGCACAGCGGATGCCGAGGTTTTGCATGTTTTTGTTGGTGGCGATCTCGGAATCGACAAAGTGACCCTTGATAACTAGAGTTATAGAGAGTCCAATAACAAATATTGCGACAGCACCAATCGAGGCCAGAAAGATAAATAATGCGCTAGACATAAGTTAATAGTTTTATTATTTTGAATTAACGCTACAAATTTATATATTTGTTGTCTAATTACAAAATTTTAGAGAGACTATGAGGATTGTTATTGCAGGAGCGGGCGAGATGGGTAGTCACTTGGCAACTATGCTAAGTGGTAACGGTCACGATATTACCGTGATAGATAGAGATCCAAAACTCTTGGTCGAAGTTTCGAGCCTTGCCGATGTTATCACCGTGGAGGGCGATTCAACAACGTTTGCAACCCTTCGTAGGGCGGCAATCCGCAAGGGTGACCTTTTTATCGCCGTGAACCACGAAGAGAATGACAATATCGTAGCTGCGGTGTTGGCCAAACAGCTGGGTGTCAAGAAGTCGATTGCTCGTGTCGACAATAACGAATACCTCGAACCCAACAACAAGGAGATCTTCATCAATATGGGTATCGACTACCTTTTCTACCCCGAAAAGGTGGCAGCGCGCGAGGTGATCAACCTCTTGGGTCACACCTCGATCACAGAATATGTCGACTTTTCGAGCGGCAAGCTCTCGTTGGTTGTCTTTAGGATCGAGGCCACCTCACCACTCGTTGGGCGCGAGCTGTCGGGCTTCTCCGACGACGACACGCCGCTCTCGTATCGCACTGTGGCGATCAACCGAGGTGGCGACACCATCATCCCACAAAAGGAGGAGGTATTCATGGAGGGCGACTTGATCTACGTTATCACGCGTCAGAGCGCCATAAACGAATTGATGGGGCTCTCGGGAAAGAGTAATATCGAAATTAAAAATATGATGATCCTCGGAGGTTCGCGCATCGGTATACGTGTTGCAGCCGAACTTCAAGACAAGGTCAATATAAAATTGGTCGACTACAACGCCGAGAAGGCATACCGTTTGGCCGAACAGCTCGACAAAACCTTGATAATTCACGAGGATGGTCGCAATACCGAGGTGATGCTCGAAGAGGGTTTGGCAAATATGGATGCTTTTGTTGCGGTAACAGGTCGCAGCGAGACCAATATCCTGGCCGCTATGCTCGCCAAGCGCATGGGCGTGAAGAAAGTTATTGCCGAGGTGGAGAATCTCAACTATATCAACTTGGCAGATAGTATCGGAATCGACACGATAATCAACAAAAAGATGGTTACGGCATCGAACATCTTCCGCTTTACGATGTCCACCGATGTGCAGGCAATCAAGTGTTTGACAGGTAGTGATGCCGAGGTTTTGGAGTTTATCGTCAAACCAAACTCACCTGCCACCAAACGCCCGATTCGCGAACTTGCGCTGCCCGACGACACCATTATCGGAGGTGTGGTTCGTGGCGACAAGGTTTTTATCGCTACAGGAAATACAGTTATAGCACCTTACGATAGAGTTGTGGTTTTTGCCATGCCTCGATCGATAGGTAAAATTGGTAATTATTTTAACTAGGGGAGTGTAGATGGGATTAAAAAGATCATTGATAAGGCCCTTTGTGATGCAGCGCAGCAGAGCAATCGAGCGATTTCGCCGTCACCCACTAGAGGTGCAGGCCGAAGTTTTTGCTTCGTTGCTCAGGGGCGGTGCGCGAACAAAGTTTGGAGCCGAGACGAATATCTCTCAGGGCCTTACCTACGATCAATTCGCCAAGCGAATCCCTCTTTACGATTACGAGAGTTTCAAACCCTATATCGAACGCATGTTGGCGGGCGAGCGGGATGTTGCCGCTGCTGGTCGAATCAATATGTTTGCGCGTTCGTCGGGCACTACGGCTAGTCGTAGTAAATATATTCCCATCTCCGATGCCTCTTTTGCCAATATGCACATGCGAGGCATGGGTGACGTGGCGACAATCTACAACACGATCTGCCCCGAGTCGCGCGTGCTCGACGGAAAAGTACTCACTCTGGGTGGCTCGGCGAGCAATGAGAACCACTACTTGGTCGGCGATCTGTCGGGAATCCTAGTTAAAAAATTCACGATCGGTAGCGGTTGGTTTAGAACTCCACGTATAGAGACCGCGCAGCTCTCGAACTTCGAGGAGAAGTGCGAGCGTATATGTAAGGAGTGCGTAGGGGAAAATATCACCTCGTTTGCGGGGGTGCCATCGTGGAACTTGGCTTTGATGTGTCGCGTGTTGGAGTATACAGGCAAGAGTAATATACGCGAGGTGTGGCCCAATATGGAACTTTTTATTCACGGTGGAGTCGAGATGACTCCTTACCGCGAGGCGTATGCTGCTATCGATGGCGGAGGTCTCAACTATTTGGAGACTTACAACGCCTCGGAGGGGTTCTTCGCTACGGCCGACGACCTTACGGCGGGCGATATGTTGCTGATGCTCGACTACGATACCTTCTACGAATTTAGGTCGGGAGAAGAGATCGTACCTTTGGAGGGCGTTGAATTGGGTGTTGTCTACGCTTTGATCATTACCGCCTCGAATGGATTGTGGCGTTACGAGATTGGCGATACCATCGAATTTACATCGCTCGACCCATATCGTATTCGTTTTGCGGGTCGCACACGTCAATACATCAACGCTTTTGGTGAGGAGGTGATTGTGGAGAATACAGACAAGGCGGTAGTTGCGGCGTGCGAAGCTTTCGGCGCTGTGTTGGGCGAATATATGGTTGCTCCGCGTTTTATGGATGTGGGGCAGAAGGGCTGCCACCAATGGTTGTTCGAATTTGTTCGCCCGCCACACTCTATCGATGCCTTTGTTGAAAGGCTCGACGAGGAGATGCGCCGCACGAACTCCGACTACGATGCTAAACGGCAGTCGACTTTGACTCTGCCCGAAGTCGAGATTTTTGAATTGGGAACTTTCATGCGTTGGATGCGTTGCCATGGAAAAAATAAATTGCCGCGATTGAGTAACGATCGTAAGGTGATAGAACAGGTTATAAATTGGATTGAGTGTGAAACTAAAAAATAGAGGGGGTTATCGAACATAAATCGGCTTTTAAAAGCCGATAACCTGAGTTTTAGATATGGAGAATTAATAAAACTGGCAGGTAAACAATAAATTCTCCTTATCCAAAATTCAGGTTATTTATGTATATCGCAATTGCAGGAAATATCGGTAGTGGTAAGACCACGCTGACCGAGATGTTGACAAAACGTTATAATGCACAAGCTTACTTCGAGGAGCCGAATAATCCGTATATCGGTGATTTTTACGAAGATATGAGTCGTTGGTCGTTCAACCTGCAGATCTATTTTTTAAGTAGCCGTATCCAACAGACCAAAGATATTTACACCGAGAGTGTTACGCGAGGCTCCTACCTAATTCAAGATAGAACCATCTACGAGGATGCCCATATCTTTGCCGACAACCTCCACCAGATGGGGCTCATGTCGTCGCGCGACTTCTCGACATACATGAAAACCTTTAACCTCTTTTCGAGCTTTGTGCCTCGGCCCGACATTCTGATCTACCTCAAAGCTAGTGTCTCTACTCTTGTGGAACAGATCAAAAAGCGAGGTCGCGACTACGAAGCAAATATCGACGAGGAGTACCTGGTGAAACTTAACGATAAATATAATAACTGGATCGAGAAGATCTATAACGGCAACCTGCTAGTTGTCGATATGGATGATAACGACTTTGTTGGAAATCCAGAAATTTTTGAATCAATCTGTGCAAAGATTGACTCTATGAAATAAAAAAGAATGTCATTACCACAACCATTTATAGACCAAGTCGTAGGTGATTTGGGTCAGGAGCAAGCCGAAGTTCTGTTTGCTGCACTCTCCACTCAGGGGCCAACTTCGATTCGCCTTAACCCCTACAAAGTTCGCGAGCCTATCGCCGAGCGCGCTGTGGGGTGGAGCAAATATGGCTTCTACCTCCCCGAGCGCCCATCTTTCACGCTTGATAGCGACTTCCACGCAGGTGCATACTACGTCCAAGAGGCTAGTTCGCAATTCGTTGGTCATCTTCTCACGGGGCGCAATATCGAGGGGCTGCGCGTTTTAGATATGTGTGCTGCGCCAGGCGGAAAATCGACACTTTACTCTACGTTGGTGGGGCTCGAAGGGTTGGTTGTGGCCAATGAGATCAATCGCTCGCGTGCTTCGGTGTTGGCCGACAACGTTCGCAAGTGGGGTCTTGGCAATGTGGTGGTGTGCAATAATCGCCCCGAGCACCTTTCGCAGTTTGAGTCGTGGTTCGACGTTGTTGCGGTCGATGCCCCCTGCTCGGGCGAGGGAATGTTCCGCAAGATGGAGGGTGCCACCGAAGAGTGGAGCCCCGCAAATGTTGCGATGTGTGCCGAGCGGCAAAGCGAAATTTTGGATAGCGCGTGGCAGTCACTAAAGCCAGGGGGAGTGCTGATTTACAGCACCTGCACATATAATAGGGTAGAGAACGAAGGGGTCTTGGAACGCTTTACCCGCGATTACACCGATGAGATAGCTCCTTACGAGAATGTTGAATGTGACCCCGCGTGGGGCGTGGTGTGCGGAGGTGTTGGCGAGTTTCAAACTTTTAGATTTTTCCCTCATCTGGTCGAAGGCGAAGGACTTTTTGTAGCTGTAGCCACCAAAAGTTACGATGCGGGAGGCAAGATGCACCAACCTAAAGCTCGGAAAAAGATCTTCGCGCCACTCGATAGAGCATCGCTTGTCGAGGTGTCGAAGTGGGTGCAGCAGCCCGAATTGATGTCGTTTGTAAATGTGGCCGACAGCATGATATATGGATATTACCGAGCACAAGCCGAGGCGGTAAAGAGTTTAGCTGAGTCGCTAACTACGATCTATTCGGGGGTTGCCATGGGGCAGATATTTAAGGGTAGACTTAAACCAGATGCAGCACTCGCGCTGTTTCATGATCTTAATTGTGAGAGCGTTAATAGAGTGGAACTTGTGAATTCCGATATTTTGTTGTATCTTCGCAAACAGGAGCTTGCGGCGGAACTTTTCGAGCAAGGTGTCAACGTTGTTGCAGCTAATGGCTATACGATAGGTTTTGTGAAGCGTATCGGTGGGCGAGTTAATAATATGTATCCTAATTCATTGAGAATACTAAAATAGATCGATATAAAACTATGGAGAGTAAAAAAATGTTCTATACAATGGGCGAGGTGACCGAGATGTTCGATGTGAACAGCTCGCTTATTCGCTATTGGGAAAAGCACTTTAGTGTGATTAAACCCGTGCGCAATAAAAAAGGGAATAGACTCTTTACGCCAAAAGATATTGAGAACTTTAAGTTGATATATCACCTGGTTAAAGAGCGAGGTATGACCTTGGAGGGGGCTAAAAAGAGCCTTCGAGGAGGTAAAATGCCCGAGAGTCGCGAGGTCGAGCTAATGGATCGACTCCTCAACATGCGTTCACTCTTGCTCGAAGTGCGCGAGGTGCTCAAAGAGGATGGCGATGCCGACGAGGCAGAGCCGCAAGAAGAGGGGCAAGATCAGAGTGTCGAGCTCGTAGGTGTCGAAGCTTTCGGCGTAGAGGAGCCCGCAATCAAAATCGATGAAGTAGATTTAGAATCAACCCCGCAAGTTGGAGAACCGCAAGAGAGTACTCCCGCAGCTAAATCTTTTAGTGGCGAAAGTAGTAAGGAGAAAGAACTTTTTGCATTCTACGAACAAAACCTATTTTAGCGCAGATGACAACAATTAAAGATCTCACGTGTCTTATCGAGGAGTTTGCACCGCTCAACTATCAGGCGCCCTACGACAACGCGGGGCTCATTGTAGGGCGTGGCGAAAGCGAGGTGAGGGGTGTTTTGTTGGCCGTTGATGTAACCGAGGAGGTTATCGAAGAGGCTATCGAGGTGGGTGCCAACCTTATTATCACGCACCATCCAATTGTGTTTCACGCACTCAAACGCTTCAACTCGTCGAACTATGTCGAACGATGTGTCGAGCGGGCAATTCGTTGCGATATTGCACTTTACGCCTCGCACACAAACCTAGATAGCACGCCAGGAGGCATGAGTTGGCACTTGGCTCAAAAGCTAGGTGTTGCCGATTTGGAGTTGCTGGAGCCAACCTCTCCAATTGAGAATGTCGGCTTTGGCGTTGTGGGTTCGCTGAGCGAGGCGACAACTTTTTCTGCCTATATGCAGCGCGTGGCAGAGAGTTTGAACCTTTCGGCCGTTCGCCACTCTCGCCCTGTGGACCGCCCTATAGAGCGTGTTGCAGTGTGCACAGGTTCGGGAGGGTCGTTGATAGGTGCAGTTAAAGGTTGTGGCGCAGACCTCTACATCACGGGCGATCTCAAATATAACGACTTTATGGAGCCTGGTACGGAGTTCACAATAGTGGATATTGGTCATTTTGAGAGTGAATATTGCGCAATCGACATTTTATTTGACATTTTATCAAAAAAAATGTTTAACTTTGCAGTTCGCAAGAGTGAAGCCTCTTGTAACCCTGTCTATTATCAGGGCTTTGGTAACAGATAATTTAATAGTAAAAGAGATAACATAAAGTATGGCAACACAGAAGAAAGCAGTTGAAGCGGATTATTCGATGCAAGAGAAGATCATTGCGTTGTATGAACTTCAAAAGATTGATTCTCAGATCGATGAGATCAACATGATTAAGGGTGAACTTCCACTAGAAGTTCAAGACCTAGAGGATAGCCTTGCAGGCCTTAATACTCGTGTTGAGAATATCAACGCCGAGATTGAGGATGTAAATCAACTCACAAAGCAACGTCGTCGCGAGATCGATGGCGCTAAGATTAGCATCGCAAATTACAAGGAGCAGCACAACAATGTGCGAAACAATCGCGAATTTGATGCAATTACCAAAGAGATTGAGTACAAAGAGCTAGAGATTCAAGCTGCTGAGAAATATCTTAAGGAGTATGCCGTAACACTTAAAGCAAAGAAGATTCTTTTCGACGAGGCTACAGCAAACATCACCGAGCGCCAAGAGGATCTTAAAGTTAAGAAACAAGAGCTAGAAGGAATCGAAGCAGAGACCGCTGGGGCAGTAGCAGAGCTAACAGCCAAAGCTGTAGTGGCTAAGGTGAAGATCGACGAGCGCTTGCTTTCGGCTTATGATCGTATCCGCGGTAATGTTCGCAACGGACTAGCTGTTGTAACCGTTAAGCGCGATGCGTGTGGTGGTTGTTTCAACCGTATCCCACCACAACGCCAGGTAGATATTCGCCACGGTAAGAAACTTATCGTTTGCGAGTATTGCGGTCGTATCTTGGTTTCGGACTACGACGAGCAGAGCGCAGAGTAGTAGAAGATACCTATATTATATATATGGGTGATTAACCAACAAGGTTAAGTCTCACCTATACACGTCATTGCGGACTTGATCCGCAATCTCATAATTGTCTGATAATTAAGCGATTTAGAGATTGCGGATCAAGTCCGCAATGACGAAATATATTATAGTTTTGACTCATTAGTCGACTTTTCCCTACCAGCCACCACCCAATGCCTTAAAGAGAGTAATGTAGTTGATATATTGTTGAGCTACAACCTCTACTAAAGAGATTTGCGACGAATATAATTCTCGCTCGGCATCAATCACACTTAGGTAATCGCCCAAGCCGCTGCGGTACATCGCCGAGCTGTTCTGGGCGATTTTGCTATTTGCCAACACTAGGGCTGCCGTCGCTGCGCTTTGATCGCTGTAGGTCTCGATTGTAACCAGTGCTTTTTCGACATCGGCGAGCGCTTCGAGCACGCACTGCTCGTACTCCGCTACGCTCGCTGCGTAATCCTGGCGTGCTATGAGTTCCTTGCGGCGCAGAGCTCCCCAACTAAAAATGGGGGCTATTAACTCACCCGTGGCACTCCACAACAAAGGATCGCCCTGCGTGAGTCCTTCGAGTGACGAGGCGTAGACTCCTCCGCTGCCAGTCAATGTGATCGAGGGGTAGCGCGCAGCACGACTAATGCCAACTTTAGCGGCCGCTTGCTCCATCGTGTAATAGCTCTTCATAACGTCTGGGCGACGCTCTAAGAGTGACGAGGGTAACCCTACAGGGATCTCGAAAGGCAAAAAGTCGGTGATTAGAGCCTCGCCCACGTTGTCCCAATTCACCGCCTGAGCCGCTTGCCCCAAGAGCGTAGAGAGCGAAAGGGATGTTGTGGCTACTGCCCTTTGATACTTCTGCACCTCGGTCTTTGCGGCGTAGACCAAGCTTTTGGCCTGCATGAGTTCGGTGCCGTTGCTCATGCCGTAGCGATACATCTCCTCGACGAGACTCGTTGCGGTGCATCGAAGTTCGTAGCTGCGTTGTGCGATGTAGAGGCTGCGTTGATATTGCAGAAGCGTGAAGTACGATGTTGCAACCTCGGCCGTGAGCGCGAGCCACACCCCGCGGAAGTTCCACTCTTGGAGGAATAGCGCTGCCGCTGCCGCCTTTTTCGTGTTGCGCAGCTCCCCGAAGAGCGAGATCTCCCACTCCAACGTGGGTGCTATGGTATACTCCTGCTCGGTTATAGTCTCTTCGTGCACCAGATAGGCTATGGTCTCGAACGAGAGCGAGGGCAGAAACTCCGCGCGTGCAACTTTGAGATAGTGGCGCGCGGCCTCGACACTTGCTGCCGTAGCTGCCAAATTGCGATTCTCGCGCAGGGCACAGAGGATGAGCTCATCGAGCGTGGGGTCACCGAATTGCTCCCACCACCTCTCGCTCAACTGCGTGTTACTGGTGTTGAAACCATCGCTGTATAGATACTCTGTTGGTACCTCCACATGCGCTTCGCGTAGACTCAGCGCACAACTTGTGCAGGCGATGAGCCCGAGTAAAAGAATTTTATTTTTCATTTTCGCCCCTCCTTTTCTCTCGTAATTTTTCAAAATTTGCCACTTTGGCTATCATATAAAATAGGGTGGGGTAGAGATATATGCCCACCAGGGTGGCCACTCCCATGCCTCCGACAAGCGCCACACCGATTATGTTTCGGGCTGTGGCGTAGACCCCCGAAGCAAAGACCAGGGGCATGACACCCAAGATAAAGGCCGATGCGGTCATGATGATAGGTCGCACGCGCAATTGTGCCGCCTCGATAGTGGCTGCCGCTAGATCTTTGCCCTCTTCAAAGAAACTTCGTGAGGCGTATTCAACCACCAAAATAGCATTCTTGGCAGCTAGAGCGATAAGCATGATCAGCGAAATTTGCATATATACATCGTTGACATAGAGTGCATTGATAAGGTGCGCTGCGCCGACAAATAGCAAAGCCCCAAGAACAGCTATCGGCACGCCCATAAGAATCGAGATGGGGAGCCCCCACGAATTATAGAGCGCCGAGAGGACCAAAAATACAAAGGCGAGAATCACCAAGTAGATAAGATTTGCCCCCTTCGAAGCTTGGTTCTCTTGGAACGACATGCCGCTCCACGCGATGCCAATGTCGGAGGGCATCGAATTGTTGGCTGTCTCTGTGATAAGTTTCATCACCTGGGTCGACGATGTTTTTTTCGAGGGTGTCACCGTGAGCTCGATCGAGCGGTAAAGGTTGAATTGCGAGACATATTCAACGCCCTCCCTCTGCTCGATGCTAGCGAAAACACTTATTGGGATCTGCTCCCCTTGGCTGTTGGTGATGTAGAAATTGTCGAGCGCCGCCTCGTCGAGCCTATACTGCGCCTCGGCTTGGATGTAGATCTCGTATAACCGTCCAAAACGATTGAAGTGGTTGATGTAGCTGCCTCCAAATAAAGCTCCCAATTGGTCGTATAGGGTCTCGATGTCGACACCCAAATTAAGCGCATGTTCCTTGTCGACAACGATTTGTCGTTGGGCAATACCGTGGCTATACTGTGTTGTAACTTTCTCTGTCAATGCGCTTTGGCTCAATAATTTTATCATCTCTTCGGTTTGTGCGAAGAGATACTCCTCGCCTCGACCCTCGATGTCTTGCACCTGGAACGTTACACCCGAGGTGACACCCAAACCAGGTATCGCAGGTGGAATAAAAGCATAGCACTCGGCGTTGTTGATCGCGACGTATAACACTTCGTTGAGCTTCGCGGCGATCTGGGCAGCAGTTAATGCACGCTTCGAGTAATCTACCAGGTTGACAAATATAACTCCGCAATTTGGTGCTGCCACACCTGCAATCATGTCGAAACCTGCGGCAAAAGAGGTTAGCTCGACTTGGGGCAACGAGGCTATGATCTCGTCGATGTTTTTCATGGAGTTTGTGGTCACTTCGAGCGAGGAGTTGGGGGCGGTCTCGACCATCACCATCAAGTAGCCCTGATCTTCCTCGGGCAGGAATCCTTGGGGTAGCTTCTTCCATATCACAACAATCGCCGCCAGGATGCACCCTACAAAGAGCGCGGTGCGAAGCAGGTGTTTCGAGAGGGTGCCAACCCACTTGGTGTAGCGAGATAAGAAACTCTCGAAGCCTCGGTTGAACCAGCCAAAGAAACCTGAGCGTTGCTCGTCGCGCGGGCGTAGCAAGATGGAGCTCAGGGCGGGGGATAGAGTCAACGCGTTGATCGCCGAGATCAAGACCGAGAGCGAGATAATTGCGGCAAATTGTTGGTAGAGCAGACCTGCGACACCACCCATAAGCGATATTGGGACAAAGACGGCCAAAAGGACAATGGTGGTTGCGATAATTGGCGAGGAGACGTTGCGCATTGCCTCTACCGAAGCCTGCTTCGGGCTCATCCCCTTTGAGAGGTTCACTTCGACTGCCTCGACCACAACAATGGCATCGTCGACAACCAATCCGATGGCTAAGACAAGACCCAGCAGCGAGATGATGTTGATAGTGAAGCCGAGCGCAGGAAAGAGGATAAATGCTCCAATGAGCGAAACAGGTATTGCAATAAGCGGAATAAGTGTTGCTCTCCAGCTCTGCAAAAAGAGGTAGATTATAGCGATTACGAGCAGCAGGGCGATGATCAAGGTTTTGAATATATCCTTTATTCCCGCCTTTACGCTGGTGGTGGAGTCGACGATAGCGCGACACGCAATGCCATCGGGGAGCTTTTCGGTCAACTTCGCAAATGTTGCTTTGACCTCTTTGCTCACCGATATGGCGTTGCTGCCAGGCGATTGATAGATCATCAAAACCGATGCGGGGCTTACGCCAAAAGTCGAGATTACATCGTACTCTTGGCTTCCTAGGTCCACCCTCGCGACATCTTTTAGAAAAATCGTTTGCCCCTCGGGGCTCGTGCGCAAGATAACTTGGCCAAACTCCGCGGGGGTAGCGATCTGCGCGGGGAGCGTTAGGGTGTATGTCAAAGCATTATCCTTTGGCGAGGGTGCTCCGCCTAACTTACCTACGGCATATATTTGTGATTGCGCCTCGATTGCAGCCTCGACCTCGGCGATTGAGATGTTGTAATACTTCAAGCGTGTGGGGTCTAACCAGACCCTCATGGCGTACTCGCCCGCACCCATGATCTGGACTTTGCTTACTCCGTTAATCTTCAAAAGTTCATTTTGTAGATTGATGTAGGCGTAGTTTGTTAGGAAAACGTCGTCGTAACGACCATCGCTATAAAGGGCATAGACCATCAAGAAATTAGGCATGGTCTTTTGCGTCACCAAACCTTGCTCTGTCACACTTTCGGGCAACGACGAGGTGGTGGTCGAGAGCCTATTTTGTGTTAAAATTGCATCGATGTCGGGGTCGGATCCAATCTCGAACACCGCCTCCAAGGTCATCGAGCCATCGTTGGCACTTGTGGTCTGCATATATAATAGGTCGCTCACGCCCATCACCGCCTGAGCTACGGGTGTGGCAACTGTGCTGTTGACAGTCTCGGCATCGGCGCCATAATATTCTGCTGTCACCTCGACAACGGGAGGCGTGATGTCGGGGTACTGCTCGATGGCTAAGTTGAGAATTGCAACAATGCCCAAAAGTACCATGCCGATTGCCATCGAGATGGCAAATATTGGTTTTGAAATAAAGAATTTACCCATAACATCTACTGTTTTACCTTCGTGGCATCTACCTTCGCGCCATTGTGTAGTTTGATTGCACCACCCACTACAACACTTTCACCTACTTCTACTCCCTTTGTGATCTCCCACGACGAGCCGTAGTTTGTACCTAACTCTACTTTTCGCCACTGTGCTGTGCTGTCGGCATCTATTACCCACACCGAATTTATACCTTGGAGTTGACCCACGGCACTCTTCGGGAGAGTGATACACCCTTTGCGCTTGCCGATATTAGCCCTAATTCGCGCAAACATACCCTCTTTGAGTAGGAACTCTGGATTGTGGAATTTTGCAACAATCACTACGGTCGACGATGCCGAGGGGGTGTCTTTTAGAGTGTAATAATACTCTCCTGCGTAGGCGTATGTCGAGGAGTCGGGCAGAGTCATAACGATCTGAGAGAGTAGCGTGGAGTTGTCGTAAGATCCCCTGGGTGTCCTCTCGGCATAGCGCAGGTATGTAGCTGTCGGAATTGGCAGTTCCACGGTGACGTAATCCATTTGTGAGATAGTGGTAAGCTCGCTTTGCAGCGTCCCAGGGCCAATGTAATCGCCTGTGCTCGCTGTGGTTTTGGCCGCAATTCCACCGATGGGTGCATATATTTTGGTATAGCCGATTTCGAGTTGCGCCTTGCGTAGATTTTCTTTGGCCGACTTTGTCGCGGCGAGAGCCGACTTGTAGCTTGCTCGATATTGATCCAAATCGCTCTTACTGATCGCATCGATTGCAGCTAGGGGCTCGGCACGTTCATAATTGCGTTGGGCCAAGATCTCTTCGGCTCGTGCAGACTCCATCGCAGCCCGCGCAGCATAGAGGCTGGTGGAGTACTCCGCGGGGTCGATGGTGAAGAGCAGATCGCCCTTTCTTACGGGCATGCCCCCTTGGTAGTGCACTCCCACCAAAAAACCGTTGATGCGCGGTTGGACAGTGGCATTTTGGAAACCCATCACCTGCGTTGCGATGTTGATTCGGCTATATAGTGAATCTGTCGTGGCCTCTATCACTTCAACTTTTAGAGCGGGGGCTTGCTCCTTGGCCTGTTTGTGTTTGCACGATGCGACTATCAATGCAAACGTTACCAAAATAATTAGTTTTAATTTTCTCATTTCTTTTTAGAATCTGTTTAAATTTTTCTATGTTTTGGCAAAAAACATACCGTTAACCCCTAAAAATGAGCAAAAAGAGTGATTTTTTTACTAAAATATTTGTAATTAAAATTTTTTATATATCTTTGTATAAGACAATTCATTTAACTACAAATTTAAAATCGATTTTATTATGGAACAGTTACTAGCTCAAATCAACATTCAAATTGATGAGTTCAAGGCAAACGCAGAGGCTCAAGTAGCCAAAGGCAACAAAGCAGCAGGAACTCGCGCACGTAAAGCAGCTTTGGAAATTTCTAAGTTGATGAAAGAATTCCGCAAAGCTTCTGTTGAGGCTTCTAAGTAAGGAGTGCCTTTCACACGAAAAGAGACCAATAAGTTGAGGTTAACAACTTATTGGTCTCTTTTTTTGTGCTTTGTTTGCTGAGCGTGTGTGGCTTTATATTGGGGTTTTCTGAGAATTTCTGAGAATTCCTGAGACTTTTCTGAGACTCAATATTGGGTTTTAGGCCCAATAGCGCAATAATAACTGCACCCGCGGTGGTGCTATCACCGCCCGTCGGAGACAATGAGAAGCCCGAAGAATCTAGAACGGCATATCGTCGGGGTCGTCGGCAGGAGTCTCGACTGTGGCGGGGGCCGCAGCTACAGCTGTGGCGGGTGCGGGAGCTGCTGTTGCGTTGTCTGCTCTGCGCCCTAGTAGCTTTAGTTCGTATGCCACTACCTCTGTTGTGGTATGTTTTACATTCTCTTTGTCCAACCAGTCGCGGGTGCGGAGGTTACCTTCGATATAGATCTGCGATCCTTTACGAACATACTTATCGGCGACATCGGCCAGGCCGCGCCACATGATCACAGTGTGCCATTCGGAGTGCTCTTTGGTCTCGTTGCTTTGGCGGTTGAATATGCGTTCGGTGGTAACCATTCTGATGCGTGCTACTTTAGCGCCACTCTCGATTGTTCTCACTTCGGGGTCGGCTCCTACGTTGCCCACCAATATTACTTTATTGATCATTTTTAGAGCTGTTTAATGAGTTCGACAAAAAGTGTGGTCATCTTCACCGCAGCCTTAGCTCCTTGGCGTTGAACATCCTCGTGGTCGCCAATTTCATCGCTCAGGCCACAATTGGTGATCACCGAGACTCCAAAAACGGGGATCGACATGTGGCGTGCAACGATCACTTCGGGGACGGTAGACATACCTGCGGTGTCGCCACCAATAGCCTTGAAGTATTTATATTCGGCTTGGGTTTCGAAAGTTGGGCCTGTGCCACCTACGTAAACGCCATATTGCAACTTGATGTTGCGCTCTTCGGCAATAGCTGTCGCTTTAGCTATCAGAGCGTGGTTGTAGCAGTCGTGCATGTCGGGGAAGCGGGGTCCCAACTCTTCGATGTTTGGTCCTACCAATGGGTTGGGCATAAGGTTGATATGGTCGGTGATAACCATCAGATCGCCAACGCGGAACGAGGTGTTGATACCTCCCGAAGCATTTGACACGAATAGGTTTTTGATACCCAAAAATTTCATTACTCGAATAGGGAAAGTCACCTGCTCCATGCCATAACCTTCGTAGTAGTGGAAACGTCCCTGCATAGCAACAACTCTGCGGCCACCGACCATGCCAAAGATCATGCGACCCTTGTGGCCTTGGACTGTCGAGATGGGGAAATTTGGAATTTCACTATATGCAATAGAGTATTTTTCCTCGATGTTGTCGGCAAAGTTACCCAGGCCTGTACCTAAAACTATACCTACTTCGGGGTTGAAGTTTTGACATCTTTGATTGATGTATTCTGCACTCTGTTTAATTTTCTCTAATATCATCGTCTAATCGTTTTAAGAAGTTAGTAATTGGTTCGTTTAAAAAGTTAACCTGGATAGGTACGTAGTAAATTCTTTGGCGTAATTCGGCGGGCACCTTGCTTGGTACGCGCAGTTTTACTGCATCTTTTTCTGTGATTACTATCACCGAGTCGGGATGTTGGCCCAATAATTCGATCATCTGTTTCAAATCTCGCATTTTGTAGACGTGATGATCGTTGTAGTTGATATGGTCGACAAGGTTGTAGTACCTGCTCAATGAATCGAGAAAGGGGCCAGGGTTGCCTAAGCCTGATACCGCAATCACCGAAGTTCCAGGGGCAACTTCTCCGAGCTCCTGGCCAGGGAATAGAGGTTCGGGGCGATAGGTGATGTATTGCGCAAAATAGAGCTTTTGATATGCAAAGTGGATCAAGTTCTTATGCATGAGTCTGCGATCTATCGCGGTCATCGATTCGGGGCACTTGGTCACAATGAAATAGTGTGCACGAGTTAGTGCCTCGGGAACGTCGCGGAGCGAACCTACGGGCATCATCAGGTCATCTTGTATTGGGCGAGTGGCATCGACAGTGATTATATTCACCTTAGCTTCGACGCTGCGGTGTTGGAAACCATCATCCATGATGATAAGTTCTACTTCGGGATGGTTGGCTTGAATAAGTCGAATGCCCTCCACGCGTTTCTCGCACACGATAACAGTCACTTCGGGGTACTTAAGTTTGATTTGAAGTGGCTCGTCGCCAACTTCGCGATAGTGCGATGTCGGTTGCACCTCGATATAGCCCTTGGTTTTGCGACCGTAGCCGCGCGAGAGAACTGCAACTTTGCGACTCTGTGAGAAATGCGATATAATAAGTTCGGTCATCGGCGTTTTGCCAGTTCCGCCAACGGTGATGTTGCCTATGCAGATAATGGGGATGTCGAACTTGTGAATTTTGAGTAACCCCTTATCATAGAACGCATGCCGCAACTTGATTGCGGCTTTATATAGAGATGCGAGTATCGCTGCGGAGAATGATTTGGGCATAAGCTCAATTAAAAAAATTAATGTCAAAGATAAGAATTTTTTTATAACTCTCAAAATAAAGAGCCGTTTGCCAATTAAAAGTTTAATAAATTGTTGCAAGGCTATCTATTTATTGCTACTTTTTTATTACTTTTGTAAATATTATACATTTCGACAAAAGATGAATAACGGTATAAAATATATAACAACATCACTGCTAGCGCTTCTACTATTGAGTAGTTGCGGTGCGGGCGCAAGCTCACAGGCGGCGCAAGAAGAAGAGGCTGAAATAGTAGAAAATAGGCTTTTCGGTATCCTCTCAGATGGGTACGAGATCGAAAAATCGGAGATCAAAGCGGGCGAGACAATGGGTAAAATTCTCAACGGTTATGGGATCTCGGCATACCAGATCGACAAACTCGACAAAATTTCTAAAAGTGTATTTCCGCTTAACAAGATCAAGGGTGGAAACCGCTACGCGGCATTTCTGAGACCCGACTCCATAGCCTCGAAGTTAGACTATTTGGTCTATGAAGAGGATAACGTCAACTATGTTGTATTTAGCTTTGCATCAGACTCAATTCACGCATACAAAGGCGTTAAGCCCACAACAATCAAGCGCAACAATAGAAGTGCTGTGATCACAAGTTCGATGTGGGGTGCTATAATGGAGGCCAAGTTGCCTTACGCCTTAGCTTCGGAGATCGAAGATATTTATCAGTGGACAGTCGACTTTTTTGCCATTCAAGAGGGCGATAACTTCACGGTGATATACGACGAGAAATTTGTCGAGGATACCATCTCGGTAGGTATAGGTCGTGTGTGGGGCGCTAAATTCAGCCACGCCGACAAAACTTATTACGCAATTCCATTTATACAAGATGGCACATTGCAATATTGGGAAGAGGATGGAGCTAGCTTGCGTAAACAGATGCTCAAAGCCCCACTCAAATACACCAGAATCAGTTCGGGATACACCACGGCTCGCCTACACCCAATCTATAAGGTCTATCGACCACACACGGGAGTCGACTATGCAGCCCCCGCGGGCACTCCAGTGCATGCCGTAGCCGACGGTGTAGTTACCTTCAAAGGTTGGGGTGGTGGAGGTGGTAACACCTTGAAAATCAAGCACCCCAACAATATGACCACGGGTTACCTACACTTAAAAGGTTACGCCAAAGGTATCGCCAATGGCTCTCGTGTTAAGCAAGGTCAGGTCATAGGTTATGTGGGTTCAACTGGAGCCTCGACAGGTCCTCACCTCGACTATCGAGTATGGAAGGGAAGCACACCAATCAACCCACTAAAGATTCCACAAGAGCCGCAAGAGCCTATCAAAGAGGAGAATAAGGCAGCTTTCGAGACTGTCAAGGCTAAAATTATTGGTGAGTTAGAGGGCAAGATTAAACCCGAGGATATTTTAATGCAATTAGACTCTATTGCGGTGAGTCAGACAAAGTAGTATGGATCCAAGAATTGTAAAATTTATCAAGCGACATCACGTCCTAACCCTGGCAACATCGATGGATGATTTGCCATATTGTGCCAACGCCTTTTATGCCTATGACTCAAAGAGAAATAGGTTTGTTTTCACCTCTGACACCTCTACGCGCCACGGTGCCGAGATGAGTGTAAACCCTCAAATTGCAGCTTCGATTGTCTGGGAGACAAAAATCGTGGGAAAGGTTCAAGGGCTCCAACTAACGGGTGTGGTCTGGGTGGCAGATGATGAAGATAAAAAGTTGTATATCAAGAGTTTTCCCTACGCAGCGTTGGCCGAATTGACGCTGTGGGCGATTGAACCTCAGATGATTAAATATACCGACAATACGCTCGGATTTGGAAAGAAATTAATATGGACTGCATAATAAAACCAAAAATAGGAGTTGTCGTAGTAGCGGGTGGTAAAGGCGAAAGAATGGGTGGTAATACCCCAAAGCAATTTCGCATTTTGTCTCAAGCACCTGTGCTCGTACACTCGATAAATGCCCTCGCTTCGGCACTTCAACCCGCCGAGATAGTTGTGGTTTTACCCGAGGCTCACATCGAGTTTTGGCGCAACTTATCCTCGCGTTTCGAAGTGGCAGATCATAAGATTGTAGCGGGTGGTAGTGAGCGTTTTCACTCTGTTCGTGCAGGGGTCGAGGCGATAAGCGAAGTTGTCGACATGATCGCCGTGCACGATGGTGTGCGACCGCTCTGTAGCAAAGAGATGGTTGAGCGCTGCGCAGATTGTGCTTCGCGCTACGGTTCGGCTATCCCTGTCATTGCTGTAAGTGATTCAATTAGAGTGGTGGAGGGAGAGAGTTCAAAAAGCATTGACCGCGCCACGCTTCGTGCTGTGCAGACTCCACAAATCTTCGACTCGGCTCTTCTGCGTAGAGCTTATGGGCAAGAATACACTCCCTCTGTCACCGACGATGCCTCGCTTGTTGAGACTCTAGGCGAGAGTGTTATGTTGTGCGAGGGGGAGAAAAGCAATATAAAAATCACCACCAACGAGGATCTTCTCTACGCGCAGATGATCTTAGATGAGAGAGATGAGCAAGAGAGTTTATAGATATAATAGCGACAGAAGAACTGTTACCACGACAATCGTATACTTTGTCGTGATGTTGGCCGTGAGCCTCTTGATCTGGGCTATGTATGTCGGCGGTTACTTCTCGGCGTGGTTTATTTCGCTCTCTTTGGCGCTTGTCGCCCTTATGGCAATATCTATTCCCCGAAAAATAGTTGTTGATTCTCAGGTTGTTACAATCGAATGTGTCTTGGAGGTTGTCGAGATTGCAACCTCGGAGATAGTTTCGGTGCGACAAATCAAAGCAGAGGAGTGCCGTTGGATTATACCCATTTTTGGTAGTCGAGGTTTCTTTGGTTATTACGGCTACTATCTCGATTTGGCCACGCTCGAAAGGGTTCGATTTTACGCTACAGAGTGGCAAAACTTAGTTGAGATTGTCGACATCTACGACGATCGCTACTACGTCTCGTGTCGCCAAGCCGAAGCTTTAGTTGCTCAAATCAAATCCTGTGCGGTGGGTTTAAACTAAAAGTCCGATAATCACCATAATAGCTAAAGTCAAACTAGCTAAGCCATTGAGAGTTCCGAAGGCGATACCGATATTGCGTTGTCGTGTTGGGGTTACCAGAAAATGCTCTGCTGTGAGAATGACAATAAATAGGGCAACGCCCGCTGTTATCCACGCAGAGTGAGGTGCAAGGTATGCGAAAAATATAAGTGCTGCGGCCGAGATGATGTGTAGTAATATGCTGATATTGAGCGCTCCACGAATCGAGAACTTTGCAGGAATAGAGTGTAAACCCTCCTTGCGGTCGAAGTCGGCATCTTGAAGCGCGTAGATAATGTCGAAGCCCGAACACCATGTTAAAACGACGAGCGATAAAATGCAGGGAGCCAAAGCAAATTGACCCGCAACTGCGATGTAGGCCCCAATGGGTGCGATGGATAAGCCCAACCCCAGAACCAAATGTGCAGCAGCAGTGAAGCGTTTGCAGTAGCTATAGAACATCACAACGAAGAGAGCCACGGGTGAGAGATAGGCCGAGAGCGGGTTGATCGTGCATGCGGTTGCAACAAAGAGCATGGCGTTGGTAATTACAAATATAAGGGCCGATCGTGGTGAGATGCGGTTTGCTGGGATCTCGCGCGATGCTGTGCGCTCGTTCTTGGCATCTATATCTCTGTCGGCCCAACGGTTAAAGCCCATCGCCGTGTTGCGCGCAAAGATCATGCAGGCAACAACTTGGAGGAGCAATATTGCCGAAAATTGCGCCTCGGTTGCGGTGAGAGCGTATGTGAACCCCACAAGCGCGAATGGCATAGCGAAGATAGTGTGCGAGAAAACCACTAGATTTGAAAACTTTTTTATCATTGTTTTTTAACTTTTAAATTCTAAGAAGTGCATCGTGTCTACCCCATCGGCATAGTCCCAAAGGGTGGGTTGTTGTGCCGCGCCAAACTCTACGCGACGAGGATGATCGATGCTGTGACTCACTACGCATTGCAGCTCATTGTCGTGCTCGTTGATCCACCTTTCGACCTGTTCGAGCGAATCGTATTCCCACACCGAAATAGTGCTTAGCGAAGTGGGTAGGTGTTGTGAGCGCAGTAGGATCGATGAGCCAGTGTCTATAAAATCACCGCCGTGCATTGTGTGCAAAGCCTTGTTTTGTAGGTAGTTATTATAATATTTTTCACCTACGTTTTTTTGCGGAAGTTGAACTTTATATCCTTTGGGGGCAAAGATCATTGCGACATTGCGACACCCCAGGCCCGAATACGAATATATATCCTTGGCTAAAAGTTGCATGTCGTCGAGGTTCTCATCTCCCGCGAGAACAGCTATCGAGTGGCGGTTGCCACGACAAATTCTTCTCGTGTTGGCGAATTTGTGTTCGAAGTATTTGTTCGCAGCCTCGCCTCCCGTTGCAATTATTGCATCGTATGAGAGTTGCTCATCGTATATATATATAGGTATGCCTGGTTCGATTTGGCGAAGTGTCTGGCAGATGTAATCCATCAATACTCGATCCTTGCTCGATGGCTTGATCCACGCCTGATGCCCTGCGGCGAGCGCGCAGAGGAGGTCGAAAAATCCAACAAGGGGGATGTTACCTGCCATGATAATTGCTACGCGGCGAGCTTTTTGGGCGGGTAGCGTGGGGTAGTGGGCGAGCCACTCGGAGAGCTTGCCTGTGTCGAGCATCTGGGTGCAGATAGCCTCCACCGAGCGGCCAACCTCGCGCGGTGTAAACCACTGATTTGTAGCTACGGCGCTCTCGATGAGTGCTTTGGATTCCGCAGAGTCGCCAAACTCTGCGAGCCGAAGTCGAAGATCGTTAGCTATGTCTATGAACTTTTTCACGCGACAAAAGTAATAAAAATGATTAAGCAAGTTGCACAAAATTAACATTTAAACAAATATTTTGTTAGGGCAAACGCAAAAAAACAATTTACTCTTTTGCGATTATTGGGCTTAGAGCTTTGCTCTAAGAGTATAATCTTTAATGCTTTGGCATAAAGTAAACTTTACCAAAGCATTAAAGACTATACTTTTTCAAACACCGAAAAGGTGTTTGAACCCAATATCGAGCAGCAGTGATTAATCACATAAATACCTAATAGTAAGTAGTTTATGTTCGACCACCACCCCCGACCCCTCCTCGCTCGGCGCTATTCCTCCCTGCGGTCGGGCACCTCGCTAGTAGGAGGGGAGTTCGGGTGGTATGCCTTCGGCATGGGGTTATTAGTTTTTGCGCTTTTGGGAGTTACAGGGATCTCAGAAAGTCTCAGAGAGTCTCAGCAAGACGATAGCAAATAACTAATAAGGAGTGCAGCAAGCGAAGTATAAAAGAGGAAAAAAACTATTTTCGTGCGTTTTCCCTAAATATTTTGTCGACTTATTTGTGAAATGATAATATTTTTCGTACCTTTGCGAGCCCGCGAAGTGCGGGAGTTGGATTACAAGTATTAACAAAAACGTAAAAAAGTGGATTCATTAAGCTACAAAACTATCTCAGCTTCTGAGGCGACAGTAACCAAAGAATGGGTTATTATCGACGCAACTGATGAGGTATTGGGACGTCTTTCATCGCAGGTCGCTAAGATCTTGCGCGGAAAGCACAAGCCTAGCTACACTCCACACGTTGACTGTGGCGACTATGTCGTTATCATCAACGCTGAAAAAGTGAAGCTTACAGGTAAAAAGATGACCGATAAGGTCTATGTTCGTCACACTGGTTATCCAGGTGGTCAGCGTTTTGCTACACCAGCGGATTTCTTTGCACGCAAGCCTACATTCGTTGTTGAAAAGGCTATTAAGGGTATGTTGCCCAAAACTCGTCTTGGTTCAGCCATGATGAGAAACTTGAGAGTTTATGCTGGTAGTGAGCACCCTCACGCTGGTCAAAGCCCCAAGGAAATTAAGTTAAACGAGATTAAGTAAAAATTTATGGAAGTTGTAAACACCGTAGGTCGTCGTAAGGCTGCTGTGGCTCGCGTATTCGTGAAGCCAGGTTCTGGAAAGATTACAATCAACCACAAAGAGTTCGAGGTTTATTTCCCTTTGGA
>JBCQWE010000030.1:0-28966 GCA_047172505.1 Rikenellaceae bacterium | reverse complement strand
CTCCCTTTGTCGTCATTGCGGACTTGATCCGCAATCTCTTCCTCTATTCTTCGAGATCCTGAATCAAGTTCAGGATGACGGCTTGGGGTCAGGATGACGGCTTGGGTTCACTTGTCGTCATTGCGGACTCCCTTTGTCGTCATTGCGGACTTGATCCGCAATCTCGCAATCCTTTGTCGTCATTGCGGACTCCCTTTGTCGTCATTGCGGACTTGATCCGCAATCTCGCAATCCTTTGTCGTCATTGCGGACTTGATCCGCAATCTCTTCCTCTATTCTTCGAGATCCTGAATCAAGTTCAGGATGACGGCTTGGGGTCAGGATGACGACTTGGGGTCACTTGTCGTCATTGCGGACTCCCTTTGTCGTCATTGCGGACTTGATCCGCAATCTCGCAATCTTTTGTCGTCATTGCGGACTCCCTTTGTCGTCATTGCGGACTTGATCCGCAATCTCTTCCTCTATTCTTCGAGATCCTGAATCAAGTTCAGGATGACGGCTTGGGGTCAGGATGACGGCTTGGGGTCAGGATGACGGTTTGGGGTTAGGATGACGGCTTGGGTTAGAATAACGAATTTAGAGTTAATGCACCACAGTAATTGTTTTATCAATTCTGTGACCTCAGGGGCGATCAAACCCCTGTGGCCTGTGGGTATAGCTAATAAATTACGCTGTAGTCGATGGAGTTACAACACTTTGATAATCATCATCTGTATTCCATGGTTCAACCGTAGCCTCAACTTTCACCTCATCCATACCGATTGTAAGGACAAAGTTGTAAGCCGAGCCAAGTTTAAGAGAACCTGTAGGCAAAGTGATAACGTCGCGGTTAGTGATTTGGCTATAAGTCTTATCAAGGTTTGGATCGAGAGTTACCACATCGTACTCGATGTAGAGGTAAACCTTAGAATTATCATCAATACCAGTTGAACCATTTGGTGGGAGCAAGAATAGGTACTCTTGGCCACTACCTGTATTTGTTGCAAATAGCTCTGTTGCACCAACAGCAGAACCATCTACCTCATAACTTTTGTCGTAGACATCGACACCGTTGGGTGTGAATGAGCACGCTACATTGTTTCTAGTATCTGCCCACGCTGTAGTTGTTATATCCATCACGCCCTCCAAGCTATAGTCGTCAGCACTTGCAGTGGGGCTATCTGCCCAACCACCGATACCTGCAACAGCTATTGTGTAGCCAGATGCTATACTAGAAGTGTTATCATCATCAACATAGGTAAATGTGTTAGATGTGTAGAAACCACCATTTTCAAGCTCAATTGCAGCACCTGCTTTGTCGTAGTAAGTGGTGATGGTGTTGCCACTAGCAGAAGAGCTGTGGTCACCAAGGATAACAAGCTTAGTTACGTAAACACGAGTTGAGTCGTGGTATACGAGGTCTACGTTGTCGTAAACGCCGTCACCTGCGGCACCAGTGCCGTCAGCAGCATAGTCACTACCATCTTTATCAGTCACAGTATCACTCGATGCACTATTAAGGCTCGTAGCATCGAGATAAGCCGAGAACTTAGCACGGGTCAAAAGGTGCTCGAAGTTAAATGACATTGTGCCATTGTCTACGTTATAATTCGACTCGTTTTTCTGCTCGTACACTGGCGCAGCAGCAACAAAGTCAACCGAGCTAGCATCTGCACCTAGGGTGTAGGTGATCACGGGGATACCTACCATAGCTGTTTTTGAATTGGTTCCACTTGCATCAGTATCAGAAGTTCCTGCTGTTACGGGAGCGAATGTAATACAATCTGTAGACAAAACATTATCCGAGTGTGGACCGTAAGCAAAGAAGGTAAGCATATCGGTGGTGTTGTTTGGCCAATACTTTAGTGGGGTGTAGTTCCACGTTGAAGCGGTCTGAGTGTAGTCAGTGATTATAGTACCAGATGAATTAGCACCATTGACCACTTGGTTGTACATAAAGTTTGGAGTAGAAGTGGCGTCGTTGAAGTCGGCAGCTGTTTGGCTAGCTGTGTCAAAAGCATCGTAGTAGCCAAATACACCAAAGCCATAGGTAGCCAAAGTTGTAGTAGTCACCTCGCCACTCTTAGTGTTAGCGCCAGTGTACACGCCGAAACCAATGGCTTGGTTGTCCAAATTCGAGGTGATCACCTCATTCTGTGAGCAGGAGCTCAACGTTGCTGCGATTATAGCAGCAGTTAATAAAATTCTTTTCATGTTTTTAGTTAATGTTAATTAGTTAATTGTTTGTTTGTTTGTTTGTTTGTTTGTTTGTTTGTATTATCTTGTGTATTTAATCTTTACATTGGTAAAGTAAGAATCTCTTCATCGCCCCAATCCTCAACAGTGGCATCAAATCCGCTACTTCCGCTACCATCTTCGGGTTCAACGTCGGGGAGAGTTATTCCCTCGTCGCCATCGTCGAGCGAGAAACCGATGTGGATATTAATATCGACATCCACGTCGACATCTACGTCCACGTCGACATCGGTGTCCACGTCGGAGTCGTCGTTCTTAGATGTCTGATCCTCTTCGCCTTCGGCAACAGTTCTGTCGGCTAGCTCGAATTCAAAACTCTCGATCGTGGAGTTGTCGACCAGCAGAGCATCTAAGTAGAGCATACCGCCCCACGAAGCCATGTCGAAGCGGGTGTAGGTCGAGGTCTCGGGCAATCCAAAGCAGTTGAAGATGACCCAAACTTCGCCCTGCGTAGCATCGTCGTAAATCTCTGTGTTCCAACTCTCCAGCAAGTGGGTGGCGTAGTTCTCGTGGCTCTGTTGGTTCGCAAAGTGGTAACCCGTCGCCATACCATAAATCGAGGCTCGCGTGGAGAGCAGGTTGTGAATACCATCTACGTAGACCCGAACCTTGGTGCGCTTGACGATCATCTCCGTTGTAAGGTCGACATATTTGTAGGCGGGCGCTGCATCATACAACCCCTTATCTCGGAGCCCCAACACCTCGTCGACCTCCTCTTGGGTGACCACCAAGTCGTGATAGGTGGCAGCAGCGAGCTCAGCAGGGTCGCTCACCAAAGACTCATCCGATTTAGAGACGTACCATTTGCTCTCGGTGGCAACGGCATAGACCTCGGCAGTTTCGTAGTTATCCATTCCACTGAACGCGATCGAGGTAAAGGTGCTGACACTTTCGTTGAAAACCAGCAACTTGTAGCTACCGACAGGGAGCGACAACACAACGCTATCGATGTTGTTGGTCTGCGTGATCGTAGGACTCTCGCCAGTGTCGGGGTAGCAGTAAACGCTCATTCCGTAGGGGGCCTCACTCAGGCACGACCAGTCGGTGCGCACCACAACTTCGACCGAGGGAAGATACGAGTAGCTAAGTTCGCGACGGTGGCACCCAACAAAGAGTAGGCAGAGCGTCAGAAGGAGTAGAAGTCGTCTCATCGCACACCTCCCTTCTTCCTGTGGAGCATCCACACCAGCGACACCTTGGCCTTGGTGGGGCCAATCCACCTATATCGACCATCGTGTTGCCAGACGAGATATTCGTTGTTTTGACGACCTTCGTAGTAGCGATAGTCGGTGTTGAGGTAACCCATGCCCAACGAGTATTCCAACCTAAGAGTCTCGCTGCGATTGATCGTGTGAGCATAACCTGCGCTAAGACCCGCCGCAATATAAAATTCACCTTGGTAGCCGTTGTCCTTCCACTGGAAGTCGTACAATCCGCCACCAACGTAAACACCGCCGAACCAACCAGTCAATTTTGGCACGTTCGTCCTATCGCCAAACCAATACTTACCCTCCACGGAGCCCGAAAGCAGCTGTAGCGCCGTTCCGTTGTCCTTTGACACCCACCAAGGGAATATCCATTCGGCAGCAATTGAGTATTTTTCTCCGATGGGGACCTCCGCTTCGACGTTGACAACTGTCACTACATCGTACAAAAGATTTGTCTTTAAAGCCAAGATTGGCTCGCGAGACTCTTGGTATGTGACAATCTGTGGAAGTTCGATCTCGGGCAGAGGCAAAAGCTTCTCTACAACCCTGTTTTGACTCAATGATTCTTGATGGCTATAAAAAACAGATACCTGCGATCCATAACGGAGCGCAGGGAACATAGTGTTGTACATATACCTGTAAGGCTTGCCACCTTGTAGGTCCATTAGGCGTTTTTGCCTACTATCTACAAGTGTCATCCACCTATCAGTTGGCTTTACTCGTCGCCAAGTCTCAATGGGGACGTTGTCGATAACGTCTAACACCTGGTCGCGATATTGCATATCGGACTCGGCAACCATCGCGCGGAGTTTATCCCACGCAACACCATTGCCCTTTGCGACTAATATGGAGTCTGGAACACTCCACCGAGCAAGAATATAATCTCTGATAGCGTCGCTACGTCGGCGCGACAAAGCATCGTTGTAAGCCTTTCCTGGTTCGGGAGAAGTCCAACTATTGATCTCAATTCTCACGATTGACGTGAGCGAATCTGTCGTTATTTTGTCAAAGAGCTTTGATAATCTATCTAAACTTTTTTTGTTATCACCAGTGTCTTCTTCCACCATCGAAACATCCTGCCTAAAGTAGATCTCCAAGCTATCTTCGACCTGCTGAGCATACATCGCCTGGGCACAAAATACGACCATTAGCACCACTAGTGTCACGCGACACTTCATGGTGTTAGCAATCATATTTTTTAGCCTAAAACTCATCTAATTTATCTGATATTGAGGGTGTATTCACACTAGGTAAGAAGTTCATTTCTCTTAGTAAGAGAAATGAACTTATGTGAATGCGCTGATAAACAATATATTACAATCGATGCTATGTAAAAAATAAATCGATGCTATAAGATATATTTGAATTAGTGTTTAAAAAATTTTGCATTAATCTGTTTTTTGACTACATTTGTTAAAGATCTTGTCTCTTACTAATAGATTGTCATGTCTCTTACTAAGAGACGTAAATGCTATATAAAACACTAAATTCAGCAAATTTTCTTAGAGAAGAAGCTTCAAGATCATTCGATTTGCTTTATCGACGACCGCGGTATCGAGCGAAGAAAGATATATTTGAGTAGTGGTTTCGCTGTCGTGACCCATCCCTTCGGAGATCACCGACAGTGGAATATTTTTGCTCTTAGCAACCGATGCCCAAGAGTGGCGCGCCACATACATCGTCAATGGTGCTGGCAGCGAGAGCAGCGTCGAGAGCTTCTTCAATTGAAAATTAATCTTTGCTAACACCCTCTGATAACTTGCCCTTTCGTCGAAAGTATTGTCTGTGATAATCGGCAATAGGAACTCCGTGTCGTTAGGCGGATACCGCGAGACGATCGCCTGCATACACCCCTCCCATTTGATACTTAGCCGCTGTCCTGTTTTGCGCCTACGGTAGGTTACAACCCCATTTTGCAGATCTTTCTTGCGCAAAAAGGCCATGTCGACAAACGACATTCCGCGGGTGTAGAAGCTAAGCATGAATATATCTCTTGCATAGGCCATTTTGGGCATCGACGAGAGATCAATTTGCTTGATACTTTTTAGCGGCAATGCCCTCTTTACGGTTTTACCTATGCCAGTGTATACCTTTCGGAAAGGGCGTTTTTGCTCAATGAATTCTTGGTCTACGGCCCGATTATAAACAGCCCTTAGGATCCTCATATAGAACGAGATAGTATTCATCGAGACACCCCTAACTCTTAGATACACCTCGTAGTTTATCATAACATCCGAGGTGAGATCTGCGAGCAACAGATCCTTGCCCTCACGAAAGCGCATAAAGCTCCTTAGCGTGGTGGTGTATGTCTCGACACTCCTATGCTTGCTCAGCTCTCTGAGGCGAGATATTACAGATAATGTAAATGGATAAAGAGTCTTCCCTTTAAACTTCTGACTAAAAAAATTCGCCACGTCGCCCGCCGAGAACACTACCCCATCTCTAACAAATCTTGCAACGATACTATTCAAGCGCCCAACATCGATCTTGATGCACTCTTTTATGTTTAACAGCACCCTACTCCGCTCTATTTCATGCTGCAAAATTGTGATACAACCACGTTTTTCATCCCACTCCGAAGTGTAGATTCTATACTCCGACAAAATCTGCCGAGGTACCCTATTGCAGATAATCTGATAGTAAATAACACCCTCTTTACCCGCTACTTTAGAGGGCCTAAATTTCACTTTAATACTTGCCATGTTTTGTTCTAATAATTAAAAAATTAAACTTTCAATTATTGTAATCTACAGCTATAGCTGACACACCACAATAACACTCTTGGCAAATTTACTCACAAAAAAAAGAAGCCCCCGAAATCCTTCGCGCAGATACTGCGGAAAGATCTCGGGGACACTTTGAGGGTTGGGGGTAAGTGGAAATTACTCCTTAAATCCCTTCTGTTTTTTGGCGATGTCGCTGCTCTGGGCTGTCGCCTCGTCGACTATTATGCGGGCAGGCGTTGCACCTTTGTAGATATTGCCCGAAATTTTAGAATTGATACAGTTCTCAAGGTTGATCGTCGGGAGATTGCCAAAGCTAGCACCCACAACACAACTAAAAGTTGTAGAGTCTGATACAGATACAAAAAAGCCCGACTGACGCGGATTGTCAGTCGGGCTTTAATTATGATATAGCTTGAATAACTATTTTTTCTTAGCGTCAGCCTTTGTCATCATGTCGTAAGCAACTGGAGTTGCGATGAAGAGCGACGAGTATGTACCTACGATGATACCGATGATAAGGGCAAAGACGAATCCACGGATTGTCTCACCACCAAAGATAAAGATCGAAAGTAGGGTGATAAATGTAGTACCCGAAGTATTCATCGTACGAGCCATCGTTGAGTTGATCGCACCGTTGATATTCTCCTTAAGGTTGCGTTTTGGGTATAGACCAATGTACTCGCGGATACGGTCGAAGATGATCACTGTATCGTTGATCGAGTATCCGATGATAGTTAGGATAGCTGCGATAAACGCCTGGTTGATCTCAAGGTTAAATGGCATCCAACCGTAAAGGATCGAGAAAAGAGCAATAACGATAAATGTATCGTGGATAAGTGCTGCGGTAGCACCCGAAGCCCATTGCCATCTCTTGAAACGGATAGTGATATAGAATCCAATTGCAACAAGCGAAAGAAGGATCGACCAGATTGCACCCCAAGTCATATCTTTTGCGATAGATGGACCAATTTTGTTTGTCGAGATAATACCATTCTCGTCGTCTTGGTTGTTGCAGAATTGATCGTAAGATATATCGTATTGATAAATTGGGCTAACTGCATCGTAGATCTTTTGGTAGATGATCTCGGTAGCTGACTCGCTAGTGTCGTCGTAGAGGTATTGAGTTACGATACGCATTTGGTTCTCGTCACCGTATTGCTTAACCTCGAAACTAACCGATGCAACATCCTCAACGTCGCTGAATTGAGCCTCGATAGCCTCGCGAACCTCTTCGGCAGAAACTGCGCGGTCGAAACGAACCACGTAAGCACGACCTCCTGTGAATTCAGTACCCATATTAAGGCCACGAATAGCAAGTGAAGCGATACCAAGAACGATGATGCAGCTCGAAAGGATGTAAGCACTCTTGCGCTTGTCGATAAAGTTGAACGAGATACCCTTCAACCAGTTCTCAGACCATTTGCGAGAGAATTTAACACCACCAAATTTCTCGTTAGCCCACTCAAGAAGTACGCGAGTGATGAATACCGAGCAGAAGAACGATGTCATGATACCGATAACAAGAGTTGTTGCAAAACCTTGAACTGGACCAGTTCCGAAGATCGCCAATACGATACCTGTTATAAGGGTTGTGACGTTACCGTCGATGATAGCCGAGTAAGCGTTAGCGAAACCATCTTTGATAGCAGCACCAAGACCCTTGCCCGAGCGCAACTCCTCTTTGATACGTTCGTAGATAATTACGTTAGCATCCACGGCCATACCCATTGTAAGCACGATACCCGCGATACCAGGAAGAGTCAACACTGCGCCAAACGACACAAGTACACCAAGAAGTAGGAATACGTTGAAGATGAGAGCAATATCAGACAACCAACCTGCAGTCTTGTAGAATAGACCCATGTAAAGAAGTACCAAACAGAAAGCGATGATGAACGACATCAAACCCGAATTGATTGACTCTTGACCCAAAGATGGTCCAACAACCTCCTCTTGGATGATGCGCGCTGGAGCTGGAACTTTACCAGATTTTAGAACGTTAGCCAAATCCTTCGCCTCTTGAATCGTGAAGTTACCTGTGATCGATGTGTTACCACCCTCGATCTTAGTTTGGAGAACTGGAGCAGAGTAAACGTAGCCGTCGAGAACGATCGCTACACACTTGCCGATGTTGTCGCCTGTCAAACGCGCCCACTCTTTAAGACCGTTAGCGTTCATCGACATAGAGACCTCGGCACTTGCACCTTGGTCGGCATACATCTCGCGAGCATCGGTTACTACGCTACCATCGAGTGGAGCTTTGCCATCTGCGCGCTCTGCACGAATTGCGTAAAGGAAGTAGCGACCCTCAAGATCGTCGTAGCCTTTGATTGCCCATTTGAAGCGAATGTCCGCTGGGAACAACTCAAGAACCTCGGGTAGAGCAAGGTAAGCATCGATTGTTGCGATGTCGCTCTTCGAAGCAGCACCAAGTACTGCGCCACCAGCGTATTGTGGGTTAAGAAGTGCGAAAAGTGGATTTTCAGCTACGGTGAAGCCCGAAGTTGACTCCTCTGTTGCCGCAGAACCTACAGCTGAAAGTAGATCGTTTTCCGCTGTCTCTTCTGCTGCCTCTTCAGCTGCAACCTCCTCAACCTCTACTGCGTTGAGTTCTTTGATCACGCGGTCGGCAGAAGCTAGAGCCGAGATAATGTCGCGAGCGTCGTATGTAGTCCAGAACTCCAACGATGCAGCACCTTGCAAAAGGTCGCGCACACGTTGTGGCTCTTTGACACCTGGAAGCTCAACCAATACACGGTTTGAACTTGGCAAGCGTTGGATGTTTGGTTGAGTTACACCAAAACGGTCGATACGGTTACGTAAGATATTGTACGAAGTTGCGATTGCTGCCTCAGCCTCGCGACGTAGAACGCTCTCCACCTCGTTGTTCGAACTGTTTGGCATGATGTCTTTGCGCTCGGGGCTAACAAAGATTGCAGCCAACGAGCCACCATCACTTACCGATTCGAAAGCATCGACAAACGCACCGATGTAGTCTTGAGTTGCGCCGCTCTTGAATTGCTCAGTAGCGATATTCATTGCCTCGATGAAGATTGGGCTCGACGCGCTTTCGCCAGCGAGTGACTTAACTACGTCTTGAACCTCGATCTCCAATATCACGTTCATACCACCTTTGAGGTCGAGACCCAAGTTGAGCTCTTTCTCTTTTACCTGTTTGTAGGTAAATTTGGTGAAGCCGAGGTTGTAGACAACTTGGTTTTGAATTGAGTCGAGGTAATACTGCTCATAATTTAGAGCTTGTACGCCACTCTCCTGGCTTAATTTCGCAGCATACTCTACTGCATCTTTCTCTACACTTCGCGCTTTGAACGTGAAGGAGAGCTGATAAATACATGCGACTATCAGAGAAATCGCAAGTAGCTTAATAGCACCTTTACTTTGCATTTGACTAACTTTTGTTTATTATAATTAAAATTTATTTGCTACTCTGTATGGGTAATAAAAACCGCTTACCATAATAATAGGCTTGCAAAAATAGTAATTTTTATTGAATTTTCACACTTTGGCACGAATTTATTGCACCTAACAATAAATATTCTTCAAATAACGTTAAGTTTTAAGTAATTAATCTTAAATTTGCGCGGCAATAAAACTTAATTTATACAGACAAAAATGCGTAAAGTTGTAATCATACCTACATACAACGAGATAGAAAACGTCTCGGCGATGATCGACAAAGTTCTCTCGTTGGAGGGTGATTTCCATCTTCTTTTCATCGACGACTCATCGCCCGATGGCACTGCCGAGGTTGTAAAAAAGCGCATGGAGGAGAACCACGATCGCATATTTTTGATTCAGAGAGTGGGTAAATTGGGACTCGGCACCGCCTACATCGCAGGTTTCAAGTGGGCCATAGAGCGCAAATACGACTACATCTTCGAGATGGACTGCGACTTTTCGCACAACCCCGACGACCTTCTACGCCTTCTCGACTCGGCCCGAATGGGCAACGATGTGGTTGTGGGTTCGCGATATGTTAAGGGTGTGAACGTTGTCAATTGGCCAATGTCGCGCCTACTGCTCTCGTATTGCGCCTCGAAGTATGTGCGCAAAGTATCGGGCATGAAGGTGGCCGACGCTACAGCGGGGTTTGTTTGTTACTCCCGCAAGGTGCTCGAAACCATAGATTTAGATGCTATTCAGATGAAAGGTTACGGTTTTCAAATCGAGATGAAATATTCTGCCATTGTGCTAGGTTTCTCGCTCGACGAAGTATCGATTATCTTCACCGACCGCAGGGAGGGAACATCGAAGATGAGTAGTGGTATTTTTGGCGAAGCTTTCTTTGGAGTTCTCAAACTCCCACTACGCAAAATTAGAGCTCGTAAGGATATTTAACATCGCTCAAAAATAGGCCTTGGGCAGGCGCACCAGCACTTGCTCTGGACAGAGAACGACTCTCGACAATTTCGGCAAATTGCGCAACCGAATATTTACCTCGACCAACATCTACCAGAGTACCAACTATTGCGCGTACCATATTGCGTAAGAAGCGATTAGCACATATCTTAAATTGCATCGAGCCATCCTCACCGCAGTTCCACTCAGCGTAATAAATATCGCACAAATTGGTCTTGTTATTCGAGTTCAATTTGGCAAATGTCGTGAAGTCTTTATACTTGGTCAAAAGCGCCGCCGCCTCGTTCATTTTTTCCATGTCGAGATCGACAAAATATTGCCACGAGGAGTGTTGCGTAAATGGATTTTTATATCGTTCGATAAAGTAGGTATATTCGCGCTGCACGGCATCGAACCTGGCGTGGGCATGGGGGTCGACCTGCACCACTTTTTTTATCGCAATATCTTTGGGTAGGATCACATTGAGCTTATATGTAAGTTGCTTTTTGTCAAGAGGTTGTTCGCCTGCAAAGTCGAAGTGTGCAACGTAGTACGAGGCATTAACCCCCGTGTCGGTTCTGCCCGCCCCCACGATCTCAATGGGCGCACGGAGAAGAGTCGACAAAGCCTTCTCGATGGTCTCTTGCAGAGTGGCAACATCGTTTTGTCGTTGCCAACCAAAGTATGCGGCACCCAAATATTTTAGCTCAATGAAATATCTCATGGCGACAAAAGTAATAAATTTTTAGAATATTTGCTAAAATCTTGCTCTAACGTTGAAAGTTAAGCTACGAATTAGTATATTTGCAATTTTTAACACACAGATAATCGAAGCGCAGCTTCCAATAAAATTTAGAATCATGAATATAGCAATCATAGGATACGGCAAAATGGGTCGTGAAATTGAGAAGATCCTTATCGAAAGAGGTCACACAGTGGCTGCAATTATCGACGTTGATAATAGCGAAGATTTAAAATCTGCCGCTTTTGCAGTTGCCGACGTAGCGATCGAATTCACCACACCTCACACCGCATACCAAAACCTTGTGGCATCTATCCAGGCGGGCGTGCCAGTTGTCAGTGGCACAACAGGTTGGCTCGAACATTTCGAAGATATTAAGAGGCTTTGTGCTGCGCGTAACGGAGCTTTTTTCTACGCTTCGAACTACAGTTTGGGTGTCAATCTTATGTTCAGACTCAACCGTCGCCTTGCCCAGATGATCAATTCGGTGGATGGCTACTCGGTAGAGATCGAGGAGATCCACCACATCCACAAACTCGATGCTCCAAGTGGCACTGCGATAACTTTGGCCGAAGGTGTAATCGACAACTTAGACTCGAAGAGCGGGTGGGTCAACGACACAGATGCCGCAGAAAACGAAATTAAAATATGCTCGAAGCGCATTGGCGAAATCCCTGGTATACACACCGTAACTTACGATTCGGCAGAAGATACACTAGAGATCAAACACACAATCAAGAGTCGCAGAGCCTTGGCGATGGGTGCGGTTGTTGCAGCAGAGTTTTTATGTGGTAAACAAGGTGTTTACTCGATGGACGATTTATTGAAATAGTTAAATTATGGATAAAATAAAGGCAATATTTGCTAACAAGTGGGTGGGATTCGCGCTTGCATCGACCCTCTATATTCTTTGGTTTGTAGTGTGGACAGCCAACCTATGGTTTATTTTAGGCTTGGCGGTAATCTACGACATCTACATTTCGCGCTACATCTATAAGTATATTGGCAAAAAGAATCAGGAGTTGTGCAAAAAAAGCAGCCTCTACTCTTCGGTGTACGAGTGGGTAAACTCTATCATCTTCGCCGTTGTGGTGGCAACACTCATCCATACCTACGTTTTCCAACTCTACGTTATCCCGACTTCGTCGATGGAAAAATCGCTATTAGTGGGCGACTACCTCTACGTGAGTAAGGTCTCGTACGGTCCCAAGATGCCAAACACCCCCGTGGCGTTCCCCTTCGTTCACCACACGATGCCCTTCTCTTCGACCAAGAAGTCGTTCAGCGAGGCTATAAAGTGGCCATATAACCGCCTGGCGGGCTTCAAAGAGGTTGAACGCGGCGACATCGTGGTTTTCAACTTCCCAGCGGGCGATACCGTTCTTTTGGAAAATCAAGCTGTGACATACTACGATGTGTTGCGTAGCTACCAAGACCAATTTGGCCAGGCGCGTGGTCGCGAGGAGCTATTTGGTGACTTCACCGTAATTTCTCGCCCTGTGGATAAGCGCGAAAACTACGTTAAACGTTGCGTGGCAGTGGCGGGCGACACAATTAAAATTGTCGATTCGAAGCTCTACGTCAATGGCGTTGCCGAGGAGCCAAGCGATACTCGCCAATTTATTTATGGGGTGCAGACAACCTCGCCTCTGAGCAATGCTGTGCTCGAAAAGTTCCAAATTACCGAAGCCTATGGCAACGGTTCGACATACCAAATGCCACTGAGCGAAGCTAAGGCCGAAGAGATTCGCAAACTGCCAAACGTGATCGCCGTGACACAATACATCGCTAGTGGGGCCAACCCCGACATCTTCCCAAGCGACGAGAAGCGCGGTTGGAACCAAGATAACTTCGGCGACTTGTGGATCCCAGCACGCGGAGCCACCGTGGAGTTAACCTCGGATAACCTGCCGCTATACAGCAGAATAATAACGCTTTACGAAGGTAACGAACTAAAGGTTGAAGACGATAAAATCTTCATCAATGGTCAACAAACAGACTCGTACACCTTCGCGATGAACTATTATTGGATGATGGGTGACAACCGCCACAACTCGGCCGACTCGCGTTTCTGGGGCTTTGTTCCCGAAGATCATATTGTGGGTCGTCCAGCCATGGTTATCCTATCGCTCGATGCAAACGGTTCGTTCCCTTCGAATATTCGCTGGAACAGATTATTTAAATTTGTGAAATAACATTGGCACAAGATACATATAAAACAATCTTAACCGACGCTGAGGCCCTCTACAAGGAAAAGAGTAGTAAATTTCTAATTTACGCCTACCACGTCCAGAGCGAAGAGCAGGTCAAGGAGAAGCTAGAACCATTGTGCAAGCTACACTACGATGCCACACACCACTGCTACGCGTGGCGCATAGGGTTTCGTGGCGAGAAGTTCCGAGCAAACGACGATGGCGAACCTTCGAGCACTGCGGGCAAGCCAATTTTAGGGCAACTTATCTCGCACGAGGTGACTAATTGCTTGATTGTTGTTGTACGTTACTTCGGTGGCACAAAGTTGGGAGTCTCGGGTTTGATCGAAGCATACCGCGATTCGGCGGCCGCAGTTCTCGCAGAGGCAGAGGTGGTAGAACTTACGATCGACACCACGCTTGAGATCGACTTCTCGTACCTCTCGATGAATTCGGTGATGAGGATAATCAAGGAGGAGCAACCAAAGATCGTAAGTCAAGAGTTTGACAACCTCTGTAAGATGAGACTTGCGCAGAGAGAGTCGAAAGCTGAGATATTAATTTCTAAATTGGAAAAAATTGAAGGGGTGATCCTCGAAGTTTGCAATGAAGAGTAAAGAGCAAAAAAGCATCGTAATAAGAGGGGCGCGCGTGCACAACCTCAAAAATATCGACGTAGAGATACCCCACAACTCGCTTGTGGTGATCACGGGCCTTTCAGGCTCGGGTAAGTCTACGTTGGCCTTCGACACGATCTTTGCCGAAGGTCAGCGCCGCTACGTCGAATCGCTCTCTTCGTATGCTCGTCAATTCTTGGGCAGAGTAAGCAAGCCCGATGTCGATCTTATCGAGGGTATCGCACCAGCTATAGCTATCGAACAAAAGGTAAATAGCCGCAATCCGCGCTCGACAGTTGGCACCACTACCGAAATTTACGACTACCTCAAATTACTTTTCGCACGTATTGGACACACATATTCTCCCATCTCGGGGCGCGAGGTTAGCTGCAACTCGGTTGACGATGTGGCAAATTTTGTCAGCTCGCTTGACCTAGATAGCCGCGTTATGATCTGTGCGCCGCTCTCGACAGATTCGCGCAAGGGGATCATTGAAAAGCTTCTTGATCTAATCTCCGATGGCCTTTTAAGGTTATATATCGGTGGCGAGGTGATCTTGATCGAAGATTTTATGCCTCGAATAACCCCCGAGACAAAGGCCGAAGATATTTTAGTGGTTATCGACCGCATTAAGGTATCCAACGACGACGATGCTGCAAGTCGACTTCGCGACTCCGTCGCCCGCGCATACGCCTATGGTGATGGCTTTTTGACGGTTGTGCACGATGGCGAGCAACGCTCATTCTCTTCGCGTTTCGAGGCCGATGGAATAGAGTTCGAGCAACCTACAGAGCACCTATTTAGCTTTAACAACCCCATTGGGGCGTGCCCTAAGTGCGAAGGTTACGGAAAAATTATTGGCATCGACGAGGATTTGGTTATCCCCGACAAACGCCGCACAATATATGAAGATGCCATAGCTTGCTGGCGCGGCGAGACTATGCGCCGTTGGAAGATGCAACTGGTGCTCAATGCTCCCAAATTCAACTTCCCAGTCCACACACCCTACTACGAGCTCACGCGCAAAGAGCGATTGTTGCTTTGGAGTGGTAACGAATATTTCGGGGGGCTCAACGAGTTTTTCGATTATCTCGACTCGGAGAAGCGCAAAATTCAATTCCGCGTGATGAAGTCGCGCTACACGGGCAAAACAATATGTTCGGAGTGTGGCGGCAGCAGGTTGCGTAAAGAGGCTCTATATGTAAAAATTGCAGGTCGCACCATCGCCGATTTGGTGATGATGAGCATCGACAAACTCATTGAATTTTTCGATGGCATACAACTCGACTCCTACGATTCGGTGACTGGACAGAGAGTCTTTATCGAGATTCGCAATCGCCTGCAATACCTTACCGATGTGGGGCTTGGCTACCTTACGCTCGATCGTCTTAGTTCGACTCTTTCGGGTGGCGAGTCGCAACGCATCAACCTCTCCACTTCGTTAGGAAGCAACCTCACTGGCTCTCTATATATCCTCGACGAGCCTAGCATTGGGCTTCACCCGCGCGACACGCACCGTTTGATTAAGGTGCTCAAAGAGCTGCGCGACATTGGCAACACGGTGATTATCGTGGAGCACGAAGAGGAGGTGATACGTGCGGCAGACTACATTATCGACGTTGGTAGAGAGGCGGGGTACCTCGGGGGCGAAATTGTCTACGCGGGACCATTCGAGAAGCTTGTCGAATCGAAATCATCGCTTACGGCCGCCTATCTCACAGGGGATATGAGTATCAATCTACCCCGCTCGCGCCGCTCTCCTGGTGGTTTTATCGAGCTGAAAGGGGCACGAGAGAACAACCTCAAGGGTGTCGACGTGAAGATCCCACTTGGGGTGATGACATGCGTCACGGGAGTGAGTGGTTCGGGCAAGTCGTCGCTGGTCAAAGGTATTCTCTACCCTGCTCTGCGCCGCCTGCTCCACGAGAGTGGTAATCGCCCTGGGGCATTCGATTCGCTCGATGGCGATACAAATATGCTTACGGCGGTGGAGATGATAGACCAAAACCCAATTGGCAAGTCGTCGCGTTCGAACCCTGTGACATATATCAAGGCTTACGACGAGATTCGCAAGCTCTTTGCCGACCAACCCTATGCTCGTCACACGGGGCTAACCGCCTCGTCGTTCTCGTTCAACATGGCGGGAGGCAGGTGCGAGGAGTGTCAAGGCGAGGGCGTTATCAAAGTCGGGATGCAGTTTATGGCCGATGTGGAACTCACGTGCGAGGCTTGCAAGGGTAAACGTTTTAAATCGGAGGTGTTAGAGAATAGTTATCGCGGAAAGAATATTTTCGATATTTTGGATCTTACCATCGATGATGCTATGACATTTTTTGGCCAGGATGATAGCTCAACGACCAAACGTATTGTCGAGCGGATAAAGCCTCTGCAAGATGTTGGCCTGGGGTACGTTAAGTTGGGTCAATCGTCGTCGACACTTTCGGGTGGAGAGTCGCAACGCGTGAAGCTCGCTTCGTTTTTGGGGCGCGAGACAAATGCTGGACGCATAATGTTTATCTTCGATGAGCCGACGACAGGACTCCACTTCCACGACATCAATAGGCTACTTAAAGCTCTCTACGCACTGATCGAGCGAGGCCACTCGGTGGTGATTGTCGAACATAATATGGATGTGATAAAGTGCGCCGATTGGGTGGTCGACATCGGCCCCGAGGCTGGCGACTACGGCGGCAAGATACTCTTCGAGGGCACACCCGACCAGTTGCTAAAAGTTAAAAACAGTTATACCGCCCAATTTTTGAAAGCTAACCTGCAACGTAAATAATGGAATTTTACACCTACACACTACCCAACGGAATTAGAGGAATACACCGCCAAACAAAGAGCGGTGTGACCCACTGTGGATTGATGATTAATGCAGGAACGCGCGACGAGCGCAAAGGAGAAATTGGCCTGGCCCACTTCGCCGAACATTCGATATTCAAAGGGACGAAGCGCCGCAAAGCCTACCAGATCAATTGCCGCTTGGAGAACCTGGGAGGTGAACTCAACGCCTTTACCACCAAAGAGGATACAACTATTCACGCCACCACGCTACGCGCCGATTTCAGCAAAGCGGTGGAACTTATTGCCGACATTGCCTTCGCTTCGACATACCCCGAAAAGGAGTTGGAGCGAGAAAAAGAGGTTATATACGACGAGATCAACACCTATAAGGATTCACCCTCGGAGCTAATTTTCGATACCTTCGAGGAGCTAATATTCAAAGACTCGGAACTGGGCCACAATATCTTAGGATTAAAACGCGACATCAAAAAGTTCACGGGTGACTCGATCCGCACATTCGCTAAGCGCTGCTATACCACCGATGAGATGGTATTTTCGTCGATTGGCAACATATCACCTAAAAAGATTGAGGCTATAGCGATGCGCTACTTTGGCGACATCCCCGCTTCCTCGCGCAGTTTTGAACGCACCGCGCCGCCGCCACTCATTCACTTCGAAGAGACACTCAAACGCCACACCCATCAAACGCATTGCATGGTTGGGGCTCGCGCCTATGGTGTTTGCGAACACAAGCGCTTACCTTTGTCGCTGCTGATAAATGTTTTGGGTGGTCCGTGTGCCAATTCGATCCTCAATACCGTGGTGCGCGAGCGCCATGGGCTCACCTATAATATAGAGGCAAATTACACGGCCTATATCGACAGCGGCCTGGTTGCAATATACTTTGGGGCCGAGCGAAATAACACGGAGCGAGTGATAGAACTCATTGATGGCGAGCTATCAAAGCTATGCCGCCAACCTCTCACCGCGCGCCAACTCTCGATGGCAAAAAAGCAATTTGTAGCTCAATTGGCTATCTCGATGGAGAGTAACGAAGGTTATATGTTGGGGGTGGGTAAAAGCTTTTTGGTGCACAACACAGTCGACACCACCGAAGAGCTACACCGCAAGGTTATGTCGCTAACATCCACCGAGTTGATGGATGTAGCCAACGAAATATTCAACGAAAAATCAATCTTAATATACCAATAATGGATCCACTAGAACAATATGTCCACCTCCACACGTCACCCGAAGAGGATCTTTTGCACGAGTTAGACCGACAAACAAACTTGCGAGTGGTGCAACCGCGCATGATCTCGGGCCACATTCAAGGCAAGCTACTCGAAATATTGGTTCGTATGCACCGCCCTAAACGCATTTTAGAGATCGGCACCTTCACTGGTTACTCGGCGCTTTGTATGGCCGCAGGATTGGAGGATGGAGCCGAGATACACACCATAGAGGTCGACGACGAGTTAGAATCGTTCGCTGCCGAGTTCTTTGCGCGCAGCAAACACGCCAATAAAATTCGCCAACACATAGGTTCGGCCCTGGAGGTGGCACCCACGTTGGGCTGTCGCTTCGACATGGTTTTTATCGATGGCGACAAACGCGAATATCCAGCATATTACAACATGCTTTTCGACTCGGGCATCATAGGTTCGGGATCGATCCTCATTGCTGACAACATCCTATGGTCGGGCAAGGTGGTGGAGCCGCTCCACCACAACGACAAACACACCAAGGCACTCTTGGAGTTCAATAAGATGGTGCAAGAAGATCCCAGAGTGGAGAATGTTATAGTCCCCATTCGCGATGGGTTGACCCTGATCTACGTAAAGTAACAAGGGTGACCAATAAGTCCTTTGAGAGGAAAGTGCCGAAAATCGCCTTGTAAGTCACACTCTAACGAAGAGTACGTGTAGAACGCGCCGCACCATTACGCTCCATGTCGACTAACTCCATTTGGTAGTAAAGAGTCTCGAATGGCTCAACACCCAACGCAGGGTCGCCATCTTCGCCATACAACAACCTTGAGGGGATCCAAGCGTTAATCTTGCCGCCCTTACCTATCATCTTAAGGCTCTCTTGAAGACCTGTTTTCAATTTATTGAGGGCGAGAATCGTCGTATCGGCTTCTGCGTACGACGAGTAGATCTCCTGGCCATCGACACGCGAGATGGTATAGCACAACGAAATAAGGTCGTTTGCCCCTTTGGGGGTTAGTGCCTCGTCGCCGATCACCGCGATATTATAGGTTAGTCCACTCTTCGAGCGGGTGAACTCGCGTGAGCTTTTCGATAAGTCTTCGAGGTATTGCTCCTCGTAGCCGCGCTTGCGTTCGGGCTCGACGTAGGTTAGGTATCGAAGGTAGTAGTCGCGTGCTTGGTCGGACGTAAGTAGCGCTTTCGAGGATGTGCGCTCGGCAATGGCGCGGCACACAACTCCGATATTTATCGTTGAATCCATTGCCATCAAGTTGTCGGCTATATTAAGGCCAATAACATAGGCTAGCGAGTCTGTTTCGCTCTTAAGGGGCGAGACGAGAGTTTTCTTCTCGGCGCCGCACGAAGCAAGCCACAGGCCGCAAATTACTACAAGTGAGGTTATTACTCTATTCATTAATTACTTTTTTTGAAAACATATTTATTAATAATACTCCCAGCAGCGCCGAGGCCACAGAGCCAAAGAGGATAGCAATCTTACCTTGATCGACAAATTCTGCACTCACCGCACCGAAAGCCAAGGTGTCGACAAAGATCGACATTGTAAAACCAATACCGCCTAGGCATGCCACAGCAAAAATCATCTTCCACGATGCGTTCTTAGGCATCTCTGCGAGCTTGAACTTAATCGCAAGCCAACTAGCAACAAAGATTCCCAGAGGCTTACCAAACAACAATCCAAAGAAGATACCCATTCCTATTGAGCCTCCAAGCTCACCATGCGCTAAGATGTTCAAGTCGGACAAGTTTATTACCACTCCCGCGTTTGCTAGTGCAAAGATAGGCAAAATAATGAAAGTTACGTAGGGCGAAAGGATAGATTCGAGGAAGTGGCTCATATTCATCGACCCGTATGAGAGGTGACCTAATTCGGCGAGGTGTGTGTGGTACTCATCATCGTCGTCGTCTCTTACGGCCTTCACGATCTTCGATTTGATGTGACCCGATTGACGAAGCAGGTGGAGGCGCGAGTAACGAGGGTTGTTAGGCACCAAGATCGCCATAAGCACTCCTGCCAAAGTTGCGTGGATGCCCGAATAGTAGAAAAGGCTCCAAACCACTATCGCGGGGATTAGGTAGTAGAGCAATCGTCGCTCGCCGAGTTGTCGCATTACATATATCACTAGCATTATCGCAAAGGCGAGGAGCAAGCAGAACCAGTTGACGGCACCACCATAGAAAACAGCGATTACGATGATGGCTCCCAAGTCGTCGGCGATGGCCAACGCCGTGAGGAATATCTTGAGCGAGAGGGGAACTTTGTCGCCCAGGATCGACATGATACCTATAGCAAAGGCTATATCGGTGGCGGTAGGGATACCCCAACCATCGGCCGAAGGTGTGCCATAGTTAAAGCACGCATAGACTATGGCGGGAACTATCATTCCTCCAAATGCCGCAATCACGGGCAGAATTGCTCGGCGGAACGAGGAGAGTTGCCCCGACATCACTTCGCGCTTTATCTCCAGACCAACGCCGAAGAAGAAGATCACCATCAAACCATCGTTGATAAATTTCTCTACGGTAAGTTCGTGCGGGAACGTGAGGTTAAGGCCATCGTGCGAGGTGATATTGAACGATAAATTTGCCGACAAGATAGCATGGTACCAATGGCGAGTAGCTTCGAGGTTGGCAAGTAACAGAGCCGCAATTACACAAAGTACAAGTACTATTCCGCCAGCCCAAGGCTCTTTTAACAGGTGGCGGCGGCGTTCCCCAAAGTTGTAACGGTAACGCACCCAACTAAATTTTGAAATATATCTCATTTCTTACTCTTTTTATTAGATTTTATCGTCTGTCCACAAAGCTTGTAGAGCATCCGAGCTCCTACAATTGCATCTATTCGTTGTTTGGGGTTTGGTGCAACCTCCACTAGGTCGAAACCAATTATCGTGCGACCCGACTCGGTGACACGCTCCAAAAGGTAGAGCGCTTCGTTGAAGCTCATCCCTCCGCTCACGGGGGTTCCTGTGTTGGGGCAGTAGCTAATCGAGAGGCCATCTATATCGAAACTTATATAAACTTTCGAGGGTAGCTGCTCGACAATTTTCTCACATTGAGCCCGCCAGGTTTCGCCCTCGAAACGTGCTCGTGCAAGGAGGTAATCGTCGAACGAGGTGATGCGGTCCGAGCCCTTTACCAACGCCAATTCATCGTCGCAGTAGTCGCGCACTCCAACTTGAACCAGGTGCTCCACTTGCTCGAAGTCGCGCAGAACGTTGAACATGATAGAGGCGTGCGAGAATTCGAAACCCTCGTAAGCTTCGCGCAGGTCGCAGTGAGCATCGATGTGTAGGACACCAAACGAGTTGTGGTGCTCGCTAAGTGCTTTAATTGCGCCATAGGGGGTCGAGTGGTCGCCACCAACGAGGCCCACTAGTTTGCCTTGCGAGAGAAGGTCGCTACACTGCTTGTAGATATTCTCGTTGAGTCTTTCGCTGCCTTGATTCACTCGTTTGAGGTAGCGAGCAATGTATTCGTTATTTAGATCGCCACCCTCTTCTAAGTGGTCGATAACTCGCTGTGCATCACGGCGTAGGCGCTGCGACTCTTCGAGCAAAGAGTAGTCGATCTCGGCCGTTGCTATACCTTCGTGCCACGCATCGGGGGCCGAAGAGTCGTAGAAGTCGAGTTGCATCGAGGCTTCGATGATTGCATCGGGAGCGATGGCAGCACCACTAGCGTAGGAGACCGTAACATCCCACGGTGCCGAAACCAGGACCAAGCGAGCCTGCTCAATTGAAAAGGGCATCGAGAAGTAAGCGCCATTGTCTACGCCCACTCCATTTGGATCGAAGTTATCTATATTCATAATTGTATAGTAAATTTACATCGGGAGGAGTCCTCTTTCCCCCTTAACGCTGCAAATGTAATAAAATAAATATGAAAGTGTTCCAACAAATAATATAAAGTCGTATATTTGCCATGAAAATTACCAAATTATCGCAGATTGAAAATTATTATAGACAAAGCTATACCTTTTATTAAAGGTGTGTTCGAGCCTCACTGTTCAGTAGAATATCTCGACGGTGATAAGTTCACCGCCCAAAGGGTTGCCGATGCTTCGGCGCTACTTATTCGCACCCGCACCCGCTGCAACAAAGAGCTTCTCGAAGGCTCATCGGTGAGCCATATTGCCACCGCAACCATAGGGTTTGACCACATCGACACCGCCTATTGCAACGCCAATGGGATCGGAGTATCGACCGCCGCAGGGTGTAACGCACGCGCTGTATTGCAGTGGTTTGGAGCCGTTGTAGCACATCTTTCCAGCACGCAGGGTTGGAATCCACAAGAGAGGGTTTTGGGTGTAGTGGGTGTAGGTAACGTCGGTTCGCTGGTTTGCCAATACGCCAAGGCGTGGGGCTTCGAGGTGATCTGCTGCGACCCGCCACGCAAGGAGCGCGAGGGAGGCGACTTTGTTAGCTTCGAAGAGTTAGCTTCGAGGGCCGATATTATCACGCTGCACACACCTTTGAGCCCAACTACTCACCATTTAATTAACGCCCAAACACTGCGACTCATCTCGCCTCGGTGCATCATACTCAACTCCTCGCGTGGCGAAGTTGTCGAGACTAAGGCACTCACAGAGAGTGGCAATAAATTTGTACTCGACGTGTGGGAAAACGAGCCAAATATCGACCCACGGGCTCTTGAACAAGCAGAGTTAGCCACGCCCCACATCGCAGGTTATTCGCTCCAAGGCAAGGCAAATGCTTCGACTATGGCCGTGCAGAATATTGCTCGCGCCTTGCGCCTACCACTCACCACTTGGCAGAGCGACGTTGAGGGTGTGGAGCCGAAATTAATAAGTTGGGACAACCTCTGCAAAAGCATCGACCAGCGATTTGACATTGAGGCCCAAAGCGATTATTTAAAGGCTCACGCAGAGCAATTCGAGGAGTTGCGCAACAACTATAATTACCGCGAGGAGTACTTTTAAAAGAAAAATAGGACCTATTCTAATTTTTTTTCGTATATTCGCTGCATTGAAATAGAATTATATGGCAGACAACAGACTAAAGATAGGCATTACCCAAGGCGATACAAACGGAATTGGGTGGGAGCTCATACTCAAAATATTCTCGGATAGTAGAATCACAGAACTTTGCACACCAATCATTTACGGTTCGTCAAAGATCGCAGAAGAGTATAAAAAACTCATTGAGGCCGCACCTCTAACATTCAACATTATCCCATCCTCACGCGAGGCTAAACAGGATAAGGTAAACTTGGTTGAGTGTGGCACCATCGCAGGGAGCATCACTCCTGGAGTTGCAGCACCCGAAGCAGGACTAGCGGCAGTAGAGGCTTTGCAGCGAGCAACAGAGGAGCTTAAAGCGGGGGTGATAGATGCCATTGTCACAGCTCCATTTAACAAGGAGAGTGTGCAAAGCGACTCCTTTAGCTTTACTGGACACACGGAATATATGGCTTCGCAATTCGATGGCGATTCGATGATGATGATGTGTAGCGACATCTTGCGCGTTGGTCTGGTTACAAAACATATCCCCTTAAGCAAGATCGGAGAGACACTATCGACCGAGAAGATCGTCGGCGACCTGAAGAATCTACGTCTCTCGCTCAAAAAGGATTTCGGAATCATCGAACCACGCATTGCTGTTTTGGCACTCAATCCTCACGCAGGCGAGGGTGGCATGCTCGGTGGCGAGGAACAGGAGATACTACAACCAGCTATCCAGCAGGCATATAAAGAGGGAATTTTGGCATTTGGGCCTTTTGCGGCCGACGGGTTCTTCGCCGCTTCGACATACAAGAAGTACGATGCTGTGTTGGCTATGTACCACGACCAGGGGCTGATCCCATTTAAGACACTCTCGCCCGAGGGGGTTAACTTCACCGCGGGGCTCTTGGCAGTTCGCTGTTCGCCCGACCACGGCGTGGCTTACGACATTGCGGGTAAGGGAGTTGCAACACCCGACTCGATGCGTAACGCTCTCTACATGGCTATCGACATCGTGCGTGCGCGCCGCAGTTACTTCAAAGCTAGCGTCAACCCTTTGCAACGTGCCGAGCGAGAAAGATCGAACCGTGATATGTCGCTCAAGGATCTACGCCACCACGACAATCATGGGCACCACGGCCACCACGAACGCCACTAACATTAAAATTTAAAAACTCCTCCTAGGCCTATTCCGTCTCGTAATTGTGGAAAGGTTGAAGAGGGTAAAAATTAATATAAAAAACAAAATTATGATCAAAGTTACATTTCCCGATGGCGCGAGCAGCGAGTTTGAAGCGGGAACAACTGCCTTTCAGGTAGCGGAGAGTATCAGCCCTCGTTTAGCTGCGGACTGCCTTGCTGCCTCAATCAACGGAGAGGTTGTCGACATGACACGCGCAATCGACAACGATGCCTCAATCAAGTTCTTCAAGTGGGACGACCAGGAGGGTAAACATGCATTCTGGCACACCTCGTCGCACCTTTTGGCCGAGGCTCTGCAGGAGCTCTACCCAGGCATTAAATTTGGTATCGGACCAGCTATCGAAAGCGGATTCTACTACGATGTGGATTCACCAACACCAATCACCGAGTCGGATCTTGTGCGCATCGAGACCAAGATGTTGGAGCTAGCGCGCCAAAAAGAGCAATTAGTTCGCACGGAAGTTGCAAAGGCAGAGGCTCTACAACGCTTCGCCGAGATGGGCGAGGAGTACAAAGTTGAGCTTATCAACGACCTAGAGGATGGAACGATAACATACTACACCAACGGTAATTTCACCGACCTTTGTCGCGGACCACACATCCCTACAACGGCGGGAATCAAAGCTATAAAACTCACATCGGTAGCTGGCGCTTACTGGCGCGGCAACGAGAACAACAAGATGCTCACACGTGTCTACGGTATCACATTCCCCAAAAAGGCGCTTCTCGACGAGTACCTAGCGATGATGGAGGAGGCTAAAAAACGCGACCACCGCAAGTTGGGCAAGGAGTTAGAGCTCTTCGCTTTCTCGCAACGCGTAGGTCAAGGTTTGCCATTGTGGCTCCCAAAGGGGGCGGCACTTCGCGAGCGTTTGGAGAATTTCTTGCGCAACGTGCAACGCGAAGGTGGTTACCAACAGGTAATTACCCCACACATCGGAAATAAGGAGCTCTACGTCACTTCGGGCCACTACGCTAAATATGGTAAGGATTCATTCCAACCAATTCACACCCCCGACGAGAATGAGGAGTTCTTGTTAAAACCAATGAACTGCCCCCACCACTGCGAGATATATAAGGTGAAACCACGTTCGTACAAGGACCTACCAATTCGCCTTGCTGAGTTTGGAACCGTCTACCGCTACGAGCAGACAGGCGAGCTTCACGGCTTGACTCGCGTGCGCGGATTTACCCAGGACGATGCCCACCTTTTTGTGCGCCCCGACCAACTCTTAGAGGAGTTTAAGCGCGTGATTGACATTGTGTTATACATCTTCAAAACGTTGAAGTTCGACAACTACACAGCTCAAATTTCGCTTCGCGACCCCAAGAACACCGAGAAGTATATCGGTACCGACGAGAATTGGGACAAGGCCGAGAGCGCAATCATCCAGGCATCGGCCGAAAAGGGACTCAACACCATCGTCGAGTTGGGCGAGGCGGCGTTCTATGGCCCTAAGCTCGACTTTATGGTCAAGGATGCTATCGGTCGCAAGTGGCAACTAGGTACGATCCAGGTCGACTACAACCTGCCCGAGCGTTTCGACCTAACGTACAAAGGTTCCGACGATAAGCTTCACCGCCCAATTATGATCCACCGCGCACCATTTGGTTCGATGGAGCGATTTGTGGCAGTATTATTGGAGCATACGGGAGGTAAGTTCCCATTGTGGCTTTCGCCCGACCAGGTGGTGATACTTCCAATTTCGGAGAAGTACAACGACTACGCAGAGCGCGTGGCAGCGACACTCAACAGTGCCGACGTGCGCACCCAGGTCGACGACCGCAACGAGAAGATCGGACGCAAGATCCGCGACAACGAGCTTAAGCGCATCCCCTACCTACTTATCGTAGGCGAGAAAGAGGAGGCCGATGGCTTGGTCTCAGTACGCGCGCAAGGCGAGGGCGACAAGGGTCAAATGTCGATCGAGGAGTTTAGCTCGTACATCTCCAACATCGTTAAGGAGGAGATCGAGGCCAACAAGATGCAATAATTTTTCGAAAAGTATTGTATTAAAAAAGAAAAAGTTTTACCTTTGCACCGTAAAGCAATATATAACACACGTTTAACTAATTTTTTGGGAGGACAAAGCTATAGCAGCACCAAAACCATTTCAACCAAGACCGTATAATGCGGCGACAACAGCACGACCAAAGCCTAATAACATTAGGAATCGTGGAGGCAGATTGCCCGAGAAAGAGAATCCAAATCGAATTAACGACCAGATCACCGCAACGCAGGTGCGTATCGTTGGCGATAATGTCGAACAGCCTACCGTGCTTTCGATTCGCGAAGCGATAAAGCTTGCCGACCAGATGGAACTCGACCTAATAGAGATCTCTCCAAAGGCAGATCCCCCTGTGTGTCGCATTGCAGACTACTCGAAGTATCTTTACCAACAAAAGAAGAAGGCTAAAGAGTTGAAAGCCAACCAGACTAAGGTTGTGATCAAAGAGATTCGTTTCGGCCCACAAACCGACGACCACGACTACAACTTTAAGCTTAAGCACGCCGAGAACTTCCTCAAAGAGGGTTCGAAAGTTAAGGCTTATGTCTTTTTCCGTGGCCGCTCGATTGTCTTCAAGGAGCAAGGAGAGATCCTACTTCTTCGCTTCGCAACCGATCTGGAGGAGTATGCTAAAGTGGAGGTGATGCCTAAACTTGAGGGTAAGAAGATGAATATGATTTTGGCCCCAAAGGTGAAAAAGTAGATCTTTTTTTTTACTAATATAAAATGTCTTGAGAGTTGATTTCGGGGCATTTTTTTTTTGGGTTTTTTTGGGTTTTTTTGGTTTTTTTTTGCTGAGAATTTGCTGAGAATTTGCTGAGAATTTGCTGAGAACTGCTGAGTTCTTTCTCAGCTCTTCTCAGCTCTTCTCAGTTTCTTCTCAGTTTCTTCTCAGTTTCTTCTCAGCTCTTCTCAGCTCTTCTCAGTTTCTTCTCAGCTCTTCTCAGTTTCTTCTCAGTTTCTTCTCAGCTCTTCTCAGTTTCTTCTCAGTTTCTTCTCAGCTCTTCTCAGTTTCTTCTCAGTCCCTCTCAGTCCCTCTCAGCAAAATCTCCCACGATTTTTCTAATTTTCGTCGTATAATCCAAAAAAAATGCGTAAGTTTGCCATAAGAAGCACCAACAAAAATGTACCAGAAACTCATCAAACCTCTACTCTTTAGGCTCCCGATAGACAAGGCCCACGCCACAGCGTTGTGGCTCCTGCGCCTTGTGGGCTTGTTGCCGTATGGTCATAGGATCCTGAGAGCTTCGTATCGCACGGACCACCCCTCGCTCGAAAGGGAGGTCTTTGGCATAAAGTTCCGCAACCCCGTTGGGCTCGCTGCGGGCTTCGACTGCGATGGCGATGTGATCAACGAGGTGGGGGCAATTGGCTTTGGCTTTGTCGAGATAGGATCGATCACCCCCGAGCCTCAAGAGGGCAACCCCAAACCTCGCGTGTTCCGCCTCACCAAAGATAATGCGATAGTAAATAGGATTGGCCAAGCGAACCGCGGTTGGAGGTACGCCATCGAGAACCTACGAAAGGAACATACAGATATAGTGGTGGGTTGCAACATCAGCGTTGGGGCCCAAACTCACCCCAAGCAGGCAGCTCAGGATTACCTCAAGAGCTTCCGCACGCTCTACCAATACTCCGACTACTTCACCGTGAACCTCACGCAGGACAATGCCGCGCTCTCGGCCAAGAGCTACACGGCGCAGAGCCTTGCGGCAACCCTCGCCCCGCTCTTCGAGTTCCGTAGGGGGCAGAGTGAGTATCGCCCAATAATGGTGAAGATCTCGCCCGACGATGGCATCGAGGTGCTGGATATGGTTATAAGTGTCTTGATCGATACGCCGCTCGACGGCATAGTGGCTGTGGGAGGAACCCGCTCGCGCGAGGGGTTACGCACTTCGCAGCTATCACTTTCGAAGATCGGCACAGGCAGGCTCAGCGGCGCACCTTTGCAGGCGCGGGCCATCGAGGTTGTGAGGTATATCCACCAAAAGACCAACGGGGCCTACCCCATCATTGGCGTGGGTGGCATCTGGTCGGCAGAGGGGGCGAAGCAGATGTTGGAGGCGGGGGCATCGCTCGTGCAAGTATACTCTGGGCTGATCTACGAGGGCCCCTCGGTGGCAAAGAGAATATGTCAGTCGCTCATCGAGCAGTAACATCTACAGACACTATGAACGCTAAGATAACAACTAGTGGCTGCCAGGAAGCCTCCGTCGAGGAGCTCATCCACCAAAGATTGATCCTCCAAGGCAAGAGGTTGGCCGTAGCCGAGAGCTGCACAGGAGGCGCTATCGCAGCGAAGTTCACCGCTATGGCGGGCGCTTCGGCCTACTTCGAGTGTGGCGTGGTGAGTTATAGCAACGAGTCCAAAGAGCAGGTTTTGGGTGTCAGCCACGATACCCTGGTGCGCTATGGTGCTGTGAGCGAGCAGGTTGCCAAGGAGATGGCCCAGGGCGTGAAGCGCATAGCAGGGGCAGACTACGCCATAGCGACAACAGGCATCGCGGGCCCCACTGGCGGCACGGCCGAAAAACCCGTCGGCACCGTGTGGTTCGGCATCGCGGGCCCCGAGGGGACATCGGCTGTGATGATCCACTGCGGCACGGAGCGTTCGCAGATCATCGGTCGTGCCACCGCCACTGCTATATCACTACTCAACCAAGAGATCTAAGCGGCCATTCATATTCCACAAAAAC
>JBCQWE010000029.1:0-29803 GCA_047172505.1 Rikenellaceae bacterium | reverse complement strand
CAAGCCGTCATCCTGAACTTGATTCAGGATCTCGAAGAATAGAGGAAGAGATTGCGGATCAAGTCCGCAATGACGACAAAGGGAGTCCGCAATGACGACAAGGGGAGTCCGCAATGACGAAGCTTTTGTGGATGACTTTACGGAGTTGAATATAGGGTTAATGTAACATGTGTAATAAAAACAAAAGAAAAGGTGAAACGAAGAGTATACATAGGGCTATTGACACTGATAATGGTTGCGAGCTGCGAGCGGAGTGCTACGGAGTCGAACTATGTGTCGGAGTACGAGCCGAGCGATGATCCAATAGCCATTGGCTCGGCAACTATTTGGGACGACTACTACGCGGGGACGACCAAGAACGATGGTACAACGACCGACGACGAGGCGACCGACGACGAGGATAGTTCGACAAGTGGCTATTTCACCACGGGTGAGACCTTCGGTATGTATGCCTTTTACCTCCCCTACGACTCGTCGAAGAGCGAAGCGGTGTGGATTCCATACCTGCGCCCCGACTTTATGAACAACCAGGAGTTCACCCTCCAAAGCGATGGCACTTGGTCGTACTCACCGACCAAGTATTGGCCCAATAACACCAATGACAAGATATTCTTTTGGGGCTACGCCTCGCACGGAGCCGACGATTTGGAGTTTACATCGATAGATTACGATGAAAATGGCGGCCCTGTGATTAAATTTACATCGCCCTCCAATATGGCCTATAGTCGCGACTTTGTAACAGGAACCAAGCTCACGGGGAAAACCGATATGGTGTCGCTCTACCTCGAACGACAACTCTGCCGTGTGCGATTCGAGATGTGTAACGGAGTGACAGCAGATAAGTACACGGTGCGAGTCGACGAACTTCGAGTCTCTGGAGTGACAACGACATCGGCTTTTCACCTCAACGAAGATACTGGCAAGGTGGAGCCTTACACCGCAATGCATGGTACGGGACAAGTTGTGGGTGACTGCTCGACGATCATCCCCTACGATAACGATGCTGGCGACCAGACATTCTTGTTGAGCGAATATGGCGATCGATTTATCGAATATGGAATCGTGGATGGGCAGTATGTATATTACCCAATTGTGACAGAAGACCGTTATTGGTTCCTCGACCCATATATCAAAAAAAGTGTAGACGAAGAGGGTGACACTATCTATCAGCAACAGGTTATACTAACTTTAGATGTAGGACTCTACACCAGCGACCCAGATTATGTCGATCGAAAACTTCTATCGTCGGAAGAGATAACAGTCGATGCGACAATCATATTTGACGAGATGGAGGTAAACAACACCTATACAGTACGACTTAAATATACCCCTATCATAGTTACAGACCCCGTCACGGGCGAAGAGGTGGAATCTTCGGGACTATTTGTCTATTGTGTTGAGGAGTGGGAAGAGATAGTGATGACTGAAAATATTTAGTGATATGAAGAGAGTTATATATATATTAATAAGTATGCTGTTCCTTTCGTGTGTGAAAGATTTCAACGAAGGGGGCGCGAGCAGCGAGCAGGTTGATGTGCCATTTAGCATTACATTTTCGGCAGAGGAGGCTTTCGGATCTACTCGTGCGGAGCTCAACGACGTGTACGAGAACGAGATCATCAATGTGTGGGTATTGATGTTTAACGGCGCGGGCGATAGAATCGAGCAGTCTGACTATAATTATACCGACGACGAGGGAGTTTATCACGATTATAGCAAGAATACAGGAAAAACCGCCGAAGATCCCATATTTGGATCAATATATATCGACGACTACAAATCGCAACAGATAATCTATGTCGACCCGTCAATGACCACTGAGATTGTATACATTCGAGTTATGGCCAACACCTTCAACATCGTCGATGTAACTGATGATAATACCAACTTCCGCGTTGGGTACTGCGACCATATTGAACAATATAACGAGAAATATTTTGCACTTACCGACAATGCCGACCGTGAGAACGATATGTGGTATGAGATCGACACCGATGGCGATGGCCAAGATGAGAAGTATCTGCGAATGGCGGGTAACTGGGGATATGTCGAGGGTATCGATGAAGTGACGGGTAAGATTACCAATGTCGGTGAGTCAATGCCCGACGAGGGTTTGAACTTCTGTTTGGGAGTGTTGGCTAAACCGTTGGCTGCGAAGATCTCGATAACTTATAATTGCAATAACTACTACGTCGATACAGACGCAGGCGAGGGCGTGAGAATAACATCGGTGCAAGTCAAACGCGTGCCAAACAAGTGTTATTACAAAGATGTCGAGGATAGTGCAAGTTCTCACGACTACGACGAGAGTATGTATACGACATATCAGCCTCGATACTCAGATATAGATGATGGCCTTTACGATTATACGGGAACGGCAGAGTTCTACGTGCCGCAGAACATGAGAGGCTACGCCAATAACTACGAAGAGGGTGTTACAAACTTGAGTGCATCGGATAAGAGTAACCCTGCCAATTACCCCATGTATGCTACCTGTGTAGTAATTACAGGTATGTACAAAGCACCATTCGACAGCAATAGTTGGGCAAGCCAAGAGGAGCAACCTATATATATAGAGTTGTACCCAGGCGACGATAACAACAACTACGATGTCAAACTACGCCGCCACTACAAGATAACTTGTAATATAACCCCCAACGTGGAGGGCGTTAGCTGGGATGCCGATTATAGAATCACAACCGAGGGCGATCTGCCTGGTGCGCCTATCGTGCACTACGAGTTCAACCCCGACGACCATCAATACAACTCCGCTTATACTCTAGTGACCGACGAGGAGGGGAATGAATCTTACGAATTGATGAATATGAATTACCCAGCGGCGAGTGATAGTTATGTAACAAACACACAGAAGCAACATACTCTTACTGCGGCGGAAGACGACTATTATGCAGGCCATCAGCAATATTACGACCCACAATATATATTCTCGGGAGAGAGCCAAAGCTTAACAGGTGCTACGACAAATATTATTGCCAAAGAGGGCAAACGATTCATGCGTAACTTGGCTCAATCCAGAGATGAGTATAATGGATATAATGGTCGTACAGATAGTAATGGAGTCCCAATTACGCACCCCGAAATATTCGACTGCACATATCTTAAAGACCACTACACTCGGTATGTTAGTAAGGGGTCACAAACACACAGCGATAAAACATATTACTTCTCGGAGGAGTATATGTACAGTTCTGGTCGATTGGAGTATTATGCTGGAAATAATTTGGAGCTTCACTCTTACAGCTCTCTACGGGTTGGGGTTGCGGTATAGATCTGACAGAGAAAGAGTTTACCATAGTCTTTATCGGCTCGGTGGGTAGCAATCCGTTCCAGATATCTAACCAGGATCGAGGGGTCTATTATGGAAATACTCTGAATAATAATAAACGCTGGTATTTCTATAAATTGAATTATAAAACTACACAGACCCTTACAACAACACTGTGGAATCCCTATACGGAGGTGGTCGATGCAACGACAGGAGAAATTTCATACGGCGCCTACGAAAAGGAGACAGAAATCATCGACCCATACGATTATGTTAGCTTTGGTTTGGGGCAGCGACAAACTAGCCCAATCGAGGATTTGTCAGCTTCGAGCTACCAAAATGTACAGGCGTATGACATCTGTAACAAAACATCTCGAAAGGTATACTTTAATAATGTAGATGTGAAGGATGCTATGTTCTCGGATTATGAGTATTTTGCCTATAATGATTATGAGTTTGAGTCGCCAATATATATCTTTGGCCACGATACTCCAAGTAATACCGATGATGCCATAGATGCTCGATTGCGATTATTTTTGATCTACGACTACATCTTATCGATCGAAGACATCGACCAGATACGTAAGTATGCTGTGCTCAAGGGGTTGTTGAAGTATGGCGAAGATGATGTCGATAAATTTAATGTCACGGTCGATGTGCCTTATGTCCCCGCCTATGAAAACGAAACAGACTGGGAAGATGGCGGTGGTTATCAAACAACAATGTAAATTAATGATTATGAGAGGTAAATTATATATATTAGTAGCTGCAATGATGGTGCTTACTCACTTGGTGGCTTGCACTGCAGATGTATCAGATAGTGATGTCACAACTCAAGAGAGTAGACTTAAACTCAATATCTCGGTGGAGAATTTTGGTGCGGGCACTGCCTCAACACGTGTCGATCAGGACGGTGATGGTGTTTTAGCCGAGGTAAACAACCTACTTATTTTGCGATTTGAGGGTAGTGACGATTCCAGTGTGCTGAGTAACTCTTTTTACTATGATGGTGACGATGTGGATCAAATTCTTGAGTTAGATGTCTACGGTTCATACACCTCGACATTGTTCGTGTTTATTGCAAATGGGTTCGGTCAAATATCCGTGCCATCGGATACAACATTGGGCACCTTTAAGAGTATGGGTTTTGCGGTAGATACCTCTATTTTAGATTCTACCCAAGATAATACGCTATATGCCGATGGATTAATAACTAAAGATGCCGATGGGCAGCGATACTTTGTGATGAGCGATAGCTATATGTTTGATTATGGTATCAGATTCGATGATGAGATAGATGTTCAACTCAAACGCAATGTAGCAAAGGTGAGTATTACGGTCACTAACAACATCGCTGGCTACGATATTTCGGGAGTAAGCCTAAATTCTATGCCGTCGACTTCGCTCTACTACAATAATTATGAGGGTGAGTTGGCCGATGATGAGCAGAGCGAGAATATACCCTCGACGGTTAGCGGTACGGTGAGATACATATTGAGTGATGAGGAATCATCAATCAAAAAAGGAGAATCTATTACACTGAGCTACTTTGTGCCAGTGAATATGCGGGGCATAGTAGATGAGTTCGAAGATGAGACCTATAAGGCTTATTATGCTCCGTCGGGTGCTACATACGTTTATGTCACAATTCCAAATACAGAGGGTGAAGAGGGCGAATATTACGCCTACCGCTTCTACTTGGGGGCGAATCAGACCAATAACTATAACCTCGAACCTAATAAACAGTACGATTATTCATTTACATTCAATAGCTTGGGCGATGTAACGAACGATTCACGTGTGACACTAATGGAAGCTGTAACCTTGATCTCCAATGACTTTACTGAGCTCAAGTCGTCGAACTGCTATATCCTCAATCCAAGCGAGAATTTTGAGATATACTATATCCCGATTGCACCTCGCATCAATGAGTATTGGGGCTCTTCGACATACGGAGATGATCCAACTAACGAGATTGAAGATGAAGACATAACTAGTTGGACCTACGAGGTTTTGTGGTACGATAATGCCGAAAATCCTATAAACGCTACTATCGGTAGTGAATCAGAGTTGTCACAATTAGGCGAGGATGAAATATCTATTTACAAATGTCTGAAAGGTAGTGACGACAAAACACCTTCGCTCGCAGTGACCCTTGGTGCAGGATTTGATAATTGGGGAAATGTGTTGGTAGCGGTTAAAAAGGATGGTGCTATCATCTGGTCTTGGCACTTTTGGATTACCGATTACGATCCTTATAATCACGGATTTACAGAAGACGACCTTGTGGCTGACATATACGAGCTCAGCAATCAAACGGGCGCATTGCATCGTTACACAGGTACGGTGTGGAGTAGTGGCGGCATCTACGATGATAAGTACATAATGGATCGCAATATCGGAGCACGTAGTGCAACGATTTCACCAGCATCAGAAGCTGGTCACCTCTACTATCAGTTTGGTCGTAAGGATCCGTTCCCATATAGCGCAACAAAGGTAAACGATCCAGCCATATGTGTCTCCTCTACCACTATTGCACCAGTATCAATAAGCACAGCAATAGCGAATCCAACAACCAAATACTATGGTAGTAGTAACTGGTGTGATGAAAATACAGGGACTGGTTATTTGTGGAACGACAAAAACCTTACGGATCTTAATGCTGAAGAGAAATCAATATTTGACCCATCGCCTTATGGTTTTAGGCTACCGATCTCTAGCACATGGAATGATATGGAATTAAATAGTGTTACCATAGAGGGTAGTGCTAATTCTAATGCTGGATATGGACTTTATTTTGAAGATAGCTCTTCCAACAAGTTTTTATACCCTGCATGTGGATATATAGCGAATAATGCCACCAGTTATAAAATAACAAGCGTTAATAGTTATACAGTCTATATATCTGCTACGGCAACAAATGGCAACTCTAGCTATGAATTTTCACATGCCTATTCAATATGTAAGACTACGGTAGGTAGCACTCAACCATATCTAAATCGATCTTCAGCCGCATCGCTCCGCTGCATCGAGGACGAGTAACAGAAAATAATGGAACGGAATAATTTTATCGTCTTTCGATCTCGCGAAGGTTCTCTACGCGTTTAGCGCGCAAGAAGTCGTAAACGCCACCTAGGTGTTCTATTACGCGTCCCTTCGAAAACTCGTAGACCTTGTCGACAAGTCCATCTAAGAAATCGCGGTCGTGAGAGACGACTATAAGCGTGCCGTCGAAGCTCTTTAGTGCCTCTTTTAGGATCTCTTTAGTTCTTATATCTAGGTGATTGGTGGGCTCGTCGAGGATCAGTAGATTGACGGGTTCGAGTAATAGCTTTATCATCGCAAGGCGTGTGCGCTCGCCACCCGAGAGCACCTTGACGTATTTATCTATGTCGTCGCGGCCAAACATAAATGCGCCAAGAATATCGCGGAGCTTTGTGCGAATGTCGCCTACAGCTACGTCGTCCACAGTTTTGAATACCGTAGATTCTCCGTCGAGCATCGAGGCTTGATTTTGTGCGAAGTATCCAATTTTTACATTGTGACCAATTTGTAGCTCACCCTCGAAGTCGATCTCTTTCATGATCGCCTTGATCATGGTCGATTTTCCTTCGCCATTTTTCCCGACAAAGGCAACTTTGTCGCCACGCTCGATTGCCATAGAGGCTTCGTTGAAAACTTGGTGGTTGTCGTACGCCTTGCCTAGGTTCTGGGTTATAACAGGGTAGGCTCCCGCTCGCGGTGCAGGTGGGAACTTTAGATTGAGAGCGCTGCGGTCCTCCTCGTCGACCTCGATAAGTTCGAGTTTTTCGAGCATCCTCACGCGCGATTGAACTTGGTTAGTTTTGGAGTATGTGCCCTTGAATCGCTCGATGAACTCCTTGTTTTCGGCGATCATCTTTTGCTGGTTCTCGTATGCTGCCACTTGCTGCATTCGTCTTTCGGCTCTGAGCTCCAAGTATTTAGAGTAGTTCACCTTGTAGTCGTAGATGCGCCCCATCGTGATCTCAATCGTGCGAGTGGTGATATTGTCGACAAAGGCTTTGTCGTGCGATATAACCATCACCGAGTTGGCGTGGTTTATAATAAATTGCTCTAACCACTCGATCGATTCGATGTCGAGGTGGTTCGTTGGCTCGTCGAGAAGTAGCAACGTCGGTTTTTGAAGCAATATCTTAACAAGTTCGATACGCATGCGCCAGCCGCCACTAAATTCGGTTGTTTGGCGATCGAAGTCCTCTCTTAAAAAACCTAATCCCAACAATGCGCGCTCGACATCCTCCTGGTAATTAGTGAGATCGATGTCGTAGAATTTTTCGGAAAGGGCCGTGACCTCCTCGATGATATTCATGTACTCGTCGCTCTCGTAGTCGGTGCGGGTCTCTAATTGATGGTTGAGCTCGGCGATCTTGCGCTCGACGGCAAATAGGTGCTCAAAAGCTTGGCACGCCTCCTGGTAAACGGTGCGCCCATCGTCAACCATTAGATGCTGTGGTAGGTAGCCAACCTTGCCGCCATCTGTAATTGTGATCTTTCCGCGAGTTGGAATCTTTTCACCAGCGATAATCTTGAGCATAGTTGATTTTCCCGCGCCATTTTTGCCCATCAACGCTATGCGATCCTTGTCGTTGATTGCAAATGATATATCTTTGAAAAGTGATGTGCCACCAAATTCTACTGTTATTCCCTCTACAGAAACCATGTTAGTTGTCGTAAGTTCGAAAATAGCCTCGATGTCGAACTTGTCTAAAATTAATATTGCGTGGTGAGGCAATTAGTTGCCACGCGCTCAAAATATCTCTTTTGGGCGGGGCAAAGATAGTAAAAGATAATGATAAATGCTAGGTTAGTCGTGGTGCTCTTTGTTATACTTACACCCCTGGCAAGTTGTGCACCCTTTTTTCTTGGTGCCTTTAATTGCGCGATATAGCCGCATGCAGATCAGTGCTGCGGCAATTATACCTATGATGTATGTTACAATCTCCTGCATTATATAAATAGTTCTCCAATGGTTTTGATCAACCATGCCACAACCCAAGCTAGAGTCGTGTTGTAGAGGATCATAAAACCAGCCCAGCGCAAATCGCCAGATTCGGTAGCCACAGCCACGAGTGTAGCAACGCAAGGGAAGCAGAGCAAAACAAATGCCATAAAGGCGAGCGCTGTGATTGGTGTGAAGTATGGTTTGTTGGTGGCGGGATTAGTAGCTTTGAGCTGTTGCTGTAGTTGTGTGTCGCCCTCGTCGACTTGGTCGTTGTGTGCGTACAGCACGCCTAACGTACTGACTACGATCTCCTTGGCTGCCATGCCCGAAAGTAGTGCCACGTTGGACTGCCACGTAAAACCCAGAGGGTTCATCACAGGTTCTAACGCTTTGCCAATATTCCCTAAATATGAATCCTCTTGCTGTTGTTCGATTGTTACATCATTGTCGACGGGGCGTGGGTAATAACTTAAAAACCAGATTGCTATGGATGCTACAAGGATGATGCCTCCCATCTTTCGCAGATATTGCCAACTTTTATCCCACATCTGATTTAAAACAGAATGTATGGTTGGCATGCGGTAGGGTGGCAACTCCATCACAAATGGAGTTTCATCCTTTTTGAAGAGCGACTTGCGCAATAAAAGAGAGGTCAACACCGCTATTGCGATACCCAAAATGTAGATCAAAAAAAGTATTGTACCAGCATTAGATGGAAAAAAGGCTCCGATTAGCAGTAGGTATACGGGCAATCGAGCGCTACACGACATAAATGGATTAATGAGAATCGTAATGAGTCGACTGCTGCGGCTCTCGATTGTGCGAGTACCCATAATGGCAGGCACATTGCATCCAAATCCCATTATAAGAGGGATGAACGATTTGCCGTGAAGACCCATTCCGTGCATGACTTTATCCATTATAAATGCCGCGCGAGCCATATATCCCGAATTCTCCATAAACGAGATAAAGAGGTATAGGATAACGATATTGGGAAGAAATACGATAACTCCGCCCACGCCACCAATAATTCCATCGATGATCAGATCTTTGAGGATTCCGTCGCTCATCACCGATTCGATGAGTGAGGCAATTGCGTCAACGCTCTTTTCGATCCACTCCATGGGGTAGGCACCAATGACAAATGTAGCCGAGAACATGGCCCACATAATTAGCATAAAGATCGGAAAACCCCACACTTTGTGAGTGACCAGAGAGTCGATTATTCGTGCCCACTCTACTTTATCTGCGATTTTTTGGTGGAAAGTCTCTTTGAGTGCTCCCGAAATAAAGCCGTAGTTGTACGATGCAATTGCGCTTTCAATATCTTCGCTGAGTAGGTTTTCGATTCTATCAACCTCCTTGTCGCGAAGTTTTGTGAGGGAAGAGTAATTTTCGTTGGGCGCAAGCAGGGCCTCGACCTCTTTGTCGTGCTCTAGCATTTTAATCGCGAGGTAGCGCGACGAGAATTGGGGATTTAGAACCTCTACTTTTCGAATCTCTTTGTGTAGGGCACCAATGCTCTCTTCGATTACGGCTCCGTGGTTGATGTGAATGTGACGTACCGTTGTATTTTTACGCTCGAAAACATCTATGAGAGTGTCGAATAGCTCTTCGAAGCCATCTCCGTTGCGCGAATTTGTTGGAATCATCGGCACGCCCAACATGTCGCCTAGACTTTTATGGTCGAGTTGTGATCCTTGGGCCATGAGCTCGTCATACATGTTTAGTGCTACGACGATGCTGCAATCCATGTTGATTAGCTCGGTGGTAAGGTAGAGGTTGCGCTCGATGTTCGATGCGGCAACTACGTTAAGAACTATATCTGGATTCTGTTCGACTATGTGTTTGCGCACGTAGACCTCTTCGGGTGAATAAGCTGAAAGGGCGTAAGTGCCTGGCAGATCGTATATTGAGAGCTCGTAACCTTTGTGCGAGAATGTGCCTCGTTTGGAATCCACCGTAACGCCGCTGTAGTTTCCAACGTGTTCGCGGCTGCCCGAAGCTCGATTAAAAAGCGATGTTTTGCCGCTGTTCGGATTACCGACAAGGGCTATATTTATTCGTTTGGTCGAACGTTCGATCTCCTCTTTGATGAGTTGTTGATCGACGGGGGCCGATATTGTGCCTCCGCGATCGAGATTCTCCACCACTTCGTCCTTGGTGATTACTTCGATTTGAGATGCCTCACTACGTCGTAGCGACACCTCGTAGCCCATAATATTGTAGGCGATAGGATCTTTGAGCGGTGCGTTGAGAATAACAGAAACTTCTTCGCCGCGAATAAATCCCATCTCTAAGATGCGTCGGCGAAAAGCGCCATAGCCGAGCACTTTGACTATCGTTGCTTTTTCCCCTGTTTTTAAATCTGTTAATCTCATCCTTTGATTGTAGTTTTGTTTTAGCTCACAAATTTATAAAAGATTTAACGAAAACTATCACAATGAGGCAAAAAATAGCAATAAGTAGGTATGCTCAACTACTCTAATTCGCCAATCAAATCACGAATCACAACCGAGGCACATCCAATTCCAAAGAGCGCGGGAATATACGAAATGGTGCCTACATTCGACTTTTTGTTGCGTTCCTCGCAAAGTATCATAGCTCCCTCGCGCACAGGCTCGGGCGAGAATACTGCGTGAAAACCTCGGCGTATACCAATCTTGTGCAGGCGCTTGCGCAACATGTGGGCCAGCGGGCAGTGGTGACTCTTCGAGATGTCTTTTATCTCCATGAGCGTGGGGTCGGTTTTTGCACCTGCGCCCATCGAACTCACTAGCGGGATCGAACGTTGTAGCGCCCCTTGGATCAGTGCAACCTTTGGCGATAGAGTGTCGATAGCATCGACAATATAGTCGAATTTGTCGCTGTCGAGCAGTGTGTCGGTGAGTTCGTCTTTGATATAGTCGGCTACAACTCGCAGCTCTAGTTCGGGGTTTATATCCTTGAGTCTAGATGCCAAGATGTCGGTTTTGTACTCCCCAATGGTAGAGTGCAAAGCTACGAGCTGTCGATTTATATTCGATGCACCCACCGTGTCGGCATCGGCAATTGTCATGCGCGAGACCCCCGCCCGAACGATCATCTCGGCGGCGTAGGCCCCAACGCCGCCGATGCCAACCACAAGGACGTTTGAACCTTTTAACTTATCTAATTTCTCGCTTCCTAAAAGCAATTCGGTGCGTTCTAACCAGTTCATCATTTATTGAAGATTAGTTTGTAGTTTTTATATATTTGTTCTTTGATCTCTTCGAGGCTCTCTACTCGATATGCCGCCGCTCGATTATAGATCTCCTCAATTGAGATGTCGAGAGTGTCGGTTTCGAAAAAGATATTGCCAAGCGGAGTCTCTCGCAGCGCCTCTAAGGTCTTGGGCGAGGTGAAACAACGGTGACCAAAAGAGAGGTAGTAACCTAGGCGCGTAGCTTTTTGTGTCAATTGTTTCGAACCTATGAATCCATGTATTATCACCGCTCGCAATTTATACTCTCTTAAAACTTCGAGCGTGTAATCGACCGACCGCACGGCGTGAATAACCACAGGGAACCCCAATTTTTGTGCGAGAGCTAACTGCTCGCGAAAAACCGTCTCCTGCACATCTCGATCTATCGGGATAGAAAAATCGAGTCCAATTTCGCCAATAGCCTCAACACTCTCTCCGATAGCACTCTCTTCTAACCTCTCCTCGCCTTCGGCTGCGTAGGGGTGAATGCCAACGGTGAGGATGGAAAGTTCGCCCTCAACTTTGTTGTGGGTGTGTATGTTAATATATGGAGCAGAATCGTGCATCGATGTCTTTTTTTTGGTAAATGGAACCGTTGTTGTCGAGGGCAAACATTTTACCAGAGAACAAAGGTAGGCAATTTATATGATCTGCAAACAGAATTGCAAATAAAATGTCGCGTTGGTGCCCTCTTAGGGGTAGTTTGAATAGCTAGATTGTTTGTAGCTAAGAGTGTAAAAGTCGGTTGCGGCGAAATTTATTTTATTAAAAATTTTGCAAATTAAAAAAATAACACTTATATTTGCCACGTACTTTTCTAAGAAAGTTTTAACAATGATTTATAGTAGCACCATAAAAAATGAAGCGCAGTTGGCTCTAAAGGCTAGCGGTTTTGTTGTGTTTACTCTTGTTAAGTCGTTGCGACGACGACGCTAGTCGTACGCATATACCTTGTTGCTTCATCCAGAGCGTCTTTTGGTGGTAACTATACACTCCGATACTTAATTGATTAATCCTTTTACAATATAATTGTATTTTAATTAAACTATGATTGTCAACAATTTTACTGTTGTCGTAGCTAACTCAACACACGTGAAATACGCAGAACAGATCTGCGACGAGATGTCCTCTTCTGCTGCTAAACGTGGAACAGGTATCGCTAAGCGCTCTTCGAGCTATATCGCTCAGAAGATGACGGAAGGCAAAGCTGTCATTGCATTTTGTGATGATGACCAGTGGGCAGGATTCACCTATATTGAATCGTGGGAAGGTGAAAAATATGTAGCCAACTCAGGCCTTATAATTAACCCAAAATATCGCGAGATAGGTTTGGCTAAAATTATTAAACGTAAAGCATTTGCTCTTTCGATTAAAAAATATCCTGGAGCAAAACTTTTTGGTCTAACAACGGGATTTGCCGTGATGAAGATCAACGACCAACTGGGCTACCACCCTGTGACATTTCAATACTTGACCCACGACGAGAAGTTCTGGGAGGGGTGCAAGAGTTGTGTAAACTACGACATTTTGATGGCAAAGAAGCGTAACAATTGTCTATGTACGGCAATGGTGTTCGACTCGTCGAAAGATCCGTTGAAATTCGATATAGACGTAGTGCTCAAAGAGGAGCGCTATAAACTTCCTAAAGTTAATAATCTAAAAACTATATAATCTAATGAAAAAGAAGGTAATTTTGGCCTATAGTGGAGGCCTCGACACTTCGTATTGCGGAGTCTATTTAACAAAGAACTTGGGCTATGAGGTTCATGCAGTGTTGGCAAACACTGGTGGTTTTACCACCGAAGAGATCGAGCAAGTAGAGAAGCGCGCCTACGAGATTGGTTGCGTGAGCTTTACGAATCTCGACGTGGCGGACGACTACTACGACCTTACTATTAAATATATGGTATACGGTAACATGCTTAAAAACGGATCTTATCCAATTTCGGTAAGTTCGGAGCGTATTATCCAAGCGATCTCAATTGCTAAATATGCCAAAGCCGAAGGTGCCGACTTCTTGTGCCACGGTAGTACTGGTGCGGGTAACGATCAAATTCGTTTCGACTCAATTTTTGGTATCGTAGCTCCCGAGATCGAAGTTATTGCACTGATCCGCGAACAACAACTCTCACGCGAGCAGGAGATCAATTTCCTTAAAGAACACGGCATTGATATGGACTTCAAGAAGGCGGAATACTCGATTAATAAAGGTCTTTGGGGTACGTCGGTTGGCGGAAAAGAGACTTTGAGCTCGAAGCTTGGTCTGCCCGAGGAGGCATTCCCAACTAAGTGTGTTAAAAGCGAGAGCGAGGCTGCTGATATGACCATAACATTTGAAAAAGGTGAGATCGTTGCGGTCGATGGCAAGCCCCTTAGTGGCGTTGGCGCTATCTCGGCAATCGCGGAGAAGGCTGGCCAGTTTGCAATCGGTCGTGGCATGCACGTCGGCGACACGGTGATCGGTATCAAAGGTCGTGTTGGTTTCGAAGCTGCTGCACCAATGGTAATCATCAAGGCTCACCACATGTTGGAGAAGCACACACTCTCGAAATGGCAACTATTCTGGAAAGAGCAAATCTCGACATTCTACTGCAACAACCTCCACGAGGGTCTCTACTTCGACCCTGTGATGCGCGACATCGAGGCGATGTTGAGCCAGAGCCAAGAGTTTGTTTCGGGCGATGTGTTCGTGAAATTGCAACCATACCGTTTCGATGTGATTGGAATTGAGTCGAAGCACGACCTTATGTCTGATGCTTTTGGCTCGTATGGCGAGATGAACAGAGCTTTCACAGGTGAAGATGCTAAAGGCTTTGGTACAATCTTCTCTCTTAGCTCAAAGATTTACAACACTATTAACGAGATCGAATAATGATAAAGGTAGGTGTAGTCGGTGCAGCTGGATACGTTGGTGGCGAAATTTGTCGCTTGCTGTTGCTGCATCCCGACGTGGAATTTGTCTTTGCGCAGAGTTCAAGTAGCGCGGGCGAACCGCTATATAGCGTGCATGAGGACCTTTTCGGAGGGTGTGATATGCTTTTTAGCGAGGGGATTCAGGCTGATGTCGATGTCGTATTTTTGTGCTCTGGTCATGGTAAATCTCTAAGTTTCTTAGAGGCTAATGCTTTGCCCGAGGCATGCGTTGTGATTGACCTTGGTAACGATTTTCGCTTAAAGGCAGATGCGCATAGCGCAGGTCGAGAGTTTGCTTATGGTCTCTCGGATTATTTTGGGGCCGATGTCGAAAAATGCAGAAATGTGGCTAATCCAGGTTGTTTCGCTACGGCTATCCAATTGGGAATCTTGCCTTTGGCAGCAGCAGGCGTGCTCTCGGACGATGTTCACGTAACGGCAATAACAGGTTCTACGGGCGCTGGCCAAAAGCCATCGAGCACCACACACTTCTCGTGGCGAGCTAATAACTTGTCGACATATAAAACCTTCTCGCACCAGCACTTGGGCGAGATTGGCGAGAGTGTTACGCGCTTGCAACCTTCGTTCGATGGCGCGATCAATTTTGTGCCCTATCGCGGAGATTTCCCCCGTGGTATTATCGCAACCATCCACACTAAGTGTTCGCTTAGCCGAGAGGAGGTCGAGGCTCTGTTCGCAAAACACTACGCCGATTCGAAATTTACCTTTGTTTCGAGCAAGCCAATTAACCTTAAGCAAGTTGTAAATACAAATAAGTCGTTGTTGCACATCGAAAAACATGGGGACTACTTGCTTGTCACTTCGGTAATTGATAACCTTTTGCGAGGTGCTGCTGGTCAAGCAATTGAGAATATGAACCGCATTTTCTCGTTGCCTTTGGATTCAGGTTTAAAACTTAAAGCTTTGGCTTTTTAAAGGAAAAATTATGAAATGTTTTGACGTATACCCAATAAACGATATAAATATCGTAAAGGCCGAAGGGTCAAAGCTTTGGGATGACACAGGTTGCGAATACCTCGATATGTATGGCGGTCACGCCGTGATCTCTATTGGTCACACTGCAAAGCGTTATGTCGACTATATCGGCGCGCAACTCGGCAATATTGGCTTTTATTCGAATTCTATTCGAATTCCTTTGCAGGCGAAGCTAGCGGAGAAGTTGGGGGCGATTTCGGGCAAGGAAGATTACGCACTTTTTTTGTGTAATAGCGGAGCCGAGGCCAACGAGAATGCAATCAAATTAGCATCGTTCCACAACTCGAAGCGACGTGTAATCTCGTTTACAACCTCATTTCACGGTCGTACCTCGCTCGCAGTAGCAGCGACGGATAACCCAAAAATCGTTGCTCCAGTTAACCAGACCGATAATATTTCGTTTGTTGAATACAACAACATCGAAGCTTTGCGCGCAGAATTCGAGAAGGGCGGAGTGTCGTCTGTTATTGTCGAGGCGATCCAAGGCGTTGGCGGAGTTAAGATGGCAACTACGGAGTTTTTGTTGGCTATTCGACAATTATGCGACGAGCATGATGCGGTAATGATTGCCGACTGTGTGCAGTGCGGATGTGGTCGTTCTGGCGCCTACTTTGCTCTCGATCACTCGGGCGTGCAGGCCGATATTTATTCAATGGCCAAAGGAATAGGAAATGGATTCCCCATTGGTGGAATCATGATCTCGCCAAAGTTCACCCCCTCTTACGGTATGCTTGGTACTACTTTCGGGGGTAATCACTTAGCGTGTGCTGCTGCGCTCGCCGTAGCGGAAGAGATCGAAGAGAAGAATCTGATCGAAAATGCTGCTCAGGTGGGCCAGTATCTCATGGAGCAACTCGGCGCGATTAAGGATGATAGGATTGTCGAACTTCGCGGTCGCGGCTTGATGATTGGCGTTGTTATGGAAAGCGACTCGAAGGCTATGCGTTCAAAGCTTCTGCACACGCACAAGATCTTCGTAGGTAGCGCCTCGGATAATAGAATCATTAGAATTCTACCATCGCTTACAATCACGAAAAATGAGTGCGACAGATTGATCGAAGCAATTAAAAGTTGTTTAAAAGATGAGTAAAGAGCAATTAAAGGTTGTTAAGATAGGTGGCCATGTTGTCGACTCTGCCGAAGGGCTCGACAAACTGCTCGACGAATTTGCAGCGTTGGAGGGCAACAAGATTCTGGTGCATGGCGGTGGTAAGATCGCAACTAAGATCTCGGCAGCCTTGGGCATCGAAGCAAAGATGGTCGATGGCAGACGTATAACCGATGCCGCAACAGTCGATGTTGTCACTATGGTTTATGCTGGCGGGATCAATAAAAGCATCGTTGCCAAGCTACAGAAACGTGGGGTAGCTGCGTGGGGTGTATGCGGAGCCGATGCGCAGATTATACCAGCGGTGAAGCGCCCAGTCAAAGAGATTGACTACGGTTTTGTTGGCGATGTTTTGACCGACCAGATCAACTCAAAAGCGTTGAATATGCTTGTGGAGATGGGCTACAGCGTTGTTGTTGCGCCAATCACGGTCGATGCTTCGGGGCAACTTCTCAACACCAACGCCGACACAATTGCTCAAAGCGTGGCTGTTGCAATGAGTGCGCTCTACGATGTTGAGCTGGTGTACCTCTTCGAAAAACCAGGTGTTTTGGCCGACATCAACGACATGGGAAGTGTTATAAAACTTATCTCGCACGATAATTATGCGGAGCTTAAGAGCTCGGGCAAAATCTTCGATGGAATGATACCTAAGATCGATAATGCTCTCTATGCTGTGGATAATGGAGTTGCGGCGGTTCGTATTTGCGATACGCTTAGCTTGGAGGCAGGAACGTTAATTGCAAAATAAATTTAGAATATGAATAGTGCAGCAGCCATAGATCTACTAAAGAAGCTTATTGCGACACCCTCGCTAACTCGCAGTGAGCAAGATAGTGCTGCGTTGCTCTACGCCTACATCACGGATCTTGGTCTTGCGCCCGAGCGCATCGAGAATAATATTATTGCATACAATAAGAACTTTTCAGCCAAGTTGCCAACTGTTGTTTTGTGTGCTCACCACGATACGGTGCGGCCCAATGATAATTACACGTGCGATCCGTTCTGCCCAACTGTTGAAGATGGGAAACTTTTTGGCCTTGGAAGCAACGACGACGGTGCTAGCTTAGTGTCGTTGTTGGCTGTATTTGCTCACTTCTACACAATGGAGCTTCCTCGATTCAACCTCTGCTTGCTTCTCACGGCCGAAGAGGAGAGTTCGGGCCACAAGGGAATGGGAATTATGTACGACAAGATCATTAATCCACATCTTGTCGTTGTCGGAGAACCAACATCGATGGATGTTGCCATTGCCGAGCGTGGACTTATGGTGCTCGACTGCGAGACTGTTGGCGTCTCTGGCCACGCTGCACACGACAATACGGTAAACCCAATTGTCGGATCGTTGTCGGATATTCGTTGGTTCAGCGATTATCACTTCGAGCGCGAGTCGGCAGTTCTGGGGAAGGTAAAGATGAGTGTAACGGTGATCTCGGCTGGGACGACACACAATGTTGTTCCTGGGAAGTGTAATTTCACGGTCGACGTTCGTAACAATGGCTGTTACTCAAACATTGAAATTTTAGAGACTATTAAAAAACATGTTAAGTGTAGTGTCACGGCTCGATCTACTCGCTTAGCAGCTTCGTCAATAGAGCGCACCGACCCATTCGTGGAGTGTTGCGTGCGCCATGGTTCCAAGATTTTTGGATCGTCGACTCTCTCCGATCAAGCTTTGGTAGCTTGCAAGAGCGTGAAGATTGGAGTTGGCGATACTCACCGCTCTCACACGGCGGACGAGTTTGTCTACCTGCACGAAATTGAGGCGGGCATCGAGCAGTACATCAAGATATTAACTGATTATTTATTATAGATATGAAATTGTGGCAAAAAAGCGTAGAGGTAGATGCTCTGGTCGATAAATTTACCGTCGGTAGAGATCGGGAGATGGATAGCTACCTAGCTAAAGCGGATATATTGGGCTCGCTAGCTCACACCAAGATGCTGGCAAGTGTCGGCCTTTTGAGCGCAGATGAACTTTCTCAGGTTCAGCAAGGATTGAAAGAGATATATAAAAGTGTTGAAAGTGGTGATTTCTGCATCGAAGATGGGGCGGAGGATATTCACTCTCAGGTGGAACTCCAACTAACACAGATGATTGGCCCCGTGGGAGGGAAAATCCACAGCGGCCGTTCGCGTAACGACCAAGTGTTGGTCGATCTAAAGATCTTCCTACGCTCCCAGATCGCGACAATTGTAGAGTTGTGTGGTCAACTCTTCGATACCTTGACAGAACTCTCCGAGCGCTACAAAGATGTTCTCATGCCAGGATATACACACCTGCAAATTGCAATGCCATCCTCTTTTGGTTTGTGGCTAGGTGCCTACGCCGAGAGCCTTATCGACGATTGCCAATCAATTTTGGCGGCCTATAAGCTCTGCAATAAAAATCCCTTGGGTTCGGCAGCAGGTTATGGCTCGTCGTTCCCCTTGGATCGCGAGATGACAACCCGCCTACTTGGCTTCGATGCGCTCAACTACAACTCGATCTATGCACAGATGAGTCGCGCGAAGTGTGAGCAGAGTGTCGCTGTCGCCTTGGCCTCGCTCGCTTCGACCTTGTCGCGCTTTGCGATGGATAACTGCATGTTTATGAGTCAAAACTTTGGTTTTGTGTCGTACCCCGACAACTACACCACTGGCTCTAGCATCATGCCCCACAAGAAGAACCCCGACGTGTGGGAGCTGGTCAGAGGTAAGTGTAATATAATCAAGGCATTACCCAATACAATTGCATCACTAACAACAAACTTGCCTATTGGTTATAATCGCGATATGCAGCTTCTCAAAGAACAACTTTTCCCTTCGATCTTCGAGATGAAGAACGTGCTTGAGATGTCGAATGTCATGCTCAGCGAAATTCGCGTGAACGAGGGTATTGTTGAGGATAAACGCTACGACTATATCTTTAGCGTCGAGAGCGTTAACGCTTTGGTTTTGGAGGGGGTGCCCTTTAGAGAGGCTTACCGCAAAGTTGGGCTCGACATCGAAGCGGGCAATTATGCGCCAAACAGAGAGGTGCACCACACGCACCAAGGTAGCGTTGGCAACCTTTGTACGGCGCAAATTAGAGAGCTGTTTAGCGCTGTCGTTGGAGAATTTAATTTCGAGAAGCTTCGCGAAGCTGAAGAGAATTTGATAAATAATTAAGGAGGATAAAAATGAAAAAATTTGAATCACTATACGATGTAGACTCGTTGCAGGATTGGTTAGCAGAAGCTAAGACAATCAAAGAGTCACCATATATTTACGATACACTTGGGCGCAACAAGACCCTGCTGATGATTTTCTTCAACTCGTCGTTGCGTACACGTTTGTCGACCCAAAAGGCAGCAATGAACTTGGGTATGAACGTCATGGTTCTCGACGTGAATCAAGGCGCTTGGAAGCTCGAAACAGAACTTGGGGTAGTGATGGATGGCGATAAGCCCGAACATCTACTCGAAGCGATCCCCGTTATGGGTTCATATTGCGACATCATCGCAGTGCGCAGTTTCGCAAGTCTTACATGCAAGGAGGATGACTATGCCGAGAAGATCTTAAATCAATTTATCACCCACTCGGGTAAACCTGTTGTGAGCATGGAGGCTGCAACGCGCCACCCGCTGCAATCCTTTGCCGATGTAATTACTATCGAGCAATATCGCGATAAACCACGCCCCAAAGTTGTGTTGACATGGGCTCCACATCCACGTGCGCTTCCGCAGGCGGTGCCCAACTCTTTTGCTGAGTGGATGTCGGCTCTCGATTATGAATTTGTTGTTGCTTGCCCCAAAGGTTACGAACTAAGCGATGAATTTGTTAAGGGCGCGAAGGTAACCCAAGACCAAGAGGAGGCATTTAAAGATGCAGATTTCATCTACGCTAAGAACTGGTCGCCATTTGCCGATGAGACCTACGGCCAAGTGATCTCGAAAGATATGTCGTGGTGTGTAGATGCAGCAAAGATGGCACTGACGAACAATGCCTACTTCATGCACTGTCTACCTGTTCGCCGCAACATGATCGTTGCCGACGAAGTGATCGACTCGCCTCGCTCAATTGTAATCGAGGAGGCCGCAAACAGAGTTGTCTCGGCTCAGACAGTCCTTGCCAAGATGCTTCGCAGCATGGAATAAGAGAGTTGATTTCAGGGGACTTCTAATAACCTAATCCAGTTGATCGGTAAAGTACGAGATCACCCTCTCGGCCTTTGCTTGACCTATAGCCTCGCTAAGTTCTTCTAGTGAGGCTTTTTTGATTTTAGAGACTGTTTTGAATCGCTTCATTAATGTGTTTACGCTCCTTGCGCCTATGCCGTTGATGTCGTCTAATGCACTTTTGATAAAGTTGCCACTGCGTTTCTGGCGGTGGAAATTAATGCCATAGCGGTGAGCTTCGTCGCGTAGGTGGCAGATGACCTTTAGTGGTTCGCCCAACCTATTTAAGTAGTACGGCATGGGGTCGTTGGGGTAAAAAACCTCCTCGATCCTTTTTGCTAATCCGACGATTGGAACCTTCTCTTCGATGCCCAACTGTTGGAGTACCTGGTAGGCGCTCGATAATTGTCCTTTTCCACCATCGACAACGATCAAGTCGGGGAGTTCGGCACCCTCTTCGAGGAGTCGAGAGTAGCGGCGATGGATAATCTCGCGCATCGAGGCAAAGTCGTCTGCTCCCACCACGGTCTTAATGTTGTAGTGTCGGTATTCGCTTTTGGCAGGCTTGCCATTGCGAAACACAACGCAAGATGCTACGGGGTTGGTGCCCTGCAAGTTTGAGTTGTCGAAACATTCGATGTGGCGGGGCTCGCGATCGAGATAGAGCTCACTTTTCATCGATTGCATTAATCGGTCGGTGTGGCGGTCTGGATTTTTGATCTCTAAATTGCGTAGCTGCTCTGCTCTGTAGAGGCGTGCACTTCGTTGCGAAAATGCCAGTAGCTCAAACTTATCTCCTCGTTTGGGGACCGTAAAAGTGACCCCATTAAAGAGTATCGTCCCCGATGGGATGAATGGAACTATCACCTCCTTGGCTAATTTGCCATCGCCTAATTTCTCGACAATGTGCTGAATTGCAAGCGTTAACATCTCGTTGGGTGGGGTGTCGACATGTTGAGTTAATTGCACGGTGTATACCGCCACGATCGAGCCATGTCTAATTCTAACAAAGTTGCATAGAGCCGTGTCGCCATCGATAAGTAGCGAAAAAGTGTCGATGTGCACAATCTTTGGGTTGACGATAACCGAGCGGTGGGTGTAATTCTCCAATGCGGCGAGCCTCTGTTTGTAGCGGTGTGCAAGTTCAAATTTGAGCTCTTTGGCCGCCGAGTGCATCTCGTTCTCCAAATAACTTTTCACTGGTCGCAGATCACCTTTGAGTACCGATGTGGCCATCGATAATATCTCGGCATACTCCTCCTGGCTCTGTGCTCCAATGCAAGGCGCCTTGCAGTTGCCAATGTGGTATTGGAGGCAGACCCCATATTTGCCCGCAGCAATGGCACTTGGTGTAAGTTTTAGTTTGCACGTGCGCAAGGGTATGATCTCGCGAATAAACTCCAGAACAGAACGTTGCATTGCGATCGAACTGTAGGGGCCAAAGTATTGCGAACCGTCGCGTTTGAGTTGCCTGGTGGATACTACACGAGGGAAATTCTCGTTGAGAACCGCAATCCACGGATAACTCTTGTCGTCTTTGAGGAGAATGTTATATCGCGGTTGGTGTGTTTTGATCAGCGAATTTTCTAGTAGCAGAGCATCATTTTCCGAGTCGACAACGATGTGTCTAATTTCACAAATTTGCTTGCGCATCACCAAAACCTTGGCGCTATGCTGGCTGCTATCTAAAAAATACGATGATACTCTTTTTCGCAGATCCTTAGCTTTGCCGACGTAGATAATATTCCCATCGGCATCAATATATTGATACACACCAGGTGAGTGTGGCAGTAGCGACACCACCTCCTTGAGTCTCTCTGTCCTGCTTTGGTTCATCTGCCGCGCCAGAGTTTATATCTATTTCTTGCTTATTGCAATTTTGTCAACTCGGCCTTGGTGTCTTCCGCCTTCGAACGGAGTCGAGAGCCAAGTGCCTAGGAACTCTACAGCTTGGTCGTTGTCGATAAAACGAGCTGGGAGAACAATTACATTGCTGTCGTTGTGCTCGCGAATGAGTCGAGCGATCTGGTTGTCCCAAACCAAGCCTGCTCTGATGCTTTGGTGCTTGTTGAGTGTCATTGCCATGCCTTCTCCCGAGCCACACAATCCTACTCCGCGTTTAACCTCGCCACTCTCCAGACCTGCGGCTAGCGCATGGCCAAAGTCGGGGTAGTCGATGCTCTCTTCGCTGTGACAACCATAATCCACCACGTCGAAACCTTTGGCATCGAGGTAACCAACAAGCAACTCTTTCATGTCATATCCTGCGTGATCGCAAGCAATACCTATTTTTTCTTTCATTTTTTTGTTGATTTATCCCTACAAAGGTAGATAAATAATGTGCCAAACACAATATTTTTTTCTATTTTTGCACTCATGAAGTTACTTTTTATCGCTTTAGGCTCATTATCGTTGGCACTTGGTCTGCTTGGCATAATTTTGCCAGTATTACCGACCACTCCCTTTTTGTTATTATCCGCAACCCTATACATGCACTCGTCGCCAAGGTTGTACGATTGGTTGCTGCACCATAGATTTTTTGGGAGCTATATCCGTAACTACCGCGAAAACAAGGTGATACCTATCAAAGTAAAAATTATTGCCATGATTACTCTTTGGTCGACAATTCTCTTCTCTATTTTCACAATTGGGCCCGACAGACTCTACATTCAATTGTTGCTACTTGTTGTTGCTATAGGTGTCTCGTGGCACATTTTGTCGCATCGATCGCGCGTAGAATAGGAATTTCACACAATTTATTAAAATTTTTGAACAACGCTAGCCATTTTTTTATAACTTTGCCCAGTGCTAAAATTCAATTGAATCATGAAAGGATATAATATAGACTTTTACCCAAAACTATTAAATTCGCTCAAAGGTTACAATCGCGAGAAATTTATAGGCGACCTTACAGGTGGTGTTATCGTGAGTATCGTGGCTCTGCCCTTGGCTATAGCCTTTGGTATCGCTTCGGGATTAAGCCCCGAGAATGGTCTTATCACAGCGATAATTGGAGGTTTTATAGTCTCTTTTCTTGGCGGTAGCTCGGTGCAAGTTGGTGGCCCTACGGGCTCGTTTATCGTAATTGTCTTTGGAATTGTTCAAAGCTATGGCGTTGAGGGATTGATGGTTGCCACCTGTATGGCAGGTGTGATAATGATACTTATGGGAATAGTCAAGGCAGGTGCCGTGATCAAATTTATCCCCTACCCAATCATTATCGGTTATACGGCAGGTGTCGCGGTGACGATCTTCACTACGCAGATTAAAGATCTTTTGGGGTTGTCGATGCATCTCGACTCGGCTGATTTTATAAGCAGTTGGAGGGGTTATATATCTGCATTTGATACAATTACCCTAAGCTCGACTTTAGTGAGTATCGCGACGATTCTTATTATTATATACGCGCCCCGCATATCTCGCAAACTACCAGGTTCGCTCATCGCTATTGTTCTTGTGACTGCCGTAACCTACTATTTGGATCGCTATGCGGGAGTAAACGACATTGAAACAATTGGATCATTTAGCGGATCGCTACCCAAGCCAACGCTTATCCCCATGTGCCTCGACACCTTCCGCCAACTTCTGCCCTACGCTGGAACTCTAGCGATCTTGGGCTCTATCGAATCGTTACTTTCGGCGGTTGTTTCCGATGGTGTCACGGGTGATAAACACAACTCCAACACCGAACTTATTGCTCAAGGTGTTGCCAATGTAGCCTCTCCGCTCTTTGGTGGAATGCCCGTTACGGGTGCCGTTGCACGTACCATGACCAATATTAATAATGGAGGAACAACCCCCATTTCGGGTATCGTGCACTCGGTATCACTTCTTTTGGTTATGCTATTTTTAGGCTCTTTGACTCAACACATACCTATGGCTTGTTTGGGTGGCGTTTTGGTTATTGTGTCGTATAATATGAGTGGTTGGCGCACAATAAAATCGATGCTGAAAGGGTCGAAAAGTGACGTTGCTGTACTTGTTTCAACATTCCTGCTCACGGTTATATTCGACCTTACGGTTGCGATATTTATCGGTATGATAATGGCAATGGTGCTATTTATGCGCCGCATGGCAGAGGTGACCAAGGTGTCGGTTGTTACCAATAAACTCGACCTTTCCGACGAGGGAGAGATCCACCACGACGAGGTTTTGGATATTCCCACGGGTGTCGAAGTCTACGAGATCGATGGTCCATTCTTCTTTGGCGTGGCCAACAAATTTGGTGAGGTGATGCAGGATATGTGCAGCAAGGCGAGTGTTCGAATTATTCGTATGCGCAAAGTGCCATTTATGGACCTCACGGGAATCCACAACCTCGAAAGTCTTGTGCGCAGCTCTAAGGCCGAGCGCATCCAAGTGATACTTTCGGGTGTAAACGACAATGTTCGCGAGGCGCTCCTAAATGCAAACTTCGATCAGATGATCCCCAAAGAATTCATCTGCCCCGACATTAACGTTGCACTTGGCAAGGCTCGCGAATTTATCGCGGAGAAGTAGCAGGATTAGGGCAAACGCACGAAAAATTATAGTTTCTCATTGTCTCCGACGGGCGGTGATAGCACCACCGCGGGTGCATATTTTTCTTTGCGTTATTGGGCTTAGAACTTTACAGTTCTAAGATTTTAGCAGTGAGTAAGTTGCTACAAATGAATTTGCGCAACCTACTCACTGCTAAAATTTATTAAATACCTAAAGGCATTTAAACCCAATATCGAGGCTGAATTCGCTGATGTGTGATGACAACCATAGGTTAGCATAGATATATGGAGTGTGAAGAGCGTTGAAAGTGAACTTTCAAAAGCTCATCGCAATTCATATATTGGCAAGGCGAAGCCTCACACATCGGCGCAAGAAAAAGTCAAAAACGAAAGTTTTTGGATCCAAGCTAAGCTTGGCGGCCGCCCGCTGTTAGGGCAGTAAGAAACTTTTTTTCATACGTTTACCCTGGTAGTAGGGTAGAGTTGTGGTTCAGGCTAGTAACGTCCGCCCGCAACCTCACTGAAGTCGGCAACAATTCTGTCGATTCCGCCTTCGGTGGCTAAAACCTCGGGTGTGAGAGTGGTCGAAAGAGCTATGATTTTACCCGCGCCAGCTGCTTTTGCTGCTTTGATTCCGCTTGTTGCATCCTCAAAGATCAAGACTTCGCTAGCCTCTAAGCCTAATTTTTGAATCGCTAACTGATATATCTCGGGGTCAGGCTTGCAGCGTGTCACCAAGTCGCTGTATATAAGGGCATCGAAGTAGTCGCCAATTCCACACTCTCTGAGTACAAACTCCACGTTCTCCTTGCAGCCCGACGAGCCCACAGCACACTTGATGCCGCGAGATTTAAACTCCTCCAATAACTCCACTAGCCCAGCTACGGGTTGAATCCTGCCAGCATATATCTCGCGGTATATAGCCTCTTTTATGCGGCCAAGCTCCGCTGTACCATACTTAGCGATAACATCTTGAGGCATCATTTTTTGTAGGATCTCGTCGTTGCCCATGCCTACGCTGCTGTTGATCACCTCCTCCCAGTTGTCGTGACCACCGTAGCGCTCGCAGAAAACGGCAAAAGCCTCAATGTGAATAGGCATATTGTCGACCAATACGCCGTCCATGTCAAATACTACACCTTTAATATCCATATTCTTTTATTTTTTATTGGGCAAATATAATCAAAATAGATTAATTCTCGCGCATCGAAGTGGTAAGCGCAGGGTAAACACACAAAAAAAGAGCCTGGCCATAAGTAAGTTCAGCCAGACTCCCAGGAAAAAATAAATTACCTAACGTTACTTCTCGATCAGCGAGATGCTACGCTGAATGAAATCTGCAAGCTTCTTGCCTTTGAGCATGCCATTTGACAAAAGGGCAAGGTCGATAATTTGGTTGACCAGCTTATTTTCGCCACCGATCTCCTTAAGGCGATTGTTGCGTTCGCCCACTAGCGTGTTGACTTTGTCCGAAAGTTCACTGCGCATAGTTTTCTCTTCGGGGGTCAAATCCTCCTCTTTCTTATCTTTTACAACCTCCTCGAAGCGAGTTTTTTCTGCCGTTGCAGCATCTATCTTCTTGGTGATGCTCTTAAGTTTGTCGCCATAAGCACCCTCGACATCGTTTAAAATATCGATTACGATAGGGTGGTTGCCGTTAACTGCGATGTTGTAGGTGTCGGGCATCTGACCATAGAATTGGCTCATGCCGCCGCCACCCATCTCGGCCATCTCTTTCATGCGGCGCATGAACTCGTTTTGTGTGATCACAACAGGAGCATCGTCGGCTTGCATCGCTTCGAACGCGATTTGGTATTGGATCTTCTCATCTTTAGGCATTTGGCTCTCGAAGACTGGGCGCAAGAAATCTTGCTGCTCCGAACTTAGCGAGATCGCCAGGTCGTTCTCCTTTTGGATGAGTTTGTCGATCACGTCGCTGTCGACTCTAACGAATCGACACTGCGTGTTTTTCGACTCAAGATAATTTATAAAATGGCTATCTAATTGACCATCAAGGATAAGTACGTCGTAATCTTTAGCCTTTGCAGCTTCGACGAATGTGTGTTTCGCAACAACGTCGTCGGTGTAAAGGATGATTATATTACCCTCTTTGTCGGTCTGAGTTGGCTTCACAAGATCGAGATATTCGGTCAGCGTAAAGTATTTGTCGTTGATATTTTTGCAAAGAGTGAATCCCGCTGCTTTCTCTGCGAATTTCTCGTCGGTGAGGGTGCCATATTGAATAAAGACCTTCAAGTCGTCCCACTTCTGCTCGTACTCCTCGCGCATGGTATTGAATAGCTCTTGCAGGCGGTCGGCAACCTTGCGAGTGATGTAGTTCGAGATCTTCTTAACGTTCGAGTCGCTCTGTAGGTAGCTGCGCGAAACGTTAAGTGGAATATCTGGCGAGTCGATCACACCGTGCAGAAGGGTCAAATATTCGGGCACGATACCTTCAACCTGATCGGTGACGTAAACCTGGTTGCAGTAGAGTTGAATTTTGTTTTTCTGTACCTCGAACTTGTTGCTAATTTTTGGGAAATATAGAATACCTGTGAGGTTGAAAGGGTAGTCGATGTTAAGGTGAATCGAGAACAGAGGCTCCTCGCTAGTAGGGTATAGCTCGCTGTAGAACTCCTTGTATTGCTCCTCGGTAATTTCGCTCGGTGTGCGAGTCCAAAGTGGTCCGATGTTGTTGATGATGTTAACTTTGTCGGTATCGACGTAGCTGCCATCTTTCCACTCCTGAACCATTCCAAATGCGATGGGGATTGGCAGGAAGCGGCAATATTTCTTTAGCAGGCCCTCGACTTTGCTCTTTTCGCCATACTCCAAAGCATCTTCGGCTAGGTGTAGGACGATCGATGTTCCACGGTCGCGCGTCTGGTCGAGCTCGCTCATTTCGAACTCAGGAGAACCCGTACAGCTCCAATGTACAGCTTTGGCCCCCTCCTTGAAAGATTGGGTAAAGATCTCGACGCGCTCGGCAACCATAAACGACGAGTAGAAGCCAAGACCAAAGTGACCGATGATAGATTGATCTTTGTACTTTTCCATAAACTCCTCGGCTCCCGAGAATGCAATTTGGTTGATGTATTTATCCACCTCATCGGCAGTCATACCCAAGCCGCGGTCGGTGATTGTCAGTGTTTTAGCCTCCACGTCAACCGACACCTTTACACTAAGATCGCCCAACTCACCCTTGGCCTCACCTCTCGACGAGAGTGTTTTTAACTTTTGAGTAGCATCGACAGCGTTCGACACTAGCTCGCGAAGAAAGATCTCGTGATCAGAATAGAGGAATTTCTTAATTACTGGGAAGATGTTCTCGGACGTTACTCCAATTTTTCCGTTTTTCATAAATTTATATTTTTGATATTATTATAGTTTTTATGCTCTACAAATATCAAACTGCATGCCAAGTGAAAATTACTGCCATTTTGGCAGTGTCGACTGACAGATAATCTTTATCCCCCATGTGAGCTATACCTCGCTAGGCTATGCGCAGCCCGTTATAACGAGTTAATTGCCAGGTAAGATGCAGATTTTTTTCAATTTTATCGCAAAAAAACTTGCACAATAAGATAAAAACACATATATTTGCACTCGCTTTCAAGGAAGTCAGGAAGGATGGGTGAGTGGCTGAAACCACCAGTTTGCTAAACTGACGTACGGGTAACTGTACCGGGGGTTCGAATCCCCCTTCTTCCGCCAAGTGGCTCGCTAATGGTGAGTTGTAGAAATGAGGTAGTAAATCCAACTACCTCATTTTCATTTATATATGGCTATATAAGTCTAACACTCAAAGGGTTCAAGTTGGTGGATGTCTACTTATGTCTACCTCCACCCTGCGGCAGAATGCACCCAAGCCGAGGTCGAGTAGTCAAAGAGTAGTCATAAGAATGTGACCAACTCGTAACCATGATGACTACTCCTGCATAACCTACGCACGCAAGACTACAATTGTCTACTTGGTGTCTACTTTTGTCTACTCAACCCTATTTCACAGCATCTTTTTAGTATTTAACTTTGCATCATTAAACGATGCGTAAATTTTTAAAGCTATGAGAAAGAGCAGTTTTTCAATCATTTTCGTCACACAGAACGGAAAGGCAAAGGCAGATGGCACGGTACCTATCCTAGCACGAATCACAGTAAATGGAGAGATGAGTCACTTCTCCACACGCCAAACAATCCTCCCCGAGCGATGGCTCTCCAAAGATTATCGTACCGTGGGAAAGACCCGAGAGGAGAAGGCAATCAACTCAATCCTCGACGAGTTGAAGTCGCTAATCAAACGCCGCTACACCGAGTTCATATCTACGGGGCAAGTGGTAACAGCCAACAAAATTAAGCAATCTATAATGAGCCTCGACGAGACATCGAAGGGCTACATCGAGCTATGCGATATGTTTAACAGCGATTATCAGAAGCTCGCCACCTCACGAGGTTATGGCGCAGATAGCCTGCAACGCTATCAGCTCGCTCGCACACGACTTGCGGAGTTCATCAAATCTGAGTACAAAGTCCCCGACCTACCCCTTGCCGACATCAACAAGCGATTCATCGACAAATTATACCTATGGCTCTGCACCGAGAGGAAGCTCTCGAACAACACAGCCACAAAGTTCATACACCGCTGCTCTACTATATTTAAGGTAGCGCTCGACAAC
>JBCQWE010000028.1:0-30125 GCA_047172505.1 Rikenellaceae bacterium | reverse complement strand
TTCCATAAATCAACCTGTGGGTTTATTTTATTAACGATACAAAGATAGTTTTTATTTTGCCTGTTTGCAAGCGAAATTTACATTATTTTTGCGAATCTGCTGTATATCATCATATAAAGCAGATTTTTCTAAGATGAGGGGTGCTTGATTTTACTGAAAATAAGGATGATCCACCAGCCCCATAGCCGATTGTTCCTCGCTCACTTTGATGTACTTCATAAACTCTCGCTCGGTTTTATGTCCTGTGATTTTCATTATCGCAATGGTCGGAATACCAGCCAAGTACATATTTGTTGCACCGCTCCGACGAGCTGTGTGAGTTTTCACCAGGTCGCACTTCTCGACTATTCGGGTGCGCTTTTCGCCATCTTCGATGTAGGAGCACTCTACTTTGTCTACGATTCCTGCCTCACGTGCAATCTCCTTGATGTACTTGTTTACCTTCTGTTCGAGGCTGTTGGGTAGTTTGTTGTCGTATTTGTTGAGCAAGCGTTGCAACTCCGAACGTATTGGGATAACCACGTGTGCACCAGTCTTTTGTTGGCGAAGGTCAATCACTTTTTGACCACTCTCAAGCGTTCGAAGATTACCCTCGTTGATGTTCGAATAGTCACTATATCGTTGAGCTGTATAGCATCCAACGAGGAAAATATCTCTCGTAATATCTCGCTATTTGGAAACTACTCATATATTGATGGTAGGTTCAACGAGACAGATGAGAATGGCGTAGAGCAGGAGTATGCAGGCAACCGTTTCCGACTTACACCAGAACATTCGGGAGCTATTGGAATCAATGTGAATGTGCCATTGAGCAAAACGGTTGGGTTGTTCTTCACTCCAACATATACATATCAGTCAGATGTGTTCTTCGAGGATAGCAATGATCCATTGCTCACACAGGATGGTTACGGATTGTTGAACTACAATTTGGGAGTGCATATCTCATCGAAGAAGTGCAGTTACGAGTTGAGCACCTATGCAAAGAATATCCTTGGTGAGGAGTATTTAATTGATGCAGGAAACTCAGGTAACGCAATCGGAATGCCTACATTTGTAGCTGGAGCACCAGCAATTTATGGCGTACAATTCAAGATCGGATTCTAAAGATAACTCTATAAATCAAAAAGGGTGAAAAGCACACGTAATGCTTTTCACCCTTTTTAATTTGCTGAATGGTAACTATTTCTGACGTTCAACAAGTGTTGCAATCTCCTCTGGATAATCTGTCGTAAGATAATCTATCCCCTGCGAAATAAGTGAACTCGCAACATCTAAATCGTTTATTGTCCACGAATTTGTTATTACACCTTTTGCCTCAGCCTCAGCGATCCAATTTGCTTCTGCACCATAGACCTCGTAGTGATAATCAACTCCATCTATGCCATTCTTGGTGATTTCGGCAGGTGCTACCTCTCCATTCAAGTACGACACTGGCGACTCGGTAACTAAAGCAAATTCCTCACAGATATTCATACTAAATGAGATAAATTCAGTCTGTGACTCAACCCCATACTTTTTGACCAGCTCCATGCAACGAGCCACCGCTTGATCCTCTTGCTCCTCGGTGCGATGTGGTTTCATCTCCAAAATCAGCTTTAACTTTGGGTGTTTCTGACCCTCCTTTAGATAGTGAGCTAGTGTCGGTAGTTGCTCGCCATTTGTGATTTTCTGCTTTTTGATCTCAGCGTAATCAACACCTTGAATATCAATGCCGTTGATGTCGTCATCGTGGTTTACAACAAGCACCCCATCCTTGGTCATAACGACATCAAATTCAGAGCCATAGACTCCGATTTTGGCACTATTACGAAGCGATGCAATCGAGTTTTGAGCACTTCCCTCGCAATTCCAGTACCCTCGGTGTGCAATTACTTGAGTTTGAGCCGACAGCGTAGTCATTGCCGCTACTAATAGAGCTAATGTAACTAATAAATTTTTCATCTCTGATTATAATAATATTTTAGCAACAAAAATATATTCTATCGCTCCAAGATTCAAATTATATATATTATATTCTAATTATAAAATCAGAGTATTTTCACGCAACAAACATTGTTGACAGAATGACTAACTCTACCGTTTACTCGTGAAGATTAAATAATTTACAATAATGCAATATCATACAACCCATTTTTAACACCCCAAAAACCTTTTTGTAACATAGAGCACGTAAGTTTGCATCGTAATTTAATCACATAAACAAATTATGAAGAAACTTAGACTTTTAAAAGATTTATTTGTAGCTATATCGCTTTTTTGTGGTGTAGCTAATTCAACAAGTGTAGCACATGCACAAGAGATGGCATTTTACACAAATGATGATGCAATCGGAATTTTGCGCGGACGTGTAATGGATTCTGAGAAAAGTGTGATGGCTGGTGCTGCTGTCTACATCAAGGAGTTGAGCCGAGGAGTGGCTGCCGACGCTGATGGATTCTACGCAATGCAGGATGTCCCAGCAGGAACTTACACATTGGAGGTGTCGTATGTAGGTTACGAGTTGACAACACAAAAGGTGACAATCTCAAAGAAGGCAACTACAGTTGCTGACATCACCATTAAGGGTGCAACGACAATCGACAATGTAGTTGTAACGAGTGTCATGAGTGGTCAGGCTCGCGCAATGACATCTCAGAAGAATGCATTAAATATGGTAGATGTGATCTCTCAGGATCAGACTAGCAAATACCCAGATGCAAATATCGGAGATGCATTGAAGCGTATCGCAGGTATCAACGTACAGTACGATCAGGGTGAGGCACGTTTTGGTCAAGTGCGTGGTACTCCAGCAGATATGAGCTCGGTAACAGTTAATGGTGGTCGTATTCCATCAGCTGAGGGTGAGACACGTAGCGTGCAGCTCGACCTTATCCCAACCGATATGATCCAGACTATCGAAGTGAACAAGGTTGTGACAGCTGATATGGAGGCAGACGCTATCGGAGGTAGCATCAACCTTGTGACTAAGAACTCTCCAACACAGCAGATCATAAACGCAGTTGTCGGAACAGGATATGATATGGTATCACAGCGCGCGCAGATGAACTTTGGTCTAACATATGGAGACAAGGTTAGCGATAAATTCGGATATATCGTTTCGGCATCGTATCAGAATAACCCTATCGGATCAGACAACACAGAGTTTGAGTGGGACACAGAGGATGGTGTTGATTATGTAAAGGAGATGCAGATTCGTCAATACTATGTACAGCGTGAGCGTCAGAGCTACTCAGCAGCGTTCAACTGGAACATCAACGACAACAACAAGATCGACTTCAAAGGATTGTATAACCGTCGTAACGACTGGGAGAATCGTTACCGCACAGTGGCAAAGCTCAATGATGATGGATCGATCAAAGAGGCTTCGGTAGAGACTAAGGGAGGATCATCGGATCAGAAGGATGGTCGTTTGGAGCGTCAACAGACAATGGACTTCACATTGGGTGGAGAGCACTTGATCGGTAAGTTGGCAATTGATTGGGGTGCTACATACTCGGCAGCATCTGAGGATCGTCCAAATGAGCGTTATATCAGCTATGCTGTGGAGGATACGGGTGTACTTAATATGGATTATAGCGACAAGCGTCAGCCATATGCTACAAATGCAGCCGATCACCTTGTATTGAGCAACCTTATCGCAAATGGTGGAGAGCTAGATGAGCTTTCGCAAACTCAGCAAGAGATTCAAGAGAATAATTATGGTGGCCAGATCAACTTCAGATACGAGATTGGAAATGGAAATTACTCAACAGTGATCAAGGCTGGTGCGAAGGTTACCTCAAAAGATAAGAGTGTGGATGTGGTGATGACTGAGTACAAAAAGACAGTGGATCAGGATGCATTCAACGCTATGGCACTATCTTCGACAGAGATTATGGATCGCGCAGGATTTATGCCTGGTGAGAAGTATAACTTTGGTCGCGAGTTCGTAACAAAAGATTTCATTGGTGCGATCAATTTCAACGATACCTCTCTTTATGGAGCTGGAAAGGTTGATCTATCGGAGAGTGCTGAGAACTACACTGCAAACGAGACTGTAACAGCTGCTTACCTTCGTGTTGATCAGAGATTGGGCGATAAGATGACAATGGTTGCGGGAGTACGTATGGAGAATACATCGGTAAGCAACAATGGATTTTTGTATCGCGACGAAGATGATGAGACACTAGATCCATCGGATGAGGTGAACAACAACTACACAAATGTTCTTCCATCTATCCTCTTCAAGTGGGATGCAAACAAGGATCTTAAGGTTCGCGCATCATACACAAATACCCTTGCTCGTCCGAAGTATTCGGATCTAGTGAACAACATCGCAACAGATGGAACAGACGAGATCGAGATGGGTAACCCAGACTTGAAGGCATCACTTGCTCATAACCTTGACCTAAGTGCTGACTACTACTTCAAGAGCATCGGTTTGATCCGTGGAGGCATCTTCTACAAGAAGATTAACGATGTGATTGTTGATACACACGTTGAGGGTGACAATGGTTATACTTACGCTGGAACAACATATAGCGAGGCGATCCAGCCAAACAACGTAGGAAACGCAGATCTTCTTGGATTTGAGGTTAGCTTTTCACGTGACTTCAGCTTCATCGCAAAATCATTGAGCTGCCTTGGATTTGCAGGAACATATACTTATACTCACTCTGAGGTTAGCGATTTTAATATCGAGGGACGCGAGAATGAGAAGGGACTTGCCCTTGCAGGAAGCCCAAAGAATACAGCAAATGCATCTGTATATTTCCAGAAGTGGGGACTTACGGCTCGTGTATCGTACAACTACGCATCTAGCTTTATTGATGAGTATGACAAGGATGCAATGGATGACATCTACTACGACTCAGTGGATTACCTAGATTTGAATCTAACATATGACTTCAACAGGAAGTGGACTATCTATGCCGATGCAACTAACTTGTTGAACCAGCCGCTACGTTACTATCAAGGAACGGCAGACCGCACATATCAGGCTGAGTACTATGGCCCACGTTTCAATGCTGGCGTTAAGTTCAATTTCTAGGAGATAAATATACTATTTACTTAGGATTATCCTCTTTTGCGAAGGGGGATAATCCTCTTATTTAAGAAAATTATGAAGAGAAAAAACATCTTTAAACTACTAACATTTGTAGTTGCAGCAGCCTTATCATCATGTGGAGGAGGAGCACAACAACCATTTAATGTCGCGGCGCAGTTTGATGCCGAGAAGTATGATGATCGACTTAATCTATTTGTCGTGGCAGATGGTGGACGCAACGGATTCTACGAGCAAAAGAGCGTAGCACAACAGATGGGCGAGATCGCTGAGATAGTTGAGCCAGAGGTTATTATATCGGCTGGAGACACTCACCATTTTGATGGTGTAGAGAGCGTTGGTGATCCATTGTGGATCTCGAACTTCGAGGATATTTATGCTCATCCAGAGCTTATGGTATCGTGGTACCCAGCACTAGGAAATCATGAGTATCGTGGTAATACGCAAGCTGTTCTGGACTACTCAAATGTTAGTCGTCGTTGGGTTATGCCATCTCGTTATTATACAACTGTTTTCGACGAGGCTGGCACAACTGTTCGTTTGGTTATTCTCGATACACCTCCATTGATCGACAAGTATCGTAATGATCCTGAGACATATCCAGATGCCATCAAACAAGATATGGAGGCGCAGTTGCAGTGGGCTGATAGTGTACTTATGGCTTCGAAAGAGGATTGGACAATTGTTGTCGGACACCACCCTGTCTACGCATACACCACAAAAAACGAGCAGGAGCGAATCGATATGCAACAGCGTGTAGATCCTATTCTTCGCAAACACAGTGTTGATATGTATATCTGCGGTCATATCCACTCATTCCAGCACCTGCGTTCGGAGGATTGCAATATTGATTACGTAGTGAATAGTTCGGCATCATTGGCTCGCGATGTAGAGGAGATCCCACAAACTCAATTCTGCTCAAACAGAGAGGGATTCTTGATTCTATCGGCTGATAGCGACGACCTAGAGGCTATGATGGTTGATTATAATGGAGAGTTGATCTATACTGTTAATCGCACAAGATAACTTCTCTATAAAAAGAGCCCAATATTGATTCTGCCTACTCTATCTTCGAGATGGATTAGGCAGAATTATTATTATGTAATCTATTTGCTATAATAACGATCAATGTAAATTACACCATCCGAGAAGAATTTATGCTGCATGAAAGCCGTATGACAACATCTGCTAAATCTTGAAATGTAAATATACTCTAGGTAAAGTCACGGGAGCAATTGTTTTAGGTGAAGTTGAAAAATTCAAAACTTAGACGCAAATACGCAAGTTTTATGTATATTTCACAATTAGAACAAAATGACTTGTAATGCTTGCAGATATAAATATTATGCCTATCTTTGCAATAACAACGACTAAGGAGCGTGTAAAAGCATGAAATATAGGGCATGAAAACCGTGGTCTTATTCGTGGGAGTTAACCAAAAATATATTTTCAAGATATTGTGTATCAGGGAGTTAGATTCAATAATCGTTCCCCCTACGCACCGCTAAATGGAGTCATAAGAAGCTAAATATCAGCTAATTATGATTCCATTTTTTCATTGGGGGCGCAAATGGGGGCGTAAGAGTGTCTATTTTACAGAATAGCCCTATCATTCTACCTCATATTTTTTGATACATTTTTAATCAGCTCAAAAAAATATCTTCCAAAAAATTTTAGCATTCCAATTATTTTTGCTTACTTGCGTCTGAATATCAACGACTTAACAGATGGCAGAGTATTCGATTTGTAAATGTATTAGAACCGACAAACCTGCCATGCCTACACGGTCGCGGATCACGTTGATCGACATATCGATGTCGGCTTGGGTGATAGTGCCCAATTCGGCCAAAGCCTCGGCATAGTTCAACAACACTTCGGGGTAACGGAACACCGACCAGTCGGTTGTCGAAGTTGTTGCGCCGTCGTGTGAGCTGTCGCTGATGTGTTTGATGATGCGATAACCTGTCATATCGTAATCATAGCAATTCTCGATCTCCTCGTCGATACCGCTAAGTGCGATGTAGCCAGGAGCCATAAGGGTTTGACTCATACGTGGGTCGCGGTCTTCGAATTGCTCGTTGTAGGTCATCGTTTGGTAATCGGTTTGGTCTTGGATCTTGCTGCCATCGGCCATCAAGTAGTGGTCGGCAAGGTAGCGCGTTGCACTGTGGCGCATGTTGCGGTAAGTGAATTGAACACCGTGGCGAACCAAAAGGTCGGCGTTGTAGCGCATCGAGAAGATCGTCTCGGTGCTGCTAGCATCCTCCAAGATGAAGAATTCGCGGTAGGGTTGATCTTTGAGGTAGTCGTCCTTGGCGTAGAGCGTATAAGCGTTCTTTGCGATAACCTCAGCGGCAGCTTCTGCGGCCAAAGTCAAGAAGTACGATGCCGAGATAGTCACTCCGTCGATGGTCTCGTCGGCGATAGAGTGGTACTTGCGGAAAGTTCCCTCGTAGAGTGCCGCGCGCGATTTGAGAGCCAAAGCTGCGTTCTTGCTCACTCTATAAAGAGCATCCGAGCTCCACGCTTCGGGCAGGTTCTCAACAGCGTTGTCGAGGTCCTCCATCACTTTTTGCATAACATAACCACGGCTATCGCGAGCCTTTTTAAGTGACTCCCAATCGTCCGACTCCAACACGTAGTCGTAGTAAGGTACGTCGCCATATTGGCGAACCTTCTCGAAGTAGAAAAGTGCACGATAGAAGTAGGCAACGCCCATGTGCTCGGTTAGAGCCTCCTCGTCTTCGCAATTTGTAGCATTGGCGAAGAAGTAGTTGATATAACGCAAGTATGTCCAACTCCAAGTTTGAGTCGATGCCGAGCGAGTACCCTGCTGCAAAGAGCTAAGGCTCTTCGAGATTTGAAGATCCGACATCTGAATAGCATCGGTGTCGGGACCCGAAAGCAGGTTGTAGAAACGGTTTGTCCAGAGCTCCAACTCCTCCTCGCTAGCAAAGAATGATGAGGGCGAGAGGCTTGTCTCGGGAGATAGGGTCAAGTACTCTTCACACGAAGTGAAAAAGTTGACCACAAAGGCTAAAAGTATATATAATTTAATATTTTTCATCACTATATGTTATCAGGGGTTAAAAAGTAACATCAATTCCAACAGAGAAAGTCTTCGAGTAAGGATACATACAATCGCTCGCTGCGCTTGTTGTTGCGATCTCGGGGTCTACCGTTGTGGTATACTTTTTCAATGGAGACCAGTATGCTAAGTTCTCACCTGTGAAGTATACACGCAAAGCCCTGACTGTTTCGCTCTTAAGGTTTATATTGTAACCTAGCGAAATGTTCTTAAGTCTTAGGTATGCTGCATTTTGGAGGTAACGATCCGAAGCTACACCCAACGAACCCGAGCTATATGTTTGGTAGCTACGTTGGCGTGGGAAGTAAGCGTTGCGGTTGTCCTCGCTCCAACATAGATCCTCGAAACCTTCGGGGATAAACGATGTTGTTGGGAAGCTATAAGGGCCCCAGAAGTAGTTACACGACGAATCTGGCATCCAGTCGATCTTACCGACTCCTTGGAAGAAGATCGAGAAGTCGAAGTTGTTCCATTCGAAGCTACCGCGCAAAGAGTAGGTGTAGCGTGGTGTAGAGTTACCAATAACCGACATATCACCTGGGTCGTCGACAGTACCCGAGCCGCTATCGATTACGTAGTCACCGTTGGTGTCGGCAAAACGAACGTCACCCGCCATTAGGTAGTTGTCGTTGGCACAAGCGTAAACACGGTAGTTAACAGCCGAGTCGTTGTATTCGGACTGATATTTAGCAGCCTCGCGGTCGGTGTTGAACAATCCCTCGACTTTGTAGCCCCAGATCTCGCCCAAGGTTTGACCTACGTAGTAGTCCGAAAGCAACTTGTCGTCGTTGTTATACTTTGTAATAATGGTTGTGTTGTCGCCAAGCGATACTCCAACGCTATATTTAAATGGTTTGCCCGCAAGCGATGTTTGGTCGCGCCAATCAACCGAGATCTCGTAACCACGAGTTCTTAGGTCGGCACAGTTCTCTTTGGGCGACGATGCACCATAAACGTCGGGAAGTGTGATCGACGAGGTGAGCATATCTTTGGTGTCGCGGATATAGAAGTCGCCAGTAACACTGAGTTTGTTACCCAACAATCCGAAGTCGAATCCAAGGTTATAAGTAATCACGGTCTCCCAAGTAAGGCTGCTCGAAACGGGGTTCGAAGCCGAAGCGTAGCTCGATGTCGAAACGCCGTCGAAGGTGTAGCTCATAGAACCTGTAGAGATTGTGTCGATGTAGTAATAGTCCGACACTTGTTGGTTACCCAAAGAACCATACGAAGCACGGATCTTAGCCTCGTTGAGCACTCCAGAGAGTGGGCTCCAGAACTCCTCTTCCGAGATACGCCATCCTGCCGACAACGATGGGAAGAATCCCCAACGGTCTTCGGCTGCGAAGCGCGACGAACCATCGTAACGGCCCGAGAACTCAACAAGGTATTTGCTCTTGTAGTCGTAGTTACCGCGAGCGAAGAATCCCAAAGTGCGGTAAGCGCTATTTGTCTCGTAGCATGCCTCGATGTCGCCTTGCGCCATATTCAAGAAGCTTAGGTTGTCACTAAGCGAACCGTTTTGACGCACGGTGAGTGTCGAGTAGCGAACATCTTCGAGGTTTCCACCCACAACGGTCGAGAAGTTGTGGTCGCCCCAGCTGTGGTTGTAGTCGAAGTAGGCGTTCAAGCTCTGCGAATCTTCGTACTTGCGAGCCTCTTGGTAGAAGTCGTAGATCGAACCATTTGTGAAGTCTACAACCTCAGTTTGGGTTGCGTTCCACGTGTTGGCCGTTGGGTACGAGCGATATGCGCTAAGGCCATCGCTACGACGGTAGGTGTAATCACCAATAAATTTCAAATCTTTGTTGTGTGTGAGGTCCACCTCGAATTTGTTGGTGAAAACCAACGTGCTGTTATCGCGCGAGTTGGTGTTGCGACCATCGGTGAATACACCTCCACGGCCCGATGCTATCGGTGAGTTGGCGTATTGAATACTGTTCGAGTACATAAATGTAGTTCCGTCGGGGTTCACAGGGACAAAAGTTGGGCTTATGTTGTTGGTGATACTATATAATATACCATCCGAAGCGTTGCCCGTAGAACCATCTTGTTCCCAGTATCCGCCATACGAGTAGTTCGATTTCTCGTAACTGATGTTGGTTGAGTAGTGCAACCAAGGGGTAACCTCGGCGTTCAACTTTGCGCGGAACGAGTAGCCTTTGTAAATATCTTCGGCTGCCGAGTCGAAAATTCCTTCGCGGTAGAGGTATCTACCACCCACGTAGAAGTTCACACGCTCGTTACCTCCCGTCATCGAGATATTGTGCTCCGATTCGGGGCGCACCTTTTTAAACATGTAGTCGTACCAGTCGAAGTTACCTAGGTAGACATATTTGCCATCGTCGTCGGTCACCACCCATGGGCGATCGGCGTTCTCGGTGGTGTCGTTACGACGATCGTAGAGCATCTGCATCTGCTCGTCGGTGTAGTTCCAACCTGCATATCCTTTATAGACCTCGGTAAATGTGTTGGTAAGAGTCACGTAGTCGTAACCCGTTGTCATAAAGTCGGTCGATGTGGTGTTTGTCGAGACTCCGTAGCGACCGTTATATGTCACCTTCAACTCGCCCGATTTTCCACTGTGAGTGGTCACCAACACAACACCCGCCGAAGCCTTAGCTCCGTAGATAGCACAAGCCGAAGCATCTTTAAGTACCGAGATCGACTCAATATCGTTGGGATTCACTTGGGTGATAGAACCCTCCACACCATCGATTATAACCAGTGGGCTACCGCCGTTGAGCGAAAGCGTTCCGCGGATACTCATGCTCACCTCGCTAGATTCGACAGAACCGTTTCCCAGCGACACGAACAACGAAGGGTCGGCACCCTGAATTGCCGCTGCGGCATTGGTCACCGAGCGATTCTTCAAATCCTCGCCACTGATGGTTCCGATCGCACCAGTTACGTTAACTCTTTTTTGGCGACCGTAACCCACGACAACCACGTCGTCGATTTTGGTAACGTCCTCGGCGAGAGTTATAGTCAACTCGGCGTAGCTATTCACCTCGACCACCATCTCTTTGTAACCCATCGCCGATACGATAAGTTGAGCGGGCAGTTTGTCGCACGCGAGCGAAAATTCGCCATTGTAGTTGGTGACAGTACCGTTGTTTGTACCCTCGACAAGCACCGTCGCGCCAATCATCGGCTCATCGTCTTGACCCAACACCACACCGACAATATCTTTCGATGTTCTGCCCGAAGCAGCGGTTTGGGGTGCACTCTGTGCAGCTTTTTTTGTTACAGTGATGCTCTTCTCGGCAATGACAAAAGAGGCCTCTTGACCATCGAAGATAGCATCCAGCACATCTTCAATCGACGCATTGTAAAGTGTGAACGACACTTCGCGACTCATGTCGATTCCCGAAGATTTCACAACAATCGAACGACTCTCCTGACTATGGAGCATCTCGATTGCATCACGTACAGAGACTCCATCGACACTTAGGGTTATCCCCTTTGCCAATAGGCTCTGTGGCACGGCTATCGCCATTAGTAGCACAAGGCAACTAATTGCTTTAAGCCGCGACAGCGCATAAAGAATAGGATTGTGTTTTTTCATAGGATAAAGGTTTAGTTAATGGTTATTTTTTAGATATGTATATATCGTCGTTGTGTTTTTCGATGCGCAACTGTTTGTCGGCGTTAAACGTATCGAGGATCTCGTCGAGCGATTCATCGTTGGTGAAGAGCGCATAGAAGGTCATATCCTCTAATCTTGGGTCGGTGATAACGATCCTCTGGTCGAAGTGGCGCGAAAGCTGGTTTGCAATATCCGCCAATGTCTCGTTGTAGAAGTATAGGTTGTTCTGGCAGGTCAAGGAGTAGTTCTCTACATTGAAACGCCTCTTGCGAAGTTCACTACTCAATTTATTATATACCGCCAAGTCCGAAGGTTCGAGATAGATGCTTTGCAGCCCCTGCTGAGTGGCGACACTCAACAAGACCCTCCCCTGCGAGAGTGCCAATTCAACCTTGCTGTCTTGGTGGTACGAACGGAAGTTAAACTCCGTACCCAGCACCTCGACCTTCACTGGGCCCGAGGTGATGATAAATGGATGGCGCGCATCCTTGGCAACATCGGCATAGACTTCGCCATCGATAAATATCTCGCGCTCTTTACCCTCGAACACTGATGGGTAGGTCACGCGACTATCGGAGTTGATCCACAACTTCGTGCCATCCGAGAGCGTTAATTCTTGCTTCTCGCCACGTGCCACATAAAGTTCCGACCATACAACATCCTCTTTTACACCTAATTGATAAGCCACCGAGAGCAACAACGGCAAAAACAACACCGCCGCCACTCTTTGGCTCCACTTAATGAGCGAGGCGTAGCGCACACCAAACGACGTGCGACGATGCACCGCTTTGCTAAATCGCTCAAATGCACGATCAACATCCACCGCAACATCGACCACCTGCTCCTCTAACATCGCCTCTAATTGTTGGTCAATGAGCGTGTTATCTTGATTTTCGATTAGCCAGTCCTCCACCTCTCTGCGCTCCGATTCTAGGAGCGAGCCGTAGAAATAATCATCTATTTTTTCTCTATAATTGTCCATGTATACATTTATATTATACTTATAGAACACCCCAACTCCCGAAAACACGTAACTGACTTCTGTTTTTTTTGATTTTTTGGGGGCGACTGAGAAGGACTGAGAAGGACTGAGAATTTCTGAGACTTCCTCAGTTTTTCTCAGTCCTTCTCAGTCCTTCTCAGTCCTGTCTCAGCCAAAAAAAAGCCCGAAAAACCAAAGTGAACCCCACCCCAGTTTTTCAGGCCTACTTTCGACTAAGCGAAAAATCTTAGTTACAGCAGCATCCGCCCTTGTCGTCGCAACCTTTATCCTCGCAGTCGCCCTCACCTTCGCCGCAGCCGCAACCGCAGCCGCCTTGTGGAGCTAGGTCTTCGGGAGTTACGTCGCGAACCATAACTACCTCAACCTCGAAGTTAAGGGTTTTGCCTGCCATAGGGTGGTTGAAGTCCATTTTCACGGTCTCCTCGCCGATCTCTACAACTGTTCCTGGCATCTGCTGACCATCAGCCGATGACATAGGAAGCACGTTGCCCACCTGTACCATCTCGGCGATTTGGCCGCTCTCGTCGCAGAAAATTGCGCGAGGAAGGTCTACGATAGCCTCAGGGTGTGGCTCGCCGTAACCGTCGGCAGCATCGAGTGTGAAGGCAACCTTGTCGCCAACCTCTTTACCCATGATCGCCTCTTCGAATTTAGGGAGGATCATACCCGAACCAATAATAAATTGTAGTGGTGCTCCCTCTTGAGATTTATCAGCTACGTTTCCATCGACAGTAAGTGTGTAGTCCACAGCTACCATCTTGTTCATTTCTACTTTCATATTCTTAATTTATATATAATTTTTGCAAAGTTACAACAATTTATTGACAACGGCAACAGAGGTTTCTATCGCCATATCCGCCATCGATCTTGGCCACGTAGGGGAAGAATTTCGAACGGCGCACCCACTCTAGCGGGAATGCAGCCTGCTCGCGTGAGTAGGGGTGATTCCATTCGCCGCAGATCTCGAATGCGGTGTGTGGGGCGTTGCTCACGACGTTGTCGCTTTGGCCACCTATAGCTTCGCACTCGGTCTTGATCGAGCGAATTGCCTCGATGAAGCGATCCATCTCCTCTTTGCCCTCGCTCTCGGTAGGTTCGATCATAAGGGTCTCATGCACTGGGAATGAGAGTGTTGGGGCGTGGAATCCGTAATCCATCAAACGGCGCGCCACATCGCCACAGTCGCAACCGTAATCCTTCTTGAAGTTGGTCAAGTCGAGGATTAGTTCGTGACCCACATAGCCGCTCTCGCCGCTGTAGTAGGTGCGGAAATCGCCTTTGAGGGCTGCCGAGATGTAGTTTGCGTTGAGAATCGCGATCTCAGTCGAGCGGCGAAGTCCCTCGGCACCCAACATCTTGATGTAGCCGTAGGTGATAGGCAACAATAGTGCCGAACCCCAAGGCGACGACGAGACAGCGGTGATTCCGTTCTCGCCACCCGTTTGTGCCACTGAGTGCGATGGAAGGAACTCGGCGAGGTGCTCGGCGCAGCAGATTGGGCCAACGCCAGGGCCACCACCGCCGTGGGGCATTGCGAATGTCTTGTGGAGGTTGAGGTGACACACGTCGGCACCGATATAACCAGGCGAGGTGAGTCCCACTTGAGCATTCATGTTTGCTCCGTCCATATATACTTGACCACCAGCGTCGTGAACAGTGTCAACGATCTGGCGAATGCGACTCTCGAAGACTCCGTGAGTCGATGGGTAGGTCACCATCAAACAGCTTAATTCCGATGCGTTAGCCTCCGCCTTAGCTTTGAGGTCCTCCACGTCGATATTGCCCTGCGCGTCGCACTTCACACCCACGATCTTCATGCCAGCCATAGCTGCCGAAGCGGGGTTTGTGCCGTGTGCCGAGTCGGGAATAAGGACTATATTGCGGTAGCCCTGGCCACGACTTTGGTGGTAGGCGCGGATCACCATAAGACCCGAATATTCGCCCGCCGCGCCCGAGTTTGGCTGCAAAGAGCAAGCCGCAAAACCAGTGATGGCCGCCAAGTCGCTCTCCATCTCGCCGATGAGTGCCATGTAGCCACTAGCTTGGTTCTCAGGTGCAAAAGGGTGCATATTTTGGAATCCCGAAAGCGAGATTGGCTGCATGATAGCAGCAGCGTTGAGCTTCATGGTACACGAGCCAAGTGGAATCATAGAGTTGGCAAGCGAGATATCGCGAAGTTCCAAACGCTTGATGTAGCGCATCATATCGCTTTCGCTACGTTGCGAGTTAAAGACCTCTTCGGTGAGAATCTCCGATGTACGCAACATTGCAGCATCTAGAACCACATCTTTTAACATCTTCACACTCTTTGGCTTGCGACCTTTGGCAAGGGTGAAGATCTCGATTACGCTCGCCACCTCGTCGGGGGTTGTCACCTCGTCGAACGAGAGGCGCACCATCTCCTCTGAGGGGTAGAAGAAGTTGATCTCGCGCTCCAAGGCAAGCGACTGAACTACAGATACTTCCGCCTCAACTTCGAGAGTATCGAAGAAGCTATCGGTGGTGAGGGTGTAGCCCAACGCTTTGAGTGCTGCCGCAGTGGTTGCCGCCGCAGTGTGAGCAGTGGTTGCTGCCCTGCGGAGACCCTCCGCACCATTATATACGCAGTAGAAGCCCACCATCGATGCCATGAGCGCCGAAGCGGTACAGATGTTCGATGTTGCACGCTCACGCTTGATGTGTTGCTCGCGCATTTGAAGTGCCATGCGAAGCGCTTTGTTGCCGCAACGGTCGATCGAGATACCGATGATGCGACCAGGCATACTGCGCTTATACTCCTCGCGTGTAGCCATATAGCCCGCCGAAGGACCGCCGAAGCCCATAGGCAGACCCAGACGCTGAGTCGAACCCACCGCTACGTCGGCACCCCACTCTGCGGGAGCCTTCAACAAGGCCAAAGCCAACGGATCGGCAACAGCTGCAACGAGTGCTCCAGCTTGGTGTGCGCTCTCGGCGAATGTCGCATAGTCACACACGCAACCATTTGCTGCGGGGTATTGAACCATTGCACCAAACTCTGCGCCAGTGAATTCGTAGCTCTCGAACGAGTCGATCACAAGCTCGATTCCGTAGGGCTCGCTGCGCGTGATAAGCACATCGAGGGTTTGAGGGAAGATATTTTTATCGACAAAGAAGATGTTGCGACCCTCTTTCACCGCCGCGCGCGAGCGTAGAGCGTAGAGCATCAACATCGCCTCGGCTGCTGCTGTAGCCTCGTCGAGAAGTGAGCATGAGGCGATCTGGAAGCCCGTGAGCGACATAACTGCGGTTTGGAAGTTGAGTAGCGCCTCCAGACGACCCTGCGAAATTTCCGCCTGGTAGGGGGTGTAGGAAGTATACCACGCTGGGTTCTCCAACACGTTGCGACTCACCACCGCAGGCACCGCACATGGGTAGTAGCCCATACCGATAAACGAGCGGTATTGTTGGTTGCTCTGAGCCAAAGCGCCGATGTGCGCTGCAAATTCGTACTCGCTCATAGCCTCCGTAGCGAGCGCTAGGGGTTGTTTGAGACGAATATTTGAGGGTATAACCTCTGAAATTAGCTCCTCTACAGAGCCAACTCCGATCGTTGAGAGCATCTCTTGGATCTCTTCCTTGTTATCCACACCAATGTGGCGTGACGAAAATTTGTCGAACATTTTATTAATTATGAGTTATTTAGTTATTGTTTTTAATACTTAAAGCTGCTACCGCCGATAAATTCGCGCAAGATCGATGTTGGAGGAATCTCCGCAGGGTCGATCACAGTGAAGTTATCGAGGAAACGGAGCAAGCGGCGCGCCTGGTCATACTCGGGCACGGTGTTGGGCACCTCGTGCAGAATAGGTTCGGCAAAGGGTCGCAACACCGAGATCTCGTAGAAGAGCGAGGAGTTGATGATAACATCGGCCTGCTCCTGGTAGGGGAAAATATGTCGCTCTTCACCGCGGCGCACACTGGCCCAACGTGCCAAAGTCGAGATTCCGTTCGACCCACGTTGAGTGTAGTCGCGCGTGAGGCGGCGCAGCAGCCTATTGTCCGAAGTGGAGATGCGCGAGAGGTTGTCCATCGCCACCGAAGTGATGCACGAGACATAGATTTTGAACTTCAACGCATCGTCGATCGCGGGGGTCAGCGCAGGATTCAGCGCGTGGATACCCTCGACAATAAGCACCGAACGAGGGGTGAGTGTGAGGGGGTTATCGTGCCATTTGCGGGTGCCACTGATAAAGTCGTAGCGCGGAATTGCCACACTCTCGCCAGCGAAAAGGCGGCTTAGGTGGTCGTTGAATTGGGCGATGTCGATCGCCTCCAGCGCCTCGAAATCGTACTCGCCATTTTCATCTTTGGGGGTATCCTCGCGGTTGACGAAGTAGTCGTCGAGCGAGATGAGAACAGGGTCGAGGCCCAACACGTGGAGCTGTATACCCAACCTCTTTGCCGTGGTGGTCTTGCCGCTCGACGAGGGGCCCGAAATTAGCACCATGCGCCCTCCCTGGCTCACCTTTTGGGCGATGGAGTCGGCGACGGTAGAGAATTTCTTCTCGTGGAACGCCTCGGCGATCTTAATGAGTTCGCTGCTGTCGCCCTCTAAGACCTTCTTGTTGAGCTCGCCAATGGTTGGCACACCCATGATATTGACCCAGGTTTGGTACTCGCGGAAGATGTCGAAAAGCTTCTCCTGGTGGGGCGACGAGCCAATCTTCGATGGTTTATTGCGCTGAGGTAGAGCCAATAGCACCCCCTTGTAGTAGGGACGCAAGTCGAACAAGTCGACGTAGCGGCTCGAAGGGGCTAACGACCCGTAGAAGTAGCCATAAGTTTTGCCGATCTGGTAGAGCGCACTGTAGAGTCGTGGGCGAGTGTCGAGCAACTTCACCTTGTCTTGGTAGCCCCGCTCGGCATATATTTCGCGCACCCGCTCGGTGGGTAACTTGGCGTAGATGATAGGCATGTCGAGCGAGATAACGTCGCGCATGCGGCGCTCGATGCTCTTGATCTGCGCAGTACTAAGTTGCTCAATGCCATCCACTTCGCAGTAGAAGCTGTTGCCCCCTATCGAGTGGCGAATACGCAGGTGGTTCTCGGGAAAAAGATCTTCGACCGCCTTTTGCATGATCAGCATCGCGGTGCGCTCGTAGACCCTAGTGCCATTGAACGAGGTGCGGTCCACAAAGCGAATCGTAGAGCTTTCGTAGAGGGGTGTGGTGAGCTCGCGCAGCCTATTATTAACGTAACAGGCAATAATCGGGTAGGTGCTCTGCACCCCAACAACCGCAGCAATCTCTGCGAGCGTAAGACCCGCCTCCACCTCAAGAGTCGATGAGGTGTTGTTGCAAATTATCGAGATTTTTTTAGCCATTAAAACAGATATTTTAATAGGCAGAAACCCCTCTGCCCCAGGTTATAACCTCGCGTTATTAAATATATAACGCATTACACGGGTAAAGGTATATATTTTTTTATGATTATTTATTGAAAAAGAGATTTTTTTATTTTTTCGATTCTTACACAACGTGAGTTGTCTTACTTTCTAGGAGGGGGCTGAGAATTTTTCTGAGAATTTTCTGAGAAGAACTGAGAAAATTCTCAGTCCTTCTCAGCCCCCCTAAAGCCCTGTAATCTTCTTAATCTCGCTAAGTTTATTGAGCGCTTCGAGTGGAGTAATATTATTAAGGTCCACCCCGCGGATTTGGTCGCGGATCTCTACCAGCACAGGGTCATCGAGTTGAAACATCGAGAGTTGCATATTTTCGATAGCCGAAGCTTGCGCCACTGCAGCGCTAACTTTCTCGCTCGATTTTCCTTTTTGGGGCGAGGGCGACGTGGGGGCGATTTCGCCTGCGCCGTACACCTCTTCGAGGTTGCGGAGGATCTCGCCAGCGCGGCGCACCACCTCTTGTGGCATGCCTGCCATTCGTGCCACGTGGATACCGAACGAGTGCTCGGTGCCGCCACGCGCGAGTTTGCGCATGAATATCACCTTGTCACCCGCTTCGCGAACGCTGACGTTGTAGTTTTTCACGCGCGGGCAGATCTTCTCCATCTCGTTGAGTTCGTGGTAGTGGGTGGCAAAGAGGGTCTTGGCGCGCGCCTTGGGGTGGTTGTGGAGGTATTCGACCATCGACCAGGCGATAGATATACCGTCGTAAGTGCTTGTTCCGCGCCCTATCTCGTCGAGCAGCACAAGGCTCCGCTCGGTGATGTTGTTGAGGATCGATGCCGATTCCAACATCTCGACCATAAATGTCGACTCGCCTTGCGAGATGTTGTCCGAGGCACCCACGCGGGTGAAGATCTTGTCCACCACGCCAACTCTCGCCGCCGCGGCAGGGACGTAGGAGCCCATTTGCGCCATAAGAACTATAAGTGCCGTTTGGCGCAGCAAGGCCGATTTTCCCGACATGTTGGGTCCCGTGATCATCATTATCTGCTGCTCGTCCTCGTCGAGCAGAATGTCGTTGGGGATATACTTCTCGCCCACAGGAAGTAGGGTCTCGATCACTGGGTGGCGACCCTCTTTAATATCTATCACCCCGCCCTGATTGAGCTCTGGGCGCACGTAGTGGCGCTCGACGGCTAACCGCGCGAAGGATTGCAGGCAATCGATGCGCGCCACGACTTGGGCGTTTTGTTGTAAAGCGGTGATAAATTGGGATATATATTGCAGAAGTGCGGCATATATGCGCTGCTCGATTGCCAAAATTTTCTCTTCGGCACCCAAAATTTTCTCTTCGTACTCCTTCAATTCGGCGGTGATGTAGCGCTCGGCATTGGTGAGTGTCTGCTTGCGGATCCACTCCTCGGGCACCTTATCTTTGTGGGCGTTGCGCACCTCGATGTAGTAGCCAAAAACGTTGTTGTAGCTGATCTTGAGCGACGAGATCCCCGTTGCGGCACTCTCGCGCTCTTGGATCTTGAGCAGCAGGTCTTTGCCATGGAGAACTGTGCGGCGCAGGTCGTCGAGCTGGGCATCGACTCCCGAGGCGATGATGCCACCCTTGGCAATTTGGTTATTTTGAGGGTCGGGGAAGATGCAACTCGCCAAGCGATCGTGCAATTCCACCAAAGGATCGATGCGCTCGGCTTGGGTGTGCAGCGGGGCGATGTCGGTCGAAAAGAAGATCGATTTGAGTAGCGAAAGCGATGAGAGCGATGATTTGAGTTGCACCAATTCGCGGGGCGTAACTCTTTGAGTAGCAACGCGCGAGGCGATACGCTCCAAGTCGCCGATCAGAGCTATCTGCTCCTCGACCGCTTCGGCCAGTTCGCGATCTGCAACAAAAGATTCCACCAAGTCGTGGCGCGCCGAAATGCGCTCTACGCTCCTGAGTGGCAGCGCCACCCACCGCTTCAAAAGGCGGCTACCCATGGGGGTGCGCGTGCGGTCTACCACGCTGGCGAAGCTGCTTTTCGAACTCGACGAATTGCTCGAAAAGAGTTCGAGGTTGCGGATCGAGAAGCGGTCGACCCAGACGAATTGTTCGGGGTCGATACGCGAGAGCGACGAGATGTGTGCAATATCTTTATGTTCGGTGAATTCCAAGTAGTAGAGTATCGCGCCCACGGCCGAGATCGCCGAGCTCATCTGCTCCACGCCGTAACCTTTGAGCGACGAGGTGCCCAGTTGTCGACAGAGATTCTCGCAAGCAACATCGAGCGAGAAAACCCACTCTTCGAGTTTGTAAGTGTATAATTTAGAGCCAAATATCCCTCTAAAACGATCGTCCTCGCCGCGCTGATATATCACCTCTTTGGGGGCGAACGACCAGATTAGCTTTTCGATGTACGATTCGTCGCCCTCGGCACAGAGAAATTCGCCTGTCGAGATGTCGAGAAATGCCACACCTGCGCTCTTGCGGCCAAAGTAAACGGCGGCCAAGAAGGTGTTTTCGGTGGCGTTAAGTGCATTTTCGCCCAACACCACGCCTGGGGTAACCAACTCTACCACACCGCGTTTGACCAATCCCTTGACCGTTTTAGGGTCTTCGAGTTGTTCGCACACTGCAACGCGTGCCCCTGCGCGCACCAACTTCGGCAGGTAGGTGTCGACCGAGTGGTGGGGGAAGCCCGCAAGTTCGATATAGGTGGCCGAGCCGTTGGCTCTGCGGGTCAGTGTGATGCCCAAAATGGCGCTCGCCTTGATGGCATCGTCGCCAAATGTCTCGTAAAAGTCGCCCACCCTAAATAGCAATATAGCATCGGGGTGGATCGCCTTGATGCTATAATATTGCTTCATGAGAGGGGTCTCTACATATTTCTTCTCTACTGCCACTCTGCCTACTTAATGTGGGTTATTCACGTATAATTTTAATTGTTCCGTCGGGGCTAAATGCAATAATTGCCGAGGGTAAGCGGGTGGGTTTGCCCTCGAAGCGGGGGTGCACCACGTAGTCGACACCTTCGACCACCTCGCGACAGATTTCGCTGAAACGCTTGGGGGTCGCCTCGCCCGAAAGGTTCGCCGAGGTCGAGACTATCGGACGGCCGAATTTGTAGAGCAAACGCTCGCAGAATTCGTGCTCGGGGATCCTCACGCCCAAGGTTTTCTCGTCGGGAATAAGGTTCGGCGCGAGCCCCGCGGCACCAGGAAGGATCGCCGTGAGTGGCTTCTCGCTCATCTCCATCACCTCGAAGGCGATGCCTGGAGCCTTGTTGACGTAGCGCACAACCATGTCGGCGGAGTTGCAGAGCACGAGCATCGATTTTTTATCTTCGTTGCCTTTGAGCGCATATATCTTTGCCACCGCTTCGGGGTTTGTGGCATCGCAACCTATGCCCCACACCGTGTCGGTTGGGTAGAGGATGGTGCCTCCCGCGCGGAGGATGGCTATAATTTCGGCTATTGTTTGGTCTAATGAGGCCATGTTTTTTGGTTTAATGTTGACACGGACGCACCGTGCGAGTAAGTGTTTCTAGGCGCTTTGCCCAGCGTTTTTTCGTCACTTCGATCTTCTCTCTAACATCTTCCCACTTGGTGTAGCGGTCGAGCTTTTCGGGGTAAATATCGTGCATATTGATCAAAATTCCAGTCTCCTCCACCTCGCCAAAGTCGCGGTTGAGGAAGGTGTCGAAGGTCTTCATCGTGGGCGAAAGGCTCATGTAGGCGTTGAATAGAGGCGGGATATTTTCGCCTAATTCGCGCACCGACTGCATCAAGATCTTGTAGTTCTCCTCGTAGGTCGCACCTGTGAAATGTTGCTCGAAAAGCCCCTTACACATACCTGTTTTCAGAGGTGCCTTCGCCGCAACCAGGCTATCCTTGTCGGGGAAGTAGTGGCGGAAGAACGAGAGTATCATATCGCGCGCCTGGCGGTTAAACGAGGTATACATCGTGATCTTTCCGAAGAAGTAGCTACAGTGGGGGCAGAAGATAATCAGCGCTCCCAGACCATCCCAAAGGTTGTCGAGGGCGTAGATCCCCTTGCGATTTTTGCGAGGTTGGTATTTGCACTGCACAAACGAACGGCCAAGTTCGATGGTGCGGGGCATATACTTTTTGCGGAAAAGTTCGGTAAAGTTGAAATAGTGCTCCGTCGAGAGGTGTTTGGGGTGGGAGTCGCGACAGATGATAAAGCGGTAGCCGCCCACGATCTCCTGCTCTTCGCTGTCCCAAACTATAAGTTGGAGGTAACCATCGGGTGCTGTATCCGCATCGTCGATGTCGACCTCCTGGCCCGTGCCACCACCCGCCTCGCGGAACGACTCTTCGCGCAAACGGCCCACTTCGCGCATAAGCGCAGGGCATTCGGCCGCCGAGAAGATATATATCTCATTATCAGCCTTGTTGGTCTTGCGAACTAGTCGCTCTTCGGTGAGTTCTGCCAGTAGCAATTCTCGTGCTACGGGCTCTGTAATTGGGGTAAACATATTGTCTTGTAATATAAAAACTACTACAAATATAAGTTTAATTTTTTAATTACTACTACTTTTCATCACTCTTTTGCATCAAATAGGTCTTTTTACGCATATACTCCACCTGCTCGCGCACCGACCCGCACTGCTTCAACTCCTCGGGCGAGACGGGGTCGCCGACCACCATTCTAAAGTTTTTGCCTTGTTGGGCAAACATGCCGTCGACCAAATACAACATCTCGATATTAGCCTTGATACCCAACGCTTTGCGCCAACGGTAGATGCGATAAAAGCCCTTACCGAGCGACCCTTCGACGTAGAGCGGCACCACGCTCCTGCCTGTTGCGTGGGCACGGCGCACGAAGGTATTTTTCCACTGCAAATCGGCAATTTTGCCATCCACCACGCGCGAACAAATTCCTGCGGGGAACATCAAAATTGGCAAGTCGGAAGCGAACCCCTCCTCGAAAAGGCGCACATACTCTGCATTTTGCGCTCCCAGAGTGTTGACAGGAATCCAAATCGGCTTCAACGGTTCGAGGTGCATCAAAAGGTCGTTGACCACCACGCGCGCATCGCCAAAGTGATCGATCAAACGCTCGGCAATCATCATCCCATCCATCCCTCCAAAGGGGTGGTTCGAAGCGAAGATGTAGCGCCCCTTAGGGTCCAATTTTTCTAATCCTTCGAGCGTGTAGGTGATCCGCCAACGCTCGAATACCGACTGCACAAATTGTTGAGGAGCAAGCTCCCAACCATCGCGCAAGATGTCGTTGAGCCCATCTTGGTGCAAAATTCGTTTGAGGTAGCGGTAGACAAAACCAGGGATAAATTTGGCCGCCTTAGGCGCTTTGGATGCAATAACTGCGGGTATGTCGAGTAGTGGCATAGAGTAAAAATTTTACGCGAGTTCAATAAATTAAGTAACAAATAAATATTTATTGTGCAAATATAGCTTTTTTCGAACAAAATCGCTAACTTTACACCCAAATATATTTCTCTAAAAATGATTCAATACACAAGCGACTACCACACCCCCGTGCTTCTCGAAGAGTCTGTCGAGTTGATGCAGATAACTCCCGAGGGAATCTACGCCGATTTAACCTTTGGTGGAGGTGGTCACTCGCGCCATATTCTCTCACACCTGCGCGGCGCGGGAGCACTCTACTCGTTTGATCAAGACAAAGATACGCGCGGCAACGCCCCCACCTCGCCCCACTTCCACTACGTGGAGAGCAACTTCCGCTTTTTGCGCGGGGCGCTTCGTTTGCGCGGGGTGGAAGAGGTCGATGCGATTCTTGCCGATTTGGGGGTTTCGTCGCACCACTTTAACGCCGTGGAGCGTGGTTTTTCGTTCCGTGGCTCCGCGCCGCTCGACATGCGCATGAACCAACGTTCGCGACTCACCGCGGCGGAGGTTGTCAACCGCTACTCCAACGAGGAGCTGATCCGCATTTTCCGCGATTGGGGCGAACTTGCCACCCCCTACAAAATCGCAAACTGCATCGAGAGGGCTCGCGCGGTGGAGGCAATCACCACTACAGATCAATTAGTTGCGGCGGTGGCTCCCTGCACCCCCAAGAAGGAGGAGTCGAAATTTCTCACCAAGCTCTTCCAAGCTTTGCGCATCGAGGTCAACGGCGAGATGGAGGCTCTAAAGATGGCTTTGGAGCAGAGCCTGCGGGTCTTAAAGCCTGGCGGCAGGCTCGTTGTGATCTCCTATCATTCGCTCGAAGATAGGCTGGTGAAGAACTTTATGCGCAGCGGCAACTTCGAAGGCAAGGTCGAAAAAGATTTCTACGGCCGCACCCAAACCCCCTTCGAGCTAGTTACGCGCAAAGCCGTAGCACCAAGCGCCGAAGAGATCGAGCGCAACCCTCGTTCGCGAAGTGCCAAGATGCGCGCGGCGATAAAACTTTAACTGCCAAGAAGATGAGCACAGAATTTAACCCATACGAATTCCCACCTTCGCCTAGGCCCAACGTCGAGCAGCGCATCGCCACAGAGGTGGTGCACGTCGAAGAGAGGGAGGAGGAGCCCCAAGAGGAGCTCACCGAAGAGGAGCTGGCCGAAGAGGAGGAGGAGCGCCAAGCCGAGGAGCGCCGCATAGCGCGCGAATCGAAGCCATTTTGGCAATTCATATCGGGCAATTGGCTTGTCTTAGAGGGCATTACAGGCACCTACCGCTACCTGCTGATCGTTGCCGCAACGCTTTTTTTAAGTGTGGTATCGATCTTCTACTCGTTTCACCTGAGCGAGAAATATTCGCTGCGCGTGAACCAAGTGCAGCTGCTGCGCGAACGGTCGCTCGAATACCAACGAGTGCGATTCAACAACACCTCGCACTCGGCGATCGTAAAGGAGCTAAAGAGCCGCAACATACCGCTTTACGACCTGCAAGAGTCGAAAACAATTATAGAAAAGTAACCCGCCATGGCAAAAAATGCAGCCAAAGATAAGATGCTCAAACGCGCCAAGAACATCTTTTTGACCTCGATCGTGGTCGTGGTCGCACTCTTTGTGCGCATGGTCTACGTCCAATATTTCTCGCCCGAGGTGCGATTCAACGCTACGCGCCTTAGAGAGAGGATCTTCTCGTGGCAAGAGATCCCCGCACACCGAGGCTCAATCTTCGACCGCGATGGCGACCCACTAGCCGTTTCGGTCTACAAATACCAGGTGATGATGGACTACGGCAGCGAGGGTTTAGACAACCGCGAACGCTTCCTTGCGCAAAGCGACTCGCTCGCCAAACTGCTCGCGCTCCACTTCAAAGATAAATCGGCGGCCGACTATCGCAAAATCATGCGCAGCGGGCGCGAGAAGGGCTACCAGCTCAAATATCGCAAAGATACCTCGGTGCTCCGCTCCGAAGGGTGGTGGTTCCGCCTGCTCGACAAGTTGCGCGGCGACCAATTCGAAACGGTGAAACTCTACGACACTATCCGCGACCACCGCCCCGTAGCGCTGCTGCCGCGCCAGGTCGACTTCACCGAGTGGCAGACACTCAAAAAGTGGCCCATCTTCAACTACAACATGGGCATCACATATAACCTCAACCGCACCGACAGCCGCGTCTACCCCCACGGCGAGTTGGCACGCAACACCATCGGTAAGTTGCTAGGCGACAGAGGTAACGACTACGGTATCGAGGCGGTCTACAGCGACGACCTGGCGGCACATCCAGGCAAAATATTGCGCCAACGCATCGCCCGCGGCTTCTACGGCCAAGTGATCGAGAGCGGCAACGTCGAGCCCATCGATGGGTCCGACGTGGTGACAACAATCGATGTCGACATCCAAGATGTGGTGTCGCGATCGCTCGAAAAAGAGCTCACGGCCCACAACGCGATATGGGGTACATCGATGGTGATGGAGGTTGAAACAGGCAATATCTTAGCTATGGCTAACCTTGGGCGAAGCGCCACTGGTCACTACCTCGAAGATTTCAACTACGCGCTGCGCACCCGCCTCGAACCAGGTTCGACCTTCAAACTCGCCACAGTCTTGGCGCTGCTCGAAGAGGCAGGTATGTCGCCCGACAAGATCTACGACTCGGGCGATGGAAAGTTACTCACCGTGGGTACGGCGCGCGCACAGGATTCGCACAAAGGCTACTCCGAGGTCGACCTGCGCACAGCGATGGTGCAATCGCTCAACGGCTACTTCGCCTTGGCCACCCACGACCACTACAACGCCGAGCCCGAGCGCTTTGTCGACTACCTGCGCTCGCTCCACCTCGACCGCACCGTGGGGCTCGAAGAGTTTGGAGCCTTGGAGCCCAACTTCCGCGCGCCAGGCGACAAAACGTGGACACACAACAACACCATCGCCTACCTAGGTTATGGCTACGCCATCGAGCTCACCCCGCTGCACATCCTCACCCTCTACAACGCCGTGGCAAACGATGGTTGCATGGTTGCGCCTCAAATAGTGAGCCGCGTGGAGCGCGAAGGCAAGGTGGTGCGCACCAATGGGCGCGATGTGCTCAACCCGAAGATCTGCTCGGACAAGAACCTCAGACTCGTGCGCAGCTACCTCGAAGAGGTCGCCTTGGAGGGTACCGCCGAGTGGTATATGGGTAATTTCAAGGACTTTAAGGTAGGTGCAAAAACTGGAACCGCGAAGGTTGCACAAGGCAACATCAAATATTCCGACGGCTACTACATGGGTAGCATGGTGACATATATGCCCGCCGACAAGCCAAAATATACGATCCTCACCTCGGTCTACACCCACCTAGGCAACAGCTACACGATCTACGGAGCGGGCCTTGCGGGTCGCACCCAGAAGGAGATCGTGCAGTACCTCTACAACTCGCAGGCGGAGTGGTACGACAAGATAGACAAGAAAAGTGCCGAACAGTTCCCCAAAAAAATCAAGGGCGGCAACGTCAAACAAATAGAGGAGGTCGCCTACCAACTCTCGCCTCGCTCGGCACGCCATGCGGGCGACAGCAAGTGGGGAGAGGTGCACATCGACTCCCTTAATCGCGTGGAGATCAGCGACATCGATTTCAGCACCACCACAATGCCTAGCGTGGTGGGGATGGGGCTCAAAGATGCCCTATTTGTGCTCGAAAGTCGTGGTCTGAGGGTTTCGTTCAGCGGCAAGGGGGCGGTCACGCAGCAGAGTATCGCGGCGGGCGAGAAGATTAGAAGTGGCGCGGCGGTGAGCATTAGGCTGAATTAAAGAATTGAAGATGAGAAGTTTAAAGGAACTTTGCAAAGAGATAAAATACCGAGAGTGGGTAGGTCCCACCTCCATCGAGATTGACTCTATCGAGTACGACTCGCGCGCGGTGCAGCCCCACAGCTGCTTCGTGGCGAGTGTTGGCACGCAGTGCGATGGCCACAAATTTATCGAGGGGGCGATCGAGCGGGGTGCCGTGGCCGTTGTTTGCCAAACTCTGCCAGACAAAATAGACGACGCGGTGAGCTACATCCTCGTTGAGGATAGCCACGCAGCAATGGGAGAGATGGCCGCAGCGCTCTACCACCACCCTAGCCGAGAGCTTCGCCTGGTGGGCATCACGGGCACAAACGGCAAAACTACCACTGCCACACTGCTCTACGACCTCTTCCGCGCGCTAGGCTACAAGGTGGGTTTGATCTCGACGGTGAGCTACTGCATCGACTCCGAGAGCTTCACTTCGACCCACACCACCCCCGATGCTGTGCGCCTCCACTCGATGATGCGCCAGATGGTCGATTGCGGATGCGAATATTGTTTTATGGAGGTCTCCTCGCACGCCGTGGTGCAGAAGCGCATTGCAGGACTACACTTTGCGGGGGCGCTCTTTAGCAACATCACCCACGACCATTTAGACTATCATCACACCTTTTCGGAGTATATCAAGGCGAAAAAGGGACTCTTCGACTCGCTCGACAAGGGGGCCTTCGCGCTCACCAACATCGACGACCGCAACGGCGAGGTGATGCTGCAAAACTGCAAAGCGCAGAAATATAGCTACTCGATGCGCTCTATGGCCGACTTCAAGGTCAAGATCATCGAGATGCACCTAGGGGCGATGCTCCTAAAGATCGATGGCCAGGAACTTTGGGTAGGATCGACAGGGCGTTTCAACGCCTACAACATGGTTGCCATCTACTCCGTGGCGCGGCTTTTGGGGATCGACTCCGACCAGGTGTTGGTGGCAATAAGCTCGCTCAGAGCTGTTTGCGGCCGCTTCGAGGCGATCGAGCTCCCCTCGCAGGCAACGGCAATTATCGACTACGCCCACACACCCGATGCACTAGAAAACGTCATCGAGACCATCGAGGAGATCATCGCCCCCGAGCGCCAACTCATCGTGGTGTGCGGCTGCGGTGGCGACCGCGACCACCAGAAGCGGGGCGAGATGGCACGCATTGCCACAGCGCACGCCTCACTCTCGATATTCACATCGGACAACCCCCGCTCGGAAGATCCGCAACAAATTATCACAGAGATGGTTACAGGGATCACCGACACAACGGCGCGCTACCTTTCGATCGTCGATCGTCGCGAGGCGATCCGCACTGCGGTGATCTTCGCTAAGGCGGGCGACGTGGTGCTCATCGCGGGCAAGGGGCACGAGAAGTATCAAATTATTGGCACAGAAAAATTCCACTTCGATGACCATCAGGTGGTTAAGGAGATGTTTAAAAAATAATATATATGTTTTACCACTTATTTAACTACTTAGAGAGAATTGGGGTCGACATTCCTGGCTCGGGAATGTTCCAATACATCTCGTTTCGCTCGCTTATGGCGATCGTTACAGCGCTCATTATCACCATATTCGCGGGAAAGAGAGTGATCCGCCTGCTCCAACGCCTACAAATTGGCGAGGAGGTGCGCGATTTGGGGCTCGAAGGACAGCTCTCGAAAAAGGGGACCCCCACGATGGGAGGTATCATCATCCTACTGGCGATCTTGCTCCCCACGCTACTCTTCGGCCGACTCGACAACATCTACGTTTTACTGTTGATGGTGGCGACGATATGGCTCGGAATCCTCGGATTCTTAGACGATTACATCAAAGTTTTTCGGGGCGATAAGGATGGTCTGCACGGCTACTTCAAGATCATTGGGCAGGTGAGTCTAGGTCTTTTGGTGGGCCTCACGATGTGGTATTCGGCCGATGTTGTGGTACGCGACACCACCAAAACACCTATCGAAACAACCTTCGTGGGCTCCGACGGTCACACCCAAACCATCACGCAGTACCGCGTGTCGTTCGATGGCCAGGAGCACAAAGCATCGAGCACAACGATCCCCTTTATCAAAGACAACGTCTTGGATTACAAGCGCTTGGGAGGTGACAACAACCTTGCAACCTTGCTGCTCTACGTCTTGATGTCGATCTTCGTTGTGACGGCAGTCTCCAACGGCGCCAACCTCACCGATGGGCTCGATGGGTTGATGACGGGGGTCTCGATCCCAATTGCCGCCGTGCTCGGGGTCTTTGCCTACCTCTCGGGAAATATGGTTTATGCCGACTACCTCAACATCATGTATATCCCCAATAGCGGTGAGCTGGTGGTCTTTGCCGCGGCTCTCTTTGGGGCACTCATCAGCTTTTTGTGGTACAACACCTACCCCGCTCAGATCTTTATGGGCGACACGGGGTCATTGGCCATCGGAGGCATCATCGCAGTCTTTGCCATCACCATCCGCAAGGAGCTGCTGCTGCCTCTCTTGTGTGGTATTTTCCTCATCGAGGCACTCTCGGTGATGATCCAGGTGAGCTACTTCAAGTTCACCAAGCGCAAATATGGCCAAGGGCGACGTGTATTTTTGATGTCGCCGCTCCACCACCACTACCAGAAAAAGGGCTATTTCGAAACCAAGATCGTCATGCGATTCTTCATCATCTCGATCCTGCTCTCGGCGCTCACCATCGCCACGTTGAAGATGCGCTAGGGGCCAGCGAAAGGTGACCCATAATATATAGGTATAGTTGAGATTGCGGATCAAGTCCGCAATGACGAAAGAGGGGTCCGCAGCGACGAAAGAGGGGCCGCAATGACGAAAGAGGAAATGTTGAGATTGCGGATCAAGTCCGCAATGACGAAAGAGGGGT
>JBCQWE010000027.1:0-30900 GCA_047172505.1 Rikenellaceae bacterium | reverse complement strand
ACTGGTCTAATTATAGCATTGTTAGCACTACAATATAGTGAAAATCAGTGAATTAACCAACTTTTTAACCACTTTTTTTAGGTTGTTTTCAAACCTTAATTCGCATTAGGAACTAGAATTATTTAGTTACACACACATTTTAGGGGCGGTATACACAAAAATATATCGCCCCTTTTTAAATTAAAAGTTATGAAGATTCTAAAAAGAATTTTGATCCTGATTCTCAGCATAAGCGCAATAAGTGCAACTGCGGCAACTGTTGTGCCTCAGCCAAAGCACATTGTCACCAGAAGTACAGAACATTATTTCGAGTTCGATGCTCACACGCAGTGGGTCCTACCCGAAGATAACGCCGAACTATTTTGGAGTGTTGTCGAACCACTATCAAACTCTTTTAATAGAGTCTCTGCCTATCAATACAAAAGTACTTCGAAGCGAGTTAAGCGCAACTTTGTCGAGGTGAAGATCGATAATACTCTTGGCGACGAGGAGTACAAACTGGTGGTCGATAAAGATAAAGTCTCGATCGACGTGGCAACACACCGTGGGCTATTTTACGCCCTACAAACAATTAGACAACTGCTTCCTTCGCATTTCGAAGAGGCGCAGAGAGTCGAAGATATAACATGGAGCCTTCCCATGGTCGAAGTGAAGGATGCCCCGTCGGTAGGCTACCGCGGATTTATGATTGACGTTTCGCGTCACTTTATCCCCAAGGATGATCTACTAGAGATTATAGACGTTCTGGGCATGCTAAAGATTAATACTCTCCAACTGCACCTTGTCGACGACAACGGTTGGAGAATCGAGATAAAGAAATACCCTCTGCTAACCGAGGTTGGTGCTTGGAGTGTCGACCGCCAGGAGTATTTCTCGGCACGCAAAGGCCCCGAGCCTGGCGAGCCAGCAACAAAAGGCGGATTTTACACCCAAGACGATATTCGCGAGATCGTTGCATTTGCAGCGCAGCGCGCAATAGAGGTTATCCCCGAAATAGAGATGCCCGCCCACACGATGAGCTCTTTGGCCGCTTATCCCGAGATGGCCTGCTCGCACGAGGGTAAATTCCTAGGTGTGCTCCCTGGTTACGTGGGTCACAACAACTACACCCCGACATATTGCGCAGGCAAAGAGGAGGTTTACGAATTTTTGGAGAATATCTTGCTCGAAGTGATGGAACTCTTCCCCTCGGACCGCATCCACGTGGGTGGCGACGAGGCACCAACTATCTACTGGGCCGAGTGTAAGCACTGCCGAGAGATCATGCGCCGCGAAGGCTTCGAGGATCCACACATGGTGCAGAGCTACTTTATGAAGAGAATGGGCGAATTTATCGCCTCGAAAGGCAAAGTACTCGTAGGGTGGGACGAACTTGTCGACAGCCCGATGCCCGAAAATGCAATGATCGTGGGTTGGAGAGGCGACGGCAGCGGTGCTTTCAAGGCTGGCGAATTGGGCCACAAATATGTTATGGCACCTGATCAAAAGCTCTATTTCATCCGCTACCAAGGTCCCCAATGGTTCGAGCCTAGAACATTCTTTGGCAACGTAACTTTGGAGGATGTCTACAACTTCAAACACCTTCCCGACCACCTGTCGGACAAGTGCCGTTCGAACTTCTTGGGCACGCAGGCTTGTCTGTGGAGCGAATTTGTCGAGAGCACGCAAGATGCACAATATCTTATCTTCCCCCGCTTGATGGCACACAGCGAGAATGCTTGGTGCAGCCACGAGGAGTTGGATTGGACGAGTTTCGTCGGACGATTAGATGGCGTGTTGGAGCGATTAGATATAAAGGGCATTCACTACGCGCGTTCGATGTATAACCTCGACCACAAGATCACACCAAAGGGGGGCGAGCTTGCAGTTAACATCTCTTCGATCCGCCCCGATGTCGAGATCCGCTACTCGCTTAAAAACAACGTGGCGCGCCCGCACGACACTCTTTGGAGCTCGGAGTTATGCCTTGCTGAGAGTACAACTATCGCGGCAGCAACATTCAAGGATGGCCGCCAAGTGGGCCAAACACTCACCCTGCCCGTCGTGTTCAACAAAGCAACAGCTAAGCCAATTCGTAGCTTTGGCGGCGATGCTCCCGTAGAGCTTCTTGTAAACGGTCTTAGAGGTAGCGACAAACCCTCGGATTTCGAGTGGTGCGGATGGTACAAAACAGATGGTGGGTTTATCGTGGATTTGCAGTCGGCGCAACAAATATCGACCATAGCCCTCGGCTCGATTATGGATAACACGTTAGCCACAGGATTGGCCAAAAGAGTGGTTGTGAGCTACTCTGTCGACGATCAGGACTACACGGTGATCTCCGACGAGAGCCGTTCCGAGCAGGAGTGCTTCGAGCAGGTTATAGCAATACGCGAAACTTTGCTCTCGGGGCTTGAGATCGAGGCCCGCTACGTGAAGGTCGAGTTCGAGAACCCAGGAAAGATTAGCGTAGGCTTGCCACGCGAAGGTCAAGATTGTTATGTATATTTCGATGAAATAATTATATTGTAAAAATGAAAAGCCACTTTGTTGCCATACTATTAACCCTTAGTTGCCTGATTTGCGGTGGTGAGATGCACGCGCAGGTTGTAAACTATGCCTTGCGACTCTCGCCCGCCAATCAATTGCAGTCGCTGCGCTCAGTGAACATCGAGCAGGGCGGGGCATACACTCTGCAACTTAGTTTGAAGTGCGAGGCGTGGCAACAAGGTGGCGTTGTTTTCTGGTGTGGTGATTTTAAAATCGTGCAAAGCGCTGCGGAGGGGATCTTCGAGATCTTCGCCCCTCAAGCTGCCCGCCACTCTTTGTGGCTCGGTGCGCAGTGCGCGCAGTGGCGACAACTAACCTTCGTTGGTTGCGACTCTTCGCTCGACGTTTGGATCGATGGCCAGCTGCACGATAGTTATAGTGGCGATTATAGTTGGAGCGGCGAGTCGGTAGCCAAAGTGGGTGGCGGATTCGACGGCCAGATCGACGAACTTAGGATCTTTAGCACAGCTCTGCGCCCCGAGGATATGAGCCATTTCAACACCATCAACCACTACCATGCAAACTGGGACGACGTGTTACTTTACTACAAGTTCGACCAGGCGGCCCTTGAGGATAGGGTGGTGGATTATCGAGGTGGCAACGACTCTTACGCCGTAGGCGGAGCAGTTTGCCGCGTCGAGAATTGCGACAAAAAGTGTCGCTACATGGTGGTTTCGGGTTACTCGTCGTTTATTCGTCACAACGACAGACCTTTTATCGACGAGCAGATGCACCTGATGACCAACGACCTTATTATGCTCGATGCAATAGTCGATGGGCGTAGTGGTCGCATATATATGCAGAGTGCCGAAAATGGCGAAGTTACGCCTGGGGCACAATACGTCGATGAGTTAGATGGCCGAAGTGGGGTATTGCAACTTTGCGGCGAAGATTACCTCACCTACAACGACAACTGCCACGAGGATCTAAAATATTTAAACAACGCGCTTAACTTTTCGGCGTGGATTCGACTCGGCGAGTGGCGCGCAGGTGCCACGCTCTTCAAGAAGTGGGTAGATCGTAACAGCGAGGTGACTATCTCGCTCAGCACGGCCTCGTCGCGCGGCGTAAAGGTTAGTGTTGGTGGTCGCGAGGTTACTTTCGACAACATCTTCCCCTCGCTGCAAAAGTGGCAACACGTAGCTGTGAATCTCACCCCGCAAGGCGATCGCACCGAGGTTAGTCTCTACCGCGACAACTCGCTAGTTGCCTCGCAGAGCATCGGCGGAGTGGTGGCGCTAAGCGATATGGAGGCCCCAACACAGATTGGTTGCGGGGTAGTTGGCGCTTTGGATAACATCGTTGTGGTGGCTGCCTCGCGGCAAAACTTCGCGGAGTATATGTCGGGCGAGAGCCGCGACTTTAATTTCCCCAATGGGGGTGCTGCCGCAAGCGAAGTTCTCGGAGCGTGGTTCTTCGACTCCGAACAACACGTTGCTCGCAACGGCGCTAGCTGGCAGAGCAAAATCGAGAAAATACACGAGATCTACCAAGGCTACTCGGGTTATAAAATTCGCTTCGGCGTAATCACCCACACCCAAGACGAAGAGGGCGAGAAACTGTGGCGAAAAAATATCCTTTGCCCACAATGGCGCGCCAGCCTCGCGGCGGATGTAGCTCGAATATCGGAATATTTCGATGGCGTGGACATCGACTTCGAGTGGCTCGATAACAACCCCGAGAATGAGGCGTGGGATGCTTACGGGGCTCTTATTCTCAGCCTGCGCGAGGCTATCGGTCCGCAGAAGGTGTTGAGTGCTTCACTTCATCCTGTCTCTTACACCTTGCCACTCTCGGAGCGTGTGATGCAAAGCGTAGATTATATTACAGTGCAGAATTATGGCCCGCGCCACACCTACCTTAAAATGGATAGTTACAAGCGCTTTTTCGACGATGCACTCAATTATGGAATCCCCGCTGAGAAGATATTTCTATCGATGGCAACACTCATCGTGCGCAGCGACAATAGTGGTGTGGCGGTGAGCGGATACAAGAATCTCGACTTCGAAGGCTTCACCACATCGACAAATCAGGCGAGGTACAAAGGCGCAGCCTATACATTTAATAGTGTCGACGAGGTGAAGGCAAAGATGGAATTTTTGCGTGAGCGCGGAAGCAATGGCTGTATGTACTTCGACATGGGTAACGATCTGGAGGTGAGCCACCCGCTGAGCCTCATCAGAGCTCTAAATAGTGTAATATCGTCAAATGTAGATAAGAAGATAACAAACTAAAAAATATAACCATGAATAAATTTTACGCCAGTGCCACACTTTCGGCCAGTGTACTTCTTTCGGCCTCCTCTTGTAGCCAACAAGCCAAAGAGAGCGAGGATCTAAATATACTATTTATCATCACCGACGACCACACCGCACAGATGATGAGTTGCTACGACAAGCGTTTTGTCGAGACCCCTTCTCTGGATAGAATTGCCGCAGATGGTGTTTTGTTTGCAAACAGCTTTGTCGCAAACTCAATTAGTGGACCCTCGCGCGCGTGTATGTTGACAGGAAAACATAGCCACGCTAATGGCTTTACCGACAATACAACCTCGCGCTTCGATGGTGAGCAGCAAACATACCCCAAAATTTTGCAGAAGAGTGGTTACCAAACCGCAATGATCGGAAAGTGGCACCTGCACACCACTCCAACTGGCTTCGACCACTGGGCTGTGGTGCCCGACCAAGGTGACTACTACAACCCCGAATTTCACACGAGCTATCGCGACACCATCACAGTGGATGGATACCTAACAAATATTGTCACCGACATGACTTTGGAGTGGTTAGACCAAACTCGCGATAAGAGCAAGCCTTTCTGTATGATTATGTCGCACAAAGCTGTGCACCGCAACTGGATGCCTGCAATCGAATATTTAGAACTCTACGAGGATAAGACTTTCGAACTGCCATCGACATTTTGGGATAATTACCAAGGCCGCCCAGCAGCCGCTTCGCAGGAGATGTCTATCGCGCGCGACATGGATATTCTCTACGATTTGAAACTCTACGATAAGGACGACACCACCTCGCCACTCAAGGATTACTACCAGAGAGGATACTTGCGCATGAACAAAGAGCAAAAAGAGGTGTGGGATAAATTCTACAACTCTGTAGCCGACGACTTCAAGGCTCAAAACCTTGCGGGGCGCGACCTAGCGGAGTGGAAATATCAACGCTACATGCGCGATTACGCCAAGACACTGCGCTCGCTCGACGATAGCGTAGGCGAGGTACTCGACTACCTAGAAAAAAATGGGTTGAGCGACAACACTCTGGTTATCTACACCTCGGATCAGGGATTCTACATGGGTGAGCACGGGTGGTTCGACAAGCGTTTTATGTACGAACAATCGCTCAGCACACCTCTTGTAATGCGCCTACCCAAAGGCTTCGAACGTCGTGGTCGGATCGACGAGTTGGTGCAAAACATCGATTACGCGCCGACGATTCTCGACTTTGCAGGGTGCGAGGTTCCAGCCGATATGCAGGGTCGCTCGCTACTTCCACTGCTCAAAGGCCAGAGCACAGAGTGGCGCAAGGGGATCTACTACCACTTCTATGAATATCCTGCCGAGCACATGGTTAAACGCCACTACGGAATAAGAACAGATCGCTATAAATTGATCCGTTTCTACTACGACATCGAGACATGGGAGCTCTACGACTTGCAAAACGACCCCGACGAGCTACACAATATATACACTAATGCAGAAAACCAAGAGATAATCAAAGAGTTGAAGATGGAATTAGAGCAACTTCAAAAAGAGTATCAAGTACCAACAGAACTAATATATAACTAAGATGAAGATGAAACAGCTAGCAACACTATTATTTGCACTGGTGAGCTTGATGCCCCACGCTGCAAGAGCAAACGATAACCTACCAGAGTGGCAAAGTCAATACGCTATAGGGTTGAATAGATTGGCACCGCACGCCTACGTGCTCCCATATCAAAACGCGCAAAGCGTAGCGGATCGCACAATCGAGAGTTCCCAGCACTTTCTCTCGCTCAACGGCGAGTGGGATTTTCAGTGGGTGCGCAACCCCGACCTTCGTTGCAGGGAGTTCTATAAAAGAGACTTCTCAACTGCCGATTGGGGTAAAATCACAGTTCCAGGCAACTGGGAATTGCAGGGTTATAGCTACCCAATATATGTCAACGAGAGCTACGAGTTCGACGACAAGTTATACGAATTCGAGAAAAATCCTCCCTACGTGCCCCACGCACACAACGAAGTTGGTTCGTACCGTCGCACCTTCACCGTGCCCAAGGCGTGGGAAGATAAGCGCGTGGTGATAGCCTTGGAGAGCGTTGTGTCGTTCTACTACATTTGGGTCAATGGCCACTTTGTGGGCTACAACCAACAATCGAAGTGCACCGCCGAGTGGGATATTACCCCCTACCTCGACACAAAGGACGAGAATGTTGTGGCTATCGAGGCATATCGTTGGAGCAGTGGTGCCTACCTCGAATGTCAAGATATGTGGCGCATAAGTGGCATCGAGCGCGATGTATACCTATACGCTACCCCCAAAGATTACATTGCCGACTATCGAGTAATAGGTAGCCTCGACACAGAGAGCTACAGCACGGGAATCTTCTCGCTCGATGTGGCGCTTGGCGGATCGCAAAAGGGCTCGTCGGTCGATTTTAAGCTTCTCGGCAAAGGCGGCGAGAGCGTTTATTGTGGAACATTAACGGCAAAAAATAGCTCTGTAGCTGCCGTAGAATTGCCACAAGTTAAACCTTGGAGCGCCGAACACCCCAACCTCTATACCCTTGTTTTAGAGTTGAAAGACCGCAAGGGCAGAGTGACTCAAACTACAGGTTGCCAAGTGGGATTCAAGGTCTCTGAGATTAAAGATCGACAATTGTGCATCAATGGTCAACCCATCATCATCAAGGGGGCAAACCGCCACGAGCACTCGCAGGCGGGTCGCACACAAACCCTTGAAATTATGCTCCAAGATATAGAACTCATGAAGCGCCACAACATCAACACGGTGCGAAATTCACACTATCCGACCGATCGTCGTTGGTACGAGCTCTGCAACGAGCATGGCCTCTACGTTATCGACGAGGCGAACATCGAATCGCACGGCATGTTCTACGGCCCCGAGTCGTTGGCTAAGGATTCAACTTGGTGGGATGCTCACCACGACCGCCTTGAGAGAATGTTCGAGCGTTCGAAAAACCACCCCTCGATAATTCTATGGTCGATGGGTAACGAGGCTGGCAACGGAGTGAACTTCGAGCGCGGCTACGACTACATGAAGAGTGTGGAGCAGGAGCGCCCGATAATCTACGAGCGCGCCGAAGAGAACTACAACACCGACATCTACTGCCGTATGTATCGCAGTGTCGAGGAGATCGAGGCTTATGTAAATCGCCTCGATGTATATCGCCCATTTATTCTCAACGAGTACCTACACACGATGGGTAACAGCGGCGGTGGACTCAAAGAGTATGTCGAGATCTTCGAGCGTCATCCGCTCGCTCAAGGAGGTTCTGTTTGGGATTGGGTAGACCAATCTTTCAAAGAGTACGATCAGCAAGGCCGTTGGTTTTGGAGCTACGGTGGCGACTATGGCCCCGAGGGAGTGCCTTCGTTTGGTAACTTCTGCGCCAATGGTTTGGTTAGTGCCGACCGCGTGCCATACCCACACCTTATCGAGGTGCAAAAGGAGTATCAAGATATAAAATGTGCGTTGAAGGGCTCGACCCTAACGGTTAAGAACTGGTTCCTATTCTCTAACCTCAACGAATTTACACTCCACGCCGAGGTGAAAAATAGCTTAGGTGAAGTTTTGGCGCAGTGGTCACAAAGCATCGATTGCGAGCCTTTGAGCCACACGCAATTGCAACTTGCGCAATTGGAGCGCGGCTTCGATGCTGAGGGTGAGATCTACCTCAACCTAAGATGGTTGCGCAACCAACCTTCGGAGCTTCTAGGCAAAGATCACACCTATGCCTACGATCAATTTGTGCTCCCCACAAAGAGCAGGTACCAAGCTCCTCTGCCTGCGAGCACAGAGCAGTTGGCCATCGAAGTGGATAAGAGCTCGGGTGCGATAACTTCGCTAAGAAAAGGCGACGAGCAGATGCTCTTAAGCCCCATGAAATTGTGCTTGTACCGCCCCTATACCGACAATGATGGTCGCGAAAAGGAGATCGGGCAGAAGAGCTGGGCAAAGGCAGGATTAGAAGATTTAGAGCAACGCGTAATCTCGATCGAGGAGAACGAGCAGGGTCAAATAGTGAGCCGCGTAGAGCTTCTAGGCACCGAGGGCCGAGTTATCGGAGAGGCACAATTTGGCTATACGCCAAAGGCCACAGGACTACTCGAAGTCGCGGCAACGGTTACTCTCGACACCACCATTGTGCGCGGAGTTGCTCGCGTAGGTCTCACATTCGAGCTAGATAAGAGTTACAGCAGCGTTGAATACCTAGGCCGTGGCGAACACGAAACCTATGCCGACCGCAAGAGCTCAGGCTTTATCGATGTGTGGAACACAAGCGTCGACGAGATGTTTGTCTACTACGTGCGCCCACAAGCTACAGCTAACCGCACCGATGTACGCTGGTGTAGCTTTAGCAATGAGAGCGGAAAAGGCCTTTTTGTCACAGCAAAACAACCTTTCGAGTTTAGCGCAACCCCCTACACCGACTCTGTGATCAATCGTGCGACACATATCAACGAATTGGAGCGCGGCGAAGGGGTGACAATACACATCGATGCTCACCAAGCAGGAGTCGGAACAGCATCGTGTGGTCCAGGGGTACTGCCTCCATACCAATTAGTGGATGCGCAGTATGACTTTAGTTTTACTTTTGCACCGATGAAGTAAAATTAGTTTTAATGGTTTTTTTCTGAGAAGGGCTGAGAAGGACTGAGAAAAAAGACTGAGAAAGACTGAGAAAAAAGACTGAGAAGGACTGAGTTTCGTAAAATTCTCAGTCCTTCTCAGTCTTTTTTCTCAGCATTTTCTCAGTCTTTCTCAGTCTTTCTCAGCCCTTCTCAGCATCTTCTCAGATTTGTAGCCTATTTCTCTAACGCTCGAAGCGGTAATATGTCCCTAGTGGCAACTCCTTTTGGCTCTTGTCGGTAAATATTAGTTCGCCGCAACTCTCTGCTGTGGCCTCTCCAAAGGCTTGGTGGATTGCCGTGCGAGCCAAGGTCGATGAGAGCCCCATCGAGTAGAGGTTGAGTATCACGAAGCTATTCGACTCTTCGAGTAGCGCGGCGCAGCACTCCAACATCTCGCAGATATTCTCTTCGAGCACCCACTTCTCGCCATTGGCACCGCGACCATAGGCTGGCGGATCGAGGATGATTCCACTATATTTATTGCCTCGGCGCACCTCGCGTTGTACAAATTTCAGGGCATCTTCGACGATCCAACGGATCCCTTCGAGCCCACTGCTCTCCATATTTTCGCGCGACCAGCTCACCACCTGCTTCACCGAGTCGACGTGGGTGGTCTCGGCACCTGCGCTGCGCGCTGCGAGCGAAGCGCCTCCAGTGTAGGCGAAGAGGTTGAGCACCTTGGCAGGCGTAGCTTGCTGCTTCTCGATCTGGCAACATTTATCATATATGAAGTTCCAATTTGCCGCCTGCTCGGGGAAGATACCCACGTGTTTAAACGATGTGAAGGCTAACCTCATGCGCAGGTGCATCTCCTTGTAATCGTAGCGTATCATCCACCGCGAAGGGGTCGACTTGCGCATACGCCAATCGCCACGCTCCTCGCTTTTTCCGTCGCGCAAGAACGAAGCATCTGCCGCCGCACGCCACTGCTCCTCGCCGAGGCTCTTTCGCCAAATTGCTTGTGGCTCGGGCCTGCGAGTGACAATGTCGCCGAAGCGTTCGAGCTTTTCGAACTCACCCGAATCGAGTAGCTCGTAGTCGGGGAATGTTGGGGTTAAATTCTTATTATTCATACGTTTCTAATTTTTCAGTGCAAATTAAATCCATGCGGCACGCCTTGCAGTCGAACTCCAAGCGGTAGCGCACAGCACCACGCTCGACAAAGAGATCACCACGCAAGTTCGACCCCTCTTTGAGACACTGGCCAATCTCGCGGCGGATGCAGTAGGAACTCTGCAAAACTCGCTGCCCCGCGAACTGCGCCGAGAGGTCGTGCCCTGGGGTTATGTGGCATGCTCCGTGGTCGAGGTAAAATTGCTCGGAGAGCTTATTTACAACGTTGTATTCTGCCGAGATCTCATCGAGAGGCAACTTCGCTTCGCGGTTTTCGACAAAGGCGGCGGGCACAGAATAACTCCGCAATCGCTCTGCGTGCAGAGCGGCAAGAGCCTCGCGGCGCATCTCGGCCAAAAGTGACGAGGCGAGGAAAAGCATATCGCCCTCGATAGAGAGTGAGCGCACGGCAAAGATCGTCTGCCCGCTCTTTTGCAGCTGCGCTTCAGCCACTTCGCGCATCTTTTCGATGTTGCGCGGCTGTTCAAAATTACCTTGGCGCGACACTTCGGCGCTATTGCCTTCGATGTCGGTATAACGAACCAAGACAGAGGTAGGCGCGATGCGTAAAAGGGCATCCACCCCAATCGTGCGCCGCGTGTGGCTCGCTTCCAACGAGTCGGCGAAGGCTTTGTCGAAGTTGCGGAATATCTGCACGCCTGCGCTTAGACCATCGGTGCGGTTGGGTGTAACCCACTGATCCTCGGCCTTGTTTATGTTTGTCCCCATCAACCCTGTGGGGGTGACGAAGCAGATTCCATCGCCCGCATGCAGCTTTACTGAACCTCGCAGTTTAAACCTGCCGCCCCGCACGAGCTCCACAGATCCCACAGCCTCGCCCACCGATTTGGGGGTGTCGAACGAAGCGAGCGAGCCACGCTGCCCAAGGAAAAGATACTCGGACTCTCCGCGAGTGAAACTCTTCGAGGGGTTAGGCTCGAAATCGGCTCGCGATTCGCCCACCGAACTACGCGAGAGGTGTGGCCGTGCGGCAAGCTGCTCGTCGAGAGCTGCGCGGTAGTGGGCGACAATATTTTTTGTGTAGCCGATCTCTTTGAGTCGACCCTCGATCTTAAATGAGCAGACTCCCGCGTCGAGCATCGCCCCAATTTGTTGGGTGAGGTTGAGGTCGCGAACCGAAAGCAGGTGTTTGTTTTCCAGCAGCTTGCGCCCCGCACTGTCGCACAAATCGTAACTTAGGCGGCAAGGTTGGCTACACTCGCCCCTATTGCCACTGCGCTCCGAGAGCGAACGCGAGAGGTAGCACCTGCCACTGTGTCCCACGCAGATAGCGCCGTGAACAAAGGCTTCGAGCTCGACCGAAGTTGCCGCGGCGATCTGGCTTATCTGCCTAAGCGACAAAGCTCTTTCGAGCACCACGCGCGAAAACCCGCACTCTTCGAGAAACTTCACACCCTCGGGAGTCATGTTGCACATCTGGGTCGAAGCGTGCAGATCGACCCCAAGCCCCATGCGTGCAAAGGCCATGTCTTGAACAATGAGGGCATCGACCCCCGTGGCAACAATCTCGCGAGCGGTGGTCTGGGCCTCAGAAAGTTCGGTGTCAAAGAGCAGAGTATTGAGCGTGCAGTGCACCCGCACCCCATAGGCGTGGGCATACTCCACCACCGCGGCTATATCCTCGATGGAGTTCGAAGCGGCATGGCGGGCACCAAACCTCGCGCCACCAATGTACAAAGCATCGGCACCGTAGTCGATCGCAGCAAATGCCGAATCGCGACTTTTGGCAGGGGCTAACAGCTCAATTTTCCTCATTAAATTGTATTATTTTTTTGCAAAGGTAGAAACTTAGTTGGTAAGAGCCTACGTTATTACCATTTTTTTTATAACTTTGCAAATTATAACAGAGAATATCAATTAGATTCTATACAAAGATGTTAACACTTAAACAACTAAGAGATGACCGCGCGGCTGCCACCCAGCGCCTAGCTAAAAAGGGTGTCGATGCAGCACCAATCATCGACAAAATAGAGGCTCTCGACGACCGTCGCAAAGCAATTCAGCAAGAGCTAGACTCAGCCCTAGCAGAACAAAACAAAGCAGCAAAGTCGATAGGAATGTTGATGGGTCAAGGCAAAAAAGAGGAGGCCGAAGCTGTTAAGGCCGAAGTGGCAAAGTCGAAAGAGCGTTCGGCAGAGCTTAGCGCCGAGGCAAAAACTGTTGCCGACGAGTTGCAAGCAACGATCGTTTTATTGCCTAACTTCCCCGCAGAGATCGTTCCCGAGGGGCGCTCGGCAGAAGACAACCTGGTTGTGAAATTGGCCGAAGATCACGTGGAGTTGCCCACAAACGCACTCCCTCACTGGGAATTGGCTCGCAAATACGACATCATCGACTTCGACTTGGGTGTGAAGCTCACTGGCGCAGGTTTCCCCGTATACAAAGGTAAGGGCGCTCGCCTACAACGCGCGCTGATCAACTTCTTCCTCGACTGCAACACCGCAGCGGGCTACCAAGAGATCGAACCACCAGTGATGGTCAACGAGGCTTCGGGCTTCGGTACAGGTCAACTTCCCGACAAAGAGGGCCAAATGTACCACGCTACGGCCGACAATCTCTACTTGGTGCCAACGGCAGAGGTTCCCGTGACCAATATCTTCCGCGATGTGATCCTCGACGAGAAGGAGTTCCCCGTGAAGATGACCGCCTACACCCCATGTTTCCGCCGCGAAGCGGGCTCCTATGGTAAAGATGTGCGTGGACTAAACCGCCTACACCAATTCGACAAGGTGGAGATCGTGCAACTCGCACTCCCCGAAAAATCATACGAGGCACTCGATGCAATGGTTGCCCACGTCGAGAGTATCGTAAAGGCTTTGGGCTTGCCTTACCGTATCTTGCGCCTTTGCGCTGGCGACATGTCGTTCACATCGGCACTAACCTACGATTTCGAGGTCTACTCCGCGGCGCAAGAGCGTTGGTTGGAGGTTTCGTCGGTTTCGAACTTCGAATCGTTCCAGGCCAACAGACTTAAACTTCGCTACAAAGATTCTAACAAGAAGAGCCAATTAGCGCATACGCTTAACGGTTCTTCGCTAGCATTGCCCCGAATTGTGGCAGCACTTTTGGAGAACTACCAAACAGAAGATGGTATCAAGATCCCCGAGGCGCTAGTCCCCTACACTGGTTTTGACATCATTAAATAAACACTTTTAACAACAATTAAAATTCAAAAAAATGGCTTACAAAATTAATCCCGACGGTTGCGTTGCATGCGGCACATGCATCGACGAATGTCCAGTAGAGGCAATCTCAGCTGGCGATGTTTACGTAATTGACGCTTCAGCATGTATCGACTGCGGTGCTTGCGCTGGCGTTTGCCCATCTGAGTGTATCGAGGCTGAATAAGCTACTTTACCTTACAAATCGAGAGGGGTGTCTACAATATCAGTAGACACCCTCTCTTTCTTGTATAGGCACTCCCTACAGTTTATTCACACAGCTGATGGAACCGCCCTCGAAGAAGTTGATGATGTTGCGCGAGACGAAGGCAGCCATTTCGTTGCGGGTCTGGTAGGTTTGTGTTCCTAGGTGCGGCGCCAACACCACGTTATCCATCGTGAGCAGCTCTTCGAGCGGATCGTCGCCATTCTCAAAGACATCGAGACCAGCGCCCCAAATCTCACCTGCGCTAAGAGCATCCACTAAAGCCCGCTCGTCGACCAAGGGGCCACGTGCGGTATTGACCAAAACGGCCGATGGCTTCATCATTTTAAACTCCTTCGCACCTATCATATGGTAGGTCTGCTCGGTCAAAGGGGCATTAACCGAGACAACATCCGAGAGATGCAACAACTCATCCAGCGAGACAAGTTTGGCCGACAACTGCTCCTCGATATGAGGTGCCACAGCACTCCTATTATAATATATCACCTTCATCCCCGCCGCCACGGCACGTCGAGCCAAGGCTTGGCCTATGCGGCCCATTCCAACGATTCCGATGGTGCCGCCGTAGAGCGAGTGACCCAAATTTTCTAAAAGTCCCACCGTGACATTGCCTTGGCGCATGCGACGATCGATCTCGCTTATGCGGCGCATAACCGCCAAGATAAGCCCCATCGCCTGGTCGGCAGTGGGCTCGGTCACAGGGTCGGGGGTGTTGGTGACCTGCACCCCGCGCTGCGTGGCGTAATCGACATCGATATTGTCGTAGCCCACCGCGTAGTTCGAAACAATTTCGAGCAGCGGCGCTGAGTCTAACAACTTCTTGTCGACCCTAAAGTTGAACATCGACTGCAAGGCGTGGTAGTGGGGTATCATCTCCAAGACCTGCTCGTATGTAAAAGTCTCTACCCCGTCGGGTGGGAATGTAACGTCGTATTTTTCAATCAATTCAGCGTAACCCTCGCGAAGCATGTTATAGGTCACTAAGACTCTCTTTTTCATACGATTCACTGTGATCAATTATGCCTTTTTGTTGTATAGGAATCTCTTGATCTTATGTGTTGGGGTTTTGATAAACTCCTCTTTTTGTTCCACAACCTCGGCGATGCGCGAGAAGCGATTCACCTTCGAGTTGACGTAGTCGCGAATATCTTTCATCATCGCCTCTTTGCGGCCCTCCCACTCGTGAGTGCGGTTCTCCCACTCCTCGCGGAGTTCGTCGCGCCACTCCTTGAACATGCTCTCGATCATCTCGGCATTGAAGTGAACTAGCGCCACCAAGCGACCCTCCTGTTCGGTGACAACCGAGTCGGAGATGTAGACGTGAGAATTTAGCACGCTTTCGATCTCTTCGGGGTAGATATTCTCGCCACTAGGGCCCAGAATCATGTTTTTTAGACGACCCTTGATGAAGATGTATCCATCCTTGTCGATCTGGCCCAGATCACCTGTGCGGAACCAGCCATCTTCGGTGAATACCTCACTGGTTGCCTCCTCGTTTTTGTAGTATCCCACCATGGCGCAGGGGGTCGAAACGACTACCTCGCCCTGGTTTGTCTCGGGGTTAATATTCTCCAAGCGCACCTTGAGCCCTTTGGCCATCGGGCCAGTAGAGCCTAGGCGGGTTTTGCCTGGTATGGCACCCGCCAACACGGGGGCAGTCTCGGTGAGACCGTAGCCAATTGCGTAGGGGAACTTAGCAACAGAGAGGAACTCCTCGGTGCCCAGGTCGAGCTTCGCAGCACCAATTCCTAAGAATCGCATGCGACCCCCAAAGACCTTCATTAGTTGCTTTCCTGCGACCTTATATAATATGTTGCGTAAAAATTTCACTTTGCAAAGGGTGCGCAGCAGTGCCGTAGAGTTGAATTTGGCTTGCACTTGCGAGCGGAAGATCTTTTCGATAAGTAGAGGCACGATGAGCATGATCGTAGGACGAACCGACCGAAGGGCTGGAAGTAGCACCGTGGCGGTGGGTGGGCGGTCGAGGTAGGTCGACTGAGCACCCAACGAGAAGGGTAGAATCATACCCAACGAACACTCGTAGGTGTGCGAAAGTGGCAACACCGAGAGGCATACATCTTGGTCATTCATCTGGAAAAGTGAGTTGCAGACTTCGACCTGCTTCACCAAATTGTAGTGCGAGAGCATCACCCCTTTGGGTTTCGATGTTGTTCCCGAGGTGTAGATGATCGCTGCGATCGATTCGGGTGTGGGCTCGGTGAATGTTCCGCGCTCTTTGACCTTTTGCGACAACACGCTAAGGTTTTTGGTTCGGATCACGACGTTGAGCGTTGCGATGGTCTCTTTGGATAATTTGGTGAAGAGTTTATCTGAAACTAGAATAGCCTTTGCTTCGGAGTGCTGGATGATCATATCGAGCTCCGAGCCCGAGAAGTCGGGTAGGATAGGTACCACTGTCATGCCTGCCGACACTACTGCGAAATAACAGACACTCCAATTGGGCATATTGCTACTCAATAGGGCAACTTTGTCGCCCGAGTTTAGTCCTGCGTTTTGAAGAAGATCTTGAACGAGGGTCATTCTCTCGCCCATTTCGCTAAATGTAACCTGTTCGCCGTTGAGCATTGAAAAGGCAACTTTCGATGTGTATTTCTCTACGCTACGCTGCGCCAGATCCTTCAAGGTGTTAATAACCATATATTTTATTTTTAGTTTAACCGCTCTTTTTATTGTAAAGAAAGAACGGAATATTTCGCAAATATATACATTTTAATTATAAAATAGTTACTTTTGAGCAAATATTTAAGTATGCTAAGTTGTAAATATATCAAAGAATCTGCCATTGCTGCTGGTTTTGACCTTGTGGGGGTAACATTTCCCCAAGAGTTCACACAAAACCAGCGTGCCCTAGAGGCGTGGATCGAAAGCGGTGCCGCCGACTCTTTGGACTATATGCAACGCTATATGGATGTGCGCTTTAACCCCGCCAATCTATTGGAGGGAACTCGCACGGTTGTGGTGTGTGCCATAAATTACAAAAACGAATTTAGTGCCTCGCAACGCTCCTCGCCCAATCCAAAGATCGCATCGTATGCCTTGGTCGAAGATTATCATAAGGTTATACGCAAGCAACTAAAAACTCTACTTAAAACCTTGCAGCGCGACGTTCCACACCTGCGCGGTCGCTGCTGTGTCGACACCGCACCGCTGCTCGAAAAGCAGTTGGCCGTAGAGGCGGGCCTGGGGTGGATCGGCAGGCAGTCGCTGCTTATTACACCTCAACTCGGGTCGTTCGTTTTGTTGGGGGTGCTGCTTCTCGACTGCGATGTCGACTCGCTGGATGCTCCACTGCAAGGGGTTGGCTGTGGAGAGTGTAGGCGGTGCGTGCAGAACTGTCCCAATGGCGCGATCCTCCCCAATAGAACCATCGACAGTAGGCTCTGCATCTCGGCGCTCACTGTCGAGTGCGACTCGTGTGGCGACAAAGAGCTGCATGGGTGGCTCTTTGGGTGCGATGAGTGTCAGAGCTGTTGCCCCTATAATCGTCAAACGCCACTCTCGGCCAACGAGCGTATCAAACCCATTTTCAGCCCAATACCCATAAAAGAGTGGCGCTCGATGAGCCCCGAAGAGTTCACCAAGCGCCTTGGTTCAACACCCCTCAAACGGGGCGGATTAGCTCGATTGCAACGAAATTGCCGCGAGTAGTTTTTTTTGTTTCTCACTGTCTCCGACGGGCGGTGATAGCACCACCGCGGGTGCATATTTTGTTGCGCTATTGGGCTTTTCGCTTTTGCTCAAAGATTTAGAGATGTAACTAATAAGTCCAAATCGCACCTGCGCGTCATTGCGGCCTACGAGCCGCAATCTCGAAAACAACTGATAATAAAGGTGATAGAGATTGCGGATCAAGTCCGCAATGACGAAATGTATTATAGTTCTCTATTTGTTATATTTCTGAGCAATAACCTTCAACATATCGTCGGTCATTGACTCAAGATCCCACTCGGGTTTCCATCCCCACTCGGCACGAGCACAACTGTCGTCGAGAGAGTTAGGCCAGCTTTTAGCGATGCTCTCTTTGACTGGGTCCACTTGGTAGTTCATCTCGAAAGAGGGCATGCGTTTGCGAACAGCAGAGGCGATGATCTCGGGTGTGAAGCTCATAGAGGCTACGTTGAAGCTGTTGCGGTGGATAAGTTTCGAGGGGTCGGCCTCCATCAACTCAACACAAGCACGCAGAGCGTCGGGCATGTAGATCATATCCATATACTCATTTTCGGGGATGGGGCAGGTGAATTTGCCGCTCTTCACAGCCTCGTAGTAGATATCTACAGCGTAGTCGGTAGTACCGCCACCTGGCAACGTCACGTTCGAGATGATGCCTGGGAAGCGCACCGAACGAGTGTCGAGTCCGAAGCGAGTGTGGTAGTAGTCGCCGAGCAATTCGCCAGTGACTTTGCACACGCCATAGATTGTCGAGGGGCGCATAATTGTGTCTTGCGGAGTTTGATCCTTGGGCGAAGTGGCACCAAAGACACCAATCGAGCTAGGTGTGAAGAGTTGGCAGTGGTGTTGACGAGCCACCTCCAACGAGTTCATCAAAGCACCCATGTTAACGTCCCATGCCATTTGTGGATTCTTTTCGCCCACGGCAGAAAGGAGCGCCACAAGGTTGAAGATCGCGTCGATCTTGTGGCGAGCCACAACCGAGGCTACCGAGGTGGCATCCAGCGCATTAACTACTTCGAAAGGGCCCCCATCAGAGAGTTCTTTACACTCTCTAACATCTGTTGCAATAACATGAGAGTCGCCATAAATCGAGCGAAGGTAGGTGGTTAACTCCGAACCGATTTGCCCTCCCGCGCCGATAATTAGAATGTTCTTCATTTTATAGGTTTATTAAGTTCTGTTTTCTAGGGAGTAAATTTAGAATAAAAAAGATTTATCTCCTAATAAATGTCTGATTATTTATTATATTTTTTTTCTTTATCTACTACATATTGTTATTATATTTATAAATTAATGAAGCCCCAAAACTAACCTCATTATCCAACTTCTTGCAGAATATGAGAGGGTGACTTTCAAGAAATAATCTTGTTACCCTCGTTAAATTACATGTTTTCATCCCTGATTAGAAGCATTTTATCGAAATTGTACGATTAAAATGTCACTCCCCGATGCAGTATATCGGCTATTCGGCCCTTTATTTAGGTAAGAGAAGGGAAAACAGACTCTTCTTGTTTAATAACATTTTTAACACATATCAAAACTATGAAACAGATTTTTTTATTCGCTACTCTAGCGGCTGGACTCCTTGCAACATCATGCGACAATAAGAGTGACAGTTACACCGATGTGCCCGAGGGTTACTACTTCGCAACTGTGATGGAGGTGGGTGCCGAGCCCGCAACCGACCAAGACACCCCTCAAGATGACGACGATGCGGCCGAGGTTGAGCTCTACTTCCTACTCGATTCGCAGGAGAGTTTCATCGTTACCGAGAATGTGTCGAAGATCGAGATCGAGGAGCTTACCATCGGTGCGCGCGTAATTGCAGGTGCTACACTCGAAAAGAACACCGACGATACTTATAACTACACTGCAAAACTCTACGATGCTGCTGTGGTTGTTGTGGGTGAATCTGTGGAGGTGACAACACAAGAAGAGGATGAGGCGGTAGCTAACGATGCTTTTGCGGCTGTATCTACTGGCATCACCCTAACTCAGGGCTACCTTAACCTATACGTATCTATCACATCGGAAGATGTTGAGAGCGCAAAATTCTACCTTGTTGAGAATACATTCACAGAAAACGACGATGCAAAAGAGGATTACCTCTCGTTGGAGCTTCGCTTCGACTCTGCTGGCGAGGAGGGCAAAGGTACCAAATATAACAAATACTTAAGTTTCGACATGTCGGAGTACCAAGAGAAACTCGAAGGCAAAGATGGCGTTCAGCTTCGCATCAAGACTAAAACAAATGAGTCGGTTACAGTTGAGGTGGATAGCAAGAATCTTTTTCCTGAGCTTAGCTAACTACATGGAATTTGTTAGCCACACTTGACAAATAGGAAAATATTATCATGAAAATATGCACTCGCGGGGGTGTTATCACCGCCCGATGGAGTCAATAAAAAAACGCGCCGATGGGTTAACGATTACCCTTGGCGCGTTTTGCCATTTGTGAGGCGAAGACGAAGTCGTTGAGCTCTTTATTCTCAGCATCGAGGATGTTATCTTTGGTCCCCTCCCACCACTTTTGACCTTCGTGGATGTAGACGATCTTGTCGCCGATCTCTAGTACTGAGTTCATGTCGTGGGTGTTGACAATCGTGGTGATGTTGTATTCGATGGTGATGTCGCGGATCAGGTTGTCGATCACGATCGAGGTCTGCGGGTCGAGTCCCGAATTGGGCTCGTCGCAGAATAAGTATTTGGGGTTGAGTACAATGGCGCGCGCTATGGCTACGCGTTTGATCATTCCGCCGCTAAGTTCCGAGGGGAATAGCTTGTGTGCTGAGTCGAGGTTTACGCGGTGCAAGCAGAAGTTTACGCGTTCGATTTTTTCGGCCTCCGAGAGATCTGTGAACAGGTCGAGCGGTAACTTTACGTTTTCGACCACGGTCGATGCGTCGAGCAGTGCCCCGCCTTGAAAGATCATGCCGATGTCTTTGCGTATCTCTTTGCGCTCCTTGAAGTCAAGGGCCGTGAAGTTGGTCTGGTCGAAGTAGATGTTGCCCGAATCGATCTCATGGAGCCCCACGAGAGATTTCAGAAGCACGGTCTTTCCCGAGCCACTCTTGCCAATGATAAGATTGGTCTTGCCCGCTTCGAATTCGATGTTGATGTCGGTGAGGATTCTTTTGCCTGCAAAGGACTTTTCGAGGTTTGATGCGCGTATCATATTAGCAATATTTGGGTCAAGATGAGGTTGAAGATCATAATTGTGATCGAGCTCACGACAACTGCGCGAGTCGACGATTTGCCCACTTCGAGCGAGTTTCCGTTGGTGTAGTAGCCATAATATGCCGATACCGAGGTGATTATATATGCAAAAACCACACTCTTTATCAAGGAGTAGACTATCGAGTAGGTCTCGAATTCGAGCATGATACCTTCGATGTAGTCGTTGGGGATCATGATTCCTGTGAGCACCGCGATGACGTAACCACCCACAAGACCTATGATGAGGCTCATGGCCGTTAGAAGTGGGAAAAAGAGTATCGTAGCTACGATCTTTGGCAAAATAAGGTACGAAGCGGAGTTGACACCCATGATCTCCAGGGCATCGATCTGCTCGGAAATTTGCATCGAGCCGATCTCCGAAGCGATGTTCGAACCGATCTTACCCGCAAGGATCAAGGCAACGACGGTCGAAGAAAATTCGAGGGTTAGGGTCTGCCGCGTGGCGTAGCCGATAAGAGTTTGGGGGATAAAACCCTCGTCGAGATTGATGGCCATCTGGAGCGTGATCACCGCACCGATAAAAAGCGATATGATGGCGGTAAGGCCTATAGAATCCAGACCCAAAGCTTCGAGCTCGGCAATTATGCGCCGACGATATATCGAGCGCTTTTCGGGTCGCGAAAATACTTTCTGCATCAACATGAAGTATTGCCCGACCTTGTATAGTAGTTTTATCATAGTAGTCTAGTGGTTCTCTTTAACCTCTTCGAAATCAACGTAGTCGCCCACATCTTTCGATACTTTCTTCTCGCCCACGCCTTTCTGTTTATATATTTTTACGTCATCTTGGTCGGTTTTATTGCCTCGCTGGCGATGTTGTTGACCAAAAGAGTAGAAGCCACCAAAACTTTGTTGGCCACCATGGGTTTGTTGCTCCATGTCGCGTTGCAGTTTGCGGATCTTGGCGCGGAACACAAGGCCAAGAATAAGGAGCAAAAGTACAATGCCCGCGACGATGTAGAAGATGACTTGGATTGCCCCAACGAAAAACGATGGCGCAACGATAGCTATGAATATTAGCAGAAAAATTATTGGGTTGTCTTTAATAAAATCAAACATAATGGTTCTATATTACACTATTTTGTAAAATTGTTTGTGACAAAGATAGAAAAAATTGTCATATTCACCGAATTTTCCTACTTTTGACACAAATTAAAATCTTAAAACAATTAACAGATGTTAGATAAGTTAACAGCAATATCTCCAATCGATGGTAGATACCGTAATGTAACGGAGCCTTTGGCAGATTATTTTTCAGAAGCAGCACTAATCCGCTACAGAATTCGTGTCGAGGTGGAATACTTTATCGCCTTGTGCGAGATACCTCTTCCCGAACTTGCAACCATAGATCACGCTAAATTTGCCGATCTTCGCAAACTTTACACCGAATTTTCGCAGGCAGATGCTGCTCGCGTCAAAGAGATCGAGGCGGTTACCAACCACGACGTTAAGGCTATTGAGTACATCCTCAAAGAGAAGATGGATGCGTTGGGTCTTTCTGCCTACAAAGAGTTCGTTCACTTCGGCCTAACTTCGCAAGATGTCAACAACACCTCGATTCCGCTCTCGATCAAAGAGGCTGTCGAAGAGGTCTACGTGCCAGCGATGGACGAGGTTGTCGACAAACTTATCGCTATGAGCAACGAGTGGGGCCAGGTGTCGATGTTGGCACGCACCCACGGTCAACCCGCTTCGCCTACGCGCCTCGGTAAGGAGATCATGGTCTACATCGAGCGCCTATGCAGACAACTCGACATGTTGCACAACTTGCCTGTGGCGGCCAAATTTGGTGGCGCAACGGGTAACTTCAACGCCCATCTTATTGCCTATCCTCAGGTGGATTGGGTGGAGTTCGCCAATAGCTTTGTGGGCGACAAGCTCGACATGGATCGTTCGCAATACACAACTCAGATCGAACACTACGACATGATGGCGGCGCTCTTCGATAACCTCAAGCGTATCAACACCATCCTTATCGATCTTAGCCGCGATATGTGGAGTTACATCTCGATGGAGTACTTCAAACAACGCATCAAAGAGGGCGAAGTTGGATCGAGCGCCATGCCACACAAAGTCAACCCCATCGACTTCGAGAATGCCGAGGGTAACTTGGGCGTAGCAAATGCGGTTTACGAGCACCTATCGGCAAAATTGCCAATCTCGCGCCTACAACGTGACCTTACCGACTCTACAGTTTTGCGCAACGTGGGTGTGCCTATGGCTCACTCTTTGATCGCTGTGCGTTCGCTTCTCAAAGGTTTGGGTAAAGTTATTTTGAACCAAGCGGCAATCGATGCCGACCTTGAGGCAAACTGGGCAGTTGTTGCCGAGGGTATCCAAACAGTACTTCGCAGTGTGGGCTACCCATCGCCATACGAGGCACTTAAGGCCCTCACGCGCACCAACTCGCACATCACGGCTTCGTCGATCACAACATTTATCTCGGAGCTCGACGTCACCGAGGAGGTCAAGGAGCGTTTGCGCCAAATTACTCCGCACTCTTATACGGGAATTTTTGAGTAGTTTAGAATTAAATTTGTATATTTGCGCCACTTACAAAAAAAATAAATCGAAACATATATGGGAAGAGCATTTGAATTTCGCAAAGCGCGAAAGATGAAACGCTGGGGCAATATGGCCCGAGTTTTTACCAAAATTGGAAAAGAGATCGAGATCGCAGTTAAGGCTGGTGGCCCCGACCCATCGTCGAACACACGTCTGCGCGTATTGATGCAGAACGCCAAGTCGGAGAACATGCCAAAGGAGAATGTTGAACGCGCCATCAAGCGTGCAACATCGAAGGATACTGCCGACTACAAGGAGTTTGTATACGAAGGTTACGCACCACACGGAGTTGCTGTGTTGGTTGAGACTGCAACCGACAACACCAACCGCACCGTGGCTAACGTGCGTATGCACTTCAACAAGTGTGGCGGCACGCTAGGTAACAGCGGCAGCGTGGGCTTCATGTTCGAACACAAATGCACATTTAAATTCAACGTTCCCGCCGAGGTCGACACCGAGGAGTTGGAGTTGGAGATGATCGACCTAGGAGTCGACGAATTCTACCCCGAAGAGTCGGTTGTTGTCTACGCGCCATACGAGTCGTTTGGTGCCCTGCAACACTGGTTAGACGAAAAAGGTTACGAGATCGTTTCGGGAGAGGCAGTTCGCATCCCAACCGACACTAAGGAACTTTCGGCCGAGGAGCGCGAAGATGTTGAGAAACTAATCGAGCGCCTCGAAGAGGACGAAGATGTTTCGAATGTCTACACCACAATGGCCGAAGTTGAGGAAGAGGAATAATCTAAATCGATGATAAAAAGCGAGATACAGCTACTGCGGTCGCTGGGCGACAAGAAAGCCCGCACCGAGACGGGCCTGTTTTTAGCCGAGGGGGAGAAGCTCATCGAAGAGCTTCGCACCTCGCGGCTCAACGTGCGCAAGATCTACTCGCTCGAAGGGGTCTTCGAAGGCGAAGGTGTCGAGTGGGTGTCGAGCAGCGAGATGGATCGCATTTCGCAGCTCAAAAATGCCAACAACTCGGTGGCTCTTATCGACATTCCGCATTACTTGCTCTCGGTCGAAGATCTTGCAGGTCAGCTAGTTCTGGTCCTCGACTCGGTGCAAAATCCAGGCAACCTGGGCACTATAATCCGCCTTGCCGATTGGTTCGGCATCGAGAACATCGTCTGTTCGCCCTCCTCTGCCGACTGCTACAACCCCAAAGTTGTGCAGGCAACGATGGGTGCTATCACACGCGTTAAGGTGCACTACACCCCTTTGGTGGAATTTCTCGCGGCGGCACAACAACTTCAATTCCCAATTTGGGGAACTCTGCTCGAAGGAGAGAACATCTACGAACGGGAACTCTCGCCCAGCGGCTTGATAGTCATGGGTAACGAGGGTCAAGGGATAAGCGCCGAGGTGGCGGCATTCGTCTCTGATAAACTCCTCATTCCACCATTTCCTGCCGACAGGCACGGTTCGGAATCACTCAATGTCTCGATCGCCACAGCAATAGTCTGCGCAGAATTTAGACGACGAAAATAGACGACAGATGACAACTTCACGCCACGCTCCAATGGGCATGCTTCTGCTGCCGTTGATCGTGGGTGTTGTTGTGTCGCGCTTTGTCGACTTTTCCCCTCTGCTGCTACTCGCCGCTTTTGTCTCTGCAATTGCGCTGTTGCTCTTTTGGCGCAGCACTGCCTCGCTAGGCCTGCTCTTTGTCGGCTTTGGCTACTGCCTGGCATCATTCGAAAAAACCGCGCCCACCCTCCCCGCTCAAAGTGATGCTGTCGTGGCACTTATAGCCTCCTCGCAGCGCCATGCAACCCTTGTTGCACTACGCCAGGCGGATGGCGCGTGGCGAGAATCCGCCGAGAAGATATTGCTCTCGGGGGTGGAGGTGCCCTGCCACCGCACGGTGGTAGTTCGTGGCGATGTGAGCGTGGTGGATGGTGCATCGAACAGCTACTCGGCGTTGGCAGTGAGCAAGGGATATTTGCGCTCTGTGGCAATCGAAAAACTTCTTTATGTCGATGCTCAGCAGTCGCGACCACTGAGCGCGCGACTCAACGATTGGGGCTTCGCGCGGCTCGAAAAGTTGGGGTTGCAGCCTCAAACCTTAGCCTCGGTTGCCGCGATGACTCTCGCTAGGCGCGACCTGCTCGATAGCGGACTTGTTCGCAGCTACAACTATATCGGTGCCTCGCACCTGTTGGCCCTCTCGGGTTTGCACCTAAGCATCGTTATAATTATCATCTCGTCGATAACTTTTCTGCTGCCACTCGTGAACCGTGGGCACTTTATTGCCGACCTTTTAGCTATTGTTGCGGTGTGGCTATTTGCTGTGATGGCGGGGCTTGGCGAGAGTGTGGTGCGTGCTGCATGGATGTTTTCGATTATGAATACCTCGCGCCTAGTCTCGCGAGGCTATAACGCCCTTAACTCGCTCTTCACATCGGCACTTTTGATTCTCTGTTGCGACCCTGTGGCGCTCTACGACGTGGGTTTTCAACTCTCGTTTACCGCCGTTGGGGCTATTATTATGGTGGGAGCTCCACTTTGCTGGAGATTGCGCACGCAAAGTATAATCGCAAATATGGCGCTCAGCTCGCTCATTATTAGCATTGTGGCGACTCTTGCAACAGCCCCAATTGTGCTCTACTATTTCGGCCATGTCGGTATCTTAAGCCCCGTCGTCACACCTCTACTTGTCGTCACCCTCACGGTGATTCTTCTGCTCTCGATGATCTGGATACTCCTCCCGCTCCCCTTCGCAGCACCCTTTGTCGGGTGGGTCGTCGAAGAGGCTGTTGCTCTCCAAAATGGGGTGGTCGAGTGGTTCGCCTCGTGGGGCGTTGGTTAGCCAGGGTAAAGTTTCTTACTGCGCTTACGCCGCGCGGGCGCCAAGCTAGCTTGGATCCAAAAACCTTTGGTTTTTGACTTTTTGTGTTGCGATGATGTGTGAGGCTTCGCCTGCTCTGGTATGGTATTTGGGATCGAAGTGTTGTTTGAAAAATCGCAACACTATGATCAAAATATACTCTACGCTTTTTGTTTCCATTTTCGTTTTTCTCGTTGGTGGCTGCACGCGCCGCGACCAACAAGATAATTTGGCTGTGCCGTGCGCCAATGGCAACATCGAGGTGGCGGTGGGGGTCTCCTCGCGCGGCGAGCTGGTCTACGACCAAGAGCAAATGGGCTCGATAGGGCTCTACTGCGCCTATACGGCAGGTGTTGCATGGTCCGAAGAGGCCATATTCGACAAGATGGCAAACAAGGCGCTCTACTACCAAGCCCAGAGCGGGGAGTGGCTCTATGATGGCGATACCCCAACGTGGGGCTATAGCTCTCTGAGCGACAAATACACCTTTTTTGCCTACTCGCCACGCGTCGACGAGAGCTCGATTATCGTCCCCTCGATCGAGAACGGAAGCTTGGTTGTGGAGTACACCGCCGCCGAAGATTGTGCTTCTCAGCCCGATTTGATGCTCGCCACGCCACGCAAAGATATTTCGGCTCAGGTGGGTGGTGGTGCCGTGGCGCTTGATTTTCAACATGCGCTGTCAGCTATCGCCTTTAGTGTCAAGGGGCTAGCCTCGAACCAGATAAAAGGTGTGGCGATAACTGGCGTTGTGGCAAACGGCAAAGCGACAATCTCCGATAGTGGCGAGATAGAGTGGGAGCTGGGAGAGAGGTCGCAGATTAGCTATAGCGCCATAATCAATGATCAGCTAACCACAAGCGCCACAGAGGAGCAGGCCCTCACCCTTACCGATGGCTACTTGATGATGATCCCTCAATCGTGCGACCAGGTCAACCTCGAAGTGACGATCTACAACACCATGAGTGGCAACACCTACACCACACTCTATTCGTTGGCCTCTCAGGCGGAGTGGGAGAGTGGCATGATCTACAACTATACGATAAATCTCAGCGACTACGACTACACGATCGAGGGAACCTCGAATTGCTATATTCTCCACCCCAATGGCTCCGACCAGGAGTTTTACATCCCCGTCGAGGGGCGCATAAACACCTTTTGGCGCGACTATGCCGACCAGGAAGATGTGTTGTCGTGCTACGATCAGTGGGAAGCTTCGCTTCTGTGGAGCGACTATAGCGGTAATACGCGTGGTTTCAACGTCTCGCGCGTGACGAGTGGATACGCCAACAATGAGAGCGTTACCTCATTCTGCGAGCCCAATTTCACCACCTCTGGTGCCCGTTCGGCCATGAAGGTGACCTTGCCGTGGAACATCGACGAGGGCAACTTCCTGGTGGTGGTGACACTCAACGGCAATGTGCTTTGGTCGTGGCATTTCTGGGTAACTGACTACGATCCCGACCTTATCGCAGCGCAGAATAGCGCTATCGAAGGAGTCTATGTCTACACCTACGACGATGCCCAAGGCGCGGTGCACCGCTACGATAACCAAGATCTGTGGGCGACACTCTACCGTGATCGCTTCATCATGGACCGCAACCTGGGAGCCCGCGACTGCGACTACGCCCCCAACCGCGATGGGGTGCTCCACTACCAATTTGGCCGCAAAGATCCCTTCCCTGCCGACAGCTCGTTGAGCCCCACGCTAGTCGACGACTGCGTGACATTTGCCGAGGCGGTGCAAAACCCCACCACCTTCTACATTCGCACCGCAAAGCCATTTAGTTGGAACCAAGAATCGCTGACCATGGGAAGCAGCTATTTGTGGTTCGACAAGGGAGTGGCCAACGACCCCGACGCATCGGGAAAATCGATCTTCGACCCCTCGCCCTTGGGGTGGCGAGTACCGCGCTACGGCACCTTCACGGTGCTGACCGACGAGAATAGCGCTTATGACAGCAAAAATAACCAAGTGCTCTACAACGGAGTGGTGCAGCTCCCCATGACAGGCTTTAGAAGCAACATGACGGGCAGCATAGGCGACTACGGCTCGCAAGGCAACATGCGCGTGTCGACCCAAATCGATAGCTCCTTTGGCTACAATTTAGTTTATAACCCCGATGTCGACCCCGACAAGAACAACACCCTCACCGACGGCTTCTGCATCCGCTGCATCGAGGAATAATAATATTTCTCGAAAGGAATTATGGCAAGAAAAATTTAAACATTTTTAATTTTTATGCAAAAAATTTTGCAATTGCCAATTTTATCCTTACATTTGCCCCCGCAATGCCTCTTTAGCTCAGCTGGTAGAGCACGACACTCTTAATGTTGGGGTCCAGGGTTCGAGCCCCTGAGGGGGTACAATGCAAATCGCTAACTCATTGATTTTTCAATGGTTAGCGATTTTCCTTTTTAGATTTGTTCCCAAATTGTTCCCGTGCAGATTGCGCACAACCTGCTGTATAGGCTCTGTAATCCCGATTAAAGTGCATTAAATGTAATTGAGGGCTTTCCCCACATTTTCCCCACGCTTGTTATGGTTACACCGAGGCATCAAATACTTTTAATTATCCCAATCGCTCTTGCGCATTGGATTTTCAATATACTCGCCATCATACATTGGGTATCTGTCGAATGGGAATTCTGTGCCGCTATTGATTATTCCAGTGCACCCCCTGAAGGCTTGGTAGCAGATGTACATAAGTCCCTCTGGGAAGACGAGCTTGCTGTTGATATTCCCGCAGCAATTAAATGCTCTCTCTCCAATATATTTTATCGATGAAGGAATTGTTAACGATGTTAGATTAGGGTTTCGATCAAAAGCGCCGCTCATTATATATTTAACGCCATCGGGAATATTGAGCGCACCTTCTAAATTGCATAGATAAAACGCTTCAGCGCCAATTGTGGTGATGCCCTTAGGAAAATAAAACCTTTTTGGCGATATATGAGCGCGCGACACACTGTAGAGGCCACAGGGAATTGCATTACCATTTTGATATGTTGGCTCATAATCCGTATCGTAGCCACTACCGTTATAAGATATTTGTACCTTACCAACAATTGAGCACTCCGAGAGATCCATCTCATCCAAACAATAGAACTCGTCCTCCATTATTAGTTGATAATTATAGGCGATAGCACTTATTTCCGCCTCATTGATGCTCCCAATGATCTTCAGCTGCTTTATATTGCGCACATTCTCCGCACCCACAGCCTTAGTAATCTGAGCAAAAAGATTCTCAGTAGTATCACGAGGCGACGTGTGGTGCTCGATAACCACCGCAAGCTCTCGCACGGTGTCCCGAACAACAATCTCCACCGTATCACGAATGATGATTTGATTGTCGCTTGAATTGTTCTTGCTACCACCTAAGCCACATGAAGATGCAGCAAAGAGTAGGGCGATTATGAGGGGTTTTGTTGGGTACATTGAGATGTAGTGTTAATCTTGCTATTATTAATCAAGCTTCGTTACTTAGAGTGCATCGGTCGCTACCAATATAACTTATTTTGTTCTATGTTAATACATTCGCATTTTTTAGAGCCGGTTTGAACGAAGTTGCATTTGCCGTCAACGATCTCTGCAACTGTAAATTCATCAACAGCAACTTGGTATAGCATCATCCACTCATTGTTGACAAATTCCGGGAATATTGCGAAATTTACACTTGGCTCATCACTCTTAACACATGGGTAGCAGACACCTTGAATATTTTTGTTTAGAGCGATATAGTTAGAGAATGCAGATGTAATAACATATGTTAGAGGGTTGGCATTTACAGGAGCTTTAAACGTTAGATAAACATAATTATAAAATGCTATAATTTGTTCTCTTGTTTCTTTATCAACACTATTTATGTAATTATCAAAACATTTTCCTGCACACCTTTCAATATTTGATTCTCTATCACAGCATTGAGGGCTTACTATAATGGCCACGTCCATATTCTTGATTAGTTTCCATGCCCCGATTGTAATATTAAAACAATTACTGATATTATATTGTTGGTTCCAATTTTCTGCAAACTCACAATACGAGGCACCTCTATGCTCCGACGCATAAAAAACAGATTGATAAGATCTATTGCAGCGAGCAAAAGATTTTACATGTTTACAATCAGGATTCTTAATATCATCAATAGATTCAAACATATTTGCACAATCATTCACCCTTGACCTAAATAAAATATTATTAGATTGAAGAGTATATACAGGTATGGGCACTTCAATAGAAAAAAATATAGAAAGAGCCTGCTCGTAAGCAACCATTGAATTTGGATCAATATTTTTTAATTCTTTTACTGCACTATAAATGTTCATTTTTATTGCTTTACGATTGTAGTTACTTTTTAATTATTACTTGCTAAATAGAGCTTTTGTGTATTATCGGATTTAGACATTAAAACTAATTCAGCTGCGTTTATTTTTACAATTCTATAATATATACATCTATCAGTATATGCTATAATTATAGTATTGCCTCTATCAATAAACCTAATATTACCCTTCTTGCTATTAATATTAGATATTTCTGTAATTGTATTTCTACCCCTAACTACCCGACAAAAAATCAAACACGCCACGTCCATCACATAATCGCCCATTATTATTGAGTGCAGAGATCAACGCCTCGATACCATATTTCACA
>JBCQWE010000026.1:0-31442 GCA_047172505.1 Rikenellaceae bacterium | reverse complement strand
ATTTACAAATGAGACGATGCGATCAAAAGCTCATGCGTTCTCGAAAACGCTCTTGAAGTACAAGAAGTCATCGTTGGTAAGACCCATACCACCCAAGATGATCTTGTCGGCCTTAGCACGAAGAGCCACATTTGCCATCACTGCGTTGTATGGTTGGTCGGGATCGGCAAAGAATGGGATCTTTTGACCCGATACGATTGTGTTATTAAGGTCGATACCCGCGATACCTGTGGCGATAAGCTCCGAAGGTTGCAAGCGACGGAATGGGTTTACCGTTGGTCCACCGATCTCGCGCTCCTCGCCCTCGATCGCCTCACCACCTTCGAGCGGTTCGCCATAGGCATTAAAGAAGCGACCTGCAAGGTTGTCCGAAACGCGAAGTTTGGGGGGCTCACCTTGGAAAATAACCTCTGAGTTTGTTGCCAAACCCTCGGTTCCTGCAAAGACCTGTAGGGTGACGTTCTCGCCCATGATCTTTACCACCTGCGCCAATTGACCACCTACTGTAGCTAACTCCTCGTTACCAACTCCTGTTGCTTTGAGTGTTACGGTAGCTTTGGTGATATTGTCGATTTTGGTATATATTTTTTGAAATGCACTCTTAGTCATATCATTAACTTTTAATAATTATGCGAATTATGGTTTAATTAGAGCTCTTCACGCCCACAAAGGCTGCGATCTTTTTATCAAACTCCTCAAACTCGTCCGACTTCCACACCGAATAGTTCATCTGGCGAAGCATGCTAATTAACGTCTTGAAGAATTGCGAACACTCCTCAAAATCGGCAAAAGTGAACTCCTTGTGACAAATATCGAGAACCAGGTTGTACATATAACATTGGCGATACATTGGGGTCACCGCATCAATATCATCGAAAGCATCTTGTTGCAAGATCACAAAGTCGATAAGCTCCGACTTCCAGAAACGCTCGTGGTATTCAACAGGCACACCGTCGTCACCCAAGATGTTGATCTGGTCGTTAGCCTCCTTACCGCGTTGAACTAATGTTTTGCCCTCGTAGACTTTATCTGTCCAGTTGAGCTCCACCAATTCGTCGAGGTAGCCCTTAACTTCGGGGTACTCCAAATATTTTGAGTATGAATCGAGTGGGTCGATCGCTGGGTAGCGTTTAGAGTCGGCACGACCCTGAGAGAGGGCGTAGAAACAACGAGCAGCCTTTTTGGTAGATTCCGTAACGGGCTCTTTGAGGTTACCTCCCGCAGGAGATACCGTACCGAGGAATGTCACCGAACCACTTGTTCCGCCAACGAGTTTCACCAAACCTGCACGCGAGTAGAAGTTCGAGATGATCGCCGAAAGGTCCATCGGGAACGCATCCTGACCTGGAAGCTCCTCCAAACGGTTCGACATCTCGCGAAGAGCCTGCGCCCAACGCGAAGTCGAGTCGGCCATAACCAAGACCTTGAGACCCATTGCACGATAATATTCACCGATTGTCATACCCGTGTAGACCGAAGCCTCACGCGCCGCAACGGGCATATTCGATGTATTACAGATAATAATGGTACGCTCCATTAGTTTGTGACCTGTGCGCGTGTCGACAAGTTCGGGGAACTCGGCAAAGATCTCTACAACCTCATTTGCACGCTCACCACACGCCACGATGATGATAACATCGGCATCGGCCTGCTTCGAGATAGCGTGTTGCAACACAGTTTTTCCCGCACCGAAAGGCCCTGGGATAAATCCTGTACCACCCTCGGCGATAGGGTTAAAGGTGTCGATTGCACGCACACCAGTCTCCATCATGCGCGATGGACGTGGCTTCTCAGTGTAGCTACGCACCGCGCGTTTAACTGGCCACTTTTGAACCATGGTGATATTGTGATCCACGCCCGCTTGGTCGGTAATTACGGCAATGGTATCTTTTACTTTATATTCGCCACTCTTAACGATCGATTTCACAGTATATGTACCCTCCATCACAAAGGGAACCATAATTTTGTGAGCAACCCACTGCTCCTTCACCTCGCCCAACCATACGGCAGCCGAAACAGAGTCGCCAACCTTAGCGATTGGGGTAAACTCCCAACTCTTCTCGAAGTCGACAGCCTCGGTCATCGAACCACGCTCGATGAACAGACCCTCCATCTTCTCCAAGTCGTTTTGCAAACCATCATAGTTACGAGAGAGGATACCTGGAGCCAATGTAGCTTCAAGCATGTGTCCTTCGAACTCAACTTTATCTCCGATTTTCAATCCTCGTGTAGAGTCAAAAACCTGAACGTAGGCAGCATCGCCCACTACTTTGATGACCTCGGCCATCACTTTGGTCTCACCACAATATACGTAACAAATTTCGTTCTGACCAACTGCTCCGTCGGCCGTAACGATTACGATATTCGAGATGATACCATTTACACGTCCCGTAGTTTTCATTATCTATCTTATCTTAATTATTTATTTATCTTATCCTTAGCACTGAGTTCCGCCATCAATTTATCTAGCATCTCTCTTCCTCGCTTCTCGTCGAGTTCCGCCCAACGAGCAACAATATTGAGTTTGACCAAGTATGCCAACACCGCGTTGATATTGAAATAGTCAAATGCCGATGCGTCGTCAAGCTCCGCCCAACGAATATTGTCGATCTTATGCTCCTTCTCGACAATGTTTGGCTCATCGTTAATTGCAGCTATCACAGCGTCGATATATGGTAATTCACCTCGCAACCCAAAGTCAGTTGCCGACGAGTGGCGTAGAGCTTCGGCTACATCTCCATCGCCCACAACAACTTGATCTACGGCGATATTAGCCCCACGAGCCGATATTGCAGCTGCGATATTGCGCAAATTACGATCTGTCTGGCTCCACTCACGCACAAAACTCGACGAAGAGGCGGCGCACTCGGCGTAGTAAGCTTCGAAAAGCGCTCGTTCAAATGAGACGGAAGCGTCGATCTCCTCGCTCTTGCCCGAGGCGTAAGCTTGTAGCACAGTGGCCACCTGCGCGGGCATTCGGCTAGGCTCACCTAGCTCCTCTTCGATCTCTTCGCGACTCAACAGGCCCAGAGGGTTGTGGCGCGTTCTGCCAGCCCTTGCCGCTGCGATATTCTCGCAGTCGTAGTAGGCGTAAAGCAGCTTCACAGCCTTAGCATCGCGAGCCGAGACTTGGCTTATAACCTCATCGATAATGCTCGCAGCATCGACTCCTTTGTTCTCGGCATCGAGTGTGAGTTCTTTAAACCCCGCAACTAAGCAGTAGTATTCTCCCCCAAACATAACCTAAGCCTTAAAGAGTAAAGCCGATAATTTTTCGCGGATATAACCACGCATCAACGCATCGAAATCCTCCTGGGAGAACGAAATATAGTAACCGCCATCTTTGGCACCCACCTTGAATCCACTGCTAACCTGCTTTGAGTAGCCAACCTCAACGCCAGCCTTAAGAAGCTCTGCGGCACTCTTTGCGATAACAGCATCAAGTTCTGCCTTTTTAGCCTCGGGAAGAAGCGCCTGAAGGGTAATCTTCGACGAGTCGGCACCGTTCCAATTAGCAGCTACAGCCAACAACATCTCTTTGATAAACTTAGCATCTGCCGCAGCGCCTTTGATCGCCTCGGCTGTCATCTTTGTTGTAATCACATTTTCGATCTCGCTCTTGATCTTTGCCACCGCTTGTTTACCTGCAAGCGCAATTTCGGTCATAGAGTTCTTCTGAGTATCCTCGGCCGCAGTTTGTGCCTTTTTCAACAATGCCGCAGCCTCTGCCTTAGCATCTTCGACAATCTTAGTAGCTTTGGCTTTAGCCTCGCTAACCAAAACATCTGCCTCTTGACGACCTTTCTCTAAACCCTCGTCGTAGAGTTTTTGCGTTAAAACCTGAAGTTTATTTTCCATAATTACTTACTATATAATTTATTATTTTATTCTTAAAATATTGCTAACACGCAAAGATAATAATTAAATTTGAAAACCAAAAGCTTTAAATGGGCTCCTATCTCTTTTTTTTACCTAATATTAATTTTTATCTAATATTAACAACTTTGAGCCTACTTATAATCGTACCCTACACACAAAAAACCGACAAGCTTTCGGCCTATCGGTTATTCATTATGCAAAGTGGTCAACCCTACCTAAAAACACTTTCGGCTATCATCCTTGCAGCGCCTCCCACAACATATCTTTTAGGGCAACGACATTAAGTCCTGTGATCGACGAGATGAAAATGGATGGAACCCCTTCAGGGAGTTCTGGTTTCATCTGTTCGATAAGTTCCTCGTCTAACATGTCGCATTTGGTGATTGCAAGCAAGCGGCATTTATCCAACAATTCGGGATTGTATTGGGTAAGCTCGTTGAGCAACACATCGTACTCTTTGGCAATATCATCGCTGTCGGCAGGAATCATAAACAACAGAAGCGAGTTACGTTCGATATGGCGCAAGAAACGAGTTCCCAAGCCTTTACCTTCGTGTGCACCCTCGATGATTCCTGGGATGTCGGCCATCACAAACGAGTGACTATCGCGACACTCCACGATACCCAAGTTAGGTTCGAGTGTGGTAAATGCGTAGTTAGCGATCTTGGGTTTTGCAGCCGACACAGCCGAAAGAAGCGTACTCTTGCCAGCGTTAGGGAAACCCACCAAACCTACGTCGGCAAGCACCTTCAACTCCAAAATAAACGATCCTTCTTGGCCATCTTCGCCTGGTTGCGAGTAGCGGGGAGTTTGGTTAGTCGCGGTTTTGAAGTGCCAGTTTCCTTGACCTCCACGGCCACCTTGGAGCAGCACCAAGTCGTCGCCGTGGTTAACAACCTCGCCAACGATCTCGCCAGTTTCGGCATCGCGCGCAACAGTACCTAGCGGCACAGGGATAATGATGTCGCTCGCATCCTTGCCCGACGAACGAGCACCCGAGCCATGTCCACCATGTTCGGCGAATTGGTGGCGCTGAAATTTTAGGTGAATAAGTGTCCAATATTGCTTATCGCCTCTTAAAACGATGCTACCACCCTTGCCACCATCGCCACCATCGGGACCTCCGAAAGCGACAAATTTCTCGCGGCGGAAGTGGGTTGAACCACCACCACCATTACCCGAGCGGGCAAATATTTTTACGTAATCTACGAAATTCGATCCTGCCATTTGTTATAAATTTGCCACAAAGATAGCTATAATTCTGCAATTTGCAACTATAGCTCCGCGTAGGGCAAATCCCAAGCCTCGCTCACACCTCGGTAGACAACTTTTCCTTCGACCACGTTGAGCCCCTTGCGCAACTCGGGCGATTCGGCGCAAGCTCGCTCCCAACCCTTATCGGCCAAGGCTATAGCATAAGGAAGTGTGGCGTTGGTGAGAGCTAGAGTCGATGTGTAGGGCACCGCACCAGGGATATTTGCAACTGCGTAGTGAACCACGCCATCAACCTGGTAGATTGGATCCTGGTGGGTGGTAGCGTGCGAGGTTTCGAAACATCCGCCTTGGTCGATAGCCACATCGACCATAACTGCACCTTTTTGCATCGACGAAACCATATCGCGCGTAACCAACTTAGGAGCTTTGGCGCCTGGGATCAAGACCGAACCAATAACAAGGTCGGCACTTTTTAGCTCTTGGCGAATATTGTATTCGCTCGACATCAAGGTCTTAACATTTGCTGGCATCACATCGGCAAGGTAGGCCAAGCGAGGAAGCGAAATATCGGCAATAGTGACATCGGCACCCAAGCCAGCAGCCATACGCGCAGCGGCAGTGCCGACAACGCCCGCACCAATCACAAAGACCTTCGCAGGTTTAACACCTGGGACACCACCCAACAAAATACCCTTGCCACCGCGAGGTTTTTCCAGATAGTAGGCGCCCTCCTGGGTAGCCATGCGACCCGCAACCTCCGACATAGGGACAAGCAACGGAAGCGAACGATCATCGCGCTCGACAGTCTCGTAGGCGCAACACACCGCCCCACTTTCGATCATCGCCAAGGTCAATGGTTGAGAGCTTGCGAAATGGAAGTAGGTGAAGAGTAATTGGCCCGCCTTAATGAGTTTGTATTCTGGCTCTATAGGTTCCTTAACTTTGATGATCATCTCGGCCACAGAGTAGACCTCTTCGATAGAGGGCAAGATCTGCGCGCCAACATCCTGGTAGGCAACATCTTCAAATCCGCTACCCTCGCCAGCCGACGTTTGGATGTAAACAGTGTGACCGCGCTTGATAAGCTCTTGTGCTCCCGCAGGGGTTAAAGCGACTCTGTTTTCATTGTTTTTAATCTCTTTAGGTACTCCGATAATCATAACATTATAGTTTTAAGGTTTTTTGGTCCTACAAGTTATATATTATTTCTCAAACCGCCAAATTATTTTTGATTCAGCCTTCCGCATGAAATGTAAGGGGCGTTGAAAGTTCACTTTCAAAAGCTAATTACAGTTCATGTATCGATAGGCGAAGCCTCACATAATCAGCGCAACAAAGGTCAAAAACGATAGTTTTTGGATCCAAGCTTAAGCTTGGTGCCCGCGCGGCATAAGCGCAGTGAGAAAATATATCTTCATACGTTTGCCCTGTTGATTCAACAGAAATATAGGCTTGGCAATTAAAAGGAGTACGACACCGAGAATCGAAGGGTTCGCGCTGTGCCATATTGGTAGAGGCTCTCGCGCATGGTGGCTCCCGTGAAGATCTCGTCGACGCTCTGTAGCAGGATCCGATCGGACTCTTTGGCATAGATAACCCTATCGCTCTGACTTAGCAGGTTGCTCACCGAGATGCGAAGAGTCAATCTACTGTCGTCCTCGAACCAAAAGAAACGCGAGGCGGAGATCGAAACATCGAAAACATCACCTAATCGGGCCTGCTCCTCAGCGGCTTCGGCGCTCTGCTCGTTGACGAATGCTTGGGTGAAGAGTCGTTCGCTACGCCTCACAATAGAGGGTTGTTCGTAGCGCAGTGCCGAGTACGAGCTCGACAGAGTTAATATGCAGTGATCTACACCAAAGTATGTCGCTACAGCTGTCGCCGCCACCTGCGGAGCATTGCCAATATTCACACCCTCCATTCGCGACTGCGTAGGCGAGACTAGCGTAGATAAGCTATAATCGTCGTAGAGTTCGACGTAGGGGTTTGTGTCGTAGAGATAACGACCCGAAGCGAGTGTCGATGTGAGTTTCAGATCGCTGCTCAGAGTAAAATTCGCGGTCAGTTCGGCCCCATAGCAGCTATAGCCAATCTCGGTTATCGAGGCGCGACACATGGTACTAGCCAGGTCGTCGTAGAGCGAATAGACCGACGAGCCGTTACGCGACTGTAAGGCATAGATCTCGCCCGATAGCAGCACACTCGGATAGTTCAACTTAAAGGCCAGCGCCGCAGAATTTATCGATTCACCTTCGAGTGAAGGGCTAAGATAGTTTGCCGCCATCGCGCTCAGAAACAGGTTATTTGCAAGGGGCGAAAGACGAGTAGAGACCACCTTGAGGGCCAAATATTTATTCCCTTGGGCAGCATACCCCATAGTAGCGCGCAGAGTGTAGGGCGACACCTCGACTGTAGCCGAGTTACCCAGCGAGGCGTTCGATGCGAAGCGCTCCTTCTCGAAATGGCCCACGCGGCAGAAGCTCCCCTCACCAAAAGTTGCCTCCAGGTCAAAATCAAATCTTTCGGCGCGATATTGCACCCTCGAAATAAGGTTCACGTTACTATGATTGATATTGTAGTCGTAGCCAAAGCGATCACCCTCGACAACGGTGTTATCCTCGTCGAGCAAGTTATTCTTCAAAGGCATCGTTTTATTGTAGCTATCATCGATAAACACATCGTAGTCTAAAAGGTGTGTCGCGCCCAACAAGTCGCGCATCTGCTTATAGGATCGTTGCCTCTCGACAGAAGCCTCAAGGCCATAAGTAATAACTAGCGCCGAAGAGAGTTGCGAGCGAAAAACCAAGGAGAAGTCGCCCGCCAGGCTCTTTTCGACCTTATCCTCGACCACGTAAAAGGCACTACCATCGCTCGACAAAGAGTTTAGGCGCACCATCTCGCCCCAATTGATTTGCGTATAATCGGCATCGGCACTTCGCCACAGATCGGTAACGTAGTCTTGCACTTCGCCCTGCGGCATATAGCTTGGCATCTTGCGGTAGTAGTCGGGCATAGGTGTAGTGGCGTTGTACCACCCCAGGGCACTATTTGCTGTGCGCGAATAATCTACCGCCGCCGCGATTGCCATCACTGTCTGCACGCCTACACCGCGCTGATAATTGAGCGAGAGCGACGGAGAAAATTGGCGGCGCACGCGAGAGTTACGCACCTGGCCATCGTAGAAACCCCACGAGGGGTTATAGTAGGTAGAACCTATTAGGTCAAAAGCCTCCGAGGTCGCCCCATATTGCAAACCGCGCATAGAGTAGGAAATATCTGCCTCCACCCTAAGAAAGTGGTCCTCTCCAAAGCGCCTACTCAACGTGACGTGTTCCGAGACCGCATTACTAAAGACCCCTTCAACAAATAAATCGCGACCCGCCTGAGCCCACAAGGAGGAGAGAAACGACCACGAGGAGTCCAGCGAACCAGAATTTTGGGCCCGAAGCCCTACCCTATAGCCGCTTTGCGCACCATAAAGCGTTAATTGATTCTGTGGCAAAAACTCCTCTGCATCGACAATATACGCCTTGGCAGGTTCGACGACCTGCTGCGCTGTGGTATAGTAGAGACCTCGCCGCCGCGAAGCGCCCGACACTCGATAGTATTGTGTGGCCTCGGCGTAAGAATCTTCGGCGTGGGTAATAGGCATACGAAACAGCGTGGTATCAACCTCGATAAGTCTCAGATCGTCCTGGTCATTGATAAGGGTGCTAAATTGGTAATCGCTACGCTCCTGCGCCTGCACCGTTGCAGCTATAGCGCTCAGTGCGACCACCAAAAATAGCTTTACAGAGCAGCGCAAAACCATTAGATACGTTTAAGTAAGTCGCAAAGTAACCTCCAAAATTTATCCACCGAGGCGATCTCCAGACGCTCGTCGGGCGAGTGAACACCACGCAGCGTTGGACCAAACGAGATCATATCGAGTTGAGGGTATTTCTCTAAGAATAGGCCACATTCGAGCCCTGCGTGAATTGCCTTAACTAAGGGTTGCTGTCCAAAAAGCGACTCGTAACTCTCAGCGCTCAAACGCAATAGGTCGGAGTCGGGATTAGGCGCCCAACCTGGGTAGCCATCCGAGTGTGTTACGTCGGCTCCCGCTAACGTAAAGACCGATTCGACCATCTGCATAGCGTAGGTCTTAGCGCTTTCGACCGACGAGCGTTGCGAGGTGGTTACAACGATCTTATCGCACCCCTCGAATTTCACCGAAGCTAAGTTTGTCGATGTCTCCACCAAACCCTCGACTGCCTGCGACATTGCGATAACGCCGTTGGGCAACCCAACTAGCGCGTTGATAAGTGCCGTTTGACTCTCCAGGTCGATCATCGTGTCGATGTGTGGCATCTCGTTGAGCGAGATCTTGAAGTTGGGTTCACGAAGACGGAACTCAGAGTGCATATCCGCAGCAAAGAGGTTATATCGCTCGATGAATTGATCGTGCAACGACTTTGGAACACCAAAAATTGCATAGGCTTCGCGCGGGATAGCGTTACGCAGGTTGCCTCCATCGAAGTAACAGAGGCGCAAATCGAAGCTAGAGGCTCCCTCCCACAACAATCGAGCGACAGTTTTATTGGAGTTTACACGTCCTTTGCTTATATCGTCACCCGAGTGTCCGCCTTGCAGGTCGGAAACATCGACACGATAGAATATATAATTTGCTGGCGAAGCAACACTCTGGTAGGTGAAAGTTGCCACGGTGTCGATACCTCCTGCGCAACCAATAAAGAGTTCACCTTCGTCCTCCGAGTCGAGATTTATAAGGTGAGCGCCCTCGATCATGCCCTCCGCGAGCTCGAAAGCGCCCGTGAGACCTGTCTCCTCGTCGACAGTAAAAAGAGCCTCGATGGGACCATGCTCGACACTCGGGTCGATCAACACAGCCAACGCCGCAGCCATTCCAATGCCGCAGTCGGCTCCCAAAGTTGTACCGTCGGCTTTGACCCACCCATCGACAATACGCGTGCGGATAGCATCTTTGTCGAAGTCGAACTCCACTTCGGAGTTCTTCTCGCAAACCATATCTACGTGTGATTGTAAAATAATAATTGGGCGCTGCTCATAGCCTTCAGTGGCAGCAGCTTTGATCACCACATTGCCAATTTTATCGCGCTTATACTCCAAATTATGCTCTTTTGCAAAGCCGATAAGCCACTCTATAATTTTCTCCTCGCGCTTCGAAGGACGAGGAACTTTTGTTATTGCATCGAATTGCGCCCAGACAATGGCGGGCGAAAGTGTTGAAATCTCTGACATATTATATAGTATATTTTTCGCAGCAAATATACACATTTTCATTTAATCTCGCGCTCTACTCATCGAGATTACAGAGTAATAGGTCAAAGAAATAGCTTTCTTGTGCTTTTTTATATGCAAAGTTCTTGGCCCAACTGAGACTTACTGGGGCATCCTGAGACTTTCTGAGAATCACACTAAGCAAAGAGCCTCTGCTATTGGCCGAGTAATTCGCCAAAGCAGCAGTCGAGGTAAAGTAGCTCGACATCGTCGTTGTAGACCTCTCTCAGCATTAGATCGTGGTCGGTGGTGGGCTCTATAGGATTGTGTTTTTTGTCGATTTGTTCCATAGGCTATTTAGGTATTACAACTAATAAACGTTAAATTATTTTATTTATTGTGTTGATTCTTAACTTAAAATGATATTCTTTTCTTTGACCATGCGGCGCATGTTAATCAGGGCGTAGCGCATACGTCCTAGGGCTGTGTTGATGCTCACGCCGCTCTGTTCGGCGATCTCCTTAAAGCTCATGTCGTAGTAGTAGCGCATGCGCACCACCTCTTGTTGCCCCTGGGGCAGGAAATCAACCAGACGACGCACATCGTCGGCAATTTGTTGGTGGACGATCTTATCTTCGATAGGTTCGCTTGCGAACTTTAGTGAGCCCAACACGTCGTAGCCTGCTTCTGATTCGCCAATGGTGTGCGAACTTTTCTTCGAGCGGAAATGGTCGATGACGATGTTGTGAGCGATACGCAACACCCACGAGAGGAAACGACCGTTGTCGGCATAGCGACCTTGGTCTACAACCTTCACAGCTTTAATAAATGTCTCTTGGAATAGATCCTCGGCCAAGTCGTGGTCTTTGACCATCATGCGAATATAACTTCGCACGCGCGGCGAGTGTCGTTCGATAAGTTGAGAAATAGCACTTTGTTCACCTGTTAGGTAACGATTAAGCAGAACTGAATCACTTAATTTCACATCCATACTCTTAGTAATTTTAATTATTAGTTAGAGTAGCTTCTCTCAATAGGCAAACGAAATTTTAAGGTTTTGAATTATCGCGACGAACACTTTATCCGCCGCTAAGTGAGCGCAAGATATGAAAAAAAATCTTTCCTCGCAAATTTTTGCACACATTTTTGCTTTTTTGAGCAGAACTCCACCCCTCCCAAAGCAATATCTGTGCCATGACTCAGCGCGCTAACTATAACGCGTCCAGCGCCAAATCTCTTTGAGCGAAGGCTTCTTGCCGTGCATAAATATTCCCACGCGATATATCTTTGCAGCCAACCACACCATAGCAACAAACGAGGCAAAGAGGAGCGTGAGCGACAACCCAACCTCCCACATCGGAATCCCGTGCGGAATACGCGCCATCATAATAATAGGTGAGGTGAGGGGGATCATCGAGAAGATCTTGATGATGGTCGAATTGGGGTCTTTGGCAACAAGCATCTGGATAAAAAAGGCCAAGACGATGGGTAGCATGATCGGGAGTTGAAGATTCTGCGAGTCGGCAACAGTGTCGACCGCCGAACCAACGGCAGCAAACATAGCCGAATATAAGAGGTAGCCACCAACCAAGAAGAGCAGTGCGAAGAGCAAAATCTGCGAGATGTAACCAACATCGGTTATCGCCGCCAAAGCACCAATCATCTGGGCATCGACTCCGCCGACCATATCTGCGGAGATCGCCGAGCCAGCCTGCAACGCCTCGACACTCTGCATGATGTCGCTCGGCATGACAGCGGGTAAAACAAAGGCTAGGATTGCAAGCATCAAGACTCCCCAAATGGCGATCTGGGTTATTGCAACCAGGGCAATGCTAATGATTTTACCCATAAGGAGATCGAAAGGTTTGACCGATGAGACCAAAACCTCCAACACGCGCGAACCCTTCTCCTCGATCACCGAGGTCATAACCATCGTGCCGTAGACGATCAAAAAGAGGTAGAGAGCAAAGCCCAAGATGTAGCCAACTCCCATGGCAGCGAAAGAGGACGAGGTGCCGTTTTTGTCGCCGAGGTTGTCGTCGCGAATAGTTTTGATCGAGACCTTAGCTTCGACATTGCGCAAAATCTCGTCGAGGTTTTCGATGTTGTACTCTCTAAGTCGTGCCGCCTCGATCACATTTTCGATATTCGAAGCGATGCTCGATTCCAAGATCATCGAACTTGCAGAGTTGGTGTAGAGCCGAACGTTGGAGTTATCGGTGAGTATATCCTCGCCGATGTAGAGCACCCCGAAGTGCTCTTTGCCCTCTCGCGCCTCTTCGAGCGAGAGGTGCGAGAGGTGGAACTCAACCTCGTTGTTGCTCTCCAACGCGTCGAAGATCACCCCGCTTTTATCGATCACCTCGATGCTTTTGGTCTCCATCTTGCTAAACTCCATAATTAGTATTGGAGCCAGGGTGAGAAGCGCCAAGAGTAGCGGCATAAGCAGCGTTGTTAAGATAAAAGATTTTTTTCGAACTCGCTCGTTGAATTCGCGACCTATTATAAGATTGATGTTTGACATGTCCTTAAATTTTAACTATTTTGCTGAATCTCGCCACTCACCGCACGAATAAATATGTCGTTCATGCTTGGCACAATTTCCTCGAAGCTGCGCAGCTCTACTGCTTGATTTATCGCAGCTATCGTGGGGCGAATATCCTCGTCGAGGGGAATTTGGATCTTGACACTAGAGTATATGCCGTTGCTGTTTCCTCTATCGAGAAGAGTGCACCCCGCCCCAATTGCAGCGCTAAGTGACTCTTGGCTACCACGATACAGAACATCGAAGGTGTTCACACCACCCAATCGACGCACCTGGTCGACCGAGCCCGAAAGAATATTTTTCGATTGGTTGATCAGGGTGATGTGGTCGCAGATCTCTTCCACCGACGACATGTTGTGGGTCGAGAAGATCACCGTTGCACCACCATCGCGCAGTGCCAAGATCTCCTTTTTGAGCAAGTTGGCGTTGATAGGGTCGAAGCCCGAGAATGGCTCGTCGAAGATCAGAAGTTCGGGCTTGTGGAGTACCGTAGTGATGAATTGCACCTTTTGAGCCATGCCTTTCGACAGCTCCTCGACACGTTTGTCCCACCAGCCTTCGATCTCGAATTTTTCGAACCATTGCTTAAGTTCTTTAGTCGCTTCGAGGCGCGAGAGTCCTTTGAGGCGCGCAAAGAAAATAGCTTGTTCGCCAACCTTCATCTTCTTGTAAAGTCCGCGCTCCTCGGGCAGGTAGCCGATGCGGTATATGTCGTTGGGTGAAAGTTCCTTGCCCGAGAATAACACCTTACCCGAATCGGGTGCTGTGATCCTATTTATTATCTTGATGAGTGTCGACTTTCCTGCGCCATTGGGCCCCAGCAGACCATAGATCGAACCGCGAGGTATCGAGAGCGAAACATTGTCGAGTGCCAAGTGATTTGTAAATCGTTTCGAGATGCTCTCTATTTCTAAAATATTCATATTATGATACACAAGTTTTTTGCAAATATATGTAAAATTACATTAGTTTCAAAACACGATTTTGGTTATTACTGGGTGCTCAACCCCATTTTTTTAGCGGAGAAGGTTTATAAATTCAAAAAAAATGCTTATGTTTGTGAAATATGGATTTTAGAATAGGACACGGTTTCGATGTGCATGCACTAGCAGAAGGGCTGCCATTAATTATTGGTGGGGTTGAAGTACCTCACTCCAAGGGGTGTGTGGCACACTCCGACGGCGATGTTTTGATACACGCCATTTGCGATTCGCTGTTGGGTGCTGCGGCATTGGGCGACATCGGATTGCATTTTCCCGACACTTCGGTGGATTTCAAAGGTATCGACTCGAAAATTTTACTCTCTCGAACCGTGGCTCTACTCTCCGAGCACGGCTACTCGATTGGCAATATCGACTGCACGATTAGCATGCAGCGCCCCAAACTTCGTCCTCACATCGACTCTATGCGCCACACCTTGAGCCGAGTTATTGGCATTGAGGTCGAGCAGATCTCGATCAAAGCCACCACCACCGAACGCCTTGGCTTCGAAGGCCGAGAAGAGGGAGTGTCGGCAACTGCGGTATCGCTGATAATTAAACCGTAAACGCAACCATTATAAATATAAACCAAAACTAAATATGAAGAAAGTTCTCTCCTTTTCCCTCTTTCTACTCTGCGGACTTATCGCCTCGCAGCTTCTACCTGGAGCGCTAGGTGAGAGTTTCGATGCTATTAAGAGTTACGGTCTCACCCCTCTGCTCTACATCTGTTTGGCCTTCATCATGATCAACGTTGGTCGCGAATTCGAGGTCGACAAAAGCCATTGGCGATCATACACACAAGACTACTTTATCGCCATGGCTACTGCCGCTTTGCCATGGATTCTTGTGGCGATATACTACATCTTTGTGCTTATGCCTCAACAGTTTTGGGGCAGTGGTGCTGCGTGGCGCGAGACCTTATTACTTAGTCGTTTCGCAGCCCCAACTTCGGCGGGAATTTTATTTGCAATGTTAGCAACGCTAAACCTTAAGTCGAGTTGGATATATAAAAAGATTCAGGTTTTGGCGATCTTCGACGACCTGGATACCATAATCCTTATGATACCGCTCCAAATCATGATGATTGGCATGCAATGGCAACTTTTTGTCGTGGTGCTAATTGTCGTTGTCCTGCTAATTTTAGGCTGGCGCAAACTCGATTGTTACGATGTTCGCCAAGACTGGAAAGCGATACTAAGCTACGCGGTGGTGGTCTATGGCCTCACACACGTATTATATGTAGTTTCCGAACACCTTATCGCAGGTGAACACAATGGAATCCACATCGAGGTGCTTCTACCTGCCTTTGTTGTGGGTATGATAATCAAACACAACCCCGTGGAAAGCCAGACCGAGGAGCGAGTATCCAACTCTATCTCCTACCTCTTCATGCTTCTTGTTGGATTGAGCATGCCCCTAGTGTTGGGCCCTGCGGCACACAGCCACCCCGAAACCGAATCGATGATCTCGCTTGCGGTACCAACTATGGGCTGGGGCGAAATAGCGTTGCACGTTATGGCCGTTACCCTACTCTCCAACATTGGAAAGTTGATGCCTATCTTCTTCTATCGCGAACGTCGATTCTGCGAGCGTTTGGCGGTGTCGGTGGGTATGTTCACCCGCGGCGAGGTTGGTGCGGGAGTGATATTTATCGCTATTAGTTATGGCCTAGGGGGTACAGCTCTGATCATTTCGGCACTCACATTGGTGCTTAACCTTGTTCTCACAGGAGCATTTGTAGTTTGGGTTAAACTACTCGCACAGCGCAGCTATAACCGTTAAAGTGTAATTTATTTATTCGGGACACTCCACCTTAGCGATGGGTTTGGAGTGGTTCACCGAACGGTCGAAGATAAATATGTAGCTTCGCTCTTTGCCCTGCCAGTGGTAGTAGTGCAGCCCTGCTTGGCGCGTTATGGTCTGGGGGAGCCACGTCGCCTTTGTGATGTTGCCCGCTTCGACACCGCGCAACGAAATTCCATTCTCGATCCATGCAATCGAGATTTGGTCGGTATAGCGTCCGCCAAGTTTTTCACGGCAGAAGTGGTAGAGCAACGAACCGCGCTTCTCCAACGAAAGGGGCTTTTCGAGCAGCTCCACACCTAGGAGATAGTCGAGAAAGAGCGAAAGAAAATCGGCGTTCTCATTAATTATTTGTCGCGTCACCTGTTGCCAACCTTTGGCGTTGTAGAATTTATCGAGAAGCTTCGATAGCAGCCGAGCACGGTTGAGCTCGACGATCGACATCGAGGGGGTCTGTAACACCTCGTAGGGAGGCGAAGAGGCATAACGGATTCCAAGTTGCGAGGCTTGGTTTCGCATTTTTGTCCCTGGTAGGAGTTTGAGTAATTCAAGTTGAATTTCACCCGCTCCAATAGTTGAAAGTTGTCGCACGTCGCTAAAAATTTGGTCGAGCGTGTATAGTGGCAACCCTGCGATAAGGTCGGCATGAGTCTCGAAGTTGCTCATGCGGCATAGTTTAGTAAGACCCTCTATTGCGGCCTGGTTTGTACCAATTCTACCACTCGCTTCGATCACCTTATCGTCGAGACTCTGCATCCCCGCTTCGAGGTGAAGAAGCCCTTTGGGGGCAGCTTCGAGAAGCAAAAGTAGCGAGTCGGTGAGCAGTGCAGGGTGAATCTCAAGGTGAAAATTCATCGCGGGGAAGTCGCCAAAGAGCCTAAGCATCTCGCTTGCCCTTTTGGGTGAGTAGTTGAAGGTGCGGTCGAGTATTCTAATATCTTTCACCCCTCGCTTCTCGATCGCTTCGATGCGCGCTCGAAGCTCCGCGATCGCCCTATTTCTTACAGGTTTGTCGCCACCACTCACGCAAAATGCGCAAGTGTTGAAGCAGCCTCGCGAGGTCTCGATCTGCACGAAAGGGGCATCGAAAGAGAAAAATTCGCTACTCTCGGGAGCTCTCAACTCGGCAAAGTTAGCAACGCGAGCCGTGCCATTATCGTGGTAGTGACCCTCGGAGTCGATGTAACACAAGCCCTCGATGGCGCTAAGGGGTGCTGCCGCCAAATATTTATGAAACGCAATCTCACCTTCGCCACGAAAAACATGGTCGACGAAGGTGTTGCGGCGCAGAAACTCTTGGTTGTCACCATTAAATTCGGGGCCTCCCAAAACGATAGTGACCTCGGGCAGGAGCGCCTTTACTCGTTGGCAGATCTGAAGCACAACCTCGTGGTTGAAGAGCCAGAGTGTTGCCGCAAGAATTGTGGGTTGCGCCTCGCAGAGCTCTTTTGTCATGGAGTATATGTCGCTGTTGATGGTGCCACGGAGACACTTCCAATTATAGGGGTCGCCACAACGATAAGCCTCGATGGCGGGAAGCGCCAACGAAGAGTGTGAATACGAACAACTTATATCGAGCCAAACTAAATTCATCGTGGTGGTTTTTCCTACTCGCAGGCGCGGTAACTAATATTTTTTGCTGCTACGTAAGCCATGCTCCAAGCCGCTTGCAGGTTATAACCACCAGTTATAGCATCGACATCGACCACTTCGCCCGCCACAAAGAAATTGGGACAATCGCGCGACTCCATAGTTGCGGGGTTGATGCAGCCCACCGCAACGCCGCCACACGTCACAAACTCCTCTTTGTGGATCGCGCGGCCATCTATCGAATATTGATCGGCGGTGAGCGAGGCTACAATGCGGTTGATGCCCTTCGAACCCAATTCGGCATAGCGACGTTCCTGCGAAATATCGGCACGGTGAAGAATGTGCGACCACGTTCTGGCGGTCAAGGAGTAAGGCGCAATCGAGCCGACTAACTTTTTGCTGTTGGCTGCGATGTGTGCCAATACATCTTTGAGCACCTGCTCTTGCGAGGCTCCTCCAACCCACGAGATCTGAATTTCTGCCTTGTAATTACACTCGGCGAGCCTACGAGCTGCATACGATGAGAGTCTCAACACAGCAGGGCCACTGATTCCCCAGTGAGTTACGAGCATGGCTCCCGCACCCGACAGTCGGCTGCCTTTGAGCGAAACTACAGCATTTTCTACCACCGTACCCATCAATTCTGTAATGGGGTTGTTGGGGATATTGAAGCTAAAGAGCGATGGCACAGGGTCGACAAATCGAATAGGGATCTGCGAGTAGAGATTCATCCCCTCGGCCTTGGGCGAACCGCCAGTTGTCGCAAGAACCGTGTCGCATTCGATTGGCTGCTTAGCGCCCTCAACCTCGATTATGAATCGGTCTGCCATCTTGCTCACTTGGGTGACTCGGTGGCGGCACTTCACTTCGATGCCCAGCTCCTTTGTTAGACGTAGGAAGGTGTCGATGATCTCGCTCGACTCTTGCGAGCGAGGAAAAACGCAGTTGTCGTCCTGGGTCACAAGTTCGACCCCTTGTTCTTCGAACCAGTCGAAAGCCTCGGAGTGGTCGAAGAATTTAAGGCAGCTGCGCATCACCTTTTCGCCACGTGGATAGCGCTTAATAAGTGGCATATCTTCGGCGAAAGAGTTAGTGAGGTTGCAGCGCCCTCCGCCCGACACGCGCACCTTGGCAAGCGTGGTAGAGGCAGCCTCTAAAATGGTAACTTCGGCGCGGGGAGCGAAGAATTTCAGGTTGATTGCTGCGAAAAATCCTGCGGCACCGCCTCCTATAATAACTACTTTCATTGCTTAAAGGGGCTTCTAATAATTCCCCGATTTTAATTTTTGGTTAATAAGTATCCATTTTTTGCTTTTGCAAAAGTGGGTTGTTAGGGTACAAAGGTAATATATTATCACTATCTTTGGCAAAAATTTGAGACACATCGACAATGAAAACAGCAGATTGGCCCTCGATAGTTGGTACGCAGGTACTACTTATTGGCGAAAATTCGACCCTACAATGGAAAGACGAAGTTCTGGAACACGCAATGTTCCTCGACTATTACTTCCGCCACGCCCCCTACGACTTGGGCGAAAGAAGTCGCTATAGCGAGGCGCGAACAATTTTTGAATCGCTCGACGATATGACCCAAGGGGTGTGTCGCGCAGAGCAGGTTCATGGTACTCTACTCTCGAACGACATCTTGGCTCGCCCTCCGCGCGGCAAGCACTTGTTGATCCCCGAGAGATACGCTCGCGAGGGTTTCGACCACATCAACTCACTTTTGAAGCGCTACCCAACGATAAAATATGTATTTATCATGGGGATGCAAGCAAACTACTACCTCCAAAAGTTTGGATTCTACTCATCGGGCGACATGACTGAGGAGTTTATCAAAGGGGCTGAACCTCGTCGCGCGGGTCTTAGCTCGTATAACCCTTACTACCAACCTGTAAACGCTAAGCCATTTCGCGAGATATGCTTCAAGCGGTTTGTCGCGAGGCAGTTCTCGGGAGTCGAAGTGATCCCAATTTTGCCAGTTAAGAGCTACCCTTTGGCGGGCAGCGACCTTGCTAACTTTGGAGAAAACTACCAACTTTTAAAAGAGAGTTTCACTGTAAAGGAGTAGCGACAATGATCAGAGAATCAAAGAGTAAAGGAGAGCTGCATCCGCGCAATCGCCATCGAGGTAGCTACGACTTCGCGGCGCTCGTTGCTGCATACCCGCCCCTCGAAAAGTTTGTCGAGCCAAATAAGTATGGCACGCTTTCCATCAACTTTTTCGAGCCGAGTGCTGTCAAGGCTCTAAATCGTGCGCTTTTGGCTCTGCACTATAAGGTCGAGTGGTGGGAACTGCCCTCCTCGGCTTTGATTCCACCTATCCCTGGTCGCGCCGACTATATTCACTACCTCGCCGATTTGGTGGGGCGACGAGGTGATGTTCGCTGCCTCGATGTGGGTATTGGTGCTAATTGCATATACCCCATTATTGGCTGCGCGGAGTATGGGTGGGAATTTGTAGGTTGTGACATCGACAGTGATTCATTGCGTAGCGCACAGTGCATCGTAGAGCGAAACCAATTTTTAAGCTCGAAAGTCGAACTGCGAGAGCAAAAAGATAGAAACAACATTTTCGAGGGTGTGATAAAACCAGGTGAATATTTCGACCTAACACTTTGCAATCCACCCTTTCACGACTCGGCCGAGAGTGCAGCAAAAGGCACCCAGCGCAAACTCAGAGGGTTGAAGGCCCCACAAAAAGGGATACTAAACTTTGCGGGTCGAAGCTGCGAATTGTGGTGCAAAGGTGGCGAGAAGCGATTTATAAAGCTCATGATCTCGCAAAGTCGTACCTTTGCCACGCAGTGCGGATGGTTCACAACATTGGTCTCTAACGAAGATAACCTCAAAACTCTCCTGCCTGCACTCAGAGATGCCAAGGTTATGGAGCATAGAGTCATAGAGATGCACCAAGGAAACAAAAGAAATAGAATTTTAGCGTGGAAATATTAAAATACTAATGGTGCATTATTTTTTAATTTAACTTAGAATTAATTTATATAATTATAACTAATATTTAAAGTAAACGATTTGAATTTTATTTAACACGTCATTGCGGGCTTGATCCGCAATCTCTAACATTCTGATAATCAGCAATAATTAGAGATCCTAAATCAAGTTCAGGATGACGGCTTAAATTTAACCCATCAGAATTACAATAATGTTACAGACAGGATTAACGACCGTGGGCCTACTTGTGGTCTCAAACATTTTTATGATCTTTGCGTGGTATGGTCACCTCAAATTGCAAGAGAGTGGACACAGCGCCTCGTGGCCAATTTACACCGTGGTGCTCTTTTCGTGGATGATCGCCTTGGCCGAGTATGCCTTTCAGGTTCCAGCCAACAGAATGGGCTTTGTAGGTAATGGCGGTCCTTTTACCTTGATGCAGTTAAAAGTTATGCAAGAGGTAATCACACTTGTGGTTTTTGTGGTTTTTGCCAACTGCTTTTTCCAAGGCAGCGCGCTTAAGTGGAACCACCTTGTAGCGTTTATATTGCTTATCGGGGCGGTGTATTTTGTCTTTTTAGATACATCAAAATAGATTCTGAGATGAAGGTAACAAAAAATAGTTGGTCGTTTTACGCCCTAGCACTCTTTGCCAATATCCTTTGGGGTTCGGCCTACGCGGGTGCAAAAATTGGTTTTGAGTATATGCCACCCATGATGCTCTCGGGGGTGCGTTTCTCGTTGGCAGGGGCGCTGTTGATCCCTGTGATATTTTTTCTAAAGATCGATTGGCGCGAGCAATTTAGGCGACATTGGCGCTTTATGCTGCTCTTTGGTTTTGTGCAAAGCTTCTTGCAGTATGGTATATTTTACATGGGACTGAGTTTAGTTCCTGGCGCTGTATCTGCAATTATAATCGGCTCGGGACCGCTATTTATAGCTGTCATGGCGCACTTAACGCTCAAAGATGATCGGCTCGATGGCCGCAAGATCTTTGCCGTGCTGTTGGGCTTGGCTGGTGTTGTCTTGATTAGCCTCACGGGCGAGGAGCTTGCCACGAGCGATAAATTTTATTGGGGGATTGCGCTGCTGCTAGCTAGCAACATCATAGGTTCGTACACCAACATCATGGTTGTCAAGCAGGCTAAAGGTCTTTCATCGATACTCCTCACGATGGTATCGAATCTCTCGGGCGGCGTGATGCTGTTTCTAGCCTCGCTTTTCGTCGAGCCCACCCAAGCACTACACTCCCACCTGCCTTTGGAGTTCTATTTAACTCTCATTTGGCTGGCGATCATCCCCGCTGCGGGTTTCTCGATTTGGTACTACCTCTTGGCTTTGCCCGAGGTGAAAGTGTCGGAGATCAACATCTTCAAGTTTATTATCCCAATAGTCGGTGTGTTGCTAAGTTGGTTACTTCTGCCCGACGAATACCCTACGTGGAGCACCGTTGCGGGAATTGTTATCATGTCGACGGCGGTTCTTGTACTCCAATTGCCTGCGCTATTTAAATCTAAACAAAAGTAGAGGGCTGACCGATAAAGCAATCTCGCCCTATATGTCAGCCCCATTTAGCATTGCATTTAATATAATTTACTTATCGAACCCGTGTATTGTACAGCGTTGTACCATGGGTTATTAATGGTTAAGGTCGCACCACCAAATTTCGAGGATACTTCGAGCGTAAAGGTATATGTCGAAGCGGTGAAGAGTGATGTGTCGAATGTAATTCGCCAGCCATCGTCGGTTTGTTCGGTGAGGTAGTTTTGAACCGATGGAAGAGTATAGTTAATTATAACAGTGTGATAGGGAGGCACATAACCTTTGATATAGGGTAAGAATACATCGATCGTACCGTCCCAGTATCCAACATTGAAGTTGGGGTTCGACATCATACGCATCGGCCCCGCAGGTTGCTGCTGCATGGTTTGTGGGTTGAATTGAAAGGTCTTCGAGAGCACAATCGAATCGATGGTTTTTTCGTAGGCTGCCTGTCTGTCGGCACGCCGTTTTTCGCGCACTTCGCGTTTCTCTTGTTTGGCCGTGAGCTTGCTCTCACTTTGACCAGTCACAGCTGCCGCTAAGGCACAGAGCATGATGACACATACAAATAGTAATCTCTTTTTCATAAGCGTTATTGCATAAGGTTTTAGCAAAACCTTGCAAATGCGCTGCCAAAGTGGGCTGATATTTATCGCAGGAGCTCTCTGCGCCCGTCGCAGGCAGTGAGAAACTATATTTTTTCATGCGTTTACCCAAAATTCACCCCGAAAAATTTGGAGTTCCCAATATTTTTTCGTAATTTTAACGGATTTAATTTTTTCGGAGAATCACACTGTTTTTTACAATCAACTTAAAACTATAAGCACTATGGTAAAGATTACAAAAGAGGCTGCTCTGCTATACCACTCGCAAGGCAAGCCAGGTAAAATCGAGGTTATCCCGACCAAACCCTACTCCACTCAAACAGACCTTTCACTAGCCTACTCACCTGGCGTTGCGGAGCCGTGCCTGGAAATTGAGAAGCGAGCGGAGGACGCTTATAAATATACAGCTAAAGGCAACCTGGTTGCGGTTATATCGAACGGAACTGCCGTTTTGGGCTTAGGCGACATCGGCGCATTGGCAGGTAAGCCTGTGATGGAGGGCAAGGGACTCCTATTTAAGATATATGCTGGAGTCGACGTTTTCGACATCGAGGTCGACGAGAAAGATCCCGACAAATTTGTCGAGATCGTTAAATCTATTGCTCCCACATTTGGAGGTATCAACCTCGAAGATATTAAAGCCCCCGAGTGCTTCTTGATCGAGGAGCGATTGAAGGCCGAATTGGACATCCCCGTGATGCACGACGACCAACACGGCACGGCGATAATCTCTTCGGCGGGACTTATCAACGCTTTGGAGGTTGCGGGCAAGGATATAAAAGAGGTTAAGGTTGTTGTCAACGGCGCAGGTGCTTCGGCTATATCGTGCACATCGCTCTACGTGGCTTTGGGTGTCGACCCCAAAAATATTATTATGCTAGACAGCAAGGGGGTTATCACCACCGACCGCGAGAACCTGCCCAAAAGTAAACAACGCTTCGCCACCGAACAAACTCACCTAAAGACCTTAGAGGATGCAATCAAAGGTGCCGATGTATTCTTGGGACTCTCGAAAGGCAATGTGTTGTCTAAAGAGATGGTTTGCAGCATGGCGCACGACCCAATTATCTTCGCTCTGGCAAATCCAACACCCGAGATCGCTTACGAAGATGCGATGGAGGCTCGCCCCGATGTATTGATGTCGACTGGTCGTTCGGACTACCCCAACCAGATCAACAACGTGTTGGGCTTCCCATATATCTTCCGCGGAGCACTCGACACCTCGGCTCGCGCTATAAACGAAGAGATGAAACTTGCAGCAGTTTACGCCATAGCGAACCTAGCGAAACAACCTGTACCAGATGTGGTTAACGAAGCATACAAAGTTAATAACTTCACATTTGGGCGCGACTACTTCATCCCCAAACCAGTCGATCCACGACTAATCACCGAGGTGTCGGTAGCAGTAGCGAAGGCTGCAATGGAGTCTGGAGTAGCACGCACAGAGATCACAAATTGGGACGACTATCGCAAACACCTCAAGGTTTTAATGGGGCAAGAGTCGACTTTGGTAAACCAACTTCACGAGACCGCACGTCTCGACCCACAGAGAGTTGTTTTTGCCGAGGCTATGCACCCCAACATGCTCAAGGCTGCTGTACAAGCCAAAGCCGAGGGCATTTGCCATCCAATTCTATTAGGTGCTGAAGATCGCATTCAAGCGTTAGCCAAGGAGCTTGATGCTAACATCGAAGGCATTGAGATTATCAACATGCGCAGCGACAAAGAGGCTGAACGCCGCGAAGAGTATGCTCGCATCTTCACCAAAAAGCGCGAGCGTGCAGGAGCCAACCTCCAAGAGAGCAACGATAAGATGTTTGAACGCAACTACTTCGGTATGATGATGGTCGAGACAGGCGAGGCCGATGCTTTCATCACGGGACTCTACACCAAATACTCGAACACCATAAAGGTGGCCAAAGAGGTTGTCGGAATACAAGAAGGGTTCAACAATTTCGGAACCATGCACATCCTCAACTCGAAGAGAGGAACATACTTTGTGGCAGACACTCTAATTAATCGTCACCCCAACACCGACACCCTAATCGACATAGCGCGCCTAGCGGAGAGAACTGTTAACTTCTTCAACCACAAGCCAGTGATGGCGATGCTATCCTATTCGAACTTCGGTTCAGATGCCGAAGGCTCGCCCGCACTAGTGCACCAAGCTGTGGAGTATATGCAACACAATTACCCAGGATTGGATATAGATGGTGAGATGCAGGTTAACTTTGCGCTCGACCGCGAACTTCGCGATACAAAATTCCCATTCACCCGCATCGCAGGCAAAGATGTCAACACGTTGATATTCCCCAACCTAAGTTCGGCAAACAGCACCTACAAATTTATCCAGGCGATGAGTGACACCGAAGTTATAGGACCAATTCAGATGGGATTGAACAAACCTGTGCACTTCACCGATATTGAAAGTTCGGTGAGCGACATCATAAATATTGCAGCCGTAGCTGTTATTGATGCAATAGTTGCTAAGAAACAAAAGTAGTAATAATACAAGGGTTTGTAACTAATAGCTTGTGTTTTGGATAAGAATTTCTTATCCAAAACACTACTAAAAGTAAGTCTCCCCCAGCGGTTTACATACTGTTCTTCGCACTTCGGGGGGGGGGGGGCAAACAAGCTCTCGTATTGTTTTGCTATAACACGCCATGTGTAGCGGCGCGATGCTATCTCGAACATCTTTTCGCTGTTGCCGTTCTCGGCATAGTTATCCGCTCGTGTGATGATATTGATCAATTCGGCCTCGTCTTTAAAGTATATGGCTGAATTTTCTGTGGTTTCGCGGTTGTAAACCACGTCGAACGCAACCACATTACATTGGCTGGACATAGCCTCGACCAACGATGGATTTGTGCCACCTGCGCTGTGACCGTGCATATAGTATTTGCAGTTTGTGCGCAACACATGGAGCGTGTCGAGGTCGTAGAGGGCATCGACGATGGTAATATTACCAAAGCGCGAATAGTGCGCTTTTAACCCAGCACCATAATCGCTCTTCTCCCAATTACCAATAAAGATAAGCGGTTGCCCACTTTTGCAAAAGGCTCCAAGGATCACGTCGCAATTATTCTCTGGTTCGATTCTACACACCGATATTGCGTATGCGCCCTTCTCGATACCATAGCTATCGAGAATTTCGGCTGTGCGCCGATCAGAAACCTCGCGCACAACATGGTCGCTACCGTAGGCTATAAGTACAGTTTTCTTTTTGTAGCGGCGATGCACATAGTCGACAATGCCTTGATTGTCGGCAATAACCACATCGGAGATTCGAAGTGCAATCTCTTCGCAGAAACGTAAAAACAATTTAGTCGGCTTGCTCCACTTAGCTCTTTTCCACTCCAAGCCGTCGATATTGACAATAAAACGACTGCGACACAGAAGTCTAAACAAAGGGAAAAACACTCCACCCGAAACACCCAGCACAACAACAACATCGTAACGCCATAGAGATTTCATGAGCGACACGCCGTCGTAAATAATACTCCAAATTCCGTTTGCTTTGATAGGAACATAGCGCAGTTTGGCACCCTTATACTCGGACAATCGCTCAGAGCAATCTTTAGAACTACAGAAAACTGTATATTCTATCCCCTGAGAACAATTTTCCCCAATTATATTTTCGACCAAAGTTTCGAAGCCACCATACGCTGCTGGCACTCCTACTGTTCCTATTATAGCTACTTTGCGCATCCGTACATAATATTATATCTAGTATCCATATAATGCTCCATTTAGACATATAGATAAAAGAAAAAGTTGAATTATCGTACAAATATAGCAAAAATTATAATACAAAAGAAACGTACGATATATTTTATGTTAAAATCACAAAGACAAATTGCTTGTTAGTCACACATATAACACAAATATGCATCAATCGACAATTGTAAAAATCGCAATTGTCGATTGATGCTATGATATTCGAGAAGTGATAGATGCTATATAAAACCTGATGCTATACAACCCGCTCCTCGACAATATCGAAGAGGTTGGCCCCCTCGATAACCAAGGGGTTTTCCTGATTGAAAAAGAGTACGCCGTTGACTGGCGAGTAGACGCTTTCGCGAATTGATGCGTCGTAGGGGTCGACAATTTCTGCCAACAATTCCCCTTTGCGAATACTCTTTTGGGCCGAACAAAGTATACGGAATATCCCCGAGCTCTTACTCTTTACCGAGATTAGATCGGCACTTGAAATCACTTGTGAGTGATAGCCTGGTCGCACCGAGGCGGTAAGCAGGTTTGCACTAACCATAAATCGTAGAAGCGACTCCACAGCTCCCTCGACACTATCTTCCGAGAGAGTGTTGGTGCTACCCGTATAGATAGAAAACGCCTTCACGCCCCAAAGTTGCCAGTTGTAGTTGAGCAAAGTGGTGTCGTATGGAGTATAGTCTTTGACATAGACGTAGGGCATACCGAAAAATTTAGACTCTTTTTCGGGTTGGTAACCAGTGTTTAACATTCTCACGTGCGGGATAAATTCACCAGGGATATAGTAACTCGCAAGTTGCACACCATAGGTGTAGTCCTTGACACTCTCGAAGAGCGCCGAAGCTATTCGCTGTGTTGTCTCGCCTTTGTCGTAACCAGGAAACATGCGATTAACATCGGTATTATCCATCGACCAGAAGCGCTTTCCGATATTCATCGAGAAGGGGTTAACCGAAGGTATCACCAAGATCTCGTGGTCGGGCACAAGAGTCCCACTCTTTTCCAGATCCGAGAGGCGTTTGATCAACGAGGCGCAGGTGTATTGTTGTTGCACCTCATCACCACGTATTGCACCGACAACCGCCAAGGTCTTTTTGCCTTGCCCAAAGCGATAGCCATAGATTCGAAAATCGTCGCGGTAGGGCGATGGCATAGTGTATAAGATCTCTTTTTTCATCTCTTGGCTCTCTTAAAGTTGGTGTATACGAGCCAAAAGCGATCCGTCGTAGACCACGGGGTAGGCTCTAAGGGTAAATAAAAATCCGCGAACAGGCGAGAGAACATGCTGCAAGATCTCGCCCGAAAGAGGATCTACGATCGTTCCTATTTCATCGCCACACTCAAAGATCTCGGAAGTTTTGCGCATCGTAAGGAAGATACCCGAGGTCTCGGCGTTGAGGAACGCTACCCTATCACCTTCGGAGATAATCCCCTCGCTCAACGCGCTTCGATCAACCTGGCCGCTCCACATGCCCATGTTTGCCAACATATTGAGAATCCCCTCAACCAAGTTGTCGCCCATCGTGTGGTTAATTCGCATTCCTACACCCATCTCGACAACCAAACATGGTGTACCCGTAGAATTTAGCGAGTAGGCCAAAGTTGCCTCCAAGACCGTTGCTGCTTGGTGCACCCAGATAAAATCGACCCCCAAAAGTTGCGCTTGCGGCACAAGTTGTTCGGCAGCGTCGACATTGATACGAATTTGTGGCACCTCGCGCAAAAAGATATTACTCGAATGAATATCTATAACCATGTCGGCGCCCTTCAAATCTTTGAGCACAGCGTAGGCCACACTCTCGGCCATAGCTCCATCCTTATTTCCAGGAAATATGCGATTCATATCGAGATCGAAGCCTGGTATGCCGCGCGAAATCGTATCAATTCCAAGCGGGTTGAGTGCTGGATAGATCTCGACCGAACCGTTGAGCTTATCGAGATTATCGCGCAAGATCTTCGCCAATTTATAACAGACATATTGTCCCTCAAGCTCATCGCCGTGGGTGCCTGTCACCACGCATACTCTACGCTGAGAGTCGCCCGATTCAATCACGTTTTTGCGGATCATCAATCGCTCGTCGATGGGCATCGCCACCGATACTACCTCCTTTATCATTTCTTTATTATATTTCTAAATCTCTTCTACTACAACTCGAATCTGCGTTGCGTGAGGAGCTAAACCTTTTTTTGTCCCACGAATCACCGAGCAGTCGGCAGCATCGCGCCCATGCGAAAGTTTTATATAGCCATCGCCAGCAACTTGGTTGTGAGTCGGGTCTACCCCACGCCACACACCATCGCACCACACCTCGACCCAGGCGTGAGTTGCACCCGTACCTACGACAAAACCCACAACATAACGAGCAAAGATAGCACGTTCGCGGCACAATGCAAGCAAAATATGCGAAAAATCTTGACATACACCCTCGCCATAGCTCAACGCCTCGGCAGCAGTAGTATCGAACGAGGTTACTCCCGCACAATAAACCATGCGACGATGAACCGCCTGGGAAAGTGCAACAGCAACTTCGAAGTGATCTCCCTCAGCTTCGAGGCTGCGATTAAACTGCGAAAGCGCACTATCTAGGTGCGTTAGATGACTCTGTGCGCGGTAGAAACCTTGGGGCTTCGCATCTTCGATTCTGTAGTCGCCTCGCTCCACAACTCCGTTCGATGCCACAACAAAGATGTCGTGCGCCTCGTTGAGGTATCCGTAATGGATTACATTGCCGAACGCATCTTCGCTTCGCGAGATTACAGCTGGCGAAAGCAGGTGAAGTTGGCACTCTTTGAGCCTCTGCATCGGCAGGTCGCACGGCGTGCAGCGCAACATAAAATGGTAGGCTGCAACCATCGACTGGTATGTAACAATGGTCTGATAACTAAATTTATATCTCTTTATCGAAGTCATACATCCACTACCCTATACCAACACCAACGACCCCAAATAGCCCAAAACTGTCGATCGATACGCTTCGCTTTCTGGGGCGTAGTTATCCTCGGTGAGCAGACGTTCGAGTTGTTCGAGCGAATATTCATCGACTACGATAGATGCTTTGCGCAGTGCATCTTTCAAAGAGACAAAGACCTCTTCGACTCTGAAAAATGGGTAGTGGAACCTAATATGTAGATCGATATTTTCGATAAAACGTCCCGCTTTCAAGAACTTGCGCACGCGCTTATCGAACACACGTTCGTCGATCGAGCCAAAAAATGCCAACATGTAGTCGGTTATGGGTTGCAACTTGGTGATATTCTTCTCGCCGCGCACACCACATTCGGTGATTATCGCTAGCGACATTTGAATATAGGATAGCGACTCGCTGGTGATGTCGCGACGAAGCACAATAGCATTGTCGTTGGCCCCGCAAAGGCTCGAATAGATCGAACAACTATTAGCTGGCGAGTAGAGTTGTGCGAGCTGAAAGAGTTCGCTGTCTAGGTCCTCGCCTATGGTCTCGACATTGAGGTTGCGATAATATTCGTGCAAGTTGGCAATATCGCCATCGATCACCTGGTCGTAGTAGCGACGCAGAAGGTGAAGTGAAATATATACTCGTTCGGCATAGCGACCAAGCCAGTAGAGTCTGTTAGCCTTGTCGGCTGTGATTACATTACATACCATTGAATTTTAATTTTATTCTGTTAACACCCATGTATCTTTAAATCCGCCACCTTGCGACGAGTTGACAACAAACGACCCCTCGATGCGCGAGTAACGTGTCAGACCGCTTCGCCACACCTTCACCTGGGTGCCCTGCACCACAAAAGCTCGCAGGTCGGCTTTGCGCTCGATTGTCGAACCATCTTCTTCTAAGATCTCCAGATCCTTGAAGTCGATGATCTCTTGAGCGATCCAGCGACGAGGTTGTTCCACGATCAAACTCTTCAACTCTTCGAGCTTCTCGGGCGAAAGTTCGCGACCAAACATCACTCCGTATCCGCCTGCTTCGCTCACATCCTTTATCACAAGTCTCTCGATATTTGCCAAGATATAGTCGTAATCTTTCTTATAATATGGCAGGTATGTGGGTGCATTTTGCAGAATTGGCTCCTCGTTGAGGTAGTACTTAATCATCATTGGCACAAAGTAGTAGGTGCCTTTATCGTCGGCCACACCATTACCTGGGGCATTGATTATCGCCACATTTCCCTGGGCGTAGGCCTGCATGATGTTTGGAACTCCAATCATCGACGAAGCTTCGAAGAGCATCGGGTCGAGATACTCATCGGAGATTCTACGATAGATCGCTCCCACCCTTTGACGACGATTATAAAGGCCATTATAGTAAAGAATATCGTCCTCGACCACCAAGTCGCCAGGAAAGGCGAGCACGGCCCCCATCTTCTCGGCAAGGTACGAATGTTCGAAGAATGCAGAGTTGTAGCGACCTGGCGTAAGTATCACGTTGAGCCCCCTGCCATCGTTCACGTCGTCCATCATCTCTTTGAGCAGTTGCGAATAGTTGCGATTGTCGGCAACCGAGTTATCTTGAAAAGTTTCGGGTGACACTTTGCGCGTTATCGTGCGTGCAATCATCGGATAGGATGCACCAGAGGGGATTCGCAGGTTGTCTTCTAGGATATACCACTCGCCGCTTTTGGCCTGCACTAGATCGATGCCCGAGATGTGCGAATAGACCTGCTTCGAAGGGGTTATACCCTCGCACTGGGGCAGATAATCTTTAGCCGAGTAGATAAATTCTTCGGGGATAATGCCATCTTTGACAATATTCTTGTCGTGGTAGATGTCGCAAAGAAACATATTCAGCGCCTTGACTCGCTGAATCAATCCCGCTTCGAGCATCACCCAATCTTTGTGATCTATAACTCGTGGAATTGAGTCGAATGGGAATAGTTGCTCGTTGAACACTCCATTTTTATAAACTCCAAAGCGCACTCCAAAGCGCTCCATCCACTTATTTACCGTCTCCTTACTCTCAATTAATCTCTCCATACGCCAATTTGTATTGATTATTTACTATACTTCATTTTTACAAAGATAGTAGAAATCAAGCACCCATGACGCTCTGCGCGGCACTCTCATTTAAAAAAAAATATGTTCACTGTAAATCGTCAAGCAAAATTCGCAATTAGATATAAATTTTATCGAAAAGAGATGCAAATTTAGACATATAGTAAATAGATACCGCAAAATAGATTCACCCCTTGGGAGTTATGGATATGTAAAATTTGTAAATATTTTAAGAGTGCGACTAACAAGTCTCCTCAGCATAGAGATTGACTAATATAATGTGAATTAAGGTTTGAAAAATTTAAACAAAAGGAACACCGCAGCGAGTTTTCCGAAAATAAACGAGATCAACCCAGCAGCAGATCGAACCTTTGACG
>JBCQWE010000025.1:0-31449 GCA_047172505.1 Rikenellaceae bacterium | reverse complement strand
CCGAGCTGCTAATCGCTCAAACCATCGAGAACGAAACGCGACTCGCCGCCTTGCAAGAGTATGCGAAAACTGCTTGATTTTTTACTTCCGAAACTTGAGGTACTAATTTGTAATTTTAAATATTGTTTGTAATTTTACGATTGCAAACAATATTTTTTTACAAATACAAATCGAAAAATATATGGAAATCAAAGTATTAGGAACAGGTTGCGCAGGATGCAGGGCATTGGAGGCAACGGTACGTGAAACGGTAGCAGAGTTGAATCTCGATGCAACGGTCGAAAAAGTTGAGGATATGATGGAGATAATCAACTTTAATGTTATGCGAACGCCTGCTCTTGTCGTCGATGGCAAGGTAGTCTCTTCGGGTAAAAAACTTTCTGCTAGTGAGGTTCGTGAGATCCTAAATAAGTAGTGATGAAAGTTTTAATTTTATGCACAGGTAATAGCTGTCGCAGCCAAATAGCGCATGGATTTTTACAATCGTTCGACGAGTCGTTAGAGGTGTTTTCGGCAGGCACCGAGGCGAGCGGACGACTCAACGAGGGCGCTGTAAAGGCAATGGCTGAGGTGGGTATCGACATTTCTTCGCACACCTCCGACTCTGTTGAGAAGTATTTGGGAGAGGAGTGGGATTACGTAATTACAGTTTGTGGAGGCGCAAATGAGTCTTGCCCTGCATTTGTTGGAAAGGTGGCTCACCGTCTACATATTGGATTCGATGACCCTTCGCATGCAGAGGGTTCTCCCGAGTTCATCGAGAGTGAGTTCTGCAGGGTGCGCGACCAGATTAAAGCGCGTTTTTATCAATTCTACAAAGAGCTACGATGATACAACAATTCGCCGATTGGCTTGTATACGACATATTTGGGATTGAGGCTGCTTCACACTTGGGTGCAGCTCTGAATTTCTTTTTCTACGACACGATCAAAATCCTGTTGCTACTCTTCTTGATTAGTTCTATAATGGGTGTTGTCAACGCGTATCTCCCAATAGAGAAGTTGCGCAACTACCTCACTACTCACAAGATGTATGGTATGCAATACCTCGCCGCATCTGTTTTCGGAGCGATTACTCCCTTCTGCTCGTGCTCTTCGATTCCGCTGTTTATCGGCTTTGTCAAGGGTGGAATTCCGCTCGGGGTAACATTTGCATACCTTATCACTTCGCCACTTGTGAATGAGGTGGCGGTGGCTATGTTTTTGGGGCTCTTTGGCCTTAAAGCAACGCTAATATATGCTGGATCGGGCATTGTATTGGGTGTTGTCGGCGGTTTTGTTTTGGGTAAACTCAAATTAGATAAGTACCTTTCTCCTTGGGTGCGGCAGATACAAGCTTCTGCGACGGCCGAACAAACAGAATGGGCGGAGAATAGCACATCCTTTGTTGAGCGTTTGCCTCGAATATTAAAAGATGCGTGGGGCATAGTTCGAGGTGTTATTCTCTATGTAATTATAGGTATAGCCATTGGTGGTGCGATGCACGGCTACGTCCCTGAAAACTTCTTCACCGAGCAACTTTCAGCCGATAGGTGGTACGGAGTACCTTTGGCAGTGATCCTCGCAGTGCCGATGTATGCCAATGCGGCGGGTGTAGTTCCAATCATCCAGGTCTTTGTAGCAAAGGGTGTTCCGATGGGTACGGCCCTTGCCTTTATGATGGGGGTGGTGGGGCTGTCGCTCCCCGAAGCAACCCTACTGAAAAAGGTCATGACATGGCCCTTGATTGCTATCTTCTTTGGTGCAATCACTTTTTTTATAATTGTGTTAGGTTATTTGTATAATTTAGTGTTGTAGAAAAATAACTTTTTTTTAATATTATTTATTAATCCTGAGCCTCGACAAGCTCAGGATTTTTTTTGCTTTTGCTGTATTATTACTGTTATCTGAATAACAATGCTGGATTTGTGTTACAATACGTAATTGAAATCGACGCTTTTAATTACAGTTTGCTCTAAATATTAATATTTTCTTATTATTGTTAGGTTATTTAGTGTACAATATTTAACTTTGCGAGCAATTTATTTTATCGGCTAATGGCGTTTGGTGATACTCTATACACTGTTTATGTCCAATTCTGTTATTAGCTTTTAGAGTAGATTTAAAGTTTATTTCGCCAAAGTGGCGGAAAACGAAAACCTTAAAAGAGTAATTTATGAAGAAAATTTTTCGTTTGTGCACACTTGTGGTGATGAGTCTTCTTGTTATGGAAGTCTCGGCACAAACACAAGTAACACTTGCGGGTGTTGTTGTCTCGGCTGAGGACAACATGCCTATCGTTGGTGCTACTGTTAACGTAGTAGGGACTACGCGAGGTACTATTACCTCGATCGATGGTGACTACTCGATTGCAGTACAACCAAATGAAGTGGTTGAATTTTCCTACATTGGACTCGAAAGTTATCAAGTAGCTATCCTTCCTTCGATGAAGGTGCTCAATGTAACTTTGAAACCGAGTAGTGAGATGATCGACGACGTTGTTGTAGTTGCTTACGGCGTTAAGAAAAAGGGAACAGTCGCAGGTTCTGTAGGCTCTATCGATGGAGCGGGAATCGAAAGTGTCCCAGCTGCAAGTTTCGACCAAGCTTTGCAAGGTCAAGTCGCAGGTTTGTCGGTTTTGTCAAGTTCGGGAGACCCTAGTGCTTCGGCAACATTCCAAATTCGAGGAACTAACTCGATTAACTCGGGTACATCACCGTTGTTTATCTTGGACGGCGCTCCAATCTCGGAATCGGACTTTAACACAATTAGCCCAGGTGATATTGCTAATGTGTCGGTTCTTAAAGACGCGTCATCTACTTCTATCTATGGTGCTCGTGCTGCCAACGGAGTGGTGATCATCACCACAAAACGTGGTAAGATGTCGGACAAACCAACAATTGTATTCCGTTCACAATTTGGTATTTCGCAAATGGCATACGGAAATTGGGATATGATGACCACCGAAGAGCGTATTCAATACGAAATAGAGTTGGGAATGGACGATGGTCAAGACTACGACGCGCTGAGCCAGATCGATACAAATTGGATCGAAGAGGTTTTCAACGACAACGCTATCATGCAGAGCTACGATGTTTCGGTAAGTGGTGCTTCTGAGAAATTTAACTATTATGTCTCTGGAAACTACTTCGACCAAGAGGGTATAGCATATATGTCATACTTTAGTCGTATGGGTATCCGCGCTAACTTCGAGGCGAAGGCAGCAGATTGGATGAAAATAGGTAGTAACACGATGTTCTCATACGAGAATTATGCCGAAGCTTCTGAGGGTGAGTACACTTTGGTTACTCCGATCTCGGCAGCTCGTTTTATGTTACCATACTATTCACCATATAATGAAGATGGTTCGCTAGCTTCGATCAACGATGGAACTTGGGTTGGATACAACGAAAATCCGTTGGAGTATACACAAAACAATCCACTTGAGCGCGAGAAATTTAGATTGATGATTCAACCCTTTGTCGAGATCACCCCGATTAAGAATTTGGTTATCCGCTCACAATTTGGTTACGACCTTTTGCAAGGTTTGACTTCAGCCGAATCTTATCCAAGCTACACTCCTAACAATGATTCGGGATACGCTGGTCGCTCGTTTGTTGCTTATCAAACGCTTTCGGTGACTAATACGGTGAACTATAGCTACGATGTCGACGACAAAAATTCATTGAATTTCCTTTTGGGTCAAGAGGGTGTCGACTTCTACGCCGACTCTTTCTCGGTGGCAACTTATGGTCAAACTAACGACGCTTTAACTTCGGTATCGACTGGTACTGCTGCAAGCTCATGGACAGATAGCGAATATAGCTACGGCTACCTATCGTTCTTTGGCCGCGCTGAGTATAGTCACGACAATCGTTACTATGCCGACCTTTCGCTTCGTGGCGATGCTTCATCGCGCTTCGCCGAGGGCAACCGTTGGGGTATGTTCTGGTCTACAGGTCTTTTGTGGAACGCTCGCAATGAGTCATTTATGGCTGGCAACAATTGGCTTACAACCGCACAAGTAGCATTTAGTGCAGGTACTTCGGGTAACTCGTCAATTGGCAACTACGAACACTTGGCACTCGTGTCGGGTGGTGTCGACTACGTCGAGATGCCAGGTGTGTACCCATCGAGCAAGGGAAATAGCGAGCTAACGTGGGAGAAACTCTTCACAACAAACCTTTCGTTAAGAATGGGCTTCTTCAACCGTGCTAGTTTAGAGATCGACCTATACAACAAAAAGACAACAGATATGTTGATGGCTGTCCCTGTAAACTACTCTACGTCGTCGGTAGGCGGTTACGAGTGGCAAAATATGGGAGCTATGGTCAACCGAGGAATCGAAATTTCGGCTTCGGGGACTGTAATCGCTACACCAAAATTCCGTTGGTCGCTTTTTGCAAATGTTTCGTACAACAAAAATAAAATCACAGAACTTTATAACGGTGTTCAGTCATACGAGTATGGCGAAACATTTAATATGATGGTAGTGGGCGAGTCTCTAGGTTCGTTCTACATCAACGAGTATGCGGGTGTTAACCCAATCAACGGCGATGCACTTTGGTATACTGCCGATGGCGACATTACCAACGAGCTAAAGGACGAGGATAAGGTTCTCCTCGACAAGAGTTACATTGCTCCATGGCAAGGTGGTTTTGGTACTTCTGTAGGTTGGAAAAACCTCTCTATGGATGTTCAATTCTCGTGGGTTGCAGATCGTTGGGTGATGAACAATGACCGCTACTTCGACGAAAGTAACGGCCGCTTTGTTTCGTACAACCAATCTAGCGCGTTGTTGGATCGTTGGCAGGAACCAGGTGACATTACCGACATTCCTCGACATGGCGTATACACCGAATTTGACTCTCGCCTGTTAGAAGATGCTTCGTTCCTACGTCTAAAGAATTTGACAATCAACTGGGATCTTCCATCTTCGGTGCTTAAAACCACTGGTTTTATCAGCGCAGCAAGAATCTATGTTCAAGGTCATAACCTATTGACTTTCACAGAGTTTACAGGACTAGACCCCGAAGGTGTTAGTAACATGTATCAGGCGGCTTACCCAATGTCTCGTCAATATACACTTGGTCTAAATTTAACATTCTAATTTGACGCGAAGCAATATGAAAAAAATACAATATATAATTTTAATCGCTGTTATGGCTCTAAGCACTTCGTGTTTGGAGAAGTATCCGACGGATTCGCTCCTCGAATCTGAATCGATGCAATCTTTGTCGGATGCCGAGCAGACTCTCAACGGAATTTACGCAGCAATGAAGAGTAGTTATCTCTACTCTGGGTCGATGGTTTTGGCGCAAGATATTCAAGCCGATGTTGTCTATGCTGTCGATGGCTTTTCAAACTCTTATGGTGACTTCTGGGATTGGGATATTACGGCAGACGATTCGACAATCACAGGTATTTATGCCTCTTTGTACGGCATTGTTGGTCAATGTAATTTCTACTTGGAGTATGTAGATCGCGTTGAAAGTTCAATCGTCGAAGAGGAAGATTTCGCAGAGTTCGACCTTTATACTGGCGAGGTCTACTTCGCGCGTGCTTTGGCTTACTCGGAACTTGTTCGCATCTTCTGTAAAGCTTACACCGAAGAGATCGCCGACGAAGCTAATAGCGGTATGATCATCTCGACAAGTTACTCAGATCCAGCTGTCGCAATTCGTTCGACACTGCGCGAAACCTACGATTTGATTCTTTCCGACCTTTCGAAGGCGGCCGAGTTGATCAATGAAGACTATGCCGATGCGATGTTCTTCACCGAGGGCGCTGTCGAGGCTCTTTACGCTCGCGTATACCTCAATATGGAGGATTGGGACAATGCAATCGACTACTCGTCGCGCGTGATCGATGATCGTAGCGATATTTATGCACTAGCTACTACAGACTACAATTATGACAGTACGTATACTTATAACGATATTGGCTATATGTGGCACTATGATAGCTCTTACGAGGTTATCTGGAAAGTGGGTATGACTCTAAACTCTTATGGCGGAGCTTTAGGTTCGGTATTTTTCAACTACAACTATGTTGACTTTTACCCTGACTACGTTCCTGCATCGTGGGTGTTGAATAGTTATAGTTCTGATGATTCTCGTTATAGTTATTACTTTATGGAAGTTACAACTGGATATTCACACGCTTTGACATGGCCTTTGATATATAAGTATTGGGGAAATGGTGATTTCATTTCAAGCGACATCCTATACACCAACATGCCAAAAGTATTCCGTCTTGCAGAACAATACTTGATCCGAGCAGAGGCTTATGCGCAAAAGGGCAATTATACCTCGGCCGCAGCAGACCTCACAACACTTACTGTAGCTCGTACGGGTTCTGGTTCATTTAACCTCACATCGAGCAACTGGCTTGAGACAATCTCGGAGGAGCGCACCAAAGAGCTCTTTATGGAAGGTTTCCGCCTAAGCGATCTTAAGCGTTGGAATATGGGCTTTGAGCGTACTGCTCAAACTAGCACGGTTGAAACCAACAGCGATTTGGTTATCGAGGCTGGCGACTATCGTTTCGTGTGGCCAATTCCTAACCACGAGATTACTGCTCCAGGTTCGCAAATTGTTCAAAATGAGGGTTATTAATTTATAGAAATGTGAAAATGAAAAATTTGTATAGTTCACTTTTAGTTTTAGCCTTCTTCGCACTAGCCTTTAGTTGCCAGGAGAGCGATAATTTTTACAAAGGTCCTGCGTATGTTGGTTTTTCGGATACGTTGGTGACCTGTCCTATCTACTCCGACGACCGCGAGGTAGACATCGTAGTTGCGGCTACTACAGCCGAAGATTACGATCGCACCTTCGTTGTCGAGGTCGACGATTCTATCAGCACAGCCATCGAGGGCGTGCACTACAATCTTGTTTCGAACACAGTTGTAATCGAAGCGGGGCAAACCACAGGAGCTGTTAAAATCGCTGGAGTTCACTCAAGCATGGAATCTACCGACTCGATTGGTGTAAGACTTCGTTTGGCGAGCCGCGAGTCGTTCCAATGGGACCTCTACCCCGATTCAGATAGAATCGATGTTGTGTTTGCAAAAGTTTGTGACTTCGATGTAAATCAATTCGCAGGGTATATCCTACTTACCTCTAGTTTTACTTACGAAATGAGTTACTACAACTGGAACTCGCTAGTTTGGGCAGATGTTGACCCAGACGATGAGGAGGGTAAGACAATTATCATTCGCGATTGGATGAGTGATGGTGATATTTTCCGCGATAACTACGACCTTCGCGTGAGCTTCAACACCGATGACCCGCTCTACCCCGAATTGGAGATGGAAGATGGTCAGGTTATTGCCAACTCGCGCAAACTCTTCGATTACACCTACGGCGACGGTTGGGTGCGTACCGATCTGAACTCAAACTACTTCTCGTTCTATAACAACTGTCAAGGTTTTGCATATTTGGTACACGACGTATATGTTAACGATGTTGGTACAGTTGGAACTTACTACTGTATCTTCGAATGGATCTCCGAAGGAGAGGCTGAGTATTATCTAACGTACGGTTTTTAATAATTGATAAAACAATAATAATATGAAAATTTTAAGATATTTTGCATTGTTTGCATTTATGTCGACATTAATTGTTTCGTGCGAAGATGCTTCAGTTGATTTAGACGACGACGTAACAGAAGATGGTACGGGAGGAAACACTGGCGGCGACCAGGACGACGATGATGATGACAACTCTCAAGGCGACACAAATGATGAAAATGCTCAGACGATAGATGTTGTTGCTTACGAGCAGTATTCAATTAGTTTCGCTTCGGAGTCGGCATGGAGCGCTAGCGCCGATGTGTCGTGGATTACCTTTAAGAATGAGGAGATCGGCACATTTGCTAAAACTCTATCAGGCCAAGCTGGAAGCGATCTTAGCATCACGGTTTTAGTCGGCGACGATAATATGGACTTTGGTGATGACCAGGGTAAAATTACACTTACCGTTAGTAGCGGCGACCAAGAGGTAATAGCAATCCTTACTCGCGAGGGTAACGAGCCTGAAATTACATTCTCAATTCAAAACTATGAGACCTACGAATATGATGCTCTGGATATAGACCAAGTATTGTCTATCGACTGGAACGATATGTCTACTTCATACCTAGAGAAGATTACTTTCTCTGCGAATTTCCCATGGAGAATCGAGGGTATTCCAGATTGGATCGAGAATAATATCTCAGATCCTATTCAAACCGAGGGTTCGGCAAGCGATGTGTTTGAAGATTTCTTGAAAACTTCGTATGCAGACTATCTCGACACTGAAAAGATGGAGGCAACAATCAATATCGTGTGTCAAACAAATAGCGATATTTCATATTCGCTCAACATCGAAACTCCAGGGGCAAAAGGATTTATGCACCTTATTAGATCTGACACCTACGATGGATTCTACTTCGATGCAGATGCAACGTTCTACTCTTATGTTCAAGCACAAAGATGGAGCTACTACGAATTTGTATGTGTCGTAGAGAGTAACCCTTCGCTTGCGGAGCCAGTAGCTATCATATGCCAAGCGGATGGAACACTTTCGGAGCAGAGCGAAATTGCCGATTGGGTAAATATCACTCCCTCTCAAAGCTATTCTTACGATGATTCAGATTCTATTACAGGTTACAGCGATATTGAGGATACAACCTACGATTACCTAACGCAGTTTATTAGATGGATTAGTGTCGACGAAAACGAAGAGTCGGAGGATCGTGCGGCGGCTATATTTGTATTCCCTTCATCTGTCACCTATGACTCAATTGCTGACCTCTACGACGACGCGGGAGCGATTAAAGAGGAGTACACTCCATACCTTATCGACTACCTATATCAAGAGGGTTCGATTACCGAAGTGCTTTTAGATTTTTACGGCGTTGCATACAACACTGTTGATGCAGAAATCACGCAGTACGACCCAACAGGCACTGCGGCTAAATATATCGCAGAAGATTATGGCGTTCCTACAGATGCTATATTTAAAGTCAACTTTGCTGGCACAGGTGGAGCGTTGTTTAAATTCCCACTTGGAACTTCGAACTCTACGGGTTACACCGTAGACCCATCGAGTAGCGACTGGTTGAGTTGCGAGAGTACAGACGAATATTTTACCATCTCTATGACCTATGCCTCGTCTACGACAACTGGATCGAAGACTGGTTATATTCTTCTTAAGAATAGCGACGGAGATAACGCTGTATATATTAACTGTACACAAGTTACACAATAGTCATAACGGCAGATAAAACAAACTAAGTTACCAATTTTATGATGAAATCATATATATTCAAATTTGTGATGCTTCTCGCTCTCGTTGCTACAGCCTTTGTCAGCTGTACGAGTGATGCGGATATTGAGGCATCGGGCAACAACTACGGTTATGTCCAATTTAAGCTCTACAAGGAGGCTTCGTATGTTAGCTCGAAGGCTAACGATAACGAACTTGACTACTTGAACGAAGCAAAACGCATGGAGATCACTTTCCGCTATGGAAGTACTACCATCACGCAGACTATCACCATGTCGGCTTACGACGACACTAACTCGGAGTATGGTCTACAATCAGAGAAACTACTTCTTCTTAGTGGCGACTACACGGTTGCTAGCTTTAAACTCTTTAATGTTAGCGAAAAAGAGATCTACACCTCTACAATGGACGAGTTCGAGATTGTAGTACCTTCGGGTGGTGCAATGGAGGTTTACGACCTTACGGCACAAACCGTAGAACGAGGTCATGCTCGTTTCACATTCACCAAGAACTTTATCGATACTCGTGCCGATGAGGAGAGCATCTACGAAGATTTTGCATTGCTAACGAGTACTTACTACGCTAAACTGTCTCTATCGCACGCTACTGGTGCTATTGAATGTGACTCTATTCCAATTAGTATCTACTCGACCTACGATGAGTCGAACAGCAACTATCAATCGTTGATTCTCGATTCTGACTCATTGTTTAACCTGCGAGCAGGTGAGTGGACTGTTACTGAGTATTCGTTCTACAGTTCAACAAAGTCTGAACTTGCAAGTGGATCACCTTCTGAGACGATAACTTTCGAAGTCGAAGATAATGTGGTTACCGAAGCAGAGATTCCTATCTCTATCGCAAGCCAAGGCGACGACACCCCAGAATATATCAAAGATTACCAAGCTTTGAAAGTTATTTGGGAAGCGCTCGATGGCGAGAATTGGAGCTATTACGGAGAGTCATACGCTCAAGGTGCCAACTGGGACTTTAATAAAGATGTCGATCTTTGGGGTTACCAACCAGGGGTCACGCTCCACTCGAATGGTCGTGTTGCTTCGATCACCCTCAGCGAGTTTGGTTTCTCGGGCGATATGCCTGCCGAGATTGGTCAGTTGACCCAACTAGTCGAACTCTACTTGGGTACACACAACGATACCAATGCCGATGTGTATGCTTCTAGTCTTCAAGGTATGGCCGTAAATGGAACTTATGCCGCAGCTCGTATGGATATGGGTAAAGCATACGTCGATAGCCGTATTGGCAATCCAATGGAATCTGCAATTTCGCCACTCTTGCGCCAAGCATACGTTTCGGCTGGCAAAGAGATCCCTGGTGGACTTACAGTTACTCAAGACCTGCTCGATTATCAGGCAACTGGAAGCTACTACGTCGACAAGTCGTCGATAACTCGTGCCGATGTGTCACACGGTAAATATTGCAACGGTCTGACTTCTTTGCCAGAGGAGTTCTGTGATCTTGAGAGTTTGACAACTCTTTATATTGCCAATGGTAAACTTACAGGGCTACCATCGGGCATGGCGAAGCTCGAAAAATTGACCGATGTGGAGATCTACAACTGTCAAGATATGGAGAAGTTCCCACTCGAACTTGTCGACCTTCCTTACCTTGTAGCATTGAACGTTGCCGAGAATACACATTGGGAATCTGCCGATATTGATGCAGGTTTAGATGCGCTCTTCAGCGGCCCAAATATCGAGTATTTGCAACTTCTATATTGTAACAGTACATCGCTTACCGAGATACCTCAGTCGATCGATAACGCAATAAACCTAAGTTTGCTGATGGCTATTATTTGCGAGATTGACACGGTTCCTTCGGCGCCAAACTTCTGCCCAGTGCAGTTGTACTTGGATTACAACAGCATCACTTACATGCCAGACGATTTCTGTGACACATGTGACCTTGAGACAATATCTGTTAGCAACAACCTATTGACGGTTATGCCTAACTTCTTCGACCAAGACGATATTCCAATCGACTCTGTTAGCTTTGCCGACAATGAGATCTCGTCGATCCCAGATGCTAGCACCTTTAACGGTATTAGTACACTGTCTCTCGACCTTAGTGGCAACAAATTAACTGCTTACCCAGCTGTTTTTGCTCAAACTGAGTCGTGGGTCAATGCGATGAATATATCGAATAATCGCCTTGCAGAGTTCGAAGATGATTGTTTTATTGGCGAAACTGTTTGGTACACAGAATCTATCGACCTTAATCGTAACTACCTATCGGAGGTTCCCGATCAGATGAATGGTATTAACTTGCCTTACCTTTATGGTTTGGATATTTCGTACAATGCGTTTAGCTCTGTGCCAATTTACCCTGCAAATAGCGCCTATCTTACAATTTATATTGTTCGTGGTCAACGCGATAGCGCAGGTAATCGTATCTTGACAGAATGGCCATCGGATATCACTAGCCACACTGCATTGGCAGGTTTCTTTATTGGTTCAAACGATATTCGCGAGATCACCGACACCTTGTCGCCTTATGTTTATCTTCTCGATGTTTCAGACAATCCAAACTTGAAGATGGATGCTTCGTCTATTTGTGCTTACATCGAGTATGGTTACTACTACCTATACTACGATAAGACACAAGATATTAGGAACTGTACTTATTTGGGAATCTATTAAAATTTTGATGATGATGAAAAAAAGAATATTTATTACGCTTTTAGCTGCATTTAGCCTTGCAGCATGTCAACAAGATGATAATCTTGAGGTTTCTTTCGCTCTTAATACCGACTCTATTGCAGTTGGTCCCGAGTTGTGTACAGAGACAATTACTGTAAGTGCCCCCAATAAATTATGGGTGGCAGATACAAGCTACGTAGATAACGATGGTAAAGCATCGTGGATTACCGTTACTCCTGCAAACGGATACGGTACCGAGACTTGTACTTTTACTATTAACACCACTCAATTAGATGAGTCGCGTGTAGGATACGTTACCTTTAGTTACTTTGCCGATGGGTCGGCAGTTTCTACAGAGACTAAATCTGTTAAGGTAACTCAATTTGGTTTTTCGAAAGAGATCTTAGTCGATATTACGGAGGTTGAGTTGGAAAACTATGCTGCCTACGGCGAGCGTACAGTTGAAATTGAAGTGACAACAAATGTTGCCTTCTCGATCGAGACTATCAATGACGAAGGTTCGTCGATCAACTGGTTGTCGCATTCGACATCGGATCTTGCTACAAACCTAGCTAGCCTTTCCGACACTGGTTACACCCCTAAGACATTTACCCTAGAGGTCGACTGGACTCAAAACACAGCGCCCGAGATCCGTACAGGTTACGTTAATTTCATCCCAACAGACTCTTCGTTGGAGCTTGCAACTAACCAAAGCGTGACAGTTACCCAAAAGGCGGGTGATATTATCGAGCAAACTCCCGAGGGAGACTCCTTGGCTCTAGTTGCAGTTGCTCGCAACCTTGGTTGCTACGATTGGTCAACCGAGAGAATGATGTATTGGAGCGATGTTGAGTTGTGGGAAACTACAGACTCGGACCTTCCATCGGAGGATTATGTGGGTCGCGTGCGTAGCGTTCTATTCTTTATGCCAAGTACCGACGAGGCGCTTCCTTTCGAGCTTACTTACTTGCGTGCTGCCGAGACAATCATGATTCGTGGTAATACCAATGCTTCGACTAAAGATCTTAGTATCAACGACTTCTGGGCAGATAAGGACGAAGATGGAGAGTATTGCTTCAAAAACTTGAAGTATCTCGAAATTATGTCTTACGGTATCGACGAGTTAGACCCATCGCTCTTGGAGCTAGGTCAGCAAGGCGTGTTGGAGACACTCGACATCTCGATAAATAACTTTATCAAAGTTCCAACAGAGGTTAATCCTACAAACTTCCCTGGACTTAAAGAGTTTAGAATCACGGCATGTCAATCGGCATCCTACTCCGACTTGTCGAATATTATCGAGGATTATGGCGGAATAGGCCTTGAGGAGGATTTAGAGTCAGACCATTTACAATATCTATTCGAGTGGGAGACATTAGAGACTTTGGCGCTAGGAGTGAACTATTTCTACGGAAATATTCCAGATGATGATTCATGGGGTTACTACACCGACGAAGACATCGAAAACTCGAAGAATGAAGCAGGGCGCGACACTTTGCCAAGCTACTTGGTTGGTAGAGTCAAAAAGGTGTTGCCCCACGTAACTGAGCTTCGTTTGAATCTAAACCGTTTGACAGGTAACATCCCCGATTGGATACTTTACCACCCTCAATTGTCGCTATGGGATCCCGAGACGTTGATTTTCACTCAAGATGGACTCGATCGCGAGGGCGATGTTGCAGGATTTGATAACTCTCCAGTTAGTTATGATTATTACTACAATGTTTATGAATATTTGGCAGAGGAGTACGAGTACTGGGATACTGATGACCAGACGGATGAAACACTATAAAATATATGATGGTAATGAAAAATAAAATATATGCTATTTCACTTGCGCTACTTGTAGCGGGGTGTACAAAAGATGTATCGATCGACACAAATGTGTCGGTTGATACCGCTCCAACTGCTGCGATTTACAACAATCCAGTCGATGCACGCCAAGGTGAAATCTTGGTTAAATTTAGATCGTCGGCATCATCATCGCTCGATTTGTCTGCGCCAACTACCCGTTCGGGTAAGATGGAGATGACACGAAGTGGCATCGCAACTGTCGATTCTCAATTGGATAATATCTCTGCCTATTCACTCAAACGAGTATTTCCAATTACAAGCGATCGCGAGGAGATAACACGCGAGAATAGCCTTCACCTTTGGTATGTGGTTCAATTCGATGATCAGCTCGATCTTGCAACTGTCGCAGCAGAGCTAGCAGCTTCGCCAGATATTGAGATTGTGGAGTATGCACGAACATTGACTCCTCTTTTCGATCGCAAGCGTCGTATAACTTCGACTAATGGCGCAACAAGGGCTGCGGCATCGGCAACCGATGTAAAGGAGGCCGATGGATATGCTGAGCAATGGTTTTTGAAAAACGAGGGTACTCTAACCAAGAGTATCGCAGGTGCCGACATCAACGCAGAAGAGGCGTGGGCTATCGAAACAGGTGATCCTTCGATTATCGTAGCTGTGCTCGACGAGGGTGTTTGCTACGATCACCCAGATCTTCAAGCAAATATGTGGACAAATGAGGCCGAAACCTTCGCAAGCACCGTAGATAGCGACGGTAATGGTTATGCGGGAGACTACTACGGCTACAACTTCGTGCTGGATAAAGGTATTATTAGTTATGATAGCTCGGGTGATACTGGTCACGGAACCCACGTTGCAGGATTGATTGCTGCTGTCAACAACAATGACATAGGTATCAAGAGTATTGCAGGTGGTGGCGACAATGGCGATGGCGTGAGAATCATGGTATGCCAAATTATCGATGGCTACAACATGGTTTCGCAATACCAGGAGGCTCAAGCGATGAAATATGCTGCGGATAATGGCGCTGTGATCTTGCAATGTAGCTGGGGTTACAACTCTGGCGCTGCAAGTTATCCAAACACTGCGGGTTATGCCGAAGATGACGAATGGTTGTCGGGTAGTGCACTTGAAAAAGAGGCCCTAGATTACTTTATTAATAATGCAGGTTCGCCAAATGGTGTTATCGATGGTGGTATTGCGATCTTTGCAAGTGGTAACGAATACGCTTCGCAGGCTTGCTATCCTTCGCGCTACCAAGACTATATCTCTGTAGGTGCTCTTTCGGCCGACTACACACCTGCTTCGTATACCAATTATGATTCTCGCATGAGTGTTTCGGCACCAGGTGGCGACTTCGACTACGAGCTAACAAGCCATGGTTCAATATATTCTCTAGTTGCACCAACGCCAGATTATGGTACGATCTATTACGACTATATGGATGGTACTTCGATGGCGTGTCCAATCGTGTCGGGTGTTGTAGCACTTGGTCTTTCGAAGGCTTACAAGCTAAAGAAACACTATAAGGCTGAGGCATTTATGGATATTATTAAAGCATCGACACGTTCAATGGAGGAGTACTATACAGGCATTAAAACCTACGCATACTACTACTCGGGCGACCCCGATAAGAACCTCGAACAAGTTAGCCTGTCGCGCTATGCAGGTAAAATGGGAACGGGAATCATCGATGCAAAATTGATGCTCGACAACGTGATGGACTCTAGCACAGGAACTGCAATGAAGATTCCTAATTATACGCTCGAAGTAGGTGAACTTGCTACAGACGATTTGTCGCAATACTTTGTCGACGGCGCTTCGATGAGCTTTACAGCAACTTCGTCATCGACAGCAATAGCTACCGCGACAGTTTCTGGAACGGTGCTTTCTATAACAGGTGTTGCTACGGGTTCGACAACAGTTAAGATCACATCGACTGGTGGGGCAGATCAAACGATCACAGTTATAGTTCGCGATGTAAACAACGGATGGTTGTAGGGTAGTATGAGGATTGTAAAAAGATATGCAGCAATGGTTGTAGCGCTCCTTTTTGGGAGTGCTGCACTCCATGCGCAATCTGCCGATCCTCGCCACGACCTTATCCGTAAGATGGAGAATCCCGACTTAGCGGAGGGTGCCGACAAACTTATATTTAATAAAAGCACCTACTCTCTAGGCGTAATTTCAGAAGATGAAACCAAAGTCGTAGGTTCCTTTACATTTCGAAACACTTGTGGCGAAGCAATCGTAATTACTAAAGCCACGACAAGTTGTAGTTGTGTGTCGGTGAGTTATCCAAAGAGTCCGATCGGCGATGGCCAAAGTGCAGTTGTAGAGTTTAGCTACTTGCCAAAAGGGTATCCAGGAGCGATAAATCGTAGAATATTACTCTATACGTCGCTTTCATCTACTTCTCCTTCGGCTCTGCTTACCATTAGTGGCGAAGCAACCCCTTCGGAGGATCTCTCGGGACTTTACCCATACTCCTTAGGTGCTCTAAAATTACGCCAGGGGAGTGTCACATTCGCAAGTCAGTCGGAGGCTCAAGTCGAGAGAATACTTTGTGTTAACGACGGCGATTCTCCGCTTCAACTCGGTGTTATGAAGGGTCAACTGCCCTCTGGGTTGTCATTTAGAACAGAACCTGCGGTGATCGAGGCTGGAGCCGAGGCGGATTTAGTAATTTCTTTCGATCCAAAGAGTTGGAATTCGAAGGGCAATAACTACCCAATTATCTTAGAGGGGTTAAATGTCGCTCCATCGAAAAGAACTATATATGTAAAATTTGAAACAAAAAATTAAAGATAAAGTAATGAAGAAGATTTTTAACCTATTCGTTGTGGCTCTTGCAGCATTGAGTGTTGTGAGCTGTAGCGATTCCGACGATCAAGATCCTGCAAGCGATCAGATTGTTATCAACTATCGTAATATGCGCGGTGTGTGGGAGCTGTCGTCGCTCAATGGCGAGGCGATAGAAGGTGATGCCTATTTTTATATAACTTTCTTGCTCTCAGATGAAGATGAACAAGAGTTTGAACTCTACTACAATCTCGACTCTGCATTTGCGCAAAGCGAAACAGGAGTCTACACCATCGAAGCAGACGAAGATGACAGCTCTCTAACAGTTATCTCGGGTTACTACTACGCGCAATTCCTAGAAACTTGGAGTAGCGACTATATCGTTTCGAGCTTCACTGCCGACACTATGGAGTGGACCGACTACGATAGCTGCGAGAAGCGCACCTATATTCGTGTCGACGAGGTGCCAAGTGATATAGTGGCAGGTACTCGCACGTTGTAGTCTTCGATACAATAACAATAGGGTGGTCCCCACCACCTTTCCCATCCCCTCAATTCGCATTATATGATATGCGTTTTGAGGGGATTTTTATCCTTTAACTATTGCTTCGACGTTGCCACTTTCGCCGATGAGTATAAATTCGAGCACTCCATCCGTAAATAGAGACTTGCAGTGCGAGAAGCAGTGTTCCGCTATAGCCTCGAAGAGTTTACACTCGTCGGTGGGGACTATATTCCATAACTCTCGGGCTGTCGTTATCTTTAAGATTTTCTCTTTTGTGGTGGTCGAACATTGGGTTTGCGATGCCAATTCCAATATGAAATCTCTATCTATAGTTGCTTTTTTGCTGTGAGTGTCCAACATTCCTTTTGCTAATTTTACAGCTTTTCCAATCATGCAACCAACGTAGAGGTGTTTGATCCCTTGCTGTGCTGCAAGTTGAATTGTCGCCCCGATAAGGTTTCCATAGTGAACGTAACACTGTTGCGGTAGATTGGGGGTGTACGCTTTGATATATCGTTCGCTCATAGCGCCAGAATTTATGGCTAACTTGTCGTGTCCTAGCGCCTTGACTATATTTATTTGGCGATCTATAGCCTCCAGAAAAGCCTCGGCTGAGAAGGGTTGAACGATTCCCGAGGTGCCGAGGATCGATATGCCACCCAAGATACCTAGCCTAGGATTAAAGGTTTTCGCACCTATCATCTCGCCTTGTGGCACTTCGATCTTTATCTTTATAAGCTCGTTAATTCCTGCGCAAGTAGCAATTCTTGAAATATTATCCTCGATCATTGCTCGGGGCGTTGGATTTATGGCGGCTTGTCCAACCTCGATGCCGATGCCAGGAAGGGTGACCCTGCCTACTCCCACACCTCCGCAGATTTCAACCCTGAGTGCATCGGACTTGCAGAGCTGCACCGTAGCACAGATCTCAATCTGATGTGTGATGTCGGGATCGTCGCCCCCATCTTTCACAACACAGCATTTTGCCTCGCTGCCTCGCTGCTCAATTAATCGCGAGGCTATCTCTATCGGTTCGCCATTGGGCAATATAATCTCTGTGTTTGATGTGTGGTAACCATTAATTATGGTGTTCAAGGCCGCCGCCGCCGCTGCTGTAGCTGCCGACCCCGTGGTGAAACCTGTGTGAAGTTCAAAGAAGCAAGGCAGTAGCTCCTCTATGGCTCTACGCAAACCGAATTCGCCATATACGGTTTTCGAGAATTGCGGCATACAAGGTCGCTTTATGACAAGGAGTTGGATGTTTAATCTCTTTGCTATCTCAACTTTAGCTTCGAATCCGCCACTCTTTCCGCTCTCTTTGGTTACAATGGCCTTGATGCTAAGATTACCACACAGCTCATAATTATTTTGTTCCTGGCTCGAAGAAAGCAGATTGTAATATATTACATTCTTTTCTGGAAAGCCTGACTCTAAGAGTATATTATTCGAAGATTCACGATCCATAATCCGCAGAAAGACGTTGTGTTTCAGAGCAATAGCGGAGAGCGCAGTGGAGGATTTAACACCTGTTAGAGACAAAATATTCTCTATATTGTTGCTTTTGATATGCTCAATAACATCGCGCAAGGAGTCGAAATATTGAATGTTGCTATGCTCGATAGCTTGCTCCGCTCTCTCAAACCTAATAACATCTATCTTGCACCTTTGAGCCGCCTGGGCAATATTTGAGTGTAATTGTTGCGCGAAAGGATGTGCCGCATCAATTATTAGTTTTATGTTTTGTTGTGTGATCAACTCGATGATTTGCTCTGCATCTAGGGCTCCAAAAAATCTTTGGGCATGCGATGTAACAAGTTGCTGCTCATCACCTTTGGTGGAGTATATAAACCTCTTTGCTGCTTTGTCGCACACTTGGGCAGCAATTCGACCCTCTGTGGTGCCTCCAAATATCGCGATCACCTTACAATAATATTAAGTAGTTCTTCGATATTCGAACAAATTGTCTGTTGCCCATATTTTGAGGTGAGGGTGATTTGCTCGGTGTCAACTAAAATGCTGTATTCGCTGTTAGGTAGATTCTCTTGTGTGGCTATTCCGCAGCGCAAAAGAGCTTTACGCACCATCTGCGCTCTATTGTCATTACCTTTCTTTGCTATTAACTCCACCTCAAGAGAGATGCTGTTGTCGACCCTAAAGAGTCCTGTGCATGGATCGAAGGCTATTCCCTTTCTCTCGAAAAAGTTGCTTAGGCTGCCATCCAGGGCTAAATCTTCGGGGATTCCTGTGTTTACACCCCTTTGGCCATCCATAAGCCAAATGCGATCGCTGATCTGTAGAGCGAGATCCAGGTCGTGTGTCGACATAAATATTGTTTTGCGAGTCAAACGCGACAAGCGGTGAAGGAGTTGCATAATTTCGACCTTGCTCGGGAAGTCGAGAAAAGCTGTGGGTTCGTCGAGCAGAATGATTGGTGTTTGCTGCGAGAGCGCCTTGGCGATCATTGCCTTTTGACGTTCGCCATCGCTGAGAGTCTGCACCATGCGGTTGGCAAGGTGTTCAATGCCAACCAATTGCAGCGACTCCTTAATTATCTTTTTGTCCTGCTCCGAGATGCTGCCCCAAAAGCCCGTGTAGGGGCTTCGACCAAAGCTTACTAGTTCGAAGACCGTGATATTTTTGATCGTTACTCGCTCCGTAAGCACGATACCGATCATCTTTGAAAGGCTCTTTTGACTATAGGTCGATAATTCTTGGCCGTTGTAATATATATCGCCACCCAATTTTGGCTGATTGGCAGTCATTGTCCTAAGTAGTGTAGATTTTCCAACACCATTTGCACCTAGTAGCGACGTGAGTTCGCCACTATAAATTGTTGCATTGATGTTTGATATGACACACCTCTCGCGGTATCCTATCGAAAGCGAGTCTAGTACAATGGTCTTATCTCTATTGGTATTCTTCATGTCTAATTGTACTTTGGTGCGTGTCTTTCAAAAAGGACATAAATTACTATTGGGGCTCCAATAAGTGCTGTGACTGAGTTTATGGGCAATGCACCCTCGAAACCAGGCATTCGAGCCACAAGGTTACAGATCATTGCCAAGAGTGCTCCGACGAGTGTTACTGCGGGCATCAACACTCTGTGATCCGACGTTGCGAAGATCGTGCGACATAGGTGTGGCACAGCCAAACCCAGGAAAACAATGGGGCCACAATATGCTGTAACTATAGCGGTTAGGGCGCATGCTGAGATTATCACCTGCCGTCGAGCACTTTTGATGTTTAGCCCTAGTCCCGCTGCGTATTGGTCGCCTAAAAGCATGAGGTTCAACTTCTTGATAAGTAGAAACGACGAGGGGATAAGCACGGCCATAATTACTACAAATGGAATAATACTCCCCGAAGAAACTTTCGAGAAGCTTCCAAGGCCCCAAATTACGTAGCCGTGAACATCTTCGTCGGTGCTAAAAAATTTGAGGACTCCGATAATTGCTGTTGCGATATAACCAATCATAACGCCAATGATCAAAAGGGTTACGTTTCCACGTACGCGTTGCGAGATAGCCAAAATGATCAGCATAACAACTCCTGCGCCAATAATTGCAGCAGTCGAGATTGCGACCTCCCCAAAGATTCCCATATTGCTAAGAGCGCCACCGCCGATGCGTCCAGCCAGCAGAATAATAAATGCCACACCCAAGCTTGCACCAGAACTCACACCGAGTTCCGAGGGGCCCGCCAGAGGATTGCGGAATACACTCTGCATCTGTAATCCGCTGATCGATAGCCCTGCACCTGCAATAATTGCAGTTATCGTTTGTGGCATTCTCGATTTGAAAATTATATTTTGCCATACAGCGGAACCTCCGTCGCCACCCGTGAGAATATCCATAACCGAGTTAAAAGGTATGGCGACACTTCCCAGGATTAGATTGAGGCAGAAGAAGAGGGCGATAAATAGCAAAATCGCTATAAATGATATAGTTGTGCGTTGTTTCATCTACTCCTGCAATTTATAGTAATACTTAGGTTGGTGATCTTGCAGGCGGTCGGGATGAAAGATCTTTATAAGGTCGGCCAGAATAACTTCGGGCTCCATCGGGGTGTTTTCGTAGAAGGGCGTTGTGCGGAGATTGCAGTAAATTACATTGCGCTCTTCGAAGGCCTTGAAGTCGAGGTAGCGACTATCCGATGCAAGCAATTTGTCGTAGTTGTACTCGCCTTCAAAATTGTTTAATATTCGCCAAAAATCGGCATCATGCCCCTGGGCATAGACACTTTCGTAGTCGACGTAGAAGCCCCCCGACTCATTGTTGTTTTGCATGAAGTAGTCTGCTCCAGCATCGCGAAATTGTTGAGCTAGAGGGCTTTTACCTCCAACGACGTACCAGTTTCCCGAATGTAATTCGCCGCTAAGCACCGTTGGACGATCTTCGACATCTTTAACCAAATCGACAAGTTGAGTGTAGCGCTCTTCGATAGCGGCAAAAGTGCTGTTGGCTTTCTCTTCTGTGCCAAGAAGTAGACCTACGAGTTTAATCCATTCTGCTTGTCCCAAAGCAGATAACTCTTTGTAGCCTAGGTATGCTAGCATCGGAACTCCAAGATTTTTCACTGAGTCATATCCGCCACGTTTAAATGGTGAAATTAGAATTAGTTCGGGGTCAATCGAGAGCACAACTTCGGTATCAAATTCCCCCTCGATACCAATTCGAGAAAGTGAGCCACTTTTAAGCCTTTCGCCGAGTTGCTCGTTATGAAGGAACCGAGTGCTTGTTACACCAACGATTTTATCGCTATCTCCGAGTTTGATAAATGGTGAGAGTTGTAGGGTGGTCATGCAGATAACTCTGCTCAAAGGCACCTCCAATGGTTCGTACCCTTGCGGAATTACAACCTCCTCTTCTCTGTTGCGCGGCACTAGGGCGTAGCGATATATCGCCGAATTCGCGGTAGTGGGGTCGGTGATTTCAACGAGTTTGACTCCATTGAAATCCTTGACCTTGAAGCCTTCGGCATATTTTACCATCTCAACCTGGGCAATCTCGCTTAATTCTTTGTCGCTAAGCGCAACCTGCTTGACACCAGAGACTTTGCTGCTGCCACCGTCTGCGCACGAGCTTAAAAGAAATATGTAACAGAGGCAGAAAATTCTTACGTAGTTTAACATCTAGGCCTCTTGTTTAATTAATATTATCGCGAAGTACGGGAACTTGCGATCTAAAATCACCTCTTTGTCGCACGTGTAAAACTCTTTACCGTCGACACCGCAACTCTCCACGTAGTGGAATGTGTGGCTATGCGATTGTGCGATAACGGCTTTTATGGACTCTTCCCACTGCGAGATCTTCATCAAAACTATGCTCTTATCTTGGTTCATCGCATGGGTTAACACCTCGGGCGATTCTACGCGGGCAATCACTTCGAACGATGTATCTTGATTGACGATGTGTGTGCTGGCTAAGCGTGCGCAGTCGATAAACGCGGGAACTCCAGCCACGCGCGAGGTTTGTGCCCCCATCTCCCATAACATCTCTTCGATGTATTGGGCCGATGAGTAGAATGCAGCATCACCTTCGGCAGTGATCACAACTTTTAACCCTTTGTTCGCTAGCCCGTTAGCCTTGGCAGCCACTTGTTGGTATGCGTCGATGGTTGCTTGGCGCATGCGCGACATTGGAACGTAGAAAAGTTCGATCTTAGAGTGATCGATCTCTAAACTTGTGATAATATCTTTGGAGCGCGATGCAACCGTGTTGTTGCTGCTGCGTGTTGCGGGAGTGAGTATTACCTCTGCCTCTTGAAGTGCTCGCAATCCTTTAAGGGTTATGAGTTCTGGGTCGCCTGGCCCCAGTGAGACAAAGATTATCGGGTTGTTCATGTTTTATCTTTTATATTATAATAGGTGAAAAACTATGCAAAATTAGCGAAAAAACTGATCTTATCAAACTTTTTATTCTAATTTAGGTGGCGAAATTAAGAGAAAAATATTACTTTTGCTCTGTTGTAAGAAGTTGAATCAAAAAAATATAAAATAATGAAAGTATTTGTCTCATGGAGTGGTGGCAAGGATTGTTCTTTGGCGCTACATAAATTTAAAACTAACAACCCTGATGCTCAGATTGTTACCTTGCTTAACATGAATCGTGCAACAACTCAAAACGCACACCGACTAACGGGTGACCTTCTTCAAGCTCAAGCTGATGCTATGGGTGTGAGACTTACTCGCGAGACCATCGAGGAGGGCAACGAGTATACGTTCCATTTTCAACGTGCTATCAATAAACTCAAAGAGGAGGATGGTGTAGAGTATGGCGTTTTTGGTGACATTTTCCTTCAAACGCACCTCGACTGGATCACTGCACAGTGCAAAGAATTAGGGATTACACCAATCTTCCCACTTCTCAATATCGATGTTCACGACCTATATCGCGACTTTATCGATGCGGGTTTTGTTGCCAAGGTTGTCTCGGTTAAGAACGATCATAAATATGCTTCGTTGTTGTCGGATTATTTGACAATGGAGACCTACAAAAATATGTTGGAGCACCACGGTTTCGACGTGTGTGGCGAGAATGGCGAGTATCACTCTTTTGTTGTGGATGGACCTAACTTTAGCCACCGAGTGCAGTATAGTGTTGTTGGCGAGTACAAAGACGAAAAGCTCCATGCGCTCGAACTAGATATAGCTCGCGAGTAGATGGATTTCGGATTAGTTCATATCTATACGGGAGAAGGTAAAGGCAAAACTACATCGGCTATAGGCTTGGCAACAAGGGCTTTAGGTGGTGGTTTTAGGGTATGCTACACCTCTTTCCATAAGCGCCCCGAAAGGTATGGATACACCGAGATGGATGCTCTTCGTGGCATGGGGGCCACAGTGCTAAACTTTGCTAAAGGACATCCCAAACTCGACAGAACCATCGACCCCGAGGTGACAAAACGCGAGAGCGTAGAAGCCATCGAAGAGATAAAGAGGCTCATCGAGGAGCAAGAGTTCGACATGTTGATCATGGACGAGATTTTAATCTCGGTGCGCGATAACTATATCGAAGAGCATGTTTTAGTCGATTTTATCGAACGCAAGCCCAAACATTTGGAGTTGGTTCTAACGGGGCGAGGTGCAACGCCGTGCGTGATGGAACTTGCCGATTATGTGAGCTATATCGAAAAGGTGAAACATCCGTTCGATCAGGGGGTTGCAAGCCGCAAAGGTGTTGAATATTAACGTTGATAATGAGAAAAGTTATATATATAAGTGGTGGTCAGCGCTCAGGCAAGAGTGACTTTGCACAAAATATGGCGGAACAATTGAGCTCGAATCCAATATATTTAGCAACAGCAAAGTGTTGGGACAAAGAGTTCGAAAAGCGAATTGAGCGCCACAAAGCATCGCGAGGCGAACATTGGACCAATATCGAGGAAGAGCGTTATATTTCGTCACTCGATCTCGAAGGCAAGGTCGTGCTGATGGATTGTGTTACACTTTGGTTGACCAATATATTTTGTGGCTGCAACTTCGATATGCAACTAAGTTTGAGCGAAGCTAAAAAAGAGTGGGATCGTTTCTTGGAAAAAGATTTTACGGTGATCGTTGTAAGTAACGAAATAGGTATGGGAGTGATTCCAATGGATAGCTCTACTCGTGCCTTTGTCGACTTGCAAGGTTGGATGAATCAACACGTTGCAGCTTCGGCGGACGACGTTTATACTATGATTTCGGGCATACCTCTAAAGATAAAGTGATGAATACCTTTTTCAATGCAATGCTTTACTATTCGCGTGTGCCGATACCCTTTAAGGTGAACTGCACAAGCGAAATATTGAGTCGTGCACTTAAATATTTGCCACTAGTTGGGCTAATTGTAGGGGCACTAGGTTGTGGTGCATTCTACCTTTCGTCGCTATTTTTGTCGTACCAAACAGCCTTGGTGGTGGCCATTATTACGATGGTTCTTTCGACTGGTGCTTTTCACGAAGATGGCTTTGCCGATTTCTGTGATGGCTTTGGTGGTGGTTACGGCAAAGAGGCTATCCTTAGAATCATGAAGGATAGCCACATCGGTTGCTATGGTGTCATAGGTTTGATCTTGGTTTTCATGTTGCGCTACTGCTTGCTGGACTCTTTCGCTGCCGATTACCTGCTATGCGTTTTAATTGTCTCGCAGGCCGCAAGCCGCTTTGCCCCAGTTCTTATGGTGCATACATCGACCTACGCTAGGGTCGAGCAGTCGAAGGCCTCGCAGTCGGCATTGGGTATTAGTTGGATGGGGGTTGTAGTGGCAGCCTTGTTTGGCTTGCTTCCGCTTTTTGTTTTCGGGTGGGGCTTTGCGCTATCGTACCTTGCAGTGCTAGCAGTGCTGTTTGTCGCTTTCCGCGCATACTTATATCGTCAAATTGGAGGCTTCACAGGTGATACGTTGGGTGCTTTGCAGATAATCGGCGAAATTTTGTTTTATGCAACGCTTATTGTGTTTAAAACCATATAGTTATGGCGGCAATATACCTTCAGCGTCACACGCAACCTGCGCTCGATTTAAAGCTATGTTATGGTGTGAGCGATGTTGCTTTGCGAGATGAGTTCGAGAGTGAGGATCTACCTCAAATTATCGATCGCGTTCGTGGTCTGAACCCAAGAGTAATATATAGTTCGCCTTTGCAGCGCTGCGACAAACTTGCGCAACGAATTGCTAAGGAGCTCAATCTGGGCGAGGTAAAGATTGATCCTCGAACGGTAGAACTTAACTTTGGCGATTGGGAACTTATGCCATGGAGCGAAATTTACGAAAGGGCAGAGGGCCGAGCCTGGTTCGACGATTACTTAAATATTCCTGCCCCTGGCGGAGAGTCGTTTGTCGAGATGGTCGGCAGAGCTAAGAGTTTTTTGGAAGATATTATCGATGCCCAGGACGATATTATGGTTGTGACTCATGGCGGTTTTATACGAGCGATGATGGTTGCCTCGGGCGAGGTGCAGCTGCAAGATGCCTTCGACGCGAAAGTTGAATATGGCGATACTGTGGCGCTTGAAATATAGAGTCTAATAATTTATGAAAGATAAAAAAATGAGAGATGTAATGTTCGTTGGCACAGGTTCGGATGTCGGCAAGTCGGTGATTAACACAGGTTTTTGTCGAATATTCGTGCAGGATGGTTACTCGCCAGCGCCATTCAAGGCTCAAAATATGTCGCTCAATAGCTATGCTACACCCGACCAATTAGAGATTGGTAGGGCGCAAGCTGTACAAGCCGAGGCGTGTGGCTTGGCTTGCACCACCGACATGAATCCAATATTGTTGAAGCCCACTACGCACCAAAGTTCGCAGGTGATACTCAACGGTAGGCCCGTTGGCAACAAGAGCGCGGTGGATTACTTCAGGCGCGATAACCGCGAGGAGTTGTTCGTGCACGCTAAGGCAGCTTTCGACCGCCTTCAAAGTGAGTACAACCCCGTTGTTTTAGAGGGTGCAGGAAGTATCTCTGAGGTTAACCTTTGGGATAAAGATATAGTCAATATGCGTATGGCCGAATATGCCAATGCCGCAACGATCTTAGTTGCCGACATCGACCGCGGAGGACTCTTCGCGAGTGTCTACGGTTCGGTGATGTTGCTGCCCGAGGCGCAGCGAAAATTAATCAAAGGCGTTATAGTCAATAAGTTTCGGGGCGATATAGAGTTGTTTAATGATGGGCGAAGAATCCTCGAAGAGTTGACTGGAGTCCCTGTTTTGGGTGTTTTGCCATACCTCGACGATGTCGAGATCGAGCAAGAAGATTCTGTGTCGTTGGAGCGTAGAGTGCGCCGCGAGGATAGTGGAAATTCTACTATCAAGGTTGGAGTCGTAGCCTTAAGAAGCATATCGAACTTTACGGATTTTAATGTTTTGGAGCGTACTAAAGGGGTTTTGCTCAACTACATATCTTCGGCCGAAGAGGTCGAAGAGTCCGATATAGTTATAATCCCAGGCTCGAAGAGCACCATCTCGGATATAAAATACTTGCGTTCGACACCGATGTTCCAAGCTATCTTGCAACACCATGCAGCAGGCAAACCCCTCTATGGCATTTGTGGCGGATACCAAATTATGGGGCTCGAAGTGAAGGATCCTAACTACATTGAGAGTGCGACAGAGCAGATTGCGGGCTTGGGAATTTTGCCTGTTGTTACAACAATCGAGGAGGGTAAAAAAAGTCGCCAATCGACCTTCAAGATGGTGCATAACGGCACCGAGGGCAAAGGATACGAGATTCATTCGGGAGTTACTCCGACCTCGAACCCCCTTTCAATTCTCGACGATGGAACCCGCGATGGCTACTACCTAAGCGATAGTTGCTGGGGCAGTTATCTTCATGGCATATTCGACAATCATTCGGTCATTGAGCAGGTTTTAAGTCTGGTCGACCAACAAGTCGAAGAATTGGAGAGCTACGCGCAAGCAAAGGAGCGCAATTATAACGCACTTGCCGATTATATTCGCAAATATGTCGATGTGGAGCGCATTTATAAAATTTTGAAAGAGTAAGAAAGAATGATTAACGGACACGGAAATAATATTTATCAATACGACAAAGAGGCTATCGAGGCTGATTTCAGCTCGAATATAGCCTTTAATAATCATTCTACAAAGATACTCTCTTTTTTGAAGGGTAATATGGATAGCCTATGTAATTACCCCGACCCAATGGCGGTTAATCTCACGGAGCGAATTGCCACCTATCATGGTGTTGACACATCGCGAGTGTTGGTCACCAACGGTTCGGCCGAGGCGTTTTACCTTGTTGCGCACTACCTCTCAAATAGTGCAAATGGTGTGTGCCGCACAGCTATTACGACTCCTTCGTTTGCAGAGTATGAAGATAGTTGCAGGTTACATAATCACCAAATAAGTTATGTAGAGTTGCGCGCAGTGACTAAATTCAACATATCGAGGCTCGATTCGCTTTGGTTGGCCTCGCCCAATAATCCCGATGGCTATAGAATCTCGATAGGTGATATTTACGCTTTGGCAGCCACAAATAGAGGTTGTAATATAATTTTGGATCGTGCCTACAACGACCTGTCGAGCGATGGTGAGGAGTGTTGCAATCTGCCCGAAAATGTGTTGCTCATCGAATCGTTTACAAAATTTTATGGAATCCCTGGCCTGCGCCTAGGCTATATCGTAGCCTCGCCAGAGATTATAGCCTCGCTAACACAGATGCGCCCACCGTGGAGCGTAAACTCTCTTTCGCTTTGTGCGGGAGAGTATATTCTTGCAAATTTGGAGGCGCTGAGAATTGATTTGGATGAACTTATTGGTGAGTCGGTATACTTGCAAAATGCTATAAACGATATAGATGGGTTTCGCGTAGAGGAGTCAAAGTGCAACTTCTTCTTGCTGGAAATCACTAATGGTAAAAGTGCCTCACAACTATACGATTACCTGCTCGAACAGCACGGTTTATTAATTCGTAACTGTTCAAATTTCAAGGGTCTGCGTGGCAACTATGTGCGTATAGCAGCGCAGCAACGCAGCAGTAACGATAAACTAATTAAAGCCTTGCAGCAATGGAAGTAAATGTAATGTTGGCCGTTGTTGTTTTGGGCGCTATGCTCGACAGCGCTATTGGTGATCCTTATTGGATGCCGCACCCTATCCGCCTGTATGGCAATATGATAGCCTTTATGGAGCGAACGTTCAATCGAGGTGGTCACAGAGTGTTGAAAGGAGCACTAACTTGGTTTTTGCTCTGCTCTGTGGTGTGGCTATTTTTCTTTGGAGCGCAACGCCTTATTGCCGACAATGCAGTGATTGCAATCGTCTGGGGCTCGATCCTTTTCTTCTTTGCTCTTAGTAATAGATGTCTTATCGAAGAGGGATTCAAAGTTGAAAAGATATTAAATAGTGGCGACCTCGATGGCGCTCGCAAACAGCTAAGCATGATCGTTGGTCGTCAGACAGAGAGTCTAAATCCTCATCAAATTCGAAGCGCCGTTGTCGAAACACTTTCTGAGAATTTAAGTGATGGGGTAGTAGCACCACTTTTTTACTTTGCGCTAGGCGGAATTCCACTTATGATGCTCTACAAGATGATCAATACGCTCGATTCGATGGTCGGATATAAGAGCGATCGCTACTTCTACTTCGGTCGAGTGTCGGCGAAGATGGACGATCTTGCCAATTTTATACCTGCTCGCTTAACGGCTTTGTTGATGATTGTGGTGAGCATGTCGTGGCGAGCTGCTGTTCATGTTGCAAAGTATGCCAAGTGTCATGCGAGTCCCAACTCTGGTTACCCCGAATCGGCGCTTTCAGGTGTTTTAGATTGTCGGCTTGGTGGCCCAAATTGCTACTTTGGCAAGATTGTGGAAAAGCCATATATTGGCGTGAATGACAGAGATCTAACCCACAAAGACATAACACGCACAGCCATACTTAATGCTAAAGTTGCCTGCGCGTGTTACCTGATCCTTATCTTGGTGGCTATTTTTGTGTAGCGTACACAGCCTTTTTCTCAATAATGTCGTACATTTTATGCTTGATCGCAAAGTCGATGTGCTCTAAAAATAGATCCTGCACAGCCTCCATTTCGCCCAAGCCTTCGAGCAGCACGCTGACACTATATCCCTCTTGCTCAAGGCTGAGTCTCCAATCCTGGTCGATGTCATTTTTTGCGTGCTCACCAGCGACAAACATGAAGGGCATCAATAAAACATTTTTTGTGTTTTCGCGCTTTAGTCTGACGAGCATCGAGTCGTAGTCGGGGTAGCCCTCGATCGTGCCAATGTGCATATCGTTGTATTCTTTGTCACCAATAACGTAGTCGACCATGGCATATTGAGCTGTTGCAGGGGTGTAGGTGCCATGTCCGACAAGCACCAAAGCGCTGCCTGCGGGTTGTTTCTCACGAAGAGCATCGACAACAACTTGATAATCGTGCGTGGTGTACAGCAAGGGATTGCCAACACGAATCTCCTTGAAATCATCTTTAGCGGCCAATACATCGCGGCGCAACGACTCCATCTCCACACCCTCGATTACGTTTGAACTTTGGATGATGATGTGTGTAAAACCATCCTCTTTGAGTTGTAGAAGAGCCTCGGCAGGGTTGTTTATATTCTCGCCTCGTTTGGCCATAATGCCAATTACAAGGCGTGAAGTCCATGCCTCGCGTTGCTCGATATTGGGATATTGAACCTTAACTTTTTGGTTGAGCGCTTCGATAGTTTTGGCGCGTGTGTCGTTGTGCGATGTGCCAAAATGCACCATCAAAATAGCTACTTTGTCATCTGCTGCGAGCCCTTCGAAGATATTGCTTTCGAAGAAGTTAGTTTTTGCTGTCACGATGTTTGCGCAGCTGAAAATCAGCGCTAAAAATAGTAGGGTTTTCTTTTTCATTTCTTAGTTTGTGTATTCAATAATTATAATATCTTCTTTGCCGTTGGCCCCCTTTGTGATGAGCGATCCATCGGGCGCAAAGAATGAACTCTCGCCCATATATTCCACTCCTGCATTGTCCTTTCCCACACAATTTACACCTATGACATGTGCCTGGTTCTCGATGGCTCTTTGGTGAAGTAGCGCCGACCAATCCTCGGCTCGCGAAGTTGGCCAATTGGCAATGTAAATTGCGCTATCGTATCGTCCGTTATTTCTCGACCACTCCTCGAAGCGCAAGTCGTAGCAGATGTATGTAGCAAAACGATGTCCGTTCACCTCGAAAACTAAATGGTCTGAACCAGGGGTGAAGCTGCCCATTTTAAAGCAGTTATGCTTGTCGTAGTGCAATAATTCACCCGAAGGATAAGCTACGAGCAACCTATTATAAAAGAGGTCAGCCTCTTGGTAGATTGTCGAGCCGACAATTACTGCGCCCGTCTCTTTGGCCCACCACTGAATTTTGCTCGTGATTGACTCGTATTGAGCGGCTACAGCTATTTTAGCTGCCTCTTTTACCTGTTTGTCGCGTTTTTGCATGTCGCAACCCGAAGCAAATAACTCGGGAAGAATAATTATGTCGCACCGATCAATTGAAAGTATCTTTTCTTGGAATGCTGCGATGTTTGCCTGTGTGTCGCCCCACACAAATTCAGACTGAATTAGTGCAATACGATTTGTTTGAGCTGCAAGAGAAAGTGTTGATAATGTTATGAATAGTGCGATAAGTCGTATTGATTTCATGGGTAGTGAGCCTCTTCGAGAGGTGTTTGTTATGTCGCAAAAGTATGTAATTGATAGCGTAATTGCAAATATTGCAAGGTGTAATCAATCGTTTTTCTGCGTTTAATCGGCCAGCGTAGCTTTCGATTTTGAAAATCTGTTTTATTTTACTACCTTTGTACTATGATGCTCGGAGCATCTAATCGAATTTAATGAAACTATAGGGGACTTCTAAAAATTAAGTCTTTGTAATTCAGTAAATTATCACTATCTTTACATTGTAATTAAAGCAAATGCAGATATGATTTTTAAGAGTACAGGTAA
>JBCQWE010000024.1:0-33868 GCA_047172505.1 Rikenellaceae bacterium | reverse complement strand
CCAGTCTCGGTGGGTAGGATCTCTCCGCCACCTTCCATAACTTGGCATTTACACATTCCGCACGAACCACCACCACCACATGCCGAAGGCAAGAAGATTTGGTTGTCGGCAAGAGTGTTAAGAAGAGTAGATCCGCTCTCTGCGGTAATGATCTTCTCGCCACCATTGATGTCGATTGTAACCTCGCCCGACGAGGTTAGTTTTGCCTTTGCAAAGAGAAGTAAACTCACCAAGATGAGAGTTACTAGCAGAAAGGCAACTATTGCAGTAATAATTGTTGTAAACATCTGATTCTCTTTTTAAAGGTTAAAGTTTAATTCCTGAGAACATCATAAACGCGATTCCCATTAGACCCGTAATGATAAATGCAATACCAGGTCCTTTGAGTGCCGCAGGGATGTGTGAATATTGAGTCTTCTCGCGGATTGCGGCCATCATCACAATTGCGATAGCCCAACCGATACCCGAGCCTAAGCCATAGACTACAGAGTCCCAAGTCGAGGCGATCTCGCCTGCACCAACTTTTTGTTGCATAAAGAGCGAACCTCCCAAGATAGCACAGTTAACTGCGATAAGTGGCAAGAAGATACCTAGTTGGCTGTAGAGCGCGGGTGAGAACTTCTCGACAACCATCTCCACCAATTGCACAAACGAAGCAATAACTGCGATAAAGACGATAAAACTCAAAAAGCTAAGGTCGACCCCCTCGTAGATAACGTTAGGTTTCAAGACATATTCGTTAAGCAAGTAGTTGAGCGGCACTGTCATCACCATAACGAAGATAACCGCTGCACCCAATCCCATTGCTGTCTTTACACTCTTCGATACGGCAATGTAAGAACACATACCAAAGAAGAAGGCGAAGACCATGTTGTCGATAAAGATCGACTTAATAAATAGATTTAATGTTTCCATACTTCAGCCTCCTATTTTTCTTGTAAATCTTTGTTAAACGAACGGTGAGCCCAGATAATGCAACCTACGATGATAAGTGCCATAGGTGGGAAGAGCATCATTCCGTTGTTAGAGTAGAAACCACCTTCGGCGATATACCAACTCTCGGGAATGATTCTAATCCCGAGCAGTGATCCCGAGCCAAAAAGCTCGCGGAAGAATGCAATAGCTACCAAAATTACACCATAACCAATACCGTTACCAACACCATCGAGGAAAGCATCCCAAGGTTTGTTGCCAAGTGCATACGCCTCGACACGACCCATGATGATACAGTTAGTAATGATAAGACCAACGTAGACCGACAGCTGCTTTGAAACATCGTAAACAAATGCTTTCAACACTTGGTCGACCAAAATTACAAGGGCTGCAATAACTACAAGCTGCACGATGATACGGATACGCGTAGGCAAACCTTTGCGCAAAAGCGACATCACAAGGTTGGCAAATGCCGTTACAACAATTACCGAAAGTGACATTACGATTGCTGGCTTGAGTTGAACGGTTACCGCCAATGCAGAACAGATACCCAAGATCTGAACGATCACAGGGTTGTTACCACTCAAAGGAGCAGTAAGAGTTTTTAAATTATTATTACTCATTGTCTTGCGGATTTTCTTCGTTAACACTTGATTGAGCTTCTAGGTATGCAACATACTTCTCTAAGCTATCATTAAACATAGCAGTAACGCCATCGGCAGTTTTGGTACCGCCCGAGATTCCATCGACTTCGTGTGCAATGTTCGCTTCAGTAGCACCACCTTTAACCAAAGTGATCGAAACAAACTCGCCTTCGTCGAAAATCGACTTACCTTTGTACTGCGCTTGGTGCTTTGCAGTTGCGATCTCAGCTCCAAGTCCTGGAGTCTCGCTCGCGTGGTCGAGGACAACACCCGAAATGGTGTTCATATCGGCCTCCAAAGCCACATAACCCCAGATTGCGCCCCAAAGGCCACTACCAAAGATTGGGACAACTACGCGACCATCAGCTGCCTGGAATACAGGGTATTTGTCGCCCGCAAATGTTGTCTTAAGGTCTGCCAACATATCGAGAACCTCGTCACCCTCAACGCTTTCGACTCTCTGGCCTTGGGCATCGATAGCATAAGCTGTAATAAACTCGTCGTACGACTTTTCAGTCTCGCCCAACGAAGCTAGAATCGCACTCTGCTTCTCGTTTAGAATATTAGCATCTTGACGACTCTTAAGCGATACTGCTGTGAAAGCTAAGAAGAACGCCACTACTACAACCATTACTGTTGAGTAGACAATAATATATACATTACTATTCTTATTCATCATCATCTTGGTTATTTAGCTAGTTTAACACGTTTGCGACGACGAGCAATATTTGCCTCGACAACATAGTAGTCTACAAGTGGCGCAAGTGCATTCATAAATAAGATCGAAAGCATCATTCCTTCGGGATATGCTGGGTTGATCACGCGAATCAAAACAGCAATAAAGCCTGTGAAGAAGCCTACGATATATTTACCAGTGCTTGTTTGAGCCGATGTCACTGGGTCAGTTGCCATAAAGACAGCACCAAAAGCAAAACCACCAACGATAAGGTGATAGTGTGCAGGGACAGCCATATATCCTTCTACGCCAGTTAGGTTGAAGACGAGACCCATAACGTAACCACCAACAAAGACACTAAGCATTGTCTTCCACGAAGCTGTGCCAGTGAAGAGCAAAACCGCAGCTCCCAAAAGGATAGCCAAAGTTGATGTTTCACCAACGCAGCCTGGGATGAAGCCTAAGAAAGCATCCATCGCCGAGAACTCCATTGCTCCGTGTGTCAACTGCTCTAGTGCAGTAGCACCCGAGAATCCATCGACAGCATCGGCAAACCAGATAGTTTGACCCGACATTTGAGGAGTGTAGGCAAAGAAGGCAAAGGCACGAGCCAAAAGGGCAGGGTTCCAAACATTCATACCAGTACCTCCAAAGACCTCTTTACCAATAATTACGGCAAAAGCAGTCGATACAGCCACCATCCACAATGGAATATCGATAGGCATGATAAGTGGAATCAGAAGACCTGTAACAAGGAATCCCTCGTTGATCTCGTGGCCACGGATCTGCGCAAAATAGAATTCGATACCAAGACCCACAACATACGATACGATGATCATCGGCAAAAGACGAAGAAGACCATACCAGAAGCAACCCCAAATAGAGGCAACTTCGCCCAACATGTTGAAGTGTTGAAGTCCTGTGTTATATAATCCGAACAAAAGTGCTGGCATAAGTGCAATTACAACCATGATCATGGTACGCTTCGAGTCGTTACAGTCGCGGATATGAGCACCCTTTTGAGCTGTGGTATTAGGGACAAAAAGGAAAGTTTCGAAGCCATCGAAAGTTGATTCAAGCCACGAGAGTTTTCCACCCTTAGAGAAGGTTGGTTTAACCTGGTCTACAAGTTTACGTAGTGCTTTCATCTTTATGCCTCCTTAATCATTAAGTTAATACCATCACGCAAAATTTGTTGCATCTCGATCTTCGAGGGGTCAACAAATTCGCATAGAGCCAAATCCTCTTCTACAACCTCGTAGATTCCCAAGTTCTCCATTTTATCAATATCGCCAGCCAAGATAGCTTTGATAAGGTAAACTGGAAGAATATCCATTGGGAGATACTTCTCGTAAACGTCACTCATGATAAATGGACGAGGTCCACCGTTGAGGTTTGCGCCCAAACGATATTGTTTTTTGGGACACAGCCACGAGAAATAAGAGCGCGAAACAGAGAATTTACCAAAACGTGGCATCATCCAACCAAGAAGCTCGTAGGTGTCACCTTCGGGGATCACGGTGATCATGTTGGCGTAGAAGGTGATGTAGCCATCTGCAGCAACTTTGGTTCCTGTTAGAACATTGCCCGAGATGATGCGAACCTTCTCGTCCTCTTTTTGCTCTTTAACACCTGCCGCCAAAAGCGATGCGATTGGAGCGCCACCAACGATTTGGTAGTACTTAGGCGAGGCAACTTCGCTACCTGCTACAGCAACAATCTTAGTCATGTCAACTTTACCCGTTGAGAACAAACGACCAATAATTGCAAGGTCTTGGATATTAACAGTCCATACAACCTCACCCTTGTTGATTGGGTCTGTGTGGTGGATCTGAACACCAACGTTACCCGCTGGGTGTTTACCCGAGAATGAAGTAACCTCGACTCCTCTAACATCACTCACTTTGCTGTTAACGCCTTGACGAACACCAAAATGAACTTTACCTTCGGTTAGGCGGCCAAGTACCTCAACTCCTTTTTGGATATTCGCTTGCTCGGCCGAGAGCACAAAGTTGTAGTCGGGAGCCAAAGGAGCCGAATCAAACGTTGAGACAAAGATCGACTTTGGCACCAAATTTGGATCTGCAATAATACCGTATGGACGAGCAATAAGCAACGACCACAAGCCCGAATTGAGCAACGTCTCGACAATCTCCTCGCGCTTTGCACTTTTAGTGTCTAGCACTGGGAACTCCTTGTAGCTTTGAGTAGAGTCAGCATCGACAACCACAGAGAGAACCTTACGCTTCTCGCCACGGTTAATCGCTGAAACGGTTCCACTAACTGGCGAGGTGAAAATAATTCTCTCGTCGGCCTTGTTGTAAAACAGTGGTGAACCCGCTTCAACTTTGTCTCCTACTTTAACTAGCAACTTAGGAGTAACGCCCTCGAAGTCGAGGGGCGAAAGAGCATACTGCCCTGCTAGAGATAGTTTCTCTAACGTAGCTTCTGCTGCACCCTGAAGATTGATGTCGAGACCCTTACGTAATGGAATGTTTTTCGACATAGTTAATTTAGAATAAAATTTGTTATTATTTGTGTGTTATTATCTTACTACTTACTGCAAGTTTAGGCTCTGTTACACCAATAACAGTTAAGCACTAAACAGCGTGCGAAGTTACAATTTTTTTCGCATAAAAAGAAGATAATAACCAAAAATATCAAATTTTACTACTTAATTAATTCTTGGGCCCGCTCAAGGTCGCACCTTCTAATAATAATTTGAGGGTAGATTATGCCCAGTGGATAGAACGTCGACATGTATTCGTTGGCGATAGTCGAATCAATGCCAGCGCTGTCCAACACCGACTTTATCACCTCTGCCTCATTTACCGAATTAAACTCTTTGAAGACTACCAAATCGTCAGTTAGTGCATCGTACTTTATATCACTCATAATCGTAATTATTTAGGTGTTATACGCAAATATAACCTTTTAAAACCTATATTGCAAATTTGCAACCAAAAAAGAGTAGGTAGAAAAAGAAAAAGTTTGTATATTTGTTGTCAAATTCAGAATATAAGATGCAAAATTTCGTACACCTTCACGTTCATACTCAATACTCAATCCTTGACGGTCAAGCCAATATCTCGAAGCTTATCGACAAGGCTATCGGCGATGGCATGCCAGGAATTGCTATCACCGACCACGGAGTGATGTTTGGTGTAAAGGAATTTCTCAACACTTTAGGCAAGAAAAAGAAGGGGTGGAAAGGAGAGGTTACCAAGCTAAAGAAGCAAAATGTAGCATTCGAAGCAGGCACCGAGGTTGTCGAGGGCGAAGAGCCGAAAATATCGATCGAGAAAAATAACGAGAAAATATACCTCCTAGAAGAAAAACTCAAATTCAAAGCGATTATTGGCTGCGAGGTCTATGTCGCTCGCCGAGGTCTGCACCTCAAAGAACAAAAGAGCGACCAAAGTGGTTATCACCTTATTCTACTTGCCAAAGATCTTAGGGGCTACCACAACCTTATAAAGATCGTCTCTAAGGGTTGGACCGATGGATTTTATTCGCGCCCACGTACCGACCATCAAGAATTGCAGAAGTATCACCAAGGATTGATTTGCTGCTCGGCATGTATCGGTGGCGAGGTGCCTCAAAAAATTCTCAAGGAAAATATCGAAGCTGCCGAGGCTTCGATGCTGTGGCACAAGGAGCTCTTCGGCAAGGATTATTACGTCGAGTTGCAACGTCATATAGCCTCTGCCGAACGGGCAAACCACGAGGTCTACCCAATGCAGCAGACTGTCAATGAGGCACTTATAGAGCTAGCCCACAAGAACAACATTAAACTCATCTGTTCCAACGACGTTCACTTTGTCGACGAAGATAATGCCGAGGCCCACGATCGCCTTATATGTTTGAGTACGAGTCGCGATTTGGACGACCCGAAGCGCATGCTCTACTCCAAGCAGGAGTGGTTGAAGAGTCGCCGCGAGATGTCGGAACTCTTCAAGGACATTCCCGAGGCTCTGGAAAACACGCTCGAAGTGTGCGACAAAATCGAGCAATACTCGATCGACAACGCTCCAATCATGCCAACCTTCGAGATCCCCGAGGAGTTTGGAACCGAGGAGGGCTATCGCCAAAAATATTCTGACCAAGACCTATTCGAAGAGTTTACGCGCGACGAATTAGGCAATGTTGTCTTGGAGAGAGAAGCTGCCGAGAAAAAGATAAAAAGTCTTGGTGGTTACGACAAACTGTATCGCATTAAACTCGAAGCCGACTACCTTGCTAAGATCACATTTGAAGGTGCCGAGAAGCGCTACCCCACACCTCTTTCCGACGAGGTTATGGAGCGCCTCAACTTCGAGCTATATATAATGAAGACGATGGGTTTCCCTGGCTACTTCCTTATCGTTCAGGACTTTATACGTGCTGCCCGCGAAGAGCTCGATGTTTCGGTGGGCCCTGGTCGTGGTTCGGCTGCGGGTTCGGCTGCGGCTTATTGCTTGGGTATCACCATGATCGATCCCATCAAGTACGATCTTCTGTTCGAGCGTTTCTTGAACCCCGACCGTATATCACTGCCCGATATTGATGTCGATTTCGACGATGACGGCCGAGGCAGGGTGCTTAATTGGGTAACCCAAAAGTATGGTAAAGAGAAAGTTGCCCACATCATCACTTATGGAACGATGGCTACTAAAAGTTCCATCAAAGATGTTGCGCGCGTGCAAAAGCTTCCGCTTCAAGAGTCCGACAGACTCTGCAAGCTTATCCCCGACCGCCTGCCCAACGACAAGAAGATGAATCTTACAAATGCCATCTCCGAGATCCCCGAACTCAAAGCGGCCGAGACCTCGGACAATCCTATTCTTTGCGACACGATCCGTTATGCGAAGATGTTGGAGGGCAACGTGCGAAACACGGGAGTTCACGCGTGCGGAACCATTATCTGTCGCGACAACATAACCGACTGGGTGCCAGTGAGTACCGCCGACGACAAGGAGACTGGCGAAAAGATGCTAGTTACTCAATACGAAGGTTCGGTGATCGAAGATACGGGCCTAATCAAGATGGACTTCTTGGGTCTAAAGACCCTATCGATAATCAAAGATGCGCTAACAAACATCAAGCAGCGGCAAAATATTACCATCGACATCGACAATATCCCAATTGACGATTTAAAGACATACGAGCTATACAGCAACGGTCGCACTGTGGGAACATTCCAATTCGAGTCGGCGGGTATGCAAAAGTACCTGCGCGATCTTCAACCTTCGACATTCGAAGATCTTATCGCCATGAATGCCCTCTACCGACCTGGTCCGATGGATTATATCCCCGACTTCGTTGATCGTAAACATGGTCGCAAGCCTATCGAATACGATATTCCGATCATGGAGACCTACCTCAAGGACACCTACGGAATCACCGTTTATCAAGAGCAAGTCATGCTTCTCTCACGCCTACTAGCTAATTTTACGCGCGGAGAATCCGACACGCTACGTAAAGCGATGGGTAAGAAGCTCAAAGACAAGCTCGATGAGTTAAAACCCGAATTCATCAAGCGTGGCGAAGGCAATGGTCACGCTCCAAAGGTGTTGGAGAAAATTTGGGGCGACTGGGAGAAGTTTGCATCGTACGCCTTCAACAAATCGCACGCGACCTGTTATTCATGGATTGCATACCAAACAGCCTATTTAAAGGCCAACTACCCTTCGGAATATATGGCAGCGCTTTTGAGCCGAAACTTAGCAGATATAAAAACGCTTAGTTTTTATATGAGCGAGTGCACTCGAATGAAAATCAAGGTGTTGGTTCCCGACATCAACGAGTCGATGGAGCGCTTTGCGGCCAACGCAGCAGGTGACGTTCGTTTTGGACTTGTTGCAATCAAGGGAGTTGGCGAGGCTGCCGTACGTTCGATTATCGAGGAGCGCGAGAAGAATGGTAAATTCGTCGATATATACGATCTATTTAAACGTCTAAACTACTCGGCGGTGAATCGCAAATCGATCGAGAATATTGCACTTGCAGGAGGTCTAGACGAGATTTCTAAGTTCCATCGCAGTAAATTCTTCGAACAAGGTTCTAGTAATCTTACCTTTATTGAACTACTTATTCGCTATGGTCAACGTTGCCAACAAGAGCAACAAAACGCCCAACAGAGTCTATTTGGTGGCGATTGTGGCACTGTCGATATTGAGATCCCAACGGTGCCAGTTGCCGAAGAGTGGAGCCAATTAGAAACCCTGAAAAAGGAGCGTGAGATAATTGGGCTCTTCCTATCGGCGCACCCGCTCGACGAGTATAGTGTTGTAATTGACAACTTCTGCAACGCGCAGGTCTCGGAGCTCTCCGCTTTAGACGACTTCAAAGACAAAGATGTCACCATCGCTGGCATGGTTATAGCCGATCAGCACATGATGTCGAAGGGGGGCAAACCTTTCGGTAAATTCACACTCGAAGATTACGAGGGGTCACACGAATTTATGCTCTTTGGTAAAGATTACGAGAACTTTAGAAAATACCTCTACAAAGATTATTTTCTCTTTATCAAAGGCCGAGTCGAAGGCAGGCGCTACAACGAGAATATGCTAGCGTTCAACATTAAGTCGATGATGCAACTCTCTGAATATCGCGACAAGATGATCAAAGGCATCACCATAGATGTCGAAGTCAAAGAGATAAACGACAAGTTTAGCTCGATCATCGAAAAGCTTTTGCACAAACGCAAAGGCGAGGCTAAAGGGTCGACAGCAGTGAAGTTCCGCATCTACGATGCCCTGAGTGGGGTTTCGATCGATATGGTCTCGCGCGACAAAACTGTCGTGCTCACCAAGGACTTCATCAAGGAGCTTGAAAGCAACAATATTAAATACAAAATTTCATAAAACTAAAAAATAAAATTATGGCATTGACAATCACAAAAGAGAATTTCGACACGCTTGTAGGGGGCGACACACCCGTAGTAATTGATTTCTGGGCAGAATGGTGCGGACCATGTCGCACTATCGCACCTATCATCGAAGAGCTTGCAACAGAGTTCGAGGGCAAAGTAATAATTGGTAAATGCGATGTCGAGGAGAACGACGAGATCGTAGCTAAGTATGGCGTGCGCAACATCCCAACGGTAATCTTCCTTAAGGGCGGAGAGATCGTAGACAAGCAGATCGGCGCTGCATCGAAAGATGCTTTCCAAGCAAAAATTGAGAAGTTGTTATAGTCCTATCAGCTACATTTTTTGCGGCAACGCACAAAAAAAGAAGCGAGTTCGAAATTATCCGAACTCGCTTACTTTTTTAATATAGATCAATTACTTCTTGTTGATCTTAATATCGTCTACATAGATACAACCTACGCCACCCCATTTTGGGTTAGCGAATAGTGTTACACTCATCACACCAGCCTCTAGCTCTTTGAGCTCGATCTCTTGTGAAAGTTCAACCCATTTGCCTTTTTCAACGCCTTTTAACTTCCATGATATTGGTTGGAAGTAATCGCTTGCGTTATCTTTGATTGGAGTACTGATTCCAAGAGGTGGGTTCTCTGGAAGGAAAACCTTAAGGGTGATAGTATAAACACCCGCTGGAGAGATAATTTGATGTGTCTCTTTGATCATCTGAGCAGTTACTGAGTTCTCCTCACCAAAATCTTTACAATCGATCTTCAATGATTTTTGACCCTCGGCAGCTTTCTCCGATGTGATCAAAACTGACTCACGATACTTAGGTTGGATCCACCACTCTTTATCTCCTTCGAAGCCTAGAGAGAGTTTTTGTGCCGATGCGCTTTGTGCACCCACAAATGCCATTGCTGCAAATGCAACAGTAAAAATTAATTTTTTCATTTTAGTATAGTTAAATAGTTAGTAAATTAAGGTCTTGTTTGTTTTCTCTCAAGCGAGATATCATCGAAGTAAACTGTTCCAACATTGGTATTGATCATCTTAAGATTGATCTTCGAAGTGGCCACGATGAACTCTGTAGCAACTGTATACTCTCGCTCGATTTCGAACCACTCGCCGCGTGGAGCATCCAAAATTGTAGATGTCGTAGAGACAAGTGTTCCAGTTGGGTATTGCAAAGCGATCGACACATCTTCGGTGAGTGTAGTATCCTCTGTAACATAAACCCATGCTTTGAAGATGTAGGTTCCCGCATCGCCACTAAGCTCCGAGTCGGCAGCTGCACTTTGGCACGCCCAATAGTCGGTCGAAGAGCCATCGACACCCTCGTTGTAGTACTTCATCGAGTAGCTACCTGTGTGCGCTTGCTCTGCGCTTACACCCCAATAGAGGTAGTGTTGCAAGTACCAACCATCGACCGAAGTTGTGCTGTTTACTGTTCCCTCGAAACCACGATTTACTGGGTCGGTGATCACTGGGTCGAAGAATTCGGGCTGCTCGTCGGTTACGAAGCTTGCCAATTCGCGACCATAGGTGTCGGTGATAGCCTTATCGGTTGGCGCGTAAGTTATCGTGATCTGGTCGTCGATATAAATATCGCCCGCAAGATTTACAACAAATGCAGTCTTGGTGCTATTAAGGGCAACGCTGCTAACCTCAACTTTTTCGTTGTTGATATATTTGTCGGGGTTATTGATCTCTACGATAAAGTCAGAAGTGACAGTCGAAGGCAACGAGTTAACAACAGCCGACAGAGCAAATGTGATCTCGTCGAAGTCGGTTACCGTAGGGGTTGCCGAGAGGTCATTCTCACCCATCGACACGTTGATACATAAAGGAAGGGTCTTAGTGACAGAACTTGCAGGGGTAGAAATACCTGTCGAAGTATCGCCCGACGATCGAACCAATCTCATATAGCCCAATTCGAATGTTTGGAGCGACGAAGGGAAATAGTAGTTGGTAAGTCGAGTAATCTTAGGATTTGTCGAAATAGTTTCGGTTGTCGAGGCCATAGATTCGTAACTTTTCAAATAGCTTGAAAAGTAGAGATTCATGGTCTCGGGTTCGCCATATACGTCCGCAACGATCTTGATAATATCGTCGGTAGTCACCTCGACAGTCTCCCAACTCTCAACCTCGCTATCGTCGCCAAAAACGCCTTTATCGACCGAAGCGATAAGTGTGTCGCCTGCATAAATTTCGACCGAAGCATCAACTTTGTCGAGCACCTTAAAGATATACTCTGCCTCGAAGTCCCAAAGGCCTGTCGATGAGTTGTAGGTCGAACCTACCGTCCATTCGAATGGGAAAGTAACGGTAGTTGTCAAATCGTCGGGAAACGCAGTGTAGGTAACCTCGTCCTTGAAACTATTGTTGATCTTGACACCAACGTCGTTGCCTGGCTCGTTGAACAAGACAAACGCTGTAACATCCTCCGACACTGTCACACCACCTGGGATGATATACTGATCGTATTCAGTGTCATTCTCTGAGTATTCACCATAAAGTAGCGAGCAGCTTTCCTCGATTGTCCAGGTGTGGGTAACGGCACCTTGCGAGAGATCCATAAATGAGATAGGTGTACCCACCTCAATTACGTTGTCCGACCACTGGTTGATTAGCTGCGAACAGATGAAAGAGACATCTGAAAAGCCATTGGGTTGGAGCATCGACTCATTCTCTTCGCACGAAGAGAAGAGAAGAGCGAGCGATGTGATTATACTATAAACTATCTTTTTCATCGTTCTTATTTGTTATAAAGGTTATAATTGTTCTGCTCCTCGGTCAAAGGGATTGGCCAATAAGCGTAGGTATCGGTATAGTTGGCTGCCGCAGCAGTGTAGTCAACAAGTTCGTTGTACTCATATTTATCGACATCGGGATCGTAGGCTCCAAGTTGAACCCAAGTACCCCAACGAGTTGTTCCACTAGGAACTACACGCTCGACGAGTTTATAGGTCTGCTGACTAAGCTTTGTGTAGCGCTCCTTTGCGTAGTTAGCTCCCCAACGGCGCAAGTCGATGAAACGAAGTGCGTGACCTTCGGCCGAAAGTTCGAGCGGACGGTCGTAGTCTTGGAGTTGAGTGAAGAGAGTTTCGGCGGTGTAAGTAACACCGTTGTAGTATTTATCAGCCGAGAACGATGGGTTTTGACCTGGCGTGCCAAGCAGTTGAAGAGCCCAGCGGTCACGAATAAGGTTCATGTACTTGAGCGCCTCGGTGATATTTGGCGTATCCTTGCGCAACATACACTCTGCATACATCAAGTAGACCTCGGCCAAGCGATTAACTGTCACATTTTTGCCAGATTTACGTTGTCCATCGGGCATATCCGACTCATCGTCGATAATATCCCAGTTCGAGTATTTGCGGTAGTAACCCACAGATTTTGTATTACTTACACTAACTACCTCCGATGTTATAGGTTCGAGATAGTATGAAGTATTATCATCTTGAACCACAGCAACCATCGCAGAACCTCGAAGTGAAAGAGTGCGAACGCTATCGTCGCGGATGATACCATCTTCGTCGGTATAGCTGATTTTATTGCGGTCGTCGTCGACGTTCATCTCCTCGGTTTGGTATGCGTCGACAATCCAACAAGGGAGCGTAAACGACTGTGTCGTCGAGGTGTAACCCAAACGGTTGGTTGGCGACGATTCGTCCCATGCAGTAAGCTCGGGATGGATACCCGACTGGTAGTTGATCTCGAAGATCGATTCGCAGTTAAATTCGCCTGCTGTTGTGAACATATTGTCCATATCGGTCTCCAGTTCGTAGCCATAGTCGCTATTTGTGATAACGTCGGTAAGGTAGATCAGCGCCTGGTCGAACTCCTCGCTATAGAGGTATGTTGTACCCAAAACAGTCGCAGCAGCACCGCGTGCCACGCGATAATCTTTTGTCGTACCATAATTCGCTGGCAGGTGTTCATAGGCGTAGATAAGATCATCGCGGAAGAACGCTTGAACTACATCGGCATCCGAAACACTCTTATAGTAGTCTGTATTGGTTTGTGGGATCGCATCGAAAATGATGATCTCGCCATTGTTAAATACCGAGTGGAGGTAGAAGTGGAACAAGCCTCTAAAGAAGCGTGCTTGACCCATTTGCTCGTACCACTCATCATTCATTGTGGTAGATTCGTTCTCAATAAGGGTGTTAAGACCCTCGATAACTTGGTTTGCACGGAAGATACCCGTATACAAAGCAGACCACTTATCCTCAATATCACCTGTCGATTTAGTGTATGTGTGTTGATAGAAACTCGCCAAAGTCTCATCCGTTGGATTTCCGTTGCGGTAAAGACCTGGATAACCCATATCTGAGCAAAGAGTCATCTCCTCGATCGACATCACACCATGATTGTAGAGTGCATTATAGACTGAGTTAAGGACTATCTCGGTATCCGATAGGCTTCCCCAATAGGTCTCAACGCTAGACTCGTTGGGGTTCTCTTGATTCAAAAGATCTTCACAAGAGGTTGTTGCCACAGCCGCTAAAAGCAATATGTATAATTTATAAATTTTCATCGCATTTGTTGTTTACTGATATTATAATCTCTTAGAAGTTAATTTTTACACCTGCCATATATTTTTTACCAACAGGGTAAGTTCCTTTGTCCAGACCTTTGGTTGTAAGTCCATTACCACCAACCTCGGGATCCATTCCTGTGTAGCCAGTAAATGTGAGTAGGTTTTGACCCGTTAGGAAGACTTTAAAGCTACTTGCACCAACCTTATTTGTGAACTTTTCAGGAAGTGTGTAACTAAGCATAATCACCTTCATACGCAGGTATGAACCATCTTCAACCCAAAGGTCTGTTGCACCAAAGTAGTTCATGTGCTCCTTACCTGAGTTACGATAAATTGGAATCTCCGAAGTGGTGTTTGTCTCAGACCATTGGCTCAAAAGACCCACATTTCTTCCCTCGGAGTACGAAAGAGCCTCAACACCGTTGATAATCTCGCTACCTATCGAAGCAAACCACTGAGTCGAAAGTTCCCAACTTCCGCGCGAAATGCTACCTCCGAAACCAAATTCGAAGTCTGGGGTTCCGCTACCACAATACGCACGATCACTGTCGGTCAATACGCCATCGCCATCGGTATCAACAAATTTGAGGTCACCAATTTGAGCATCAGGGTGATATACAACACTTTCACCATTGACAGTGCGGTTTTGATACTCTTCGAGTTCCGCTTGGTCGTTGATCACACCATCGGTCTTGTAGAGGAAGAAGGCACCCGCCTCGTAACCTTCGGCAAAAACTGTTGTTACAGACTCTCCATCGCCACTGATGATTGTCGAAGCAGAGTTGTAGATGATCGTGTTGCCATCGCCGAGCGAAGTTACCTCGTTGATAGTTCTTGCAATATTGAAATTGGCTGTCACGAATGTCTTACCGATCATCTTTTTGAAGCGAATATCAAACTCGATACCCTCGTTGGTCATGTTACCGATGTTTTTCACAAGCAACGCATCGCTACTTGTGCCAACACCAGTCGAAGCTGGCAGTTGAACTGTAGACAACATATCGTACTTCAACGATTTGTAGTAATCGGCCGAAATCGAGATCGAGTTGTTGAAGAAGCCCATATCGAAACCTGCGTTGAACTGCGTTGTAGTCTCCCATTTAATATCGGGGTCAACATAAGTTGTTTGAGCCACACCTACAACTTGAGATCCCGAACCATCTACATAGTCATAACCAGTTTCGAGTGTCGAGGTGTAGTTGTAAGCACCAATACTTTGGTTACCTGTTGTACCATACGAAGCACGAACCTTGAAGTTGTTGATGGTATTTTTCAGTGGTCGCCAGAACTTCTCTTGGTGAACATTCCAACCCACCGAGCTCGATGGGAATACACCCCAACGGTTACCCTCTGCAAACTTCGACGAACCGTCGGCACGCATACTAAGACTCAACATATAGCGGCTTTGGTAGCTATAGAGCACACGACCGATGACACCGACCAAAGTGTTGACATAGCTAGTCTCGGAGCCCACACTTGGGTTCTCCGAAGTACCTGCAAGAACCGAGATGTCATTATCGATTACACCATACTTCTGAGCGTAGAATCCGCTATAGTCGTACTTCTCATACGAAAGCATCGCTGTACCTGTCAACTTATGTTTCTTCGCGTAAGTTCTATTATAGGTAAGACCGCCACTCACGTTGTAAGAAAGGCGACGAGTAGCTGTGTTTTTAACATAACTGTTCGACAAACCCTCGTATTGCACCTCGCCCACACTGTCGGTGATGGTGATACTTGGGTAGAAAATCTCGCGGTTTGTGTCATACACATTTGCACTCGCCTTTCCACTTGCAGTCAAGAAGTTATTGATCTTATAATCGAGTGCCATATTTGTCGCAAAGGTCGTTCTTTGATTGACATCGGTCGCTTGGAACGAACGAAGCAATGTGCTCACCGCCGAAACTTCGCTCGAATAGCCTGTACCCGCAACCTCGTACTCCGTTGCATCGGTAGCAACCTCGGGAGTGTAGGGCATGAAGCTCACTACCTGCGAGATCGATGTTCCTGGCGCAAGGTTAACCTCGTCGAGCGTAAAGGCTGTACTATAGGTAAGTTTCACCTTATCTTTGTTGTACACCAAGTTGCTACGCATGTTGTAGCGTTGGTACTCCGAATTGCGAACAACACCCGTTTGGTCGTAGTGACCCAAAACAAGACTATAGGTAAGTTCTTTGCTACCACCCGATAGAGTGAGGTTGTAGCTCTGCTCCGAAGCGGCCTCGTCGCGCATGATAAGGTCCAAAGCATCGGTGTCGTTCATATAATAATACTCGTTCTTGGTTAGTGTGTAACTTGGAGACTCCATATCGGTGTATCCATCGCGACGGTTAGCCAAGATCTGGAAGTAAGTCTGCTCGGCTGTATTCATCAAGTCGGGCAAGCGATCGGTAGCGATACTCTGAACACCATACGTAGCGTCGAAAGCCACCTTCATCTTTCCTTGTTTTCCCTCTTTTGTTGTGATTAAGATCACACCCGCAGCACCACGAGAACCATAGATAGAGGCCGAAGCAGCATCTTTTAGGATGTCGATACTTGCGATCTCGTTACTACTAATATTAGGATTATCCTCTTGAGGAATTCCATCCACAACGAAGAGTGGAGTGTTTGATCCCGACAGAGAGGTGACACCACGAATTTGAATATTAGCCACCGAACCTGGGTCACCAGCACTTGCACTGATACTAAGTCCAGGGACTTGACCTTGGAGCGCCATACCTATATCGGAACTAACCACACCTTCGAGGTCTTCTGATTTTAGTTGGATGGTAGCTCCCGTAAGCTCTTTCTTCGATACGGTACCGTAACCGATAGCTACAACCGATTCAATCTCGATTGAGGAACTCTCCATTTTGACATTAAGTTGATTTGAGGTGACTTTGACAACTTTATCGTCCATTCCGATATAGCTAAAAACAAGCGAGTTGCCTTTCTTTACCTTTATCGCAAAGTCTCCGTCAATTCCTGTGGTGGCACCCACCGAAGGTTCCTCTTCGACATAGACTGCAACGCCAATAAGCGCCTCGCCAGTCTCAGCGTCACTCACCACGCCCTTTACGGTTATTCTCTCTTGTGCATTTGCTGGCAAAGACGCCAAACAAACGAACATTAGAGCACAACACCATTTTAAAGTTTTGATCATCGTTACTTTTGGTTTTTTAGGAATTATAGTTTATTATTTTAGTTGGTCATTTATAGCACCTCGAAAAGGTAGGTGTCGTAAGGCTTCATCACAAATCCGTTTGGCATAATCTCGCCTGTTAGGAGATTCTTGATTGATTTAACCGCCTTGCCACTTGTTTGTGCAACATCGATAGTTGCATCGGTTTTGCCTATATTTGAGATATTTAGGTACTTCGCACCTTTTTTGCCTTCGATAACACGCCATAGGCAACCTGCTTGCTCACCTCCGTTATCTTGCTTCAATGAGAGCAGAAGTGCATTCTTGCCCGATTCAACCACTGACAACGATGCGCTGGACAATTGGTCGAGTGATTCTACCACGATCAATGTGCCTTTCGAACTGTGAAGCTTCACTTTGAGCTCGCGACCATACTCATCGTGCAGTAAACTCTTATCGTCCATTACGATAGAGCCGCCTTGGTCCAAATATTTTTGGAGCGCCTCAACGTCCGAGGCAAACGCGCGAGGTGTTTTATAAATCGCAATTACATCCCACTCACAATCATTATTTTCGAGAATACCCTCGGTTGCAAAACCAATTGGTTGACCCGAGAATGTCACCGCCTCGTAAGCCTCGAAAATATCATCCATATATTTAAGGTCGTTGATCGCCGAAGCCTTTGTATAGAAAATACGGAGTGGTTTGCATTGGCGTTGGAAAGCCATAATTTTGTCTGAAACAGAGTTCAGGTCGAGGATAGTTGCATGTACCTCGTTGACGATACGTGGCTGGTGGTTGTTAGAACCTGCGTAACCGTTAGAATCTTGACTTTCGCGACTCGAACCATCTTCGCGACGACACCAATACCATGATTGCGACACGGTCATACCATGGATGGTCGCCATCCAGTAGTTGCAACGCGCATATTGCGGTGTTTGGTATAGGTCGCGGTGTTTTCCAGTCGATAGGAAGTGCGCCTCGGTGTTGTAGACGATCTTGTCGGGACTTACCGATTTGTAGAAGTCTTGAGCCATGCACAATTCTACCCAATCAAACGAGTAGTGTTTCTCCCAATGTTTGGGCGCACCCCACATCCATGCTCCACACGAACCTGCATCGTTACCGATGATCTCGCTGTTGCGGGTCAAAGCCTCAAGGTCGATTCCGCTATCGCGCTTACCCTCGCTCCAGAGGTTTGGCATGATTTTGATGTGAGTTTTAGCTTGGGGGTCATACTTTTGGATTTCGTCTTTTAGGAAGGCGAACCACTCTGTAACGCGATACTGATTATACAACATAAAGTCGAAGTAGAGGGGTGTGCCCTGCTGTTCGTTTGTCATGATGCGTGGCGTGTCGATCGCATCGAATGAAGCAAAAGATGTACCCCACACACTATTCAAGGTCGCGATCTCGCCGTGCCTCTCTTTAAGCCACTCGATAAAGCCCGCATAGGCATATTCCGAAATCTCAGTCGAAGCCCAACTGCCTTTGATTGTGTTCCAGTGAGGCTCGTTGCAGAGCATATATCCAAGTTTGGTGTAGTTGTTACCAGCCATAAGTGGCACGACACTTCCAATTAAATTTGATTGTATAGTGCGCGCGAGTGGGTTGTTAATATCATACATGGTATATTTAATACCTGCACCATCCTTGAAACTTGGATCTTTGGCCACGGCCCATTTGGGTACTGCCGAATGGTTGAAGAAAACAAAACCTGCGCTACCAGTCGTCTTCTCCTCCAACTGTTTTAAGATGTGCGGAGCAACTCTACCCTGCTCGTTAACAACGTGGGTTGGAGTTAAGAAAAATCCATCTTGGTTACCGTGAAATTCGGTGTACTCCTTTTTCGATGGCTTCCAAGTCCAATCTGCCAAGAATACAGGAGCACCTTTATATGTAATTTGGTCTGCATCGACATTAACTTTTGCCCAATCGACATTGGGGGTATCGAGGCGAGTGATCTTACCTTCGATTACCTCTTGCAGTTCCGAGAGCGACGAGTCCATCATCTCGACTATCTCCGAACGCTCGAACTCGGGAAGAAGCTCTGCATATTTTTCAGGCTCGTTCTTGTAGCGAGTAACTAGGCTAAAGTGGTGGGTGTTGACATCGATATTAGCCTCATCGTAGTCGGCATAATCCATAAAGATCTCGGCGGTGCGAAGAGCGGTCTGCTCCTTAAGGGTGTTAATCCCCTTTTTGTTTGCCACCTTGATGAGTTTCTCCAATTCCGACATCTTGCTTTTCGCAATCTCCTTTGTTGAGTTTTGCGCAAAACTGCTTGCCGAAATTAAGAGCGCGAAAGAGAGTAAAAGTGTCTTGATTTTATTCATAAAGTTAGTTTTTAGTTTTTTGGTTTTTTGGCTTACACAAATTTCTCGCTTTATTTTTAAACAAATGTATCTTTCAATATAAAAAATGTAGCTACCCATAAAAAACATATAATTTATCGAGAAGTACATTTATAATATTGTAGGCTACCATTACTGCAAATTTATTTATTTATTTTGTATATTATTCCATCTCTTATAAGATTATTAGTTATGTAACTGATTTTGAGAAGACCAAAAACAAAAACTTAATAAATGAAAAAACAGCTTCTAACCCTCTTTACACTACTTGTGGCTATTTGCTCTTCGGCCGCCACCCAAGATTTCAACTCTTCGTGGCGCTTCTCGCTAGGTGATTTCCCCGCAGCTGCGCAGGTTAAATTCGACGATTCTCAATGGCGCGAATTGAGCGTTCCACACGACTGGGCATTCGAAGGCGGATACTCGGTTCACGCGCCACAAAAGGATAAAGGTGGGTACGGAATGGGTGGCGTCGCGTGGTACAGAAAGAGTTTTTCTTTGCAGGAGATCGACAAGGAAAACAGCAGCTACTTTATCGACTTCGAGGGAGTATATATGAACTCCGAGGTGTGGATCAATGGTCACCACCTAGGCAAACGGCCCTACGGCTATATCTCGTTTTCCTACGAGCTCTCGCAGTGGCTTGTCGAGGGGGAAAATGTAATCGCAGTAAAGGTCGACAACCTCCTCGAACCTAGCGCTAGGTGGTATCACGGATGCGGAATATATGGCAATGTGGAGTTGCGCATAAAAAACAATCTCCACTTTGTAAAGGATGGCACATTTGTGCAAACTCCGTCCATGGGAAGCGTGAAGATAGAGTCAGAGATCTCGGCGCGCAGCTCGCAAAATATGCAACTTTGCTACACTGTGACTGATTTGCAGGGTAAAAAAGTGGCTAAGGGAACTTCACCCACGATCAGCCTCGGCGAAGGTGTCTCGACACTTCCGATTGAATTCGAGGTAAAAGAACCTCGGTTGTGGTCGCCCGACACCCCCACTCTCTACACCCTGACTTTGGAGATTAGAGACAAAAAAGGCAAAAGAGTGATCGATGAGCAGCAGATAAACTTCGGCTTCCGCACTATCGAGTGGTTCGCCCAGAGTGGTTTCCACCTCAACGGCAAACAGTTAAAACTTCGTGGCGTATGCGAGCACCTCGAAGGCGGACCTATGGGGGCATTGTCGCCCGAGGCAGTGGTACGTTGGAAGCTACAGCAGATCAAAGATATGGGTTGCAACGCGGTGCGCTTTACCCACAACCCATTCTTACCTATATATTATGAGGTTTGCGACCAGATCGGACTACTGGTGATGGACGAGATATTCGACGGTTGGAAGCAAAAGGCCGACTTCGATTATGGGCTCCAAGCTTTCGACGAGTGGTGGGAGCGCGACCTCACGGATTGGATACGTCGCAACCGCAACCACCCCTCGATATTTTTATATAGCGTGGGCAACGAGACTCATGGCGAAATCGCACCTGAGCTTGTTGCTGCTTGCCACAAAGCCGACCCAACAAGGATGGTTACATCGGGCGACTGCAACCCCGACGACATGGATGTTTATGGAGTAAATGGCCGCAGCGAGATGATAGAATCGTTTATGAATCAATGGGATATGCGCAAGCCTTTCGTAGCTACAGAGAACCCGCACACATGGCAAGTGCGCGGCTTCTACCGCACTCAAACTTGGTATCGCGATGGCTACCCCAACCTGCGCCAAGGAACACAATACGTACCCGATCTTACTTCGCAAGAGATCTTCAGCTACGACTGGATCGCACCCGAAGGGCGCCGAAGCAAAAAACAGGTCTTTAATTCGTCGTACGACAATGCCTTTGTGCGCGTTACGGCTCGCCACCTTATCGCGGAACTTCGCGACAGAGAGTGGTTCTCGGGCAGTTTCCGCTGGACAGGATTCGACTATCGCGGCGAAGCGGGTTACGTTCATGGAGGTTGGCCATTTAGGGCGTTTCAAAGCGGCGCGCTCGACTTGGCAGGTTTCGAAAAAGATCTATACTACCTCTATCAAAGCCAATGGGCCGACATCGATATGGCACATATTTTACCCCACTGGACCCACCCTACGATGGAGGAGGGAACCCTGATCCCTGTTTGGGTCTACACAAGTGGCGACGAAGCCGAATTACTGCTCAATGGCGAGTCGCTAGGGCGCAAGAAGCGGGGCGAGAAGTGGGACGAGATGCAGCTAGAATGGCTTGCACCTTGGACTCCTGGACACATCGAAGTGATCGCATATCGCGATGGTAAGCAAATCGCAACAGCCATGCAGCAGAGTTCGGGGGCACCCTCTAAATTGGCTCTTTGCTCCTACAAAGATCGACTCTTAAAAGCTGATGGCCAAGATGTTGCCATCGTCACAATCGAACAGCAGGATACAGAAGGCACCCTCTACCCTTATGGCGAAAACAGGGTCTACGCCAAAATATTTGGTGCAGCCCGCCTACTTTCGTTCGAAAATGGTTCGCCCGTAGATGTTGAAAATAACTATGAGGCGGAAAGCAAGTGTAACTTCATGGGGCTTGGCAGAATGTTTATTGAGTCAACAGCAAGTTCCAAGAGCTGTGAACCAACATCGGTTGTTGTAGCCTCGATTTTAGGCGACAAAAAGTTAATGCTCTCAAACCTAGTGTCGATCGACGTGAAAGAATTCTCGCTCGATGGCACAACTTGTGCGCGCAAATTCGAGGTTCGTTACACCACCGATGGCACCACGCCAACAAAGAGCTCAGCGCTCTACACATCGCCATTTGAAATTGAGCTCGGCACAACAGTTCGCGCTGTCGTGTACTCGACCAACACGCAACTCTTCACAATGGAGGAGAGTTTCACCCAAGAGCAAGGTTTGTATTGGGGTGTAGCGGGCGAAGAGGTGTGTGCATTCGACGGATTGCAGGCCGAAGAGGCGATTCTTCACGCTGCTTCGAAGAGCAAGAAAACTGGCGATGGCTACTACGCCAACGGCTACGTATTGTTGCGCGGCAAAGAGAGCTCGGTGACATTCTACCAAGAAAACGATGGTGTCGATTACAACGCCACAATTCACATTCGCTATTCGCAACAGAGACTAAGTGGCGCGACTACAAGAATGGAACTCTTTAACAACGACACCTCGCTAGGCATCGTTGAGATGGTCAACACTGGTAGCGAGACATCGCACTGGCAAGAGGTGCAGCACCCAATTGTGATTGGAAGCGGAGCCAACAACATCAAGCTAGTAGCACTCGACGATGCTACACCCACACTTGACCAGATACGAATTGTTCAATAAAAAAACTGCGACAAATACATAAAGATACATATTTTTTATACAGAGATACGCAACCCATCAATAACAAATGTAATTTTGTGTACTAACCTAAGAAGAAACATATAACAAACTTTAGAATAACAGATGAAAAAAAACTTTTTACTTACCATTGCACTTCTATCGAGCGCATTTTGTTCGGTAGCAATTGCAGACAACATCACAATCACCACCGACATAGCAGAGGATGCAACGCCAAAGATCTTGGAAACAATCAAGGGATTAGATAACGGTTCGGTTATAACTTTCGAAAAGGGTGTCTACAACTTTTACCCCGAGAAAGCTATCGAGAAATATTGCTACATTTCGAACCACAACGACGAATTGACTAGAATAGCATTCGACCTGGAAAATCTCGAAGATATTACAATCGATGGTGGTGGCTCTCAATTCATCTTCCATGGTCGCATGATTCCATTTTTGATTGCAGAGAGCAAAAATATTGCAATTAAAAATCTTAGCATCGACTACGCCGAGACATTCCACAGCGAAGGAGTAATCGTTGCGGTGAATCCCGAGACTAAAAGTTTCGACATGTCGATCAGCGAGGAGTACCCCTACGAGATACGCAACGACCAATTGGTATTTGTTAAAAAATACTACGAACACACTTTGGGTCAAAGTATTCTCTTCGACCCCCAAACGATGGCTACAGCCTATCAAACAGAGAATTACACACCCCTCACGACTCTCAACAAAGTAAAAGTTAGTCGTGGAGTAAACGATTTCACATACAAGTACAAGACCGACAAAAACGATGACTACATTCGCAACCAAGGTCGTCAGGCTGCACTACGCGTCGAGGAGATCAAGCCAGGCTTGGTGCGCATCTTCAACCACCGCAAGCAGATTCCACAAGTAGGGATGGTTTTGGTGAGCAAGGGCGAACAAGGTGCCAATAGACTCGCACCAGCCTTTAAGCTCAACGACGTGAGCAACTTCAACGCCGAAGATGTTACAGTTTATCACGCGGGCGGCATGGGTTACATTGTCGAGAATTGCGAAAATATCGAGCTTCTACGCTGCGTAGTCGAGCCTTCTCAGGGTCGCCACGTGTCGACTACGGCCGATGCTACACACTTTGTAGGTTGTCGCGGTCAGGTGACACTCAAAGATTGTCGTTTCCAAAATCAATTGGACGATGCTTCGAACATCCACGGTACATACCAAGAGGTAATGGATATTTTGGGCAGCAACCGCCTAGGAATGAGAGTTGGTCACTACCAACAACTTGGCTTCCGCCTAGCTAAACCTGGCGATAAAGTTGGTGTGGTTCGTCTTGCAGACTCTTTCCACGAATATCACACCCTCACGGTAAAATCAACCGACGAGATTAACGGTCGCTACCACATTATCACATTCGAAGAGGAGTTGCCAGCGAAAATCGCAGTAGGCGACCTTCTCGAAAACCTCACGGCATACCCCGATCTACTTGTCGAGGGTTGCGACATCAGCCGCAACCGTGCGCGCGGTCTTTTGTTGTCGACACCTCGTTCGACCATTATACGCAACAACTACTTCGCATCGGAGATGGAGGCGTTGCTTCTACCTGTCGAGAGTTCGAGCTGGTATGAGTCGGGTAACGCAGCCAACGTGGTTATCGAAGGTAACACATTCCAAGACACAACCACAGGTGGCATGGATCGCGGTATGATTCGTTTCCACACCGATGATGAGAGTGATAACGTTGCATTTAGCAATATTATAATCCGCGACAACACATTCAACCACTTCGACAACCTTATCCTTCAAGTTAGCAATGTCGAGAACCTACTCTTCGAGGGTAACACAATCACAAATTCGGGCACATTCCCACAACAATTCCCAGATAATCCAGTAGTTACAATCCAATACTCGAAAGATATTAAGTTCAAAAAGAACGATTATAAGGGTAAGGCTACTCAAATGATCAAAATGTTGGATGGTAAAGAAGAAGTAAAATTTAAATAGGTATGAAAAGAAAGATTATAGCGGCAGCATTGCTTATGTTCGCGACAATTAGCTCGGCGTTTGCGGCGGCAGATACTCTGAGTTTCCAAAAAAGCCCACAACAACATAATTGGCACTACTTGGGCGGCCAAGAGGGTATTCAGCCACTACGTCGCTTGCACGTCGAATACGACGTAGCTGTCATTGGAGGTGGAATGTCGGGTATCGCAGCAGCAGTAGCAGCAGCACGCCAAGGCGCTAGCGTTGTTTTGGTCAACGACCGCTCGGTTCTTGGCGGTAACGCATCGAGCGAGATTCGCGTTACGGTCAACTCTCCAAAGTTTGAGCGTAACACTGGTGTGGCCGAAGAGATTCTAATTGCAAATAGAAAGTATAACCCACAAGAGAGCTATCCCGTGTGGGACCACGTGCTCTACGACTATGTTGTTAAAGAGCCCAACATCACACTTATGCTCGACACATCGGCCATCAGAGCCGAGTGCGAGGATTCGACAATCAACGAAGTTGTTTGCTGGCAGTCGAACAGTGAAACCGAGGTGCGCATCAAAGCTCAGATCTTCATCGACGCAACGGGCGATGGCGTAGTTGGTGCTTCGGCAGGTGCTGAGTATCGCACAGGTCGCGAGGGCAAGGCTGAATTTGGCGAGAAATTTGCCCCAGACGAGCCCGACGGTTGGGTTATGGGCGAAAGTATCATGATGATCACGCGCGAGATGGATCAACCAGTTCCTTTCTATGCTCCATCATACGCAATTGAGTATATCCCTGGCAAAGGTGGCCACCGCAAGATCAATGGTCTTAAGGGACTAAAAGAGGGTTTCTGGTGGGTTGAACTCGGTAGCCAAAACGACGTTATCGAGGATCGTCCACGCAACACACACGACCTCAAGGCCTATTTTTATGGTGTTTGGGACTATGTGAAGAACTCAGGCAAGTTCCCCGAGGCAACGAATTTGGCGTTGGAGTGGATCGGCTCGGTTCCTGGCAAGCGCGAGAGTCGTCGCTTGATTGGTGATTATATCCTCACCGAGGTCGATTTGATGGAGTACAAAGAGTTTGACGATGCTGTAGCGTGGGGTGGATGGTCGCTCGACGAGCATGCCCCAGGTGGAATCCTCTCGCTCGACGAGCCGGCAAGTTACTTCCACGACAAGTTTGATCGTCCATACCAGATCCCCTATCGTGTGATCTACTCGAAGAATATTAACAATCTCTATATGGCTGGCCGCGACGTTAGCGTTAGCCACTTGGCACTATCGTCGACACGTATCATCGAGACCTGTATGTCGCTTGGTCAAGCAGCAGGTGTGGCAGCAGCGATGTGTGTCGAAAAGAGTGTCTCGCCTCGCCAGATCTACAATAACCACATCGAAGAACTTCAAGAAGAGTTGCAACGTCGCGACTACTACATCCCATACCTAGAGCAAAAGGATCCAAACAACATCGCAAAGAAGGCAACAGTGACAGCTTCGTCGACCTCGTCGGGTGCGGTTGAAAACCTCTTCGATGGCTTCTCACGCGACCGCGTAGAGTCGGGCGAGATCCATCACTGGCAAAGCCTTGGCACAGAGGCTGTATTGAACCTCGATTGGAAAAAGGCGGTTAAGATGAACACCTTGGAACTTAAGTTCGACACCGAGGTGCGCCGCCCAATTATGATGCACAAAGATCCTAAAAAGAATATCAACCAAATACCAGGCATCCCACCCGAACTAGTTCGTTCGTTTAGCGTAGAGGCTAAAATCGACGGTCAGTGGCAAGAGGTAGCAACGATCAAAGAAAATATCGTTCGCTACGTGGTAGTAGAACTTGGCGACATCAAAACCGATGCACTGCGCATAAAGCTACACGACACCTATGGAGCCAATAATATCAAAATGTATCACGTTGGTGTATATATGGAATAGAATATTTAGAAATAAAAAGTAATTATGAAGCAACAACATTTAATTCGCTCGCTGAGCACACTCCTCTCAATATTTATCATCAATGGCGCAGATGCTCAAATGCTATTCAACGATAATTGGCGATTCACAAAAGCTGAGAACATAGCAGAAGGGATAAACGAGGCGCTACTGTCGACTAACACATTCGACGATTCTTCGTGGGAGAGTGTGTCGCTACCCCACACCGCCAACATGGAACCAATCATCGTGAACGATCAATGGCAGGGCGTGTGTTGGTATCGCAAAGATTTCACGATCGAAGATTATTCAAGCTCAAAGAAGTATATCTTGGAGTTTGAGGCTGCGATGAATCAAACGACAATTTGGATTAATGAGAATCAAGTAAAATCGACCCAAGGCGGTTATTTGCCTATTGTCATCGATATTACCCCATTTGTTTCGGAGGGTAAAAATACAATTGCTCTCCGCTTGGACAATAACGACAATCAGATCACAGGTCCAAAACCATTGGCTATTCTCGACTTTAACATGTATGGCGGACTCTACCGCAACGCCTGGTTAACCACAAAAAACAAGACTCACATCACCGATCCTATCTTGGCAAATCGCGCAGCTTCGGGTGGTCTGTTTATAACATTCCCCTCTGTGAGCGAATCATCTTCACAAGTCAAGGTGCAAACGCATGTTGCCAACGAAGAAAACCAAGCAAAAGAGCTCTCACTTACATATAAGATCTTTAGTGGCGACCAGGTTATCAAGAGCGAAAGGTCGAAGAGTGTAAAAGTAGCTCCCTACGCAAGTGTCGAGTTTACCGACATCTTCACTTTGGCGGATGCTGCACTTTGGTCGCCTCAAAACCCAAATCTACACCGTTTGGAAGTTGAGTTGTGGTGCGAAGAAGAGAAGCTAGACCGTGAAGAGTGCCGATTCGGAATCCGCGAGATAACATTCGTCGACAACCAAATCTACATCAATGGCGAAAAAACATATCTACGCGGCGTGAATCGCCACCAAGAGTACCCATACATTGGCTATGCTCTATCGGACAATGCACAATACCGCGATGCGAAGAAGATCAAGGATGCTGGTTTTGACTACATTCGTCTTTCGCACTACCCTCAATCTCCAGCATTTATGGATGCCTGCGACGAGTTGGGATTGATGGTTGCCGATGCGATCCTTGGTTGGCAATTCTATCGCGAAAGCGATGATTTCAAGAGTCATAGCTACCAATCTGCACGCGACCTTATCCGCCGCGACCGCAACCACCCTTGTGTCTTGGCGTGGGAGGTTTCGCTCAACGAGACTCAAATGCCAGTATCGTTTATGCAGGTGCTTCACAACATTGTACACGAGGAGTACCCTGGCGAGAATGTTTACACTTGCGGCTGGATGCCCGATGTTTATGACATCTACTTCCAGGCTCGCCAACACAGAATTGGCCACCCCGACCAGATGACATTTGAAAAGCCATATATGGTTTCGGAGTATGGCGATTGGGAATACTATTCAACAAATGCAGGACTCAATCAACATAAACACTCTCGCGAGAAGAGATTGGAGCTATCGAGCCGCCAACTGCGTGGTCAAGGTGAGGGGAGACTTCTTCAACAGGCATATAACCTCCAAGAGTCGCACAACGACAATATGAACATCCCCGCAACGGGCGACAGCTATTGGGTAATGTATGACTACAACCGCGGCTATCACGACGAGATCGAGTCGTCGGGCATTATGGATATATTCCGCCTTCCTAAATTCTCATACTACTTCTACCAAAGCCAACGCAGCGGAGATCCCGTAGTCGAGATTGCAACATATTGGAACGAGGAGTCTCCAACCGACGTTCGTGTGTTTAGCAACTGCGACAAAGTTAGCCTCTACCTCAATGGTCGCCTCATAGCAACTCAATCGCCCGATCAAAATGAGATTAGTGGCAACCTTAACCACCCACCATTTACATTCGCAGTTGGTGAGTTCAAGGCTGGCGAGCTAAAAGCTGTCGGCTACATGAACGACAAAGCTGTGAAAGAGAGCGCAGTACGCACTCCTAAAAAGGTGGCAAAACTTAAGTGCTGGATCGATGAAAGTGGTCGCCAGGCTCAAGCGGGTTGCAACGACGTACTGTTCCTATACGTTGCGGCGGTCGATAAAAATGGCACTTTGTGTCCCGACTTCACCGATTCTATCTCGATCACCGTAGACGACAAAGTTACAATCCTCAACACCGATGGTGTTATCACCGAGGCTGGAATCGCTACAGCATTGATTAAAATTGGCGACCAGAGCGGCACTGCAAAGATTTCTGCCACGTCGAGCGGCAAGCTTAGTGGCGAATTTGAGTTTGAAATAAAATAACCTATACTCCGAAATGAAAAAACTAATTTTGGCCATCTCTTTCTTGTGCGCATCTATATTATATAGTAGCGCACAAGAGGTTGTGCACATCGCACCGCACGATGGAGATATGACACCGACCATTCGCGCAGCAATTGATTCGGCTACTAGCAAAGATATTAAAATCGTATTGGAGGCGGGCACATATTTCTGTCGTCCAGATTACGCTTTCGACAAATATTGCGCTGTAACAAACCATGGCAATGGACTTAAGAAGATCCTTTTCCCGATGATCGGCTACAACTCAGTTAGCATTGAAGGAAATGGAGCGACGATACTCTGCCACGGACACATCATGCCATTCTTATTCGAAGAGTGCGGGGAGATTGCAGTAGATGGAGTTACCGTCGACTGGGATATTCCATTTACCTTTTTAGCCGAAGTTATCGCCGTAGATGCAAAAGAGGGCTGGCGCGAAGTGAAACCGATGGGCAAAGAGGATGGTTTTAATTGGGAATTCAAAAAGGAGATTCTTTTTCCAAATATCGATGGTTTCAACTACCAATGCCTAGGTAGCACGCTACCCTTCGATGCTACCACCAAACGCGTAGTTGCGGGAGCGATAGATTGTTATAGCAACCCAACGCGTGTCGAAAAGCTCAAAAACGGCAACTTGAAGATCTACGAGAAGTTGCGCTACCAACCACCCGTGGGCTCGCTATTAAGTTCTAAAGGCGACAGAGAGCACGACCGCTATGCACCTGCTTTTGAGTTTAAAGAGTGCGATAAAATCTCTATAGATCATGTTACTGTGCACCACGCGCCTGGAATGGGCTTTCTCTTCGAGCGCTCTGCCAATATCACTCTCAAAAATTCGCAAGTTGTGCTTAAAGAGGGGAGTCGTCGCGTGATCTCTTCGACCGCAGATGCTACGCACTTTGCAAATTGCAAAGGGGATATTTTAATTGAAGGGTGCCGTTTTGAGAATATGCTCGACGATGGCACCAACGTTCATGGAACATACGCCGTTATCGACCAAATCGTCGATCGCAGCAATGTGGTTATTGAATTGATGCACTTCGAACAACTTGGATTCAAATTTGCCGAGGCGGGCGAGCAGATGTGGTTTATCTCGAAGCCCTCGCCTTTGCGCCTAGATGCCATTGGCACTGTTGCCAAGGTGGAGCAAATCAACGAAAAATATTGCAAGATCACCTTCGCCGAGCCTATGCCCTGTGAGGTGAAGGAAGGCTATATTTTAGAGAATAAAACATGGAACCCCACATTCACTATGCGCGGTTGCACAATCCAGAACCACCGAGCGCGCAACGTTGTCTTGAAGAGCCCTCTTAAAACTGTCATCGAGAATAACTACTTCTCGGGGATGATGTCTTCGATTCTATTTAGAGGTGAATTGTACTTCTGGTACGAATCAGGCGGCGTAGAAGATGTATTAATCCAACACAACACCTTCCACAACGTTGCCGATTGTGGCACTCCTCACGCAACACTCTACATCACGCCAAGGTTCAACGAGGAGTTTGATCCTACGATCCCCTACGATCGTAACATTCGCTTTGTTAACAACACCATCAACACCTCGAACCCTAAAATTGTGTGGGCCGACAGAGTCGATGGATTGCTAATCGAGGGTAATAAAATCGAGATCAACACAGACATCGAGCCAAGTTTCCCCAACGAGCCTACGTACAACATAGAAAACAGCCGCAATGTGGTTATTAAAAACAACACGTACAAGGGTGAGGCTTCTTTGGCAACGATACGAGTTGATCAAGCTTCGAGCAATGAGGTAACTATCAAGAAGAATAAAATTAGAAATATAGAGTAAAACTAAAACTAAAGCGCAATGAATAAGACACTTCCCTTACTACTACTTGGTTCAACTGCCGCCACAACCGCTGCCGTTGCACAAGAGAAACAGCCCAATATTGTAATACTTTTTGCCGACGATCTCGGCTGGGCCGACCTTGGTTATCAGAACCCAAAATTCGACACTCCAAACATCAATCAGCTTAAGAGCGACGGACTCTACTTTGCTCACACCTACGTCTCGACAGCAACATCGAGCCCAAGCCGTTCGTCGCTACTCACAGGCAAGGAGGCACTTCGCTGCGGCTTTGTACGCCATATCTACGATGTGGATGATCCCACAGCCGAGCGCGAAGAGTTCCAGACATTCGAAAATGATCCTGGCAACATGAAATCGCGTTCGTGGTTACCCTACGAGGAAATCACCTACGCCGAGCGCCTCAAGGAGCTCGGATACTACAACATGTTTATCGGCAAGTGGCACCTAGGTCATGAGCCATATTTCCCAACAAAACAGGGTTTCGACCAGATGTATGGAACATGCGAGCATGGCCACCCAAAGAGCTATTACCAGCCATTCTTCAAAACCGAGAATCCATTCCCCAACGCTGGCAAGGATGAATATTTGACCGACCTTCTTACCGACGGCGCTGTGGAGTTTGTCGAGACGTATGACAAAGATCAACCATTCTTGCTCAACGTTTGGTATTATGGTGTTCATGGGCCATACGTAGGCCGCAAAGACTTAGTTGCCAAGTACCAAGCGCGCGGACTCGAAAAGATCGATGCAATCTACGCGGCTATGGTCGAGGCGCTCGACGAGTCGGTGGGTCGCATACGTGCCTCGATTGCTGAAAAAGGACTCTCGGACAACACAATTTTTATCTTCACTTCGGACCAAGGTGGTAAATTCACCAACGCACCTCTTAGCGGAGGCAAAATCGGCAATACGCTTGGTGAAGGTGGTTCACGCGTACCTATGATAGTATATGCCCCAGGCGCAGCCGCAAATGGTTCGACATACGACAAAGCTGTTCAAACGCTCGACATCTACCCTACTCTTGTGGAGGCGGCATCGGGTAAAAAATGCAAAGACAAACAGATTCAAGGTGTTAGCCTACTGCCTACACTTCGAGGTGAAGAGCTCAAAGATCGCGATCTATTCTTACACCGCAGCTACGAGGATCAAAATTGCGCAATTATCAGCGGCGACTGGAAATTGGTTAAATACCGCAGCGGATTGCTCGAACTCTTCAATTTAAAAGAGGACCTAAGCGAAACCAAAAATTTAGCCGACACACACACCGACCTGCGCGACAAGATGCTTAAGCGCCTAAACAAGTGGCAAGCTGAGGCAACACCAAAAGAGTTACTACAATAGATTGACACCCAACGAGCAACAATAAAAAACAATCGCCTGCAATTTACAGTTACTCTAGCTGCAACCACAGATGGTGGATGCAGCTAGAGTAAAACTCCAACGACTCGCTAATGACAGGTGTGTATCCATGGAAAAAAGTTTTCCCCTCTTTTACACTTCGCTTACTGCACGCCTTATTAGTTTTTTGCTATCATCTTGCTGAGACTCTCTGAGATTTTCTGAGTCCTTTGTAACTCCCAAGAGCGCAAAAAATAATAACCCTATGCCGAAGGCATACCGCCTGGACTTCCTTCCTACTAGCGAGGGGCCCGACCGCAGGGAGGAATAGCGCCGACGATGAGGAGACGGGGGTGGTGCTCGTACATCCACAAAAAAATATATAGCAGAGTTTTTTGCGCTACCTCTACTACTCGATATTGGGTTCAAGTGCTTGAAAGGTGCTTGAAAAAGCTACCCCTTTATAGAGTTCTCAATTTTACTGATAATCTCCCAAATAGAATCGTCGGGGATCTCGCCTCGACTCATCATATCTTTGACCGTTTCAATTATGTATTGCGCCAAATCGGCGTGCAAAGCCTTAAATAGGGGGCATTTTGTGTAGTTCTCGTTATCGAGCAAAACATCCTTGATCGAGCGCAAGGAGTTGGTGTAGTTACTTATTTCGTTCTTAAAGGCAACGCCTCGCTTCGATGAGTTTATTATCTTTGCGGTAGAAAGTTGTCGCAGTTTCTCGCATACACTATTCAGTACAACCATCACCACACTATCCATGAGTGTGTGGCCGTGCATATATAGGTATGTGGTCTGGGGGGTTACGCCACGTTGGATTATTATTTTCTCGAACTCCTCGATGCTGGTCGCCATCTGGGGATGTTTCTCACTTAGTTCCAATATCCTGCGACGAACATTTCGGCTGACCCAGGAGAGTGTATCAGCACCATTGTTGGCGATATTGAGATAGTTTAGCCGCACAGTATTTTTGAAATCTGCAAGCATAAAAACACTCTCCGTGCTAAGTTGTGCCGAGTAGCAATACCACAAAAATGCAGGGTAAATCGCCTCGGAATACTGAGCCATAAAGACCTCAAAATCAAATATCCGAGTATCGTTCTTGGTCGCCTTCACGCAGACATTGTGGAGCGAAGGGGCGTAGCACAGATAATTTTCGGTGGCGTAGGTGTATGTATGAAACAAGAATTGCGCACCGTTGACCTCTCGTGCTTGAGCTGTTGAGTCGTGAAATATGTAGTCAAAATCGGAATCGACGCAGAGAATCAGCTCAGGCGACGATTCGGGGATCATATTCAAAAGTATCTTCTTGCCCTTGGGAAGATCTTTGCGTGGCGGAACAGAAATTTCAAATCGCAGATAGGGATTAGTAAAGTGATCAAAAACGCCACGCCAAAACGCAACATCCTCATACCCTTCGACATACACCCTCACTAACTTTTGGCTGGAGTTGGTCGGAAGTGGGCATGGAAGCTCTCCTCTTTGCGCTTTGGGGGCAATGAGGTTCATATGTTTAATCTTTTGTGTTATCGACTGCTCCATCTGGGTAGTACTATTTCTGTAAAGATAGAAATTTTTTTTTATATAATACAATAGGCGCAAACATAAATATTTAATATTTTTTTATAGCTTTGCGATAGAAAATAGCAGAGTATCTTATAACAGAACCTCAAGAAGCATCGGTATCGAGAAAGATGTTACCTCTCTCCCCGAACCTAAACCGCATAACCACCTTAGAGAGTCACAATTACAAACTCCGAAAAATTAACGGTTACGCTTGGGTTACGATTTTAGTATTGTCAAAGAACTCACCTTATTTCAAGCATCTGTTAAGTAGTGTAAAACAATTATTGCCATATTTTTAACAGCACTCTTGGAGCGATATTTTTCACTATTAAATCTCAATATAGAATAACTATATTTTCGATTCAATAGCAAAAAATCTCATCTCCAATAGCACTCTTAAAAATACACCAATAATTATTTTACCCTACTTAGGA
>JBCQWE010000023.1:0-34910 GCA_047172505.1 Rikenellaceae bacterium | reverse complement strand
ATCAAAGGTTCGATCTGCTGCTGGGTTGATCTCGTTTATTTTCGGAAAACTCGCTGCGGTGTTCCTTTTGTTTAAATTTTTCAAACCTTAATTCACATTGTAAATTTTTATTCGTCGTTGCTGTATAACTACGTGTAGTATAGATTTTAATCGTATTTATCTACAATGTTAAATGTGATTTATTTATAGCAAATAAGGTTGCTGGCTTGCAATGCTGCATAATTTTAATTATATTTGCAGCATAATGTGCACAGTGTAAAGTAGCGCATTAATGACTAAAATATTATGTGTAACTCTTTAAGATGAAACTTATGCGAACTTTCTTTGGGAAAAGTGGTCTATTTATAAAGGTGTGGCTAGTGGCTGCGCTGTTAATATCAATCTCTAGTTGTGCTTCACAAAAAGAGATTAGTTACCTCCAGGGTATCCCAAGTGGCTACTCCGAGGTTGTGAACGATTCGTATGAGGTTCGCATCAAGCCCGACGACTTGATCGCCATTATGGTGAACAGTCGCGATGCAGAATTGGCCCAAATGTTTAACCTTCCGATGGTTAGCTACCAAACAGGAACTCGTGTGACAGGTCAAAACACAGTGCTTGCATACTTGGTTAACTACCAAGGTTACATCGACTTTCCACAACTCGGCGAGCTTCACGTCGCAGGATTAACGCGCGACGAATTGATCAAACTGATCAAAAACGAGCTTATCGACCGTGGACTTATCAACGACCCTGTGGTGACTGTGCAATTTCAAAACTTCCAAGTCTCGGTGGTGGGTGAGGTCACCCGCCCAGGAAGCTTTCAGATCACAAGTGATCGCATCTCTATTTTTGATGCTTTAAGTATGGCGGGCGATATGACCATCTTCGGTCAGCGTGCCAACGTCAAGGTTATTCGCGAGGAGAATGGAGTGCGTACCATCTCCGAGGTGGACCTTCGCGGTGCCGACATCCTTTCGTCGCCCTACTACTACTTGCAGCAAAACGACGTGGTGTATGTCGAACCAAATAAGGTTCGTGCAGGTCAAAGCGAGATCAATAGCAACAGAACTGTGGGCACCTATGCTTCAATCTTGTCGGTTTTAATATCAATAGCATCACTTTTTGTTGATTAACTTTAATGTGCTTTTAAGAAACTTAAGAATATGAGTAATAATAATTTGAATAATAACACCGAGGTCAACGACTCTTCAGCTTACGAGGAGTTCGATATTAAAGACTTTTTTATAAAGTGTTTCCACCAGCGTATCTGGTTTATCATCTGCGCATTTTGTATGCTCTGCTTGGGTGTATTGTACGTTAAAACTAAGCCCAACATCTACTCGCGCTCGGCAATGATAATCGTAGAAGATGAGCGCCGCGGCGGAAGCACCAGCGAAGCTGCCGTGTTCCAAGAGATCTTTAGCATGGGTGGCGGATCGGTCTACAACGAGATTGGCTTGCTTGGAAGTAGCCGATATATGCTCGAAGTGGTTAATCGATTAGACTTGGTGGTGGATTACCGAATAGGTGAAAAACTAAGAACTACGTCGCTCTACAAGATCAGCCCCATAAAGGCTACTTTTTCGGATCTTGCCGAGGAGCAGAATGTATTAATGAAAGTAGATATACTCGAAGATGGCAAGATCTTAATCTCGGATTTGACATTTTACTTCACGGGTAAAGGTAAAGAGAAAGTTGTTTACGACAAAATGACCGTTGGATTTGGCGAACCTATCACAACCGCATTTGGTACTTTCGAGCTTAACCCAACTCTCTTTATGAACCCCGAATACGTTGGTCGCACGATATATGTTAGGCGCACCAGCCCCAAAGAGGTTGTTATTAACTATAAAGCAGTTGTCAATATCGCAATGGTCGACAAGTTGGCATCTTTGGTTACAATCTCCATCCAAGATGAGAGCGTCGCTCGCGCCGAAGATGTTATCAACACCTTGATCACGGTCTATCGCGACGATGCCATCAACGACAAAAATGTTATTTTGAGCAACACCTCGCAATTTATCGATGAGCGTTTAGCGATAATAGAGTCCGACCTTACGGCAGTCGATGCCGAGATCGAGGCCTTCAAGAGCAAGAATAATTTCACCGACGTTGCCTCGGAGAGCAATATGTACTTGCAAAGTGTTACTCGTATCGACCAAGAGAGCTTGGTTGTGTCGAACCAGTTGAGCATGGCTCGCTACATGAAATCATACCTCGAAGATGATTCTAACGTTGAGGCTCTTCTGCCAGTCAATGTAGGTATCGCCGATGGCGGTTTGCAGCAACAAATTTCGGCATATAACGACAATATGAATCGTCGTGATAAGCTATTGCTCAATAGTAGCGCCAGCAACCCATTGGTTGTCGATTTGCAGCGTACATTGATCGATCAAAGGTCTTCTATCTTGCTTTCAATCAACAACTTGATCGCAAGCCTAGAGATCCAGGAGGCTAACTACCTGAAGAAAGAGGCCGAAAGCTTGAATAAGATTAAAGACCTTCCCTCGCAACAAAAATACATTATTAGTATACAGCGTCAACAGACCATCAAAGAACAACTCTACCTCTACTTGTTGAACAAAAAGGAGGAGAGCGAATTGCAACTTTCGATCACCGAGAGCAACTGTCGAGTGGTTGACTATGCCGAGGGTCATGTGCGCCCTGTTGCTCCCAACAAGAAGATGATAGTTCTTTTCTGTTTCTTCTTAGGATTGATGATCCCTGCGGCATTTATCTATCTGAAAGATCTATTTAGCACAACTATCAAAACATCGAAAGATGTTAAGGGCGCTGTTTCAGTTCCATTCTTGGGCGATATTCCAACGGCTGTGGATATTCCTCGCAACGAACTTATGGTCTCGGATGGTAGCAGAACGGCAATCAACGAAGCGTTTAGAATTATTCGCGATAACCTCGACTTCATGACTGTAGGCGATAGCTCAACGGGGGGTCAGGTGTTGCAACTAACCTCGCTCAACCCTAATTCTGGTAAGACATTTGTAGGTATCAACATGGCTCAAGGAATCTCGCTTGGAGCATCGAAAGCGGTGATAGTCGACCTCGATATTCGTAAAGGTACTCTTTCGAAAATCGCAGGTGTTGGAGTGAAACCAGTCGGCGCGACTCAGTACCTTATGGGTAAGGTGAAATCTATCGACGAGATCATTCGCCCATACCACGCAGATGCGCAATTCGATATTGTCACTTCGGGACCTCTGCCGCCTAACCCTGCGGAGCTACTTAAGGGTGAAAGGTTGAAAATGCTCATCGACGAATTGAGGGCGCGCTACGACTATGTTATTATCGATAACCCACCATATGGCGTTGTTGCCGATGCGGCAATCTGTGCTCGATTGTGCGACCGCTCGATCTATGTTATCCGTGCAGGTAAATTTGACAAGAGATTTATGTCAGATATTCAAGAACTCTACGATCGCGAGCGTTTGCCGAATATGAGCTTGTTGCTCAACGGTGTCGACTTCAAAAATAGCGTCTACGGCTATGGTTACGGCTATGGTTACGACGATATGGCTAAGAAGTCGTGGATTCGTAAGTTGCTTGGCATCTAAGTTGTCTATAGACTCCCTTTGCAGCGTATGCTGTGGAGGGAGTATTTTTAACGGCAACCCTATTTAGATAAGTGTGATTTGATTTTAAATTTAGTACTGATGCGTTAAACCAAAGTCGTCATTCTGAACTTGATTCAGAATTTCAAATTATCGCTAATTATCAGAGCATTAGAGATTGCGGATCAAGTCCGCAATGACGTGCTAAATAAAATTTATATTCAAATCGTTTATTTAAACGTTAGATACAAATAGTTATATATTAATTAGTTTCAACAAATTTTAAAAAGTTAACGCATCACTAGTATTTCAAATTTATAAATTTCGTATATGATATTTTTTGGCCGCAAACATAATATTTTAGAAACACCTTTCTTTGAGGGGTTTAAGGACTATCACAACCATACACTGCCTGGTGTAGACGATGGTGTTCAAACACTCGAAGACTCTTTGGCCGTGCTCTCATATTTCGAACAACTTAAGATTAAAGAGGTCGTTCTGACACCTCACGTGATGATAGATAATCGCGAGAATGTACCTAACTTTGGACCTGCTTTTGCACAATTGTGTAAGGCTTATCATGGCCCCGTGAAATTGTCGCTAGCTTCGGAATATATGCTCGATTACAACTTCCTCGACTACTTCAAAGCTGGTGCAAGGATGTTGGCAAAGGAGCATATCTTGGTCGAGACTTCATACATGTCGGCCCATACAAACTTCGACGATTTAATCCACGAGATCACATCGAGCAGCATCATTCCCGTTGTGGCACACCCCGAGCGCTACCTCTATATGGACAAAAAAGGTTATTACGAGCTCAAAGACAAAGGGTGCAAATTGCAACTCAACCTCTTTTCATTTACCCATATCTATGGTAAGACTGTGCCCAAAAACGCACTTCACATGCTCGGGTCGGGGATGTATGATATTGTAGGAACCGATCTCCACGGCCTTCGCCGCTTCAAGTCGTGCGTAAAGAACGTCAATCTTTCATCTAAGCATATCGATATGCTTCTTCGACTTAAGGAGAATAAACTTTAGGCCTCACCTGGGCGATCTGAGACTTTCTGGGACTTTCTGATACTTTCTGAGAATTCGGCTATTCGATATTGGGTTAAATGCCTTCAGGCATTTAATAAATTTAGAGATGTTATATATTGCGCAAATTTATTTGTGGCAATATATCAGATCTCTAAATCTTAAAACTAACAGTTTTAAGCCCAATAACGCAATAAAATATGCACCCGCGGTGGTGCTATCACCGCCCGACGGAGTCAGACCTCGACGTTAGAGATAAAAGCATTAGCCCTCGAAATTGATGCAATATCATATTTCGAGGGCTAATTATGTTTTTATTATTCTCTGCTATGAAATAGGCTGAGCTATTTATCTGTGAGCATCGCTTGGCTTGACATTGAGCGTTGCATGACAGCCATTTTTAGGGCTGTTGCTGCCGCCTCGTCGCCTTTGTTGCCTAGTGTGCCGCCGCATCTATCGAGTGCTTGTTGTTCGTCGAGAACTGTAAGCACACCAAATGCTATTGGTAGATTCCATTGTAGTTGCAGTTGAGTGATGCCCTGAGTCACACCACTACACACGTAGTCGAAATGTGGAGTGTCTCCTTGTATTACGCAACCCAAAACTATTATTGCATCGACCTGAGTATATTCAGCTAGGAACTGAGCACCAAGAGGCAGCTCGAAAGTTCCAGGGACGTAATGCACCTTGATGTTTTCCTCTTTGCAGCCTGCCTCTTGGAGTGTTTTAACTGCGCCATCCGCCAAGGCTGATGTGATGTGAGTGTTCCACTCCGCCACAACGATACCAAACGAGAGCTCTTCGGCGTTGGGTAGTGGAGAATCGAACTGCGAGAGGTTGTGATTTTTGGTCGCCATCGTTATTATTTAATAGATGCCAAATATTTGTCAGCCTTAGCAGACTCCTCGGTGTTGGGGTAGCCTGTGGTGATCTCTGTGAAGAGAACTTTTGCGCTTTGAGTGTCACCCGCAGCGATCGATGCTAGGGCAGCTTTGAACAAGTATGTTGGAGCTGTGAGGGTGTTGTCCGACATCTTTGCAGCTTTGCGGAAAAGAGATGTCGCTTTTGCAAAATCATTCATTTCAACAGCTACGTCGCCTTGAAGAGCGCAGTTTTGCGCATTGATAACTGAACCCACGAGGCCTTTAACTGGCTTGTACTTAGAAAGGTATGCAGCAGCATTTTCCAACTCGCCGATGTGGAGGTAGCAGATTCCAGCGTAGTGTTTAGCTAGGTTGCCCGATGGTGTAGCACCAAATTTGTCAGCTACCGCAAGGAAACCATCTGTTGCATCGTCGCCTTGTAGAGCAACGATATAGTCTGGGGTTTCGGTTTCAAGAAGCGTCTGAGCTTTGTAAAGCATTGCCGAGGCTTTCTCCATGCGAGGTTCTATGATTGCGCTTTTGTAGCCAAATATTGCCACTGCAACCACTACAAGTGCGATAATAAGGTAGATAATTTTCTTGCCGTTAGCCTCAAAGAAGTGTTCTGTTTGAGTCATTGCCTCACCGATTGTCTCCAATTCTGGTGTTGTAACATTGTTTTTTGCCATGATATTTAATTGTTTAATTTATATTCCAAATATTCAGAGTACAAATTTACAATTTTTTTGGAAATATCATAGCTAATTGTAAAAAAAATCCTGTTAGGAGAGCTTTTTTAAATCTGCTTGCGCAGGCGTGCAACTGGAATATCTAACATTTCACGATATTTTGCCACCGTGCGACGAGCGATACGATATCCCTTAGAATTGAGTATCTCCATCAGTGTTTCGTCGGTGAGAGGCTTGCGTTTGTTCTCCTGGTCGATACACTGTTGCAAAATATTTTTAATTTCGTAGCTCGACACCTCCTCGCCCGAATTGGTCTGCATAGCTTCGGAAAAGAGCGATTTTAGCAGGATGATACCAAACTGCGTCTGTACATATTTGCTATTTACAACTCGCGATATTGTCGATACGTCGAGCTCGGTTTTGTCGGCTATATCCTTGAGAATCATCGGCTTTAACTTGCTCTTGTCGCCATCTTCGAAGTAGTCGTGTTGATACTCCAAGATCGCCTGCATCGTGCGTATTAGGGTGTCGTGTCGTTGTTTTATGGCCGAGATAAACCACTTGGCAGAATCTATTTTGCTCTTGACAAATTGAAGTGCCTCTTTGTCTTTCTCTTTAATCGTCCCATCGGCGCCGACCATGTCGCGAATCATATTCATGTAGCGACGGTTGACCTTCACTTCGGGTATATTATACGAATTGAGCGACAAGTCGAATTGTCCGTCGTTGTTGTCGAGTATAAAATCGGGGGTTATGTATGGAGTGGTGTCGCTTCCGCCCTCGTTGTAGAGATTTCCTGGCTTGGGCGAGAGTCGCTTAATCTCGTCTATCGCCTCGCGGAATGTATCCTCGCTTATCTGAAGTCGCTGAATAAGTTTCTCGTAGTGTTTTTTGACAAACTCGTCGTAGTGCGATGCGATGATCTTGCGCGCTAGGCGTTGCGAAGATGAGAGGTGGTTGTATTGGTCGATTTGCAGAAGTAGACACTCCTGCAAATTGCGCGCCCCAACCCCTGTTGGTTCCAATTCGTGGATTACTTTGAGGATTCGCTCTAGCTCGGCGGGCGACACCTCGATTCCGACCGTGAAGGCGATGTCGTCGCTTATCGAATCTAGGTCGCGGCGTAGATAACCATCCTCGTCGATGCTTCCGACCAAGTAATTAGCCAAGCTGAGTTCGCGTTCGCTGAGGTTCTTGTAACCTAGTTGTTCGCCAAGGAACTCTTGCAGCGAACGTCCGCCACTCATGTAAATGGGGCGGTGCTTATCATCTTTCGAATAGTTGTTGATGCGGCTTTTGTACGAAGGGGTGTCATCCTCACGCAGATACTCTTCCATCGAGAGTTGGCGTGGTTCCTCCTCGTCGTTTTGAGTTGTGTTTTCGTCGAGCACGACATTGTTTTCGATCTCTTGTTTGATACGCTGCTCCAACTGCATTGTGGGCAGTTCGAGCAGCTTTATCATCTGTATCTGTTGCGGCGATAGCTTTTGCTGTAGCGAAAGTTGTTGCCTTTGGTTTATAGCCATACTCTCTCTTTTAAGAATTCGAGGTTAATCAACATATTACTTTTTGCTTGTGATAGCGAACTCTCAATGGTCGAGGTTACAGTAACCTAAAACTCTGCGTTCTTTGGTGTGCGTGGGAACGGTATAACATCGCGGATGTTAGCCATGCCAGTCACAAAGAGCAAGAGACGTTCGAATCCAAGGCCAAATCCAGAGTGAGGTGCCGAACCCCAACGACGTGTGTCGAGGTACCACCATACATCCTCCTCCTTCATGCCAAGCTCTACAATACGAGCAGAAAGTTTGCCAAAGTCGGCCTCACGTTCCGAACCACCTATAATCTCGCCGATTTTTGGGAATAGCACATCCATAGCTCTCACGGTGCGATTATCGTCGTTTTGCTTCATGTAGAACGACTTGATCTCTTTGGGGTAATTGATAAGGATAACTGGCTTTTTGAAGTGATCTTCTACAAGATAACGCTCGTGCTCTGATTGAAGGTCGGCGCCCCAATCAACTGGGAATTCAAATTTACGACCCGAAGCTTTCAATATCTCGATACCTTCTGTGTAATCTAGGCGGATAAACTCGTTATCAACCACGAAGTTAAGGCGCTCCAAAAGCTCCTTGTCCCACATCTTATTCATAAACTCAAGATCCTCTTTGCAGTTGTCCAGTGCGTAGCGAATAAGGTACTTAAGGAAATCCTCGGCAAGTTCCATATTGTCCTCCAAGTCGTAGAACGCCATCTCGGGCTCTATCATCCAGAATTCGGCCAAGTGGCGAGGTGTGTTTGAGTTTTCAGCGCGGAAAGTTGGACCAAAGGTGTAGATTTGACCCATCGAGAGTGCGCCTAACTCACCCTCTAATTGGCCCGAAACTGTTAGGTTGCACGCCTTGCCAAAGAAATCTTGTGAATAATCGACCGCACCCTCCTCCGTGCGAGGTGGATTTGCGATGTCGAGCGTTGTGACGTTGAACATCTGACCCGCGCCTTCGCAATCCGAACCTGTGATAAGTGGGGTGTGGAGATAGAAGAACTTACGATCGTTGAAGTATTGGTGAATAGCGAATGCCATCGCGTGCCGAATTCGTAAAACAGCACCAAAGGTGTTTGTTCGTGGGCGAAGATATGCAATATCGCGAAGGAATTCGAGCGAGTGACCTTTCTTTTGCAACGGATATGTATCGGGGTCGGCAGTGCCGTAGATCTCGATCTTAGATGCTTGAACTTCAACGCCTTGACCTGCACCCATCGATGCAACCAAAGTGCCATCGACTCGGATACATGCTCCCGTAGTCACCCCCTTGAGCTCCTCCTCCGAGATCTTGGCTAGGTCGACAACTACTTGGATATTATTTTGACACGAACCGTCGTTAAGTGCGATAAATGCGACATTCTTATTGCCACGCTTGGTGCGTACCCAGCCTTTAACTACAACCTCACTATCGGTTGCTTTCGAGCTTAATAGCTCTGCGATTCTTGGAGTTCTCATTATTTTATTTGTTATTTTTTAGTATGCAAAGATATTAATTTTGTTCTTTTATTGCAATATGTTAAGCGCTATAAATTATTTATTGCTAAAGTCGCTCAACTTCGTCGAGCCAGATCGAGGCTGTAGCATCGCTTGGCATGCGCCAGTCACCTCGTGGTGAAAGACTTACACTTCCCACCTTAGGGCCGTCGGGCATGGCCGAACGTTTGAATTGCTGGTTGAAGAAGCGTCGAATAAATACTTTTAACCACTTTTTGATTGTTTCGTTGTCGTATTCGCCAACAAATGCACGAGCTGCTAGGTCGTATATCTTGCTGATCTTAAATTCCATACGCACGAAGTTGTAGAGGAAAAAGTCGTGAAGTTCGTATGGCCCTACAAGGTCCTCGGTCTTTTGTGTAATCTCTCCATCTTGGTCTGCGGGAAGCAGTTCGGGGCTGATGGGGGTTGCGGCAACGTCGCGCAGAATCGAGGCTGTCGAGGTTCCATCCACCGTGTCGGCGAACCACTCTACCAGGTAGCGAATAAGAGTTTTAGGAACCGATGCGTTGACTCCATACATCGACATGTGGTCGCCGTTGTAGGTTGCCCAACCAAGCGCTATTTCGCTCAAATCACCTGTGCCGATAACTATTCCACCTTCGATATGTGTTAGGTCCATAAGTATTTGTGTGCGCTCGCGAGCTTGGCTATTTTCGTATGCAACAGAACGATCAGATGGGTCGAGTCCTATGTCGCTAAAGTGTTGTAGGCAAGCATCTTTAATAGGTATCTCGCGGATCGTAACGCCCAACTCTTCCATCAAATATATTGCATTGTTGTAGGTGCGGTCGGTGGTGCCGAAACCAGGCATTGTAACGCCAATAATTCCCTTGCGGTCGAGCCCAAGGCGGTCGAAGGTCTTAACCGTAACCAGCAAAGCTAGAGTCGAATCGAGACCTCCCGAGATCCCAATTATTGCTTTCTCGGTGCCAATATGGTTAAGCCGTTGTGCTAGGCCGTTTGTTTGAATAGAGAATATCTCGGTGCATCGCTCCGAACGTAGCGCCTTATTCGACGGCACAAATGGCATTCTGTTTATCGGGCGAAGCAGGTCTATCTGCTCTGTCGCAGTAGTCTTTGCACTTCGGGTTATAAATTTATTTGTGTTGCACTTGTGGAATGTTGTGGTGTGTATGCGTTTGTTGCGTAGCGCTTCGATGTCAATATCTGCTATTGTCATCTGTTCGTCGAGCGAGAAACGATCGGCCGAGGCGACGATTTGCCCATTCTCGGCAATAATTCCGTTGCCTGCAAAGACCAAGTCTGTTGATGATTCACCGAAACTAGCCGAAGCATAGACATACGCCGCGAGGCAACGAGCAGATTGCTGTTTTATAAGTGAGACCAAATAGTCATTTTTGCCCACTCCCTCGGGCGATGCCGAGAGGTTGAAGATCACTTCTGCCACTTCGCACAGCCTCGAAGATGGGGGCGATGGAACCCATAAGTCTTCGCATATTTCAATAGCGCACTTGGCCCCGTTGATCTCGAAAATAAGATTCGGCGACATGGTAACTTCTTGACCACACACCATTACCGTTGCTTCTTGAATACTGCCACCCGAGGCAAACCACCGCGCTTCGTAAAATTCCGAGTAGTTTGGGATGTGTATTTTGGGTACTAACCCCAAAATTTTACCTTTTGATATTACTGCTGCACAATTGTAAAGCGCAGAGTTGTAGGTGATAGGGATTCCAACAATTGTAGTTATTTCCGCTTGGTAGCTTCTGTCAACAATCTCTTCGAGAGCCTCTATTGCAGCTCTGCGAAGATCCGATTGCAAAAATAGATCGCCACAAGTGTAGCCCGTGATTGAAAGCTCGGGCAACAAAAGTACCTCGGCTCCGTTGTCTGCTGCGCGCGATATGGCCACTCCAATTTGTTCGGTATTGTGTTGCGTATCACCGACTTTAACAAATGGAGCAGCTGTTGCCACTCTGAAATAACTACCTTTGCGCATAACTATTTAGCCCACAATTGAGCAAGATTAATAATTACTTGTGTTGCACGCTCCATCGAATTGAGCGAACAATATTCAAATTTGCCGTGGAAGTTCATTCCACCTGCAAAAATATTGGGGCATGGAAGTCCCATAAAAGAGAGTCTAGCGCCGTCGGTGCCTCCGCGAATAGGTTTGATGATTGGTTTCACGCCCGCTAACTCCATCGCCTCCGCCGCTTTGTCAATCACTTGAGGGTGAGGTTCAACCATCTTGCGCATGTTGAAGTACTGATCTTTGATGGTGAGCGTCAAGCGCTCCTTGCCATAACGTTTTTGTAGAAGATCCACGCAGCTCCACATCCACACTTTTTTCTCTTCGAATTTTTCGAGGTCGTGGTCGCGGATGATATAGCTGATCTCCGCCTCTTCAACACCTCCCGTAACACCCATGCAGTGGAAGAACCCCTCGTAGCCAGTGGTGTGTTCGGGGCGCTGAGTTGGAGGTAACATCGCGTTGAGTTCGAATGCTATCTGCGAAGCGTTGATCATCTTATCTTTGGCGAATCCTGGGTGAACGTTGCGGCCTTGGATCGTGATTTTTGCCGATGCTGCGTTGAAGTTCTCATACTCCAACTCACCCTCGATGCTACCATCCATGGTGTAGGCGAAGTCGGCACCAAAAGCGGCTACGTCGAAGTAGTCGACACCTCGGCCCACCTCCTCGTCGGGGGTGAAGCCAATCCTAATTTTACCGTGCTTGATCTCGGGGTGTGCCATAAGATACTCGGCAGCAGTCATAATTTCGGCGATTCCTGCCTTGTCGTCGGCACCAAGCAGGGTAGTGCCATCGGTGTGGATGATGGTGTGACCCACGAACCCACATAGTTCGGGGAAATCGTTCACCGTCATCACGAGATTACCATTTAGCGTGATGTCGCCACCCTGGTAATTCTCGATAATGTGAGGTTTGATATTCTCGCCGCTCATGTCGGGCGAAGTGTCGACGTGTGCGATAAATCCGATGGTTGGCACACTCTCGCACCCTGCGCTAGCGGGGATGGTTCCCATCGTGTAACCATACTTATCAGTGGTTACATCGCTGAGTCCCAATGCTTTCATCTCCTCGTTGAGATAGTTCAAAAGAACTAACTGTTTCTCGGTCGATGGAAAAGTTGTACTCTCCTCGCTGCTTTGAGTATCGAAAGAGACATATTTTAAGAATCTATCTTTTAGTTCCATGATTTCCAGAATTTTAGTTGTTTTACGCTTTGATCATCTCCATCACCTCCTCGAATACAGTTTGGCCATTGTAGCCGAACTTCTGGTCGAGAACCTTAAATGGAGCTGAGTAACCAAAGTGGTTGAGTCCGTGGATCTTACCGTTTTCGCCAACTAGACCCATCAAATTCACAGGTAGGCCCGAAGTCATACCGTAGCGCATGATCCCTGCGGGAAGCACACTCTGCTGGTACTCAACTGGTTGATCGCGGAAAACGCCTTCGCTAGGAACGCTCACCACGCGAACTGCAATACCGTTTTCATTTAAAAGCTTAGCGCCATCGATAAGTGTCGAAACCTCCGAACCGCTAGCAAGCATTACAACTTGTGGGTTTGGGCTATCGGCAACAACGTAAGCTCCTTTGGTCAACTGCTTAGCCTCCTCTCGGCGACTTTGACCCATTGCAGGGATGCTGTTGATATTTTGGCGTGAGAAGATAAGGCCAACAGGACGCTCCTCTTCGAGGGCTGTCTGCCATGCTGCAACACACTCGTCGGCATCCGCTGGACGGAGCACTACCATCGAGCGTTCGCCTTGGTGGTTGTGCACATGCTCCATAAGTCTAATTTGAGCCTCTTGCTCTACGGGTTGGTGCGTTGGTCCATCCTCGCCCACGCGGAATGAGTCGTGAGTCCAGATGTAGATCACGTGTAGGCGCATAAGGGCCGAAAGGCGAATAGCAGGTTTCATGTAGTCCGAGAATACAAAGAAAGTTCCGCACGCAGGGATCACACCTCCGTGAAGAGCCATGCCATTCATGATGCAAGCCATCGTGAGCTCCGAGACTCCTGCATTGAAGAATTTACCCGAGAAGTCACCCTTGGTGAAAGGCTTGGTCTTTTTGAGGTAACCATCGGTTTTGTCCGAATTGCTCAAATCGGCCGAAGCGACGATCATGTTGTCGATCTTTTCGCCGTAGTGACCAAGTATTGTTGCCGACGTAGCGCGAGTTGCTGTGTTGGGCGCTACTTCGATGTTATCGTAGTCGATTTTTGGGGCTTTGTTCGAAAGGAATGAGTCGAGCTTAGCCGCCGCCTGCGCGTTTTGTGCGCGCCAAGCGGCCTCAACTGCTTTTTGCTCTGCTGCCCATGCTGTCAACTCTTCGCGGCGTGCTGAGTAGATCTCTTGACTCTCGGCAAAGAATTCGAAAGGCTCTGCTGAGTTGCCGCCAAGATTGGCTACCGTAGCGGGGAAGTCTGCTCCAGCATCGGTGAGTGGTTGACCGTGAGTCGATACCATATCCTCGAAGCTCGAACCGTCGGCCTTGCGCGCGCCCTTACCCATAATAGTCTTGCCGATGATAAGAGTTGGTTTCTCTGCCTCGGCGTTAGCCTCATTAAGTGCTGCGCGGATTTGCTCAACTGAGTGTCCGTCGATCGAGATTGTGCGCCAGCCCCAAGCCTCATATTTTAATGCAACATTTTCGGTGTCAACCTCGTCTACTTTGGTCGAAAGTTGAACGTTGTTAGCATCGTAGTACATGATGAAATTGCTCAAACCGAGGTGTCCTGCAACGCGGCCTACGCCTTGTGAGATCTCCTCTTGGACTGCACCGTCCGAGATGTAGGCGTAGGTTTTGTGAGCCATCCACTCGCCAAAGCGAGCAACCATAAAACGTTCGGCGATCGCTGCGCCTAAAGCCATAGCGTGGCCCTGACCCAGAGGTCCCGATGTGTTCTCTATGCCACGCAGTAGGTCAACTTCGGGGTGTCCTGGGGTGATGCTTCCCCACTGACGAAGTGATTTCAGATCGTCGATCGAATAGTAGCCCGCCATTGCCAAGACCGAATATAACATCGGCGACATGTGACCTGGGTCGAGGAACATGCGATCGCGGAATGGGTAATCCATCTTTGCGGGGTCGTAGCGTAAGAATTCGGTGTACAATACGTTGATAAAATCAGCTCCGCCCATGGCTCCACCTGGGTGTCCAGACTTTGAGCGTTCTACCATTGCTGCTGCAAGAAGTCGGATGTTGTCAGCTGCGCGATTCATTTTCTGCGTGTCGAACATTTTTTATTTATTTAAGTTTTATTTTTTGTTTTTAGCTTACTTGTTTGAGTGTGAGTTCAATCTCCGAGTCGACCTTCTCTTTGGCGTAGGGTAGTGTTACGCAGAACTCCTTTATATCCATTGACGGGATGTCGAACATCATGTCGGTCATAATAGCTTCGCATATCGAGCGCAGACCACGCGCACCGAGTTTATACTCTACAGCTTTATCAACGATGTAATCCAGTACCTGCTCTTCGAATGTGAGCTCTACGCCATCCATCTCGAAGAGGTGTTTGTATTGGCGAATAATCGCATTTTCGGGCTCTGTCAAGATCATTCGTAGTGTTGCTTTGTCGAGCGGCTGCATATAGGTTAGAACTGGGAGCCTGCCGATGAGTTCGGGGATCAATCCAAACGACTTAATATCTTGGTGAGTGACGTACTGCATCAAATTGTTGCGGTCGGCCTTGTCGCTGCTCTTTTGCCCATAACCAATGGCGCGAGTGTTGAGCCGCTGCGAGATTTTACGTTCGATACCATCGAATGCACCACCACAAATAAATAAGATGTTTTTGGTGTTGACCTGCACAAATTTTTGGTCGGGGTGCTTGCGGCCGCCTTGTGGTGGTACGTTTACAATAGCGCCCTCCAATATCTTCAACATCGCTTGCTGAACTCCTTCGCCCGACACATCGCGCGTGATGCTAGGGTTGTCACCCTTGCGAGCAATCTTGTCGATCTCGTCTATAAAGACAATTCCCTTTTCGGCGAGTTCTACGTTGTAGTCGGCAGCTTGCAATAGTCGCGAGAGTATTCCCTCCACGTCTTCGCCCACGTAGCCCGCCTCGGTGAGTACCGTTGCGTCGACTATGGTGAATGGAACCTTAAGTAACTTGGCAATAGTTCGGGCAATCAGGGTTTTACCAGTACCTGTAGGGCCGATAAGTAGGATGTTTGATTTGTCGATCTCGATGGTGTTATCCTCCTTGCCAAAGTATGCTGTTAGGCGTTTGTAGTGGTTGTATACCGCTACCGCCATGTAGCGTTTTGCAGCATCTTGCCCCACGACATACTTGTCTAAAAATTCCTTGATCTCACGAGGTTTGTGTGTCTGAGTATAAGAGAATTCATCGCTGTTTTTTGTTTGAGAGACATCTGCGATGATCTTATTTTCTAGTAGTATATTATATCCATTCTCAATGCATTTGCCACAGATATTTACTCCGCCTTCGCCTGCAAATAGGATTTGAGCTTCGGTGCGCGGCGTGCCACAAAATGCGCAGCAATCACTGCTACCACCACCTCTGTTGCCCTTTGTATTTTTATTTTGAACCATTTTAGCTATCTATCTTTTTGACAATACTTCGTCAATTAATCCATATTTTTTTGCTTCGAGCGATGTCATCCAGTAATCGCGATCAGCATCTTTCTCGAACTTTTTGATAGGTGTTCCCGAGTGGTGCGACATGATCTTGTATAACTCGTCGCGAGTTTTGACGATCTCGCGTGCGGTGATCTCAATATCCGAAGCTTGACCTTGAGCGCCGCCAAGTGGTTGGTGAATCATGATTCGCGAGTGGGGTAGTGCGCTGCGTTTGCCCGCAGCTCCTGCGCACAACAAAACAGCACCCATCGAAGCTGCTAGGCCTGTGCAGATCGTAGCAACGTCGGGTTTAATGAGTTGCATAGTGTCGTAGATACCCAAACCTGCGCTCACCGAACCGCCAGGCGAGTTAAGATATATCTGAATATCCTGATCGGGATCTGTAGACTCTAAGAACAGCAATTGTGCCTGGATAATGTTGGCTGCATCGTCGTAGATTGGAGCACCCAAAAAGATGATACGATCCATCATCAAACGCGAGAATACATCCATCGACACGGCGTTGAGCTGGCGCTCTTCGATGATCGTCGGTGAAACGTAACCTGCCGCAACAGATTGGAAGTTGTGTAATTTTAACGAACTTATGCCGCAGTGTCCTTTGGCGTATTTCTCAAATTCTGACATAGTTTTTTTTGTTAATTGTTTTAGGGGTCATGTAAGCCCTGTCCTGTGGTCCAAGCCACACATCATAGCAAATCAATCCCCCATCTTTAGTTCTCTAAAGTCATACTTTGTGCCACAGAACTAAAAACTCTACAAACTTTCGTTTGCAGAGTTCAAAGTTATTAATTTTTTTCGAGATTTTAAAATATATCTCGCAAAATGAGCTTACTGTAATGATTTTACTACTTCAGCATACTCTTCGGTCGATACCGACTTCTCTTCGATAGTCATTTTAGCCTTGAATGAGTCGATCACAAGCTTGTCGTAAAGCGATTCGAAGATCCTCTTCGATTGCTCTTTGTCCGAAAGCATTTGTTGAGCGTAGTTCATCAACATATCCTCTGGTGCAGATGGCATTCCGTATTGAGCGAATTGCATTTGAGCAACTGCTTTAGCCTCCTCAATAGCAGCCTCTTGGCTAACTTCTAGCTTCTCTGCTGCGATAACTTTGCTGCGGATAAAGTTCCAAGTGTAGATCTCTAGGAATTGGTCGAAATCTTTCTCGATCTCCTCCATGCTGAACTTACCCTCGTTGATGGTGTGCAACCAACGCTTAAGGAATGCTGCAGGCATCTTGATGTTGGCCTTTTCGGTGATGAAGTTGCGAACTTGGATCGAGAATAGGTTGTCGCTCTCGCGGTTGAGCTCAACTGCGATCTGAGAATCTACGAACTCTGCTAATCCCTCTTGTGAAGTTACTTCGCCTGCGGGGAATGCTAGCTTGAAGAACTCCTCGTTGAGCTCAGGCTCTGCAAAGCGGCGGATGTTGGTGATCTCCAACGAGAATTCTGGGTTGATGCTATCGAGCTCATCCTCTTTGACTTGAAGGATTGCAGCGCGTTGCGAAGCTGTTTTGTACAACTCGTTAACGTTCACCTGCATCTTGTCGCCAATTTTCTTGCCGATAAATGGAGCGCGCTCCTCCTCGCTCATCGAAACTAGACCCACGTAAGCCTCTTCTGCTTTGATCTCCTCGTTGTCCAAGGTGCAGATAACAGCTTCGTCAGAGGTAACTGTGTCGGTATCTTCCAAACGGCCGAAACGACGAAGGAAGTTAGCACGGAAATCTTCGCGCATTTTCTCCTCGATAGCGATTCTGTTGTAAGTGATTTTATCCTTTGCACTCACCTCAAGATCGAAGGCTGGAGCTTCGCCAATCTCGAAGATAAACTCAAATTCGGTACCATTGTCAAAGTCGAAGTCGCCTTGCTCTTCAGATGGGATGATGTCGCCTAGGTAGTCGATCTTCTCCTCTTTGAGGTAGTTGTAAGCTGCTTCCGAAGCGCAACGGAACGATTGCTCGGCCAAAACACCTTTGCCAAACATCTTCTTAATTACGCCCATTGGCACCATTCCAGGACGGAATCCAGGGACGTTAGCCTTACGTTTGTACTCGCGGAGGTTTTTCTCTACAGCCTCTGCGTAATCACTTTCGCCTACAGTAATTTTGATAAGCGAGTTCAACTCTGCACGTTGTTCTCTTACGATATTCATCTTGTCGTTTATATATAATTAGTTATTCAATTTTGCAAATTAGCCCACAAAGGTACAAATTTTTTTTGTATTAGCTATAATTATATTGTAAAATTAAATATTGTGATCTTTTTTGTGGCTATAGTAACCAATATATAAATGGTTTTGACTACCTTTGTCTGATTATATACATACGTTAGGCAATGAAGATTAAATTTCTCTTTTTACCCATAATGCTGCTATCTATTTCGTGTATAAGTTTAGGCGGCACCAAGAAAAAAGTTGTGACAGAGACACCTGTCGCACCCACCTTTTACAACTATACGATACAGGCAACATACCCTCATAAAACCGACAGTTACACCCAAGGTCTTATTTTTTACAATGGCCGCCTTTTGGAGGGCACTGGGCAAATTGGCGAATCGCGAATTTTGGAAGTTGACCTAGAGAGCGGTAACACCCAAGAGATGGCAAGGCTTTCGGGTTCTCATTTCGGCGAGGGAATTACGATTTTGGGCGACACTCTCTACCAACTCACCTGGATCACAAATCGTCTATTCCTCTACGATGCAACTACCTTTGAACGGCTTGGCGAGAAGATCTACAAAGGCCAGGGGTGGGGTATAACCAACGATGGCGAGAAACTATATGTTTCGGATGGCTCGTCGGTAATCACGGTTCGCGACCCTCAAAGCTACAAGGTCGAGAGGCGGATTTTGGTGACCGTCGGAGGCGAGCCGTTGGAATACCTCAACGAATTGGAGTGGATCGACGGCAAGATATGGGCCAATGTCTACACGCTCGACCAGATCGCAATCATCGACCCCGAGAGTGGAGTGGTCGAGGGGGTAGTCAACCTTATGGGGCTTCTAACGCCTGAGGATGAGACCCTCACAACCGATGTTCTCAATGGCATTGCCTACGACGAGCAGAGCGGAAAGATATATGTGACAGGAAAAAATTGGAATAAGCTCTTTGAGATAAAAATAGAATAATTTTATATACGATGATCAGTAAATTAAACCAGGCTCTCGCCCAACGTATTTTGCTCCTAGATGGCGGTTTGGGTACTATGGTTCAACAATATAAGCTTGAAGAGGCGGAGTGCCGAGGCGAACGTTTTGCCTCGTGGCACTGCGACTTGAAGGGGTGCAACGATATTTTGGTGGTGACTCGCCCCGAGGTTATCGGCGAGATCCATCACAAATACCTCGCTGCGGGTGCCGATATTATTACCACCGATTCGTTCAACGCCAATGCAATTTCGCTGAAAGATTATGGCCTAGAGTCATACTCTTACGAGTTGTCGCGCGCTGCGGCTGAAGTTGCTGCTATGCAGGCTCGCGAATTTACCGAGCGGAATCCTACAAAGCCCCGTTTCGTGGCGGGCTCGGTTGGTCCAACTTCTGCTCCTTCGTCAATGTCGACCGACGTTTCGTCTCCCGCGGCACGTCAAGTGACCTTCGACGACCTTGTCGAGGCTTACACCGTGCAGGTCAACGGCTTGCTCGATGGTGGTGCAGACATCATTTTGGTCGAGACAGTATTCGATACTCTTAACGCTAAGGCGGCACTCTATGCAATTGATACGATTGGCCGAGGTCGCGCGTGTCAAATTCCAACGATGTTGTCGGGAACTCTCTCCGACGCTAGTGGTCGTACCCTTTCGGGTCAGGAGGTCGAGACTATGTATGCTTCGTTGTCGCACGCTAAATTGATCTCCGTAGGTCTCAACTGTGCCTTTGGCGCTAAACAATTGCTGCCATACCTAGAGAGGTTGGCGGCAGTGGCTCAGTGTCGTATCTCGGCACACCCCAACGCGGGACTACCCAACATAGTTGGAGGTTATGACGAAACCCCCGAGATGTTTGCTGCCGACGTTGAGGAGTACCTCGACCGAGGGTTGATAAATATTGTTGGCGGTTGCTGTGGCACAACTCCTGCACACATCTACTGCTTGAATCAGATCGTGGGGCGCTATACCCCCCGACCATTACCCGCGAAAAGTTATGTCACAACACTCACAGGTCTCGACACTCTTCGTTTGACCTCGGATATTAACTTGGTCAACGTCGGCGAGCGAAGTAATGTTGCGGGATCGGCAAAATTTGCCCGTTTAATCCGCGAAGAGCGCTTCGACGAAGCGTTGTCGGTGGTGCGCGCACAAGTCGATGCTGGTGCTCAAATTATCGATGTCTGCATGGACGACAGCATGATCGATGGGCAGGCGGCTATGCGCCACTTCCTCAACCTTCTGGCCTCGGAGCCCGAGATCGCGCGTGTTCCACTGATGATCGATTCGTCGTCGTGGGAGGTGCTGACCGCAGGGCTCAAAGTTGCCCAAGGTAAGAGTGTTGTAAACTCCATTTCGCTCAAAGATGGCGAAGAGAAATTTATAGAGCGTGCAACCGAAATCCACCGAATGGGTGCTGCCGCTGTGGTTATGTTGTTCGACCAGGTGGGCCAAGCCGATACCTATGAGCGTAAAATTGAGATCGCGCAACGTGCCTACAACCTTTTGGTGGGGGCTGGATTCCCTGCCGAGGATATTATCTTCGACCCCAACATCTTGGCGGTAGCCACAGGAATCGAAGAACACGACAGCTATGCCAAAGCCTTTATCGATGCTACGGCGTGGATCAAAGCAAACCTGCCCCACGCCAAAGTGTCGGGCGGTGTGAGTAACTTATCGTTTGCATTTCGAGGCAACAACCACATCCGCGAGGCGATGCACTCGGTGTTTCTCTACCATGCCGTGAAGGCGGGAATGGATATGGCAATTGTCAATACGCAGATGCTTCAAATCTACGACCAAATTGAGCCCGAGCTGTTAAACTTAATCGAAGATGTCGTCCTTTACCGCTCTTCGGATGCAAGCGAGAAGCTTATCGAATATGCCCAAAGCCACCAAGAGAGCCGTGGCCAAGGAGTTGTGGCGCAGAAGAGCGAGGAGTGGCGCGGTTTGCTGCTCAAAGAGCGAATAGAGTATGCCATGATCAAGGGTATTGCCGACTATATCGAAGAGGATGCAGAGTTGGGCTACCAAGCTTTCGGTTCGCCAATGAGGGTTATCGACGAGTTGTTGATGCCCGCCATGGAGCGCGTGGGTGTGCTCTTTGGTCAGGGTAAGATGTTTCTGCCGCAAGTGGTTAAGACCGCGCGAGTGATGAAGCGTGCAGTTGCGCAACTCACCCCTTATATCGAGGCGCAAAAGAGCCAAGGGGGTCGCCAAGCGGGGCGCGTGCTTATCGCAACGGTCAAGGGCGATGTGCACGACATCGGTAAAAACATCGTTTCGGTGGTTATGTCGTGCAATGGATACCAGGTCAAAGATCTAGGGGTTATGGTCGAGACCAAACATATCGTCGACCAAGCTAACGCATGGGGAGCCGACGTAATATGTATGAGTGGGCTCATCACCCCATCGCTCGACGAGATGATACGTGTTGTCGAGGAGTGCGAGAAGCGCGGCGTTACACTACCTATTATTATAGGTGGAGCGACAACTTCGCCACTTCACACCGCAGTGAAGATCGCACCTCTCTACTCGGGAGTTGTGATTCATGCCCATGGGGCGAGCGACAACCCCAAGATCCTTTCGCAACTTTTGGGTGACGATGCCGACCTTTATATTGATCACATCCGTGCGCAACAGCTTTTGCTGCGCTCCGACTATGAGCGTGCAATGCAGCAGCGAGCACTTCTGCCTCTGACGGAAGCGCGCAAAGCCTCTAAGAGCCTTAAGAGTGTCGAGCCAATCGCACCGCAACACACTGGTCGATTGATATTCCCAAGTTTCGACATAGAGGATGTCGAGGCACTTATCGACTGGAACTACTTTTTTATGGCGTGGGGCATAAAAGGAAAATACCCTGCCGTGTTGACCGATGCCAAGTATGGATGTGAGGCAACCAAACTCTTCGACGATGCTTCGACGATGCTTCAATTAATCAAAGAGGGCCGACAATTGACCCTAGAGGGTGCCGTAGCGATCCTAGAGGCACGAGGCGAAGGAGATAACATCGTTGTCACCTCGACACGAGGCAAGCAGATTGTTTTGCCGATGCTTCGCTCTCAGAGTAGAGATGCCGAGCCGTTGTCTGTTGCCGATTTCGTTGCCGAATCAGGCGATCATATATGTTGTTTTGCAATTACTTCGGGTGTCGATCTTGAAACATTCTCGGCTCGATTTAAACAAGAGAACGACGAGTATAGCGTGATGATGGCTAAATTGTTGGCCGATAGATTGGTCGAAGCCTTTGCGCAGCGCCTACACAGTTTTGTACGTCGAGAGATGTGGGGCTTCGAGAGTGGCGGGCCACTTTCGGCAGAGGAGATCCTCAGCGATAAATATCAAGGTGTCCGCCTTGCGTTTGGCTACCCAGCGGTTCCCGACCACTCGCTTAAACGCGAAGTGTTCGAGCTCCTTAGCGCCGATCAGACCACACGCATGCGACTCACCGAGAATTTTATGATTGATCCAGGCGAGTCGATTTGTGGCTTGATTTTGCCCTGTGGTAAACTCTTCTCGGTTGGCACACTGAGCGAAGAACAGTTAGACGATTACGCAGCGCGCAGGGGTGTGAGCCGCGACGAGATGAAGAAATTGTTACCAAAAAGCATTTAAAGATGAGAGTTATAGAGTTGATAAATAAGGCTACCTCAGAGGGTAACACACGTTTTGCATTCGAATTGCTGCCACCACTCAAAGGGGCAGGACTCGACGGCATCTATTCAGCTATCGACCCCTTGATGCAATTTGACCCTGCATACATTAATATAACCTTCCACCGCGAAGGCATCAAAGAGACAATAAACGAGGCGGGTGCAAGCGAGTGGCATATCCTGCGCCGCCGACCAGGAACCGTAGGTGTCTCGGCAGCGATACAGCGCAGATATGGTATACCCGCTGTGCCTCACCTTATTTGTGGTGGTTTGTCGCGTTACGACATCGAGGATGCCCTTATCGATATGGAGTTTTTGGGGATCGAAAATGTGTTGGCTTTGCAGGGCGATCGCTCGCAAAATGAGCGAGTTTTTATGCCTCACCAACAAGGTCATAGCCATGCAATTGACTTGGTGCGCCAGATAAAGGATATGAACCGCGGAGTCTTTGTCGATAGCGAGGCCGCCCAGACCCACCGCACCAACTTCTCGATCGGTGTTGCAGGTTATCCCGAGAAACACTTTGCAGCCAAAAGCGCGCAGAGCGACGTGGAGCACCTCAAAGCTAAGGTCGATGCGGGTGCCGAATATGTGGTCACACAGATGTTTTTCGATAATGCTAAGTTTTTCGACTTTGTTGAACGTTGTCGTGAGGCAGGTATCACCGTGCCGATTATTCCAGGTGTCAAACCCCTTTCGACCTTGCGCCAACTCTCGGTTTTGCCCGAGACGTTCAGCATCGAGATCCCCGAGGATCTAAGAGTCGAGGTAGAGCGATTTGCCGATAATCCACAAGCGGTGCGCCAAATTGGGCTGGAGTGGACAATCGCACAATCGCGAGAGTTGATGGCAGCTAAGGTTCCTGTGCTTCACTACTACACAATGAGTAAAACGACAAATATCGAGCAGATTGCCCGCTCTATATTTTAATTGCAGCAATATTTAAATAGTCAAAAGATGGATCCAATACTATTCCGCCGCCATATTCACTCCCACCCCGAATTATCGTTCTGCGAGGAGGCGACAGCTGCTTTTATCGAGCAGGCGCTCTGCGAGCAGGGGATCGAGAGTCGGCGAGTAGCCAAAACGGGAGTTCTTGCTAAGATCGAGGGTCGAGGGGCTCTTAATCGTGCCATAGTGTTGCGCGCCGACATCGATGCGCTGCCCGTCGAGGAGGCTACGGGGGTGGAGTATAGTTCGGTGAATAAGGGCGTTATGCACGCTTGTGGTCACGATATGCACGCTGCTATGCTCTACGGTGCGCTCTGCAAGCTCAATGAAGATTGCAACTTCAAGGGGACTATTTTTGGTCTTTTTCAACCTGGCGAGGAGTGTAACCCTGGCGGTGCTTCGTTGGTTTTGGTCGAAGATCCATTTGCAGGATATGAAGTTTTTGCTGTTGTTGGACAGCATGTTGATGCAATGCTCGAAGTTGGCACTGCGGGCTTCTGTTCGGGTAAATTTATGGCTTCGGGCGACGAACTTCGTTTCGAGGTTTGCGGTGTGGGAGGTCACGCTGCTATGCGCAACAAATTGAAAGATCCTGTTGCGGCCACGGCTCAACTCATCACTTCGCTACTTGCGCTCAACCACTCGGAGTGTGTGCTCTCGATTGGTCGCATCGAAGCGGATGGTGCCACCAACGTAATCCCGCACACAGTGAAGTTGGAGGGTACTTTGCGCACCTTCGACCAGGGCGTGCGCGACAATACCAAAGCCCAGATACGGCGTTTGGCCGCCGAGTGCGCAGCGCAATACGACCTTGAAATAGTGGTCGATATTAACGATGGTTACCCCTGCGTGGTCAACGATGCGAGGTTGACTGCCGAGGCTATGGAGGTGGCCGCAGGCAAGTGGCATGTAGAGAATCTAGGGCGCAGAACAACGGCCGAGGATTTTGGTTACTATTGTACTCTCTACCCATCGTTGTTCTACAGAGTGGGTGTTGGCCTGGATGCGGGAGCACCCCACACCCCAATATTTTGCCCCTCTGAGGGGGCTATTACAGTGGGCATAGAGCTTATGGAGTCTCTAGCCCTAAGATTTATTGATTATGAGAAAGAAGAAAAGTAAGCACGAATTTGACCGTGCAGGATTTATCCTAAACATGTTCAAAGAGATGCCAAACAACAAATTTTCGTTGAAACATTTGGCTTCGAGTGCTGGTTGTGGCGACCGCTATGGTCGCCGCGAAGTGTTAAATATTTTGCAGTCGCTCATCGAGCAAGGTTTGGTCTGCGAGACTGCGCGAGGAAAATTCCACCTTGCCGCCGCCGAGCTTCCCCACCATGTGGGCCGTGTGGTGATGACAAAGAGTGGGTCTATTTTTGTTGAGTGTGACGATCTGGATAACGATATTCACGTAAGTTCATACCAATCTATGCGTGCCCTACACGGCGACACAGTCGAGGTTGTTGCGATCCGCAAATCTATGCGTGGCCGTAGTGCCGAGGGCGAGATTGTGAGGATCGTGGAGCGAAATAAGAAGGTATATATTGGTGTTGCCGAGGTGAGTGCGCATCAAATTTTCATCCGCACAACCTCGCGCCAAATGCCATTCGATGTGTTTGTACCCAAGAAACTCCACCCCAACTTAGAAGATGGAACCAAAGTATCGTTTAGAGTCAAGGAGTGGGCCGAAGGGTCGAAGAGCCCAGTGGGCGAATTGGTCGAGGTGTTGGGTGCTGTGGGTGATAACGACACTGAGATGCACGCAATTTTGACCGAGTATGATCTTCCCTACCACTATCCAACCGATGTGGTGGCGGCAGCCGAGGCTATCCCTGCCCGAATTACCGATAAGGATTATGCCGAGCGTCGCGATTTCCGCTCTGTGGTGACCTTCACGGTCGATCCTGCCGATGCCAAAGATTTTGATGATGCCCTTTCGGTGCGCAAGGTGCGCGACGGCGTTTGGGAGATTGGTGTGCATATTGCCGATGTTACGCACTACGTACGCCCCCATTCTGTGATCGAGCGCGAGGCTCAGGAGCGTGCGACCTCGGTCTACTTGGTCGATCGTACGATCCCTATGTTGCCAGAACGTCTATCTAACGAACTGTGTTCGTTGCGCCCCCACGAGGAGAGTTTGTGTTTTTCGGCGGTCTTTACCATCAACGAAGATTTGGAGATCATCGAGGAGTGGTTCGGTCGCACGGTGATATATTCCGACCGCAGATTCACCTACGCCGAGGCTCAAGAGGTGATCGAGACTGGTAAGGGTGACTACTCGGTGGAGGTGTTAAAACTCAACGAATTGGCTCAAAGATTGCGTGCTCAGAGGTTCAAGGATGGAGCTATCGCTTTCGAACGCGACGAGATGAAATTCGATCTGGATGAGCGTGGCCGCCCAATAGGAGTCTACACCAAGGAGTCTAAAGAGTCGAACAAGATGATCGAAGAGTTTATGTTGCTTGCAAACCGCAGAGTTGCAGTTTTCTGTTCGAAACGTCGCACGGCAAGCCGCAAGTACGATAGAACTATGGTCTATCGCGTGCACGACGAGCCCGATGCTGAGCGCATAGATTCGTTCCGCCAATTTATAGTTCGCTTTGGTCTTAACTTCAAAGCTACAAAGGGTGTGGCTATTGCTCGCGAGATCAATAAGTTATTGGGTTCGATCAAAGGTAATACCGAGGAAAATGTAGTTTCGATGTTGGCTATCCGCTCGATGGCCAAAGCGCTCTATACTACCCAAAATATTGGCCACTACGGTCTGGCTTTCCCCCACTATACTCACTTCACCTCGCCAATTCGTCGTTATCCCGATATGATGGTACACCGCCTTTTGGCGCACTACCTCGATGGCGGAAAATCGGCCGACAAAGAGAAGTTGGAGGCTATGTGTGTCCACTCTTCGGAGCGCGAGTTGGTTGCAGCTAACGCCGAGCGCGCCTCGATAAAGTATAAGGCGGTCGAATTTATGAAAGATAGGATGGACGAAGAGTTCGATGGCCACATTGCAGGTATGAAGGAGTGGGGAATGTTTATCGAGCTCGACGACACTCATATCGAGGGTATGATCCCTGTGCGCGATCTGGGCGATGATTATTTTGAATTCGACGAAAAGAACTACACTATGTACGGTCGTTCGACGCGCGAGACTTTCACCTTGGGTGATGCTGTGCGTGTGAGGATTAAACGTGCCGATTTGGGTAAGCGAATGTTGGATTTTGCACTTGTTAGCAGATTGTAATTATGAATATCAATTCGATTTTAGAGCGATGCTCGCGCCGCGAGATGATCTCGGCCGAAGAGGGCTATTTTCTCTACGACCATGCGCCACTCAACGAACTGGCTATGGCGGCAGATGCTCTGCGACGAGAGGTTGTGGCGGATCCCGAAGTTGTTACGTGGCAGATCGATAGGAATGTGAATATCACAAATGTCTGTATCTCGGGCTGTAAGTTTTGCAATTTTCATTGTAAGCCACACCAAACAGAGCGCCACTTTATAACCACAATCGACGAGTATAAGGAGAAGATCGAACGCACGCTAGAGCTTGGTGGCGACCAACTTCTGCTGCAAGGTGGCCTACATCCTAAACTTGGTGTGGAGTTTTACGAAGAGCTTTTCGCGACCATAAAATCTTTATACCCCGCGCTGAAGCTACACGCTTTGGGTGCTCCCGAAATATCGCATATAGCCAAGGTGAGTGGCATCTCGACACTCGCAACGCTCGAAAGGTTGGTTTCGGCGGGGCTCGAATCGTTGCCAGGTGCTGGCGCTGAGATCCTGTCGGACGATGTTCGCCGACGCATTTCACCCGCAAAGCCGAGCGCCAAGGAGTGGGTCGAGGTGATGCACCAGGCGCATTGTATGAACCTTGCTACGTCGGCCACAATGATGTACGGCCACGTAGAAACGCCCCACCAAAGGGTCGACCACTTACTTACGATACGTGACTTGCAGGCTCGTTGTCCCCAGGGGAATCATGGTTTCATCGCCTTCATACCGTGGATATTCCACTCTGCGGGAACGAAGCTCGAAGAGCAAGGCGTGCGATCGGAGTTCTCGCCTTTGGAGTATCTTCGTATCATAGCCATGAGCCGTTTGCTGCTCACCAATATCGATAATATTCAAGCTTCGTGGCTCACCGTGGGGCGTGCGACAGCCCAGATGGCTCTGCATAGCGGGGCCAACGATTTCGGTTCGATAATGATCGAGGAGAATGTTGTCTCGTCGGCGGGAGCGAGCAATAGTTTTGATGCCGAGGGGATCCAAAAGGCAATCGCAGAGGCGGGTTTCACCCCCAAATTGCGCAATCAACTTTACCAATATAGATAAGTTTATGTATAGTAGTCTTAGAGAATTTGTCGAGGTGTTAGAACAAAATGGCGAGCTTGTAAGAGTAAGTGCGCCAGTGTCAACCGAGTATGAAATTACCGAGATAGTCGACAGGGTGAGTAAAAGCCCAGGTGGAGGCAAGGCGCTGCTTTTCGAGAATTGTGGTTCGCAATTTCCGCTGCTTATCAATATGATGGGCTCGGAGCGCCGTATGGCTATGGTCGCTAAGGTAGAGCGCTTAGAGGAACTTACCGAGAAGATAGATGCGGTGTTGCGCAGTGCCACCTCGCCCAAGGATAGCGTGTGGGATAAACTTAAGATGTTGCCGCTTCTTGGCGAGGTGTCGAAGTGGATGCCCCGAAAATCAAAATCACGTGGCAGCTGCCACGAGGTGCAACTTTTGGGCGACGATGCCCGCCTTTCGTTGTTGCCAATCCTTAAATGTTGGGGCTTCGATGGGGGGCGATTTATAACTCTTCCGATGGTAAATACTATCGATCCCGAGAGTGGGGTGCGTAACGTGGGGATGTATAGAATGCAGGTCATCGACGATCGCACCACCGCCATGCACTGGCACATCCACAAGAGCGGAGCGCGCCACTACGAAGGCTACAAGAGGCGAGGTGAACGTATGCCCGTGAGTGTTGCTTTGGGTGGTGACCCCGCCTACACCTACGCCGCGACTGCCCCAATGCCCGATAATATGGACGAGTACCTTTTGGCGGGATTCATGCGCGGCAAGAGTGTGAAGTTGGTTAAGTGCCTCACCAACGAGATCTATGTCCCCGAAGATTGCGACTTTGTGATTGAGGGCTATGTCGACCCTTCGGAGGAGAAGATCGTAGAGGGTCCATTTGGCGACCACACAGGATTCTACTCTTTGCAAGATTACTACCCGCTCTTTCACGTTACGGCAATCACTCACCGCCGCGGTGCGATATATCCTGCGACGATAGTTGGAATTCCTCCGCAGGAAGATGCCGCTATTGCGGTGGCTTCGGAGCGTATTTTTGTCTCACCAATCCGTTTTGCACTCCACCCCGAGGTGTGTGACCTCTATATGCCCGCTGCGGGTACGGCACACAATATCGTCACAACAGCCGTGAAGAGCCGCTACGCGGGTCAAGCCCAAAAGATAATCCTTTCGATGTGGGGCTCGGGGCAGATGATGTTCAACAAATATCTTGTCGTCGCCGATGCCACGGTCGACTTGCGCGATTGTGAGCAGATGTCGCAACTTTTGCGCTGTGTGCAGCTCGCGGGGCGCGTGGTTCGGGGTCGTGGGGTTCTCGATGTTCTCGACCATGCTACGCCGACAACTGGTGTGGGTGGAAAGTTAGCTATCGACCTTACGGGAGTTGCGCCTCGCGATATTAACCCTTCGTGGTCCGATGTCGAGGGTTTTACTCTCGACGATAGATTAGTTGCGCAGTGGGGTACCCTGTTGCTTTTTGCGGCACCTGAGCGCGAAATCGACTTGCGCGGAGTTATTGAATCTCTTAATGTTGAGGATGTTAACTTTGTTGCCATTTTCGACACGGCGGCCACAAGTTTAACTCCCTACGACCTTTTGTGGTTGGGGACAGCCAACACAGAAGTTGATAGGGATGTTGTGCAGCATGGATCGACTTTGATTTTCGATGCTCGAAGTAAAGTCCCAGGTCGGGGCGATAATCCTCGGCGCTTCCCTAACGTTGTTGTGTCGCGCCCCGAGGTGATCGAGAAGGTCGATGCACGATGGGCTGAGTATGGTATAGGCGAGTTCTTGGCCTCTCCATCGCGCAAATATAGTGTGTTGGAACTCTCAGAAAAGGAGGATTGGTAGCATGACGGGACTTAATGCGAAAGAGATTCGAGGAGCTGTAGTTCTGTTGATTCTACTCACAGTGCTGCTATTGGTCAAATATATATACAATCGGATCGATAGTCGCAGAGTTAGCGAAAATGCCATAGCTATAGCTAGCCAAATAGATGATTTTAGTGGCCTTCATATATGTGAGTTCGACCCCAATACCGTCGAACTCAGAGAGTTGATGAGTTTCGGGCTCTCGCGCCAAGAGGCGGTCAGCATCATCCGTTACCGCAGCTACGGCAAGGTCTTTCGCATCAAAGAGGATCTGTTTACATGTTACGGCGTTAGTGACTCACTCTATTATGCTTTGGAGCCATATATCGTTATCGCCGACACGTTTCAGTATAAAAACAGATACGAAGATCGCCCGACTAGTAGCAAGCCAACATATAACAGTAGCAAACGCTACGAGCGAAAACTTTTGACTCCATCGCCCTTTTTGGTCGATACGGTGGGTGTTAATTATTTGATGGCCATTGGAGCCTTGTCGCGTCGCCAGGCCGAAGTCTTTGTTCGTTGGCGCAACCTTTCGGGCATCTATAATATGGACGAGCTGCGCGAGTGTTACGTTATCTCCGACTCTATTGCTTATGCTTTAGAACCATACGCTATCTTCACACCGCCCGCCGCGGAGGTCATTGAATTAGTCGATCTCAATAAAGCCGACTCGGCAACACTGCGTTCGGTCTATGGAATTGGCGAGAAGAGCGTTGTGCAGATCCTTTCGTATCGCCAAAAGTTGGGTGGTTTTTATTCTGTAGACCAACTTTCGGAGCTAAAAGTTATCACCGAGAGCAATTTTGAGAAAATAATTAAACAAATTTCGTGTGATAGTTGTGATATTTCAAAAATAGATGTTAACTTTGCATCCGCTAAAACTATGAAAGGACACCCCTACATTACCGATAAGGTTTTGAGGAGGTTACTTAAAATAAGAGAATTGAAAGGAGGTTGGAGTACCATAGAAGAGATGACCCAAGATGAAATATTTACTGGTAATGAGGCCGCAAGAGTGCGACCCTATCTTCTTTTCGGAGAGTTTGAGCCACGCGAAGTGTCGGGCGATGAATTCTTTTAGGTACAAACCTTTTAACAGTTTTTTGTAACAAATGGCACTTGGGGTCAAAGTGACTCTAGCCGCAGCGATTGGTCGGACCACCACAAAAGGTCTACAAAAATAAGATTTTAAAACAATAAAAATATAGGAATTATGATTATCATGCCAGTTAAAGAGGGCGAAAACATCGAGCGTGCCCTTAAGAAATTCAAACGTAAATATGAGCGTACAGGTGTATTGAAGGAGCTTCGTCGTCGTCAATACTTCACAAAGCCATCTATCGCTAAACGCGTTGCTATGCAACACGCAGTTTATGTTAATCACATGCACCTCGACGAGGAGTAGAGATACCATAAAACAAAGAAAGACTAATAGCCTCAGGGTTGTTAGTCTTTTTTTTGCTCTGATTCCTGCTCCATCTTGGAGTATACGGTAATACTTAAGGGGGCTTATAACAGCTACACAGCTAGTTATAAGCCCCCTTTTGATAGGAAAATTGTAAATTTATGCCTTAGTAACAGCAATCTTAAGCGGCTCTTCGTCGATCTCGGAATCTACTATGAACTGGCCCGCAGGAGCTGCTGCACCCTTCACTTCGAGCGATAGGGTTTGAGCTGCAATATAGTCTGAGTATGTTGCTAGAGCCGATGCGACGATCTCTTTATCTTCGATTTCGACTCGGATCTTGTCGGTCACTTCGAATCCAGAATCCTTGCGGATGTTCTGAATACGGTTTACAAGTTCGCGAGCAACACCTTCGGCTTTGAGCGAGTCGGTGATAGTGATGTCGAGCGCTACGGTGAGCTTACCCTCCGATGCTACGAGCCATCCTGGCATATCCTCCGATGTGATCTCGAAGTCGGCAGGCGTAACTGTGATCTGCTCTGCTCCCATGTCGAGGGTGATCGACTCCGAAGATTCGATTTCGGCGATGCGCTCCTGAGTGAATGTTGCTGCCATCGCTGCGATCTGCTTCATATATTTGCCATACTTTGGACCCAAGGTCTTGAAGTTTGGCTTGATGCGCTTTGTGATAAGACCTGTGGTCTGCTCCAAAAGTTCGATCTCTTTGACGTTGACCTCGCCCATGATAAGGCTCTCTACGCCCTTGATGTGACGCGCAAGGTCGGCGTCGAGCACAGGAATAAGGATCTTGGTTAGTGGTTGGCGAACCTTGATATTTACCTTGCGGCGGAGCGCTAGAACCATCGATGACACCTTTTGTGCAATTGACATCATCTCCTCCAATTCGGCATTTACGAGCGACTCGTCGGCCACGGGGAACGTTGAGAGGTGAACCGAAGATTCGGTGTTGATGCCACTGACGGCATTAAGGTCGCGGAAGATACGATCCGAGATAAATGGCGCAAATGGCGCCGAAAGTTTCGCTACGGTATCCAAACAAGTGTAGAGAGTCTGGTATGCCGACAACTTGTCTTGAGTCATGTCACCCACCCAGAAACGTTTGCGGTTGAGGCGGATATACCAATTCGAAAGGTTCTCGCCAACAAAATCTTGGATCATACGCGCAGCAGGAGTTGGGTCGTACTCTTCGAGCGACTTTGTGACACCCTTCACCAAGGTGTTGAGTAGCGAGATGATCCAACGGTCGATCTCGGGGCGCTCTTCGAGTGCGATTTGTGGCTCGGCACCTGTGAATCCATCGACATTGGCGTAAAGCGCAAAGAAAGAGTAGGTGTTGTAGAGCGTACCAAAGAATTTGCGGCGCACCTCGTTTACACCTTCAACGTCGAATTTGAGGTTGTCCCAAGGTTGCGAGTTGCTGATCATATACCAACGAGTGGCATCGGCTCCGCAAGAGTTAAGCACCTCGAATGGATCTACGGCATTACCCAAGCGCTTCGACATCTTATTACCGTTTTTGTCGAGCACCAATCCGTTGGAGATGATGTTTTTGAATGCTACAGAGTCGAACAACATAGTTGCAATTGCGTGTAGCGTAAAGAACCAACCGCGAGTTTGATCTACTCCCTCGGCGATGAAGTCAGCAGGGTAGACATCGTTGAAGTCGACACCGTTTGATTCGAATGGGTAGTGAAGTTGAGCGTAAGGCATTGCTCCTGAATCGAACCAAACATCGATAAGGTCGCTCTCTCGCTTCATTGGCTCGCCCTTCGACGAAACTAGAACAATTGAGTCAACGTAGGGGCGGTGCAGGTCGATGTTTTCGATCGAGTAGTTCTCTTTCGACATATCACCCACAATGAAGTTCTTATATGGATTCTCGGTCATGAAGCCAGCCTCGATCGACTTCTCGATCTCGCCCATAAGCTCCTCGATAGAGCCGATACACTTAATCTCTGAGTACTCCTCTGTAGCCCAAACGGGGAGCGGAGTGCCCCAGAAGCGCGAACGCGATAAGTTCCAATCAACCAAACCTTCGAGCCACTTACCAAAACGACCATTACCAGTCGATTCTGGCTTCCAGCGGATTGTCGAGTTGAGCTCCATCATGCGCTCTTTGAGTGCAGTGGTGCGAATGAACCACGAGTCGAGAGGATAGTACAACACTGGCTTGTCCGTGCGCCAGCAGTGCGGGTAGGAGTGCGAGTGTTTCTCGATTTTGAATGCTTGATTTTGCGATTTGAGCATTACGCAGATGTCGATGTCGAGCGTAGCAGCATCGTCGGCCAACGAGTCGTCGAAAGCATTTTTGACGTAGCGACCAGCATATTCGCTGTAAAGATTGGTGTCGATATTATTCTTTACAAACTCCTCGTCGAGATCCTCAATTACGAAGAACTTACCTGCGCGGTCAACCATAGGTTGCTCCTTGCCAGCTTTGTCGATCATGAAAAGTGGTGCGATACCTGCCGTGCGTGCTGCGCGGTCGTCATCGGCACCAAACGTAGGCGCGATGTGTACGATACCTGTACCGTCTGATGTAGTTACGAAGTCGGCAGTGATAACGCGGAACGCATCGCCCATCGGTTTAACCCAAGGGAGAAGTTGTTCGTAGCTCACACCCGCAAGCTCGCTGCCTTTGAACGTGACCTGCTCGATGGTGTAGGTACCCTCCATCTTCTTTGTGAAGTGGGTTGCAACCAAGTCGCTCGACATGATTATATTTTGCTCGGCCCCAGTATATGGATTTTGGCACTTGATTCTCACGTACTCTATGCCAGGACCCACTGCAAGAGCAGTGTTCGATGGGAGAGTCCATGGGGTAGTTGTCCACGCTAATATATATAGGTCTCCAGTGACACCCTCGAAAAGTTTCTCGCTGTTGCTGTTGCGAACAACCTTGAACTGCGCGGTACAAGTGGTGTCTTTCACGTCGCGGTAGCAACCAGGTTGGTTGAGCTCGTGAGTCGAAAGACCTGTTCCAGCTGCGGGAGAGTAGGGTTGGATGGTGTAGCCTTTGTATAGCAACCCCTTATCGAATAGTTGTTTAAGTAAGTACCAGAGAGTTTCGATGTACTTATTGTCGTAGGTGATATACGGATCGTCCATATTTACCCAATAGCCCATCTGGCGAGTCAAATCCTCCCACAAGCCAGTATACTCCATCACAGCTTCGCGGCACGCTTTGTTATACTCGCCGATGGTGATTGTTTTGCCAATCGCCTCTTTGGTGATGCCAAGTTTCTTCTCTACGCCGAGCTCTACGGGCAATCCGTGAGTGTCCCAACCCGCTTTGCGGTGCACTAGGTAGCCTTGTTGAGTTTTGTAGCGACAGAAAATATCTTTGATCGTGCGAGCCATCACGTGGTGAATTCCTGGAACACCATTTGCCGAAGGGGGTCCTTCGTAAAAAACAAATGTAGGTTTGCCCTCGCGTGTAGTTATACTCTTGTGGAATGTGTCATCTGCATCCCACTCTTTTAAAACCTCGCTTGCTACTGCCGCAAGATCGAGCCCTTTGTACTCTTTGAATTTCATCTTATTTTATCTATTTCTCTTAAATTTATTCAAATGATTGCATCTCAACTAATTTTGCGTAGATACCGCCCCTCGCGATAAGGTCGTTATGACAACCCTCTTCGGCTATGACTCCACGGTCGATAACCAATATCTTGTCGGCGTTGTATATTGTGCTAAGTCGGTGAGCCACAACGATCGATGTGCGACCACTGAGAAGGTGCTCCAACGACTCTTGAACCAATTTCT
>JBCQWE010000022.1:0-36171 GCA_047172505.1 Rikenellaceae bacterium | reverse complement strand
TTCCAAGGTTGACGAAAATCCTCTACGCTTATTGCAAAATCTAAAATGCTCATATTATATTTAACTTGTTAAAAATCAAGTAAATATACGAAATTTTAGCGAGACGTGCAAATTATAATTAACTTATTTTCAATAAATTACACATTTAAATTTATGGGTGTTTTGTGGGTCTGTGTGATTTTTTTCGTGCGTTTGGTTAAAACGTCAGTTCTGAGTTGTGGGGTGACTCTACGCCCATGTGTTGATATGCCAGGTGGGTGGCTTCGCGGCCTCGGGGTGTGCGCTTCAAGAAGCCCTCTTTGATCAAGAAAGGTTCGTAGACCTCCTCGATGGTGCCTGCATCTTCGCCAACGGCTGTGGCGATGGTGCCCAAGCCAACGGGGCCGCCCTTAAACTTCTCGATTATGGTCTCCAGGATCTTGTTGTCCATTTGGTCTAAACCGCGCGAGTCGATATTTAGCGCTTCGAGTGCGTAGCGAGTGATCCCTAGATCGATGTGTCCCTCGCCTTTGACCATCGCAAAATCGCGCACACGGCGCAACAGAGCATTGGCGATACGAGGTGTGCCACGCGAGCGCAGCGCCACTTCAAGTGCGGCATCCTCGTCGATCGAGATGCCTAAAATGTGCGACGAGCGTTTTACAATCGAACAGAGTGTCGACGAATCGTAATATTCCAAGTGACATTGGATTCCAAAACGTGCACGCAGCGGCGAGGTGAGCAATCCACTGCGAGTGGTAGCTCCAATAAGGGTGAATGGAGCCAGCTCGATTTGGATAGATCGCGCCGAGGGGCCTTTGTCGAGAACAATGTCGATCTTGTAATCCTCCATGGCCGAGTAGAGATACTCCTCGACGATGGGGCTGAGGCGGTGGATCTCGTCGATAAAGAGCACATCGCCCTCCGAGAGGTTTGTCAGAAGACCTGCCAGGTCGCCAGGTTTGTCTAACACTGGGCCCGAGGTGAGTTTGAGTTGCGCACCCATCTCGTGCGAGATGATATTCGCTAGAGTCGTTTTCCCCAAACCTGGAGGGCCGTGCAGAAGCACATGGTCGAGCGAGTCACCTCGCATCAAGGCAGCTTGAATAAACACTTTGAGGTTGTCGACAATCTTATCCTGACCCGAAAAAGCATCTAACTCCTGCGGACGGATACGATTCTCATATTCCACGTCACTCTCTATTTTTCTAACTATTGACATAGTGCAAAGATAAGACTTTATCTTTAAATTACAGCACCCTACCAGCAATTTTAATATACAAACCTGAGTTTTGATAAAGAATTTTGTTTACATACCAGAAAGTTTTCCTAATTCCCCATATATTGCTGGTACATTAACCCATATCGTCATCCTGAACTTGATTCAGGATCTCTAATTAAACTCTGAATATTAAACATTTAGAGATTGCGGATCGAGTCCGCAATGACGCATACAGGTGAGATTCAGACTTATTAGTCACTTCCTCACATTATAAATTACTCACGTCTTAATAGCGACTCGGCACCAATATTGCACTTACATCAATCAGGATAGGGCTGGGACAAAGATTACTATATTCTTTTTTATCTTTGATATGTTTTTATACACATCTATCTGTTTATTTTCTGTTTGCACACTGTATACTTTAAGATAGGTATACGCCCCAGTTCTATCCTTTTTTCTCGATTTAGATATTTTTATTACCTTTGTCTCTATCAGTAATCATTTTATTTTAGCAATGGAGAGAAAATTAGAGGCCGTTCAAAGGCTCTTAGAGGTGATGGATCGTCTGCGCGTAGAGTGTCCGTGGGATCGCGAGCAGACTTTTGAATCGCTACGCAATAATACTATCGAAGAGACTTTCGAACTTATAGATGCAATTTCGTCGGGCGATATGGCCTCTATCAAAGAGGAGTTGGGCGACATCTTATTGCACGTTGTCTTTTACTCGAAACTCGGCGACGAGCAGCAAGCATTCGACTTTGGCGATGTCGCTAGCGAGCTATGCGACAAGCTAATATATCGCCACCCGCACGTCTTTGGCGACATTCACGCCCAGACCCCCGAGCAGGTGAGTCGCAACTGGGAAGCACTAAAACTACGCAAGAAAAACCGCAAAAAAGGGACTTTAGGTGGCGTGCCACGCTCTTTGCCAGCCATGGTTAAAGCGTATAGAATAGGCGAGAAAGCTGCATCGCGAGGCTTCGACTGGGATGCCAAAGAGGATGTTTGGGCAAAGGTGCAAGAGGAGATTGCCGAGGTGCAAGAGGAGATCAATCGCGTCGACCATGATAAGTTGGAGGGCGAATTTGGCGATCTATTCTTTGCCCTGATCAACGCTTGTAGGCTCTACGGCATAGATCCCGAAGCGGCATTGGATCGCACAAACAATAAATTCATATCGCGTTTTAACTCCATGGAGGAGCAGGCCGAGGCGGCGGGAGTCGACCTTTCGGCACTTTCGCTCGAAGAGATGGAGGCGATGTGGCAGAAAGCAAAACTTGAAGAATAATTTTACAACAATATGGCATTAATTAAAGAAGTAAGGGGATTTATCCCCGAGATAGCCGAAGATGTGTTTTTAGCCGAAACGGCAGTTATTATTGGCGATGTGACAATTGGAGAAAATTGCTCGATTTGGTACAACGCTGTTTTGCGCGGCGACGTGAACTCGATCACCATTGGTTCTGGGTCGAACATTCAAGATGGAGTGGTGATCCACACCCTCTACACAGGGTCGAAAACGCCTTCGCAAACACACATTGGGCGCAACGTCTCGGTTGGGCACAACGCGATTATTCATGGCGGAGTGATCGAGGATGATTGCCTAATTGGCATGGGCTCCACGATTTTGGATAATGCCGTGGTGGGCACAGGCTGCATCGTGGCGGCGGGGGCCCTAGTTCTAGCGGGCGCTAAATTAGAACCCAATTCGCTATACGCTGGTGTCCCAGCCAAGAAAATACGCGATATTGCACCCGAGCAGCGCGAAGAGGTGATCCTGCGCACGGCACGCGACTACAACCTCTACGCAGGTTGGTATAAAGAAGAATAAACGCTATGAAGATCTCATCGAAAATCGTAATCGACATCTTAATTGCCATTGCCATTAGCTTGGTGGTGAACTTTTCGCACCTCATGCTGATCTTTGTGGATCAAGATCCACAGCAACCCACGCAACGCAAAGATGACATGAACGCCGACAACATTCGGGCCGAGGGCATATTTGCCAAGAGCCCCGACGGTCACGGCTATATCATATACAACGACTCGGACAGCGCTTACCTATCTTACGGAAAAGTTAATAGGTATGAGTTGACAGATGGCGACTCGATAATTTCGATGGTCTATTTATTACCCGAGCGAGGCAAGCGCCACGCGGTAGCTCAAAACGTCATGCGTCGCAACGGCACTGTTGTGACACCCTACCCTTCGAATGTTCCTCAACGGATGAACGAGTTGATATATCATATCATCTACTACTTCATCCTCTCATTGGTTATCATCGTCGTAGGCACTGCAAAGTGGGGTCGAAGGTCGCGGCGCGCAATACTTGGCAGACTCAGTCTCTCGCTGCTTCTGGCATTGGTTCTATATCTATTTGCCCCTATCTTCACCCATCGCCACCGAGGTTTCGTTATCGATCTTCTGTTCAACAACGCATCGATTTTCGAGTATATGATAATCCTAAAGTGGTCGTTCGCCGTTATAGTTTCGATGCTCTACAGCCAAATATACACGCTACTCTCGCAACGGCAAAACATAATGCTCGAAAATGAGCGACTGCGCAGCGAAAGCATAAATGCACAATACAATATGTTGATGAGTCAGATCAACCCTCACGTATTGTTCAACTCGCTCAACTCGTTGTCGATGTTGGTGCGCGACAAAGACGAAAAACGGTCGCTAACCTATATCGATCAGCTTTCGTATACCTTCCGCTATATTTTGCAAAATCGCGAGAGCACGCTCACTACCGTTGCCGAAGAGATGCACTTTGTCGAGGCATACATCTACCTTTTCAAGATTCGATACGCCGACAAACTCTTTTTCGACATTGACATTGACCCCAAATATAACGATTATCAAATCCCTGCGCTCTCCTTGCAGCCACTCGTGGATAATGCAGTCAAACACAACACTATAATCCGCAGTCGTCCATTTCACGTTTCAATTAGTGTCGAGCAGGGAGCATTGGTGGTATCGAATAAGAAATATCCAAAATTGGAGGCAGAGCCCTCGACTGGAGTGGGACTCGAAAACCTTAGTCGTAGGTGGGAACTTATAGCCAGCCACCCTATCCAGGTCGAACAGAGCGACGAGTTCTTTGTCGTAAAACTTCCACTAATTTCGCCGCGTGAGTAAGCCCATGAGAGCATTAATTATCGAGGACGAGAGTGCCGCAGCGCAGAATTTGCGTTCTATTTTGCGCGATATGCAACCACCTATCGAGGTTGTTGCAGTGATTGAGAGCGTGGTTGAGAGTGTCGATTTTTTGAAAAACTGCACTCAAAAGCTCGACATCATCTTCTTAGATATTCACCTTGCCGATGGCGATGCTTTTAAGATCTTCGATCGCGTAGAGGTATCTGTACCAATTATCTTCACCACGGCTTACGACCAATATGCACTACAGGCTTTCAAGGTTAACAGCATCGATTACATACTCAAACCTATCAAAAGCGTAGAAGTAGAGCGTGCAATAAACAAGTTTAAGCTGTTGACAGCGACCGAAAACCAAGAATACAGCAGTCGAGTCCAAGCGGCAGCACACCAGCGCGAAGAGCTCACTCGCAGCTTTTTGATACATGTCAAAGATAAGATCATCCCGCTCAAGGTTGAAGATATTGCGTTCTTCTACACCTCGAACGAACGCGCTTCGGCCAACACCCTAACCTTGGATAGTTATCCAATCGACAAGAGTCTCGATGCAATTTACTCGACCCTTGACCCCAATATGTTCTTTCGCGCCAATCGTCAATTTATTGTCTCGCGTGCAGCTATTCGCGATGTGTCTGTTTGGTTTGGAAGTCGCCTAGCGCTTAATCTTACGCAGGAAACACCCGAAAAAATCATCATTCCTAAAGCTAGAATTGCCGAATTCAAAGAGTGGTTGCGCTATCAAGCATAGCAACTTCACCACTTAAGCGTCACTTCGCCAAGCTATTTGGGCGATTCACACCCCAATTTAGCCGTTTGACAGGTTTCGCAGCTAAGAAAACAAATTTAGGTAGTATCTTTGTGTTGTACAAACAAGCAAAACAAACAATCTAAATTAATAAAACTATGAAAAAATTAATGATTCTTGCTATTGCAGCAATTTTCTCTTTAAGCACTTCAATGGTTATGGCTCAACCACCACAACAAGGTGAGCGCCCTTCGACCGAAGAGACTGTAAAACAACTTAAAAAATCACTCGACCTAACCGACGAGCAATGTGCACAGATCACAGAGCTGGAAGAGAACCAAGAGATGCCCGAGCGTGGTAACCGCGAAGCGATGCAAAAGATGATGGAAGAGCGCAACGCTAAGATGAAAGAGATCTTGACCGAAGAGCAGTACGAGAAATTCGAAGAGATGATGAAGAAACAGCGTCAGGGCGGTCGTCCACAACGTTAAAATAATATTTTTTCGTCTATTAATGAGAGTGACTAACAAGGCTATTTTCGGCAGTTCCCTCGACTCTCAAACCTCACGTACGTAAGTACGCTGCGGTTTGAGAGCCTTCGCGAAGCGCCAAAACTCATCCTCGTTAGCCACTCTCTATAATGAGGAGACTTGTTAGTCGTCCTCATTAATGACGTTAAAACACTTATAACAAGTAACCCCAAGCCGTCATCCTGAACTTGATTCAGGATCTCGAACAAAGTGAGATTGCGGATCGAGTCCGCAATGACAAAGAAGGAAAATACAGTGATATTAAAATTCAAATACAAGCAATATTTTTAATGAAGAAGTTTTTATTCCTAGCAGCCGTGCTCTTCACCTCGTCGGCGCTATACGCCCAAACCAGTGTCGTTAAGGGTAATCTAGTTGACAGTTACAGCGACGAGGGGGTTATCGGTGCTATTGTAGAGATAGTTCCGCTGAACTCATCGAAAGCCCCAGTTTTAACAACATCGGGTTACGAAGGTAGCTTCACCTTCAATTCTATGTCGTATGGCGACTATATCGTCAAAGCCTCATACATGGGCTACCACGACATGGCCGACACAATTAAAATCAGCTCTTCGCGCACAATCCTTGGCAAACTCAAGATCAAAGAATCATCTACCGAGATCGATGCTGTAGTCAAAGAGGTGCAAGCGATGCGTACTTCACAACGTGGCGACACACTTAGCTATAACGCAGCTGCATTTAAGGTAGCCGACGATGCCGACGTTGAAGGATTGCTCAAAAAGATGCCAGGTCTCACAGTGACCGATGGCGAGGTAACAGCTCAAGGCGAAACCGTAGAGAAGATCTTTGTCGACGGTCGCGAGTTTTTCGGTAGCGACGTAACAACAGCTATCAATTCGTTGCCTGCCGAGATCGTCGAAAATATCGAGGTTTTCGACAAACTTAGCGACAATGCCGAGCTTTCGGGAATGGACGATGGTAACAGCTATAAATCGATCAATATCGTAACTAAGGCTCACATGCGCGAAGGTTTCTTCGGTAAGATGTACGCAGGCACTGGTTACCAGCCTAATGCCGAAGATGTGAAGCTCGATCCAACGAAGTATATGATCGGTGGTAACGTCAACTACTTCAAGGGCAACCACCGCTTCTCGGTGATCGGTCTTTTGAACAATATCAACCAACAAAACTTCTCGTTCGACGACATTTTGGGCGTTTCCGATGGTGGTAGCGCTCGCAGCTACATGGTTCGCCCACAATCGGGTGTGGCCGAGGTTGGAGCTATCGGACTTAACTACTCGGGCGTATTTGGTGAAAACGACAAAGTGAAGCTTGAGGCAAGTTACTTCTACAACGGAACAAACACGTATAACTACAAAACTACCGACACGTGGTACGAGAGCCCACTCTCGATCGACACACTTTCGTCGACAACCATTTCGGAAACACCCAACTACAACCACCGCATCAACGCGCGCGTGGAGTGGAAGATCACACCTACTCAGCAACTTACATTCCGCCAAAATGGTAGTTTCCAATTCAACGATGCAGAATCTTCGACCATTGGCGACATGTGGGGAGAGTCGGGCTACACCTATCTCGACAGCTATAGCTTAGCCGATAAGGGCGGTGTAAACTCTTCGACTTCGCTCTCGTATATCTCTCGTTTGGGCAAACCAGGTCGCACGATCTCGGTGAACGCCAGCCTTGGAGTTAATTCGCAAGAGAGTGTAACCAATAGCTATTCGAACGATGCTGCAACCTTTGTCAATGCCGATGGCGAACCCGTTGCATATAGCCAAATTGCAGGTATTTGGGAGAGCGACCCAGAGCTTATGCGCCAACTGGGCTACAAGGTTGTCGAGGCTCCAACTTCGACCGTCACACTCTCGGGTGATGTAACTTACGCCGAGCCTGTGGGCGAGAAGACTCGCGTAATGGTTAAGTATGCTTACTCGAACAAAGACCAGGAGACAGACAAGAGCACCTACACCACCGATTCGTCGTATGAGAATGGGACGCTTTTGAACGCTTCGTCGAATTCATACGAGTCGAGCTATATCACTCACCAAGTGGGACCTGGCCTCTACTATTCCGACGGCAAGAGCAAACTTACCATGAGTGTAAATTACCAAATCGCACAACTCACAGGTGACGTTGTGACTGCTGGAACTACCGAAAGTAAGCCTATTGATCACACCTTCGACGACTTTACATACGCTATCTCGGGGCAACTTTACTTCAACCAAACCAACTCGTTGCGACTCAATGCAAGTTCTAAAACCTCTGCCCCATCCGTAGGTAACTTGGTAGATGTGTACAACCTCACCAACTCACAATACATTTCGAAAGGTAACTCAAACCTGATCCCATCGTATACTCACTCATTTAGAATGCACTTCATTCGTTCTAATATCGAAAAGGGATCAACCTTTATGATCATGGGAGGCTTGGAGAACCAACAGGATTACATCGGAAGCCATGTTGTCTACTACCCCGAAGCATTAGAAATCGACGGCGAGACATACAGCCCAATCGAGTACTCGATGCCTGTTAACCTCGACGACGATTATTGGTCTATTCGCGGTATGATCGAGTATGGTTTCCCAATCTCGTTCATTAAAAGTAACTTCAATATTCGCGGAGGTGTTAACTACCAACTCACTCCAAGTATCCTTGGCGGAACAATCCAAAGCGACGGTTCGATCGAAGGTGGCGAGTATAACAACACCGAGAGTATGACCTATAGCGCAACTGCGGTGTTAGGAAGTAACATCTCTGAAAAAGTCGATTTCACCCTATCGTGGAATGGCGAATATAGCGAGGCGATCAACTCAGCTTCTTCTTCCGACGACACCAATACATACCTTAGCCAAACAGCATCGGCAAGCATGAAGTTCGTTTTGCCTTTCGACTTCACCTTCACAGGTGCTGCGACCTACAAAGAGTATATTGGTATCACCAACGATTACCAAGACTCGTACCTTGTTTGCAACGCCTTTATCGGTAAGAAGATCTTCCGCAATCGTCGTGGCGAGCTCAATATTGGTGTCAACGACATCTTTGACCAGAACACTTCGTTCTCGCGCAGCGTAGGATCGGGTTATACGACAAACACTTACAACAGTGTAATTGGTCGCTACTACTCGGTGCAACTTGTCTACAACCTTCGTTCGTTTGGCAACAAAAAAGGCGATGGCGAACGTCGTGGACCTGGCCCAGGAATGGGTGGCGGACCTGGCATGGGTCGCCCTATGATGTAAAAATTGCTCACAGATAAAGAAAGTGGCTTTCAAGTATTTTTTCTTGAAAGCCACTTTCTTTATCTCGGCGATTTGTCATTATACAAATAATTATATATCTTTGTTGAGAGCTAAAACAATTTAACCATGATAAATTCATCGCAACCATACACCTTTGATCGAGTGATCCGCATCATCTTCACCATTGCTGCGATCGTTGGAATATTCTTTGTGCTCAGCATCTTGAAAGGGGCTCTACTCCCCTTTGTTATTGCGTGGCTGCTAGCCTACCTCACCAATCCAATTGTTCTCTTTTTTCAAAATCGAGTGCACATTAAGAATCGACTCCTCGCGATCATAACTACCTTAGTTTTAATCGTATCTGTCCTATCCATCATTGGGGTTGCCCTCGTACCATCGATCATAAACGAGATCGACAAAACAGCCCTAGCGATTCAAGACCTATCGAAGTCGGCAAATTTTGGACCCATTGTCGAAAAAGCATGGTATCAATCAGCAATCGAAAAGATTAACATGAGCGAGATAGGCAAACTCGTCAACCCCGAAGAGTGGTCGAAGATCGTGGAGAACACCCTATCACGCGCTTGGGCAATCCTATCGGGCTCTATCAATCAGATTATAAGCATCATAGGATGGCTTATAGTTCTGCTATACTTAGTATTTATCCTGCTCGACTACGACAAAATCATCAATGGTTTCTCGCACCTCATTCCATTGCAGTATCGCCAAACAACCCTCTCGATTCTAAAAGATGTCGAAGAGGGAATGAATCGTTACTTCCGCGGGCAGTCGCTCATTGCACTTATTGTTGGAATCTTATTTAGCATCGGCTTTGTGATCATTGGCCTTCCGATGGCCATCCCTCTCGGGCTATTCATTGGTCTATTGAACCTTGTGCCCTATCTGCAAGTCGTTGGAATCATCCCAACAATACTTCTTTGCCTGCTCGACGCTCATAGTGGCACACATGGTTTCTGGTCGATTTTCGGACTCTCGATGTTGGTGTTCGCCGTGGTACAGACAATCCAGGATCTATACATTACCCCCAAAATAATGGGTAAAGCCACAGGTCTAAATCCTGCGGTGATCCTGCTCTCACTCTCTGTGTGGGGCAGTTTATTGGGTGTTATGGGAATGATCATCGCACTACCCCTCACATCGCTGCTGCTATCATACTACCACAAATACATCATTGGCGACAAAGTAGAAGAGCAGACAGAACAAGAGCCAAAAGAGGTGGAATAAAGGGCAGAAATTTTCAGGCAAATTTCACCAGCCACTAAACAGGGCAAACGCATGAAAACTTGCTTTCATAAGATTGGCGTAGCACATACATCGCCCAGGCGAAGCCTCACACAATCAGCGCATTACAGGTCAAAAACCAAAGGTTTTTGGATCCAAGCTCGCTTGGTGCCCGCGCGGCATAAGCGCAGTAAGAGAGTTATTTTTCATGCTTTTACCCTGAGCCACTAAATTATTTTTTTGGAATGCGAAAAAAAGCACTATCTTTGCACTTCAATCATTTCAAGGATTGGCAAAATGGGGATGACCGGTTTTGACAGCAGGTAGAAGTTGATTGTAAGCACGTCGAGCGTTGTGTGGTGGCTCGTAAATCCCAATGCTCAAATTTCAAATGGCAATAATAGCTATGCACTCGCTGCCTAATTTTCAAGGAAAATTGGCTTAATTGCGGAGCCCAAGGAGGTTCTGCGACGAGTATCCCGACGCGAGGTTCCGCTCTTTAATCATGCGTTATATGGGGTATCAATCATTTAGAGATAGCGCGGCGAGGTGTCTCGATCGCTGGGCGAAATTTAGGGACTGGGGCTTTAGTTCGGCGGTTCGCAGCCAGGCCAAAGCAGAAGGATTAACAGCGAACTAAACGTGTAGAAAGCTCTTGAGTTCCTTGTTTGGACGCGGGTTCGACTCCCGCCATCTCCACAAAAATCCTATAAGCCAGGCGTTTATAGGAGTTTTTTTGTTGGCCTTAGAAATGGAAAAGTATATGAAATCGAAATTATTAATATTAGTTGTGCTTCAACTGCTTTCGTGCGGTGGAACCACGTCGCAGGTTAAACAAAATGATAAAGCTATGAATAAATTGACACCTCAGGAGAAGTTCGTAATCGAGCAGAAGGGAACCGAGCAACCTTTTTCAGGTGAGTACTACGACTTTAAGGGCGAGGGAACCTACATCTGTCGACGATGCAACGCCCCACTATATCGTTCGGAAGATAAATTTGATTCGCACTGCGGGTGGCCATCTTTCGACGACCAGATCGAAGGTGCCGTGACTCGTTCGCTCGATGCCGATGGCAGGCGAACCGAAATTACTTGCACGGCGTGTGGAGCACATCTCGGCCATATTTTCCAGGGTGAGGGCTTTACCGACAAAGATACGCGCCACTGCGTGAATTCCATATCGATGAAATTTACGCCTAAGCCAAAGTTAGAGCGGGCTATCTTTGCGGGTGGCTGTTTTTGGGGCGTAGAACACCTTATGCAGCAACAAGATGGCGTGGCGAGCGTAGTATCGGGTTATATTGGAGGCGAGGTTGAAAATCCAACTTACGAGCAGGTAAAGGCCCACACAACGGGGCATGCCGAAGCAGTCGAAGTGCTCTACGATCCATCGAAAGTGGACTACGAGACCTTAGCCAAGCTATTCTTCGAGATCCACGACCCAACACAGAGAGATGGTCAAGGCCCCGATATTGGCGACCAATACCGCTCCGAGATTTTCTACACATCCTCAGAACAGAAGCAGGTAGCACAAGCCTTAATCAAGACGTTGCGAATAAAAGGCTACGACGTTGCAACCAAACTTACTCAGGCCACAACATTCTACCCCGCTGAGGATTATCACCAAGACTACTACCAACTTAAAGGAACTGAACCCTACTGTCACTTCCGAGTTAAACGGTTTTAATCACACTAAGTCTGAGACTTCTCTCGACTCGGCCTTTGGTGGGTTGGGGGGGGCGAGAAGTTTCAAGCTTTTTACTATTGCATAGTCGTATCTGCGGACGGGCAAGCCGCTGCCGTCGGGTGTTAGTTGCGCAAATGGACGTATATCGTTGTGCACAAATAGTGTTTTGTAGTAATCTTTATATTGTGCGGGATCGCTCTCGATCAATGCTCGCTCGGAGGGCGTTGGGACCCTATATGCAAGGAAAAGTTCTTCGACATTCCAGCGGTTGTGTTCCATCTCGGCAAGTAGGTCGTAGTCTGACTCGGAGAGTGCCCACTCTGATTGTGGGAGTTTGTCGAGGCCAAACGACCGCAGTTTGGTTGGCACGGTACAGGCATTATAGATATTCGACCACTGCTTAGCGGGTTTTAACTTAAGCCAATGCTTATCTAATGTCGCTTGGTCGCACATCGCATCGGGGACTCCACCTTTTGTATCGTAACAATAGGTGTAGATGTAATTTACCATTTTTGCCTGGTTGTATATCGAACTATAGCCGAGATCGTAACAGATGTCGAGCATTCCAAATGGGCGTACATTGCGGTATTTTTCCACCTCCAGGATTCCTATAATGCTAGCTGTAGTTTGCTGATTTACAAGTATTTCAACATTATTTGGGCTTTCATACAATTCACGAGGCAGGTATAGCCCCACCGCAATACTGCTAGGCGAGAAGTTGATACACGAAGCTACGGTCAAAACCTGCTTATCGTCTATGCTCCACTCCTTGAGCAGTTGTTGGCACTGCTGGCACTCCACTCGACATTCGATAAATTCCCACTCCACACCGAGGTAGCTTTGCTTAGTGCCATTTTTGATTTCGAGATTTTGCTCTTCGCCCACAACTTGACCGTTCTCGATATTTTGGTACGTGTAGCTCGATTCGTTGTAGAGCTCTTCGTTGGCACCGACTAGGTATAGCATCTCTTGGTAGGCGTTAATATCGATCATCGTGATCTTGGTGCGAATACCCTTGGTGATAAAGTTGGGGTAATGGGCAACCAATGCCGCCTGCTTAGCAAGTGCCACTCCGATCTTGCTTATTCCGATTATCACAAGGTGAACATACTTCTCCGAGTTGGCCGTAATTGGCTCTCTATCAAGTGGTTTATAATCTATATTCACCCCGTCGACACTTGAATATTTACCAGAAACAAAAGTTCGGTATGCCCACGACTCCTCGAAGCAAAAAGGGGCAAAGATCACATGGTCGTTGATCTCCTTGGTGAGACCATTCATCTTGAATAGCGCATAGGTGGTTTGGTAGGCAATCAATGTCTCGCAAGTTATTGGTTCGGCGCGTTTGTGCTGGGCACAGATGTGCGCAATCTGCTTAAGCGCTTCGATCGAGAGAGCATCGTGATCGTATTGTTCACTTTCGCCCAGAAGGTATATTTTCTTTGCTTTGTGGATATAGCACTTCTCAAGATCTTCTTGCGAGGTCTGTTTTCCAAAGATGAAAATCAGGCGCTTCTCCTCCTGCGCAGTTAGGTAAGAGCGTAAACTTCGGCGAACTTCATCTATTTCGGTCGAGGTGAAGATAATGATGTCCGATTCTCGATTCTCTTTATCGGCGCAAAGTTGACGAATGAGGGTTGGAACCATCTTTTGGTAACCAATGATTACGATATGGTCCGACGTTGGGTAGGCAATAGCACCACTTCTGAACTTCTCCACCCTGACGTTCAACATATTGGTAAGCACCGAGATCAGTGCGCTACAGAAAAAGAGAGGCCCTACGATGATGATGATAAACTTGTAGAGGTTGTTGTAGTCGCGGATATGGTTGCTGCCATGCTGGAAGTTACCTTGATCGATATAGAGCTCTATAAAATTCCAAATCCGTCGGCAGGTCTAAATTGCCACAACATCACACTCGACACCATCACAAAGACCCCAAGCCAGAGCAATTGCTGCCACACGCCTGCCGAAAATGTCCTATCGAAATTAATGCGAATAAATCGTAAAATGCGCTTTATCATAATCACCTCTTTATTTCAAAACCGTTTGCCATAATGAATTTTAATGTAGCGATGGCCGTAGCTCGATCATACTCACGCTCCTGCTCTGTCAGCCTCTCGTAAGGTACTAAGCAGGGAGTGGTCTTTAGCTCATCGTTGCGCTCTGCGCCGTAGCTCCACCCCTCGGCGATACGCCCTGCGGCCCACTGCTCGTGGACGTTACGAGCCATGGATTCGACGAGCTGGTCGAGCTGCTCGGGAAGTGTTACTGACGATGTGTCGAGCGGTTTGGGTACGTACATGAAAATTTGCATTAAAATTATGACCATAAATATAGCAATAATTTTCTTACAAATAGCCAGTTATGGAAAATAACTCCGCAAAAATTTACATGTCGTGCGAGAGTGGCGCAGGAATCTGCTCACTGAGGTCGTAGCCACCCCACTGGCTTTCGATGTAGTCGATGGTCTCCATCAGCAATTCGGGGTCGGTGAGGGTTACCAGTTTCAGGCGGGTCTCCTTGAAGTTGGGCAACCCCTTGAAGTATGAAGATAGGTGGCGGCGCATCTCCAGGATGCCAACCTTTTCGCCTTTGACCTCCAACGATTTGGCCAAATGCTCTTTAGCTATCGCAACGCGCTCACACACCGAAGGTTGTGGCAGAATATCGCCCGTTGCTAAGTAGTGCTTCACCTCGTTAAAGATCCACGGACGACCATAAGTTGCGCGCCCTATCATCACCCCATCCACGCCATAACGATCGAACATCTCCTTGGCGCACTGGGCCGAATCCACGTCGCCATTACCGATAATTGGGATGGTGATAAGCGGGTTGTTTTTCACCGCACCAATCAGAGTCCAATCTGCCTGGCCTTTATACATTTGTGCTCGCGTGCGGCCATGAATTGTGAGTGCTGCAATGCCAACATCTTGCAAGCGCAGGGCTATATCTTCGATATTTTTCGACTCCTCGTCCCACCCCAGGCGGGTTTTCACAGTCACAGGGCACTTTACAGCCTGCACTATTTGGCGAGTCATCTCGACCATCAGAGGGACATCGCGCATCATGCCCGAACCTGCGCCGCGACCCGCAATCTTCTTGACGGGGCAACCGAAGTTGATGTCGATAATGTCGGGCGAAGCACTCTCGGCGATCCGAGCTGCCTCGACCATGGGTTCGATAAGGTGCCCGTAAATCTGTATTCCTACGGGGCGCTCACCTTCATCGATATTTAATTTTGCTCTCGATTTCCAAGCATCGCGAATCAGACCATCGGCCGAAATAAACTCGGTGTAGACGACATCGGCCCCAAAACGTTTGCACATATAGCGAAACGATGGGTCGGTGACATCCTCCATAGGTGCCAAGAAGAGCGGGTTTTCACCCAGCTCAATATTGGAAATCTTCATTGCTCTTACTCTTGCTCTTTAGGCAATTCGAACGAGGTCATACCTGCCTTTACCAAGATGTTGTACCACGCGAAGCACTTCTTCATATCTGAAACGTGCACTCTATCGCGGTCGTAGGTAGGCAAAACAGCAGCAAATGTCTCAGCGATTTTGTCGTTCGACTCTTTGTGCGAGATAGTCTCTTTACCATCGGTATATTTATAGATATTTGTAAAAACGTCTGCCAAAGCAACATCCTCATCCTCGGTAAACATCGAGATCTCGGTAAGGGTGCTAACGCGCGAAGTCGCCGAAGCGTTTGAGCGACGACCGTCGAGCAAAGATTCAACAATAACGCCACGAGCCGACTGCGCTACATACTTGTAAAGTCCTGGTTGTCCAGAGATTGCAAGAATATCTTTTAGTTCCATACTATTAAATTGGTTAAATTAGGCAACAAAAATAGTTAAAAATTCGCAACATTTACACACTTTATCTCTTTTTGATTGTTTTTATCTTTAAAATATTATTTGTATCTTTGTGATTATGGACAAACAAATTGAGATTATACAGATCAATATATCGGGAGTAGACAAGCCAGGCATGACTTCGTCGCTCACCGCTATCCTTGCCAAGTACGACGCATTTATCCTCGATATTGGCCAAGCAAACATCCACCAATCACTCGCTTTGGGCATCCTCTTTCAGACCACTGCCGACAAGTCGGGGTTCATTATGAAGGAACTTCTGTTCAAAGCATCGGAGCTTGGTATCACGCTTCGATTCACACCAATCACCGAGGAGGATTACGAGGCATGGGTAAACCGACAAGGTAAAAACCGCTACATCATAACCATGCTAGGTCGCAGGATCAACGCCTCGCACATTGCCAAGGTGACCAACGCCGTATCTGAGCATGGGTTAAACATCGACGATATAAAACGACTCACAGGTCGCGTACCTCTAAGTCCCGACAAACGCGCTCCAAAAGCGTGTATCGAGATCTCGGTTCGTGGTAATCTGCCCGACAAACGAAGCCTTCAGGAGCGCTTCATCGACATCTTGGAAGATGGTATCGACGTGTCGTTCCAAGAAGATAATATCTTCCGCCGCTGTCGCCGCTTGATCTGCTTCGATATGGATTCGACACTTATAGAGACCGAAGTTATCGACGAACTCGCCGACAGAGCGGGCGTAGGAGAACAAGTGCGCGAGATTACCGAAAAGGCTATGCGCGGCGAAATTGACTTCTGCGAGAGCTTCCGCCAACGAGTCGCACTACTCAAAGGGCTCGACGAGTCGGTGATGGCCGAGATCGCCGACAACCTCCCAATAACCGAGGGATTAGAGCGCATGATGACAATTCTCAAACGCGTTGGCTTCAAAACTGCGATTCTTTCGGGAGGTTTCACCTACTTTGGCAACCACCTACGCCGCCGTTTTGGTTTCGACTACGTCTATGCCAACGAATTGGAGATAGTCGACGGAAAACTCACAGGACGCTCCGTAGGGCAAGTGGTCGACGGAGAGCGCAAAGCTGAATTGTTGCGTCTACTTTGCCAATTCGAGAATATCGACATCGCACAATCTATCGCCGTAGGTGATGGAGCCAACGACCTTCCGATGCTCAACCTGGCAGGTCTTGGTATTGCATTCCACGCTAAGCCAAAGGTCAAAGCCACAGCCCAGCAATCGATTTCGACCATTGGACTCGATGGTATTTTATACTTTGTAGGACTCAAGGATTCGTGGATCGAAAAGTAATAACCCTCGCTCTACTATCACTCTTTATGATGGGTTGCTACGACTCATTCTCGACCATTGCACCCGATAGTGAGGAGAGCACAGCAGCAAACACCTCGATCGAGCACATCCACCAGCTCTATACAAATGGTACGCGCGAGATAAGCGAGGAGCTGATCGTGGAGGGCACCGTGACGGCGAACGACCAATATGGCAACTTCTACAAAAGTTTCATCATTGAAAACGATGGCTACGCTATCGAGGTGCTAGATGGACTCTACGACTCCTACGTGCGCCACCCCATAGGCGGCAGCATCACCCTAAAACTCAAAGATTTGGGGCTCGATCGCTACTTAGGCGTACTTCGTTGCGGCTTGGTGGCTCCCGCCACATCGTCTTACTCGCTAGACTACATGACCAGCGAGGCGATAGTCGACCTCTATGTCGAAGTTGCAGGCTTTCTCACTCCTCTCTCAGCTCAAGCAAGGACCATCGGAGAGCTCGACCAAGAGAAAGCAGGGGAACTCATTAAGGTCGAAGCGCTACAATTACACACCGAAGATGGCGTGGAACGCACATGGTCCGAATATGCTCTATTTCGCAACTCCGACCTCGACACTCTATGGTGCTACACCTCGCCATACTCCGACTTTGCAAACTCCAAAATTCCCCAAGGCGAGGTCTCGTTATGCGGCATCTTGGAATTTGGTAGCACCGACACATATACCGACCAATATATAATTAAACTTCGAGGTGAAGAAGATTGCATATATTAGCCTATTGCTGCTCACGGCTTCGGCGTGTAGCAGATCCGAGACCGACGACAACGCCTGGTCGATTGCCTCGCTGCGCAACATCGAGACCAACAGTCGCAGCGTGCTAATCACTCAAAATATCACGCTAGAAGGCACAATTACCGCCAACGATAAATATGGTGAGTTCTACAACTCACTTATCGCCGAGGACCAAAGCGGCGCAGTGAAGATAATGTGCGAGGTGGAGAATAGCTACCAACTCTACCCTTTTGGCACTCACGTCTCGATAAGTTGCAGCGGCCTTTATCTCAACAACCAATACGGCGCTATATCACTTGGCACAGAGCCAACATCGGATTACACGCTCGACTATATCTCGCAATCTAAAGTTGGACAATATATAAAAACATTGGATAATGAATCCTCTGCCCCACAACCTCTTATCACAACTATTGGCTCTCTCACACCACTTCACACATATATGTATGTCGAACTGAGCGACATTATGATAAACAACGAGGATAATATCGCAACTTTCTGCCAGAGAGACTCCTCGACAGGGCGCACAGTAGATACATATCACACCATAACCGACTCGCTGGGCAACACCGCCGAATTAGCAGTAGATCGTCTATGCAGCTACGCAGATGCGACACTCCCCGCAACACCCTGCACAATTCAAGCAATAGTAACATACTACTACGACTCGCAATACACGCTCACCATCACCAATTGCGCCTACTCCACTGAGCAGTAATCCTTTCTTATGGCTCCGTCGGGCACAGATTGGAATAATCTTTGCAAAGTCTAAGGAAAATAAATCAATTAATATGAGAAAGATTGCTATCATCGTTGCCATTTTATCGTTATTTGCACTTGTTGGGTGCATATCAAAGAGAACAAGGTATGTTCAGCAGGTTGAAAAACGGATACTTAAATCGTCGGATCTCGAAAAGTTAACTCCCGACTCGGTGATAACGCTCCTCAGGAAAGGCAATCTGAATTTTGTCGCAGGGGCAACTACCGCCCGCGATGCTCGGGCACAACTTATACTCTCGGCCGAGATTGGGCAAGCGCCCAAGGCTATTGTGTTGTCGTGCATCGATTCTCGCGTTCCTGTCGAAACGATCTTCGACATGGGCATAGGCGACATCTTTGTTGCGCGTGTTGCGGGTAATGTTGTGAGCGAGGATATGTTGGCAAGCATGGAGTATGCCTGCAAATATATTGGCAGCAAAGTGGTCCTCGTGCTAGGTCACGAGTCGTGTGGTGCGGTTAACGCCGCATGTGCAGGACTCAAAGATGGCAACCTCACCGAGCTTATGCGCAAGATCGAACCTGCGGTAAAGATAACAGCAAGCCAGGGTGGCGACCCATTCTCCAAAGAGTTTCAGAGTCGTGCCGTGGCCAACAATGTTGCCGTCATGGTCGAAAATGTGCGCAAAGAGAGCCCTACCCTCGCTCAAGCAGAGGCTGAAGGCAAGATAAAAATTATTGGTGGCGTTTTCAATATCCACACTGGATTGGTGGGATTTGACTATTAACGTGACCGCCTACATCTTTTGCAACGTATATCGCATGCTTTGCAAGGAACTCTCGTGTGGATCAATCACACTTAACAGCACGATAGGCTTCTGCTCGTCGGAGCCTGCCACCACCTGCGTGACTTTGTATACATCTGTCTCCTCTACGCCGCTTAAATCGGGGTCTGTGTGAAGTTCTATGCGCAGGAGACTATCCGAAGTATTAAAGGAGTAGTTAAGCGAAATTGGCTCGTTTGCAGGTGCGCTTTCGACTATTATGCCAATCGTTTTGGCTTCGCCAGTGTAGTCGGGAAAAAACTCCCAAACTATGGCTTCGGTAGAGGCTTCGCTCTTCCACGTTGCGCCACTACGGCGCTCGACATCAACAAATTTCCATTTGCCTACAAGTAAATTTTTTTTTATCATTTTTGCTTGGTCTTTTGAGGGGATGCCATAAAACAAAAAGCACGGACACTAACTAATGTCCCCTCAAGGTGCGACCAAGCAACCTCCCACAAAACACAAGTTAGCACCGTGCTAGGAATAACACGTGCTACTTATATTTGTGGGCTGACAAAATACACTTCAATCTTGGTCGCTTCGAGGGGTATAATCAGCTAATATGTCTACTCTTTTTTATCTATTTCATCCAATGATAATTAATTGTTATGCTACAAACATACGTAAAATCATTCAATTTACAGCTCGCAACTGTTGATTATTTTTCATTTCAAAAAAAAAAATACGAATTCCACCAAGGCTAAGTCTCGTCTATACACGTCATTGCGGACTTGATCCGCAATCTCATAACTACCTGATAATTGAATGGTTAGAGATTGCGAATCGAGTCCGCAATGACGAAATATATTATAGATCCGCTCTTAAAAAACTCTACTGTAAGCTGTCTAGTGGGAACTTACGCCTCAACAGCACCAGCTATAACTTTGTCGACTTCGATCTCGAAATCGGCCAAGACATTCATGTAGTTGATGAAGGCATCATACGACGAGTCGTAGGGGTTGAAGTACGAGTGCACATCGCCATCGGCAAGCCACTTTGTGGCCATGTAGTAGAAGTGGTCGGAGGTCTGCATAAATCTAAAGACGTGGTCGAAATCAGCGCTCTTAAGCCCCTTAATCTTGTCGCGCAGTGCATAGATCTTGGCAAAGGCCTCGTTCTGCAAGTCGTTACCAAGCCACGCTGTAACGTCGCGCTCCTCGTCGGCCCACGACATAACGTGAGGAGAGTAGAGCACAGAAACTGGCTGATACTTCTTAGCAGTAGCCGAAACTGTCGCGAACTCCAAAGCACCCGATTCGAGAGCCGCAGCTGGCAGAGCCTTCATAAATTCGAAGATTCCTGTCGATGCTTTTTGGTGTTCTCCAAAGGTCTCGTAGTCCATAAATAGGTTGACCACGTCGCCTACTTGATCGTCGGCTCTCAACCATTCAACATACTTTTCGGCAGTTAGTGGGTAGTCACCCCAACCTTGATCCGAGAAACGGAAAGCAATATCGTCGGAGAGTTTGTAGTTGCGAAGTAAAACGCGAAGTTTCTGATTTAGCGAGTTTGCATATACGTAGTTCGGTGACTTCCAGCCCAATACGTGACGAGCGCCCTCGGCAAGCATTGTCTTGAAGCCCATTTTAGCTACCCACTCACCAATTTGGTCGGAGTAGATAAGCTCGGTGTTGCGGAACGCAACTGGCTTCACTCCAAATTCTTTCTTAATGAGAGCTGAGTGGCGCGCTACCTCTTCGGCAAAATCCTCTTCGCTCTGCAACGAAGAGAGCGAGTGAGAGTAGGTTTCGGCCAAGAACTCCACACTGCCCGTTGCAGCCAAAGCTTTGAACGATTCCAACACCTCGGGGGCATAAGCTTTGAATTGCTCGATGGCGATACCCGTGATTGAGAACGAGCACTTGAAGCGACCCTCGCTACCTTCGATAAGCGAAAGCAACAGAGCGTTCATTGGCAGATAGCACTCACGCGCAACTTTCTGCATGATTGAGCGGTTAAGCATATCGTCGAGATAGCTATGATCTTTTCCCATGTTGAAGAAACGGTATGTCTTCAAACGCCATGGCTGGTGAACCTGAAAATATAAACAAATTGTTTTCATATTATTCTAGTATTATTTATTCTCCTCGATTGCATCTTCGTATACCTTCTTGATCTTCGAAGCGGCATTATTCCATTTGAGGCCTGTAACCTCTTCTAATCCTTTCTTTGCAAACATATTACCTAATGCAGGGTAGGCGACAAAGCCATAAATTGCATCGGCCATAGCATCGACATCCCAGTAGTCAACCTTCACGGCGTAGTCCAAGATTTCGGCCACACCACTCTGCTTCGATATAATAACGGGAACGTTAGATCGCATAGCTTCGAGAGGTGAAATTCCAAATGGCTCCGAGACCGACGGCATTATATAGAGGTCCGAGAGTTGGAACATCTTGTGCACATCGTCACCTTTCAAGAATCCTGTGAAGTGGAAACGGTCGGCAATTCCTAGAGCTGCCACACGACGGATAACGTGGTTCATCATATCGCCACTTCCTGCCATCACAAAACGAACGTTGGGGACTCTCTTTAACACTTTAGCTGCCGCCTCTACAAAGTAGTCGGGGCCTTTTTGGTAGGTGATGCGCCCTAGGAAAGTGACGATTTTATCCTTCACGCCTCTTTGGGGCAGGGCCTCCTCTTTTTCGGCAAAACGAACAGCATTATGTACTGCAACTACCCTATCGGCAGGAATACCATACTTTTCGATTACGATCTTGCGGGTTAGGTTACTCACAGCGATCACTCTATCCGCAGCCGCCATTCCTGTGCGCTCAATGTCGTAGACTTGTCTGTTGACATTCTCGCCACTGCGGTCATACTCTGTGGCGTGCATATGCACAACAAGAGGTTTGCCTGAGATCTGCTTAGCTGCGATTCCTGCGTAGTAGGTCAACCAGTCGTGGGCGTGGATCACATCGAATTGCCCCTCTAGTTCGCGAGCAACTTGCGCTGCGACTACTGCGTAACGAGCAACCTCCTCCATCAGGTTGGCGCCATACTTACCCGAGAAGGTGTAGCGTTGGCTCCAAACATCGGTCGTAGACCACGTTTTACGACCCGACAACACAAACTCGTCGTGGTAACTCTTATACTCCTCTGGCGAGATGTATGGGACCATATTTGAGTCGATATGAATAAAGGTAAGCTTCGATAGAACATCTACCCCTCCACTATTAATACCACCAAATTGAGCCTCTACATCACTCGCGTTCACCACTTTGATAAAACGTTGGTCTTCGTCGCCATAGGCGCGAGGCACCACAAAGATAACCTCAACGTCGTTGCGAGCCAAACCACGCGTCATTCCGTAGCACGCTGTACCGAGACCTCCTGCAATGTGGGGAGGAAACTCCCAGCCAAACATTAGCACTCTCATATTCTACACTTGTTTTATTATTTTTACTCTGTCTTCTTCGTGCGCCTTGTTGTTGCTTTTGGTGCAGCTTTTGTTGTTGTTGTTTTTGGAGCCTTTGGCGCAGCTTTGGCCTTTGTTGCGCATGCTGCTTTGGGTTTGGCTGCCGCTTTGGGTTTGGTCACCCTCTTTGCTTTTGGCTTTTCCGCCTTAGCTTCCCAAGATTTGATCATATCGGCTATCTCAAGAACTGCACCAACACTCCACGCTTGCGAGATTGCTCCGCGCGAAGCGTATGGTGGATCGGCCTCGAAATATTCGCCGATAGAGCCTATACCATATACTTGTATCTCACTCTTGAAGTTATCCAAGATCTTCTTCGCATCGCTCAGGAACGTGGCACCGCTTATATCGAAGCACGCCTTAACATAGAGTGCCAGTGGCCACACCCAAACCGATACGCTATTAGTGTCGCGCTGGTAGCCTTTGCCGTAGAGTGGGCTAAGAGGCGAAAGCGAACGCAAGCCTTTGGGGGTCAATAGGTGTTGATTCACGGTGCGAATAACGTCGATCTGCTCGACCTCCGAGAGCATCTTGTACTCCAATGCACACGCCACAATCATATTTGAGCTAACCAACACATTTGTTGAGTTGTAGTTAACCGAGTCGGCCAACCAACCCTCGCCGTACCAGAATTTATTGAGGAACGAGCTCTTAGTCTTAAGTGGCATGTGGCTCCACTCCTCGACAAAAGCACGATTGTTGAACTCTTCGGCCATCGACAATGTGTAGCACACTGCGTTGTACCACAATGCGTTAACCTCGACCTGGTAGCCGTTACGCAACTTTCCTTGCATATTTGAGTTGGTGATAGTCGAATCGCGCCACACGATAGCCTCTTCGTTGGACCACGCCCAAATAAGACCGTTGTCGTGCAGAGCAACTCTATCGCCAACACCCACGCGATACATCTCCAAAATTGAGATCATAGCCTCGCCATATCGCTTCCACACCTCGGCTCTGCCGATCTGCTTGTCGAGCGCCTGCAACGAGCGGAACATCCACAAAAGGGCATCGACCGCGTTATATGGGTGGAACGAAGGTTCTAAGGTGTCGGTGTTGAGTTGATTCACAACTTTGTCGAGCACATCCATGCAATCTTTCGAGTAGCCTTGTTCGAGCGTGAGGCCAGGGAGCGAGAACATCGACTCGCGGCCAACAACTCCATACCAGGGGTAGCCCGCCTCGACCTCTGTACGGCCATCGTCGCGGCGCACGATAAATTGGCGTGCCGAGTGGCGCAGACACGAAAGAAAGTCTATTTTGTGGGTTCTACGCGCAATTGAAAGATCGTAAGCCTCTTTGATAACATCGGCCGAGAATAGTTCGTCGGTCGAAGCCGAGAACACTACGCTTTCGCCTCGTTTGAGTTCTAGCTCGAAGTAGCCAGGGGTGAGTAGGTCTTCGTGGGCATCGTAGCCACGAGCCATCTCTTGCACATATTCAAAGTCGTAGTACCAGTCGGGTGCAGGCACATACTCAAATTCTTTGTGGCTCACCTGCATATAGAGCCAAGGGAAGCCGTCGTAGAGTTTGCACTTCACACCGTTGGTCACTGGGTACGAACGGCCGTCGGCCTCCATGTTTGCTTTAGAGAGTGCGTGGCGGTTGCGGTAGGCCAAAAATGGGCGCAACTGCAATGTCACTTGATCGGCTTGACTCTCGACCAAAGTGTAGCGCACCATAAGTTGAGTGCGCTTGTGGATCCACAGCAGCTCCTTCTTTAACACCAAGTCACCCACACGATAAGTTATCGTTGGAGTTGGGGTATATTCAAAGTCTGTAATATATTTGTGTCCGCGAGGCTCGTAGACACCCGTGAAGCGATGAAGCGCAAGGTTGAAACGTTGCTCATCGTGGATGATAGTCTCGTCGAGCGACGAGAGCAACACAAAATCGTCTGCGCTATCATCGATTGGTGCCACAATTAGACCATGATATTTTCGAGTGTTGCAACACACAATTGTGGTGCTCATATAACCTCCGCGGCGATCGGTCGCGAGCATCTCGCGCTGTAGCGAATACTCAAGGTTTCCTAGTTCATTTTTGTCAAATGTCAATGCTCCCATTTTGATGATTTTTTAAAATGTTACCCAAAGTTAATAAAAAAAAGTTGAGAATACAAAAAAATCCCAACTTTTTTAAATAACAAATTAAATCCATTTTACTAGCGCAAAATCCATTCTGTAAGATAGATCCTTATTTTTAGGGAAGATCCTTATCGCAACGTCGAAGGTACCAGTCTGCTGCGGAGTGTAATCCAACGCGTAAGTTTGGATATTACCGTCCGAGTTAACTGCCTTAAGTTCAACAGATTCCATAATGCTTGCACTCTGTCCATACTCGATCTGGTTAGCGATAACTATCTCTACTCCAATATCCTCAGATGTCAAGTTAGCTAGGCTCAAGGTAACTTCGAAGTGCGATGCTGCACCGACGTAAACCTGCTCGTTGTCCAAGTTAACTTTTTTGACATCCACAACGCGAATCTTCTCCCAAGCTGCCGAAACCTTACGTTTCCATGCTGCGATCTGGCGAGCCTTCTCAAAGTTGTTATCGATGATCATAGCCTTGCGATCAGCCAATTTGTGGTAGAAACGATCCTCGTAGTCGATGATCATTCTATTCATCGTAAAGTTCGATGCGATGTCGGCAATACAACGCTTAACGGCACCAACCCACTGGCGTGGAATGTCGCTTTTAGCTTCGCGGTTATAATATAAAGGTGCGATCTCTTCCTCGATTGTCGAGTATACCATCTCGGCATCGAGTTCGTCTTGGTGGCCTTGATCGGTGAACGTACGCTCCATTGGCAACATCCAACCTGCACCCTCGCGGTAACCCTCGACGTACCAACCATCGAGAACCGAGAATTGAAGAACTCCATTCATCACACACTTTTCACCCGAAGTTCCCGAAGCCTCCAAAGGACGCGTTGGGGTATTGAGCCATACATCGACTCCTTGGACCATGCGGCGTGCAAGCTCCATATCGTAGTTCTGCAAGAAGATGATCTTACCCAAGAATTGTGGCATCGACGAAACCTCCACGATACGTTTGATCAAATCTTGACCTGGAATATCGTTAGGGTGAGCCTTACCTGCAAATACAAATTGTACGGGGCGCTCAGGGTTGTTTACGATAGCTGCCAGACGGTCCAAGTTGGTAAAGAGCAGGTGGGCACGCTTGTAAGTTGCAAAACGACGAGCAAAACCGATTGTCAAGATCTTTGGATCGAGACTCTCTTTAACGCGAACCATTTGACTAGGCGAGTCGAAACGCACCTTCGATGGGTCGCTATAGCGGCTACGGATGTGGTTGATCAGACGCTCCTTGAGGAACATTCTTGCCGACCACAACTCCTCGTCGGGAATATTGTGAACCCCCTGCCAAGAAGGGATGTCGTAGGTGTGACCCACGAAGCCCGCAGGGATATGTTTGTTGTAGAGACGGCGCAAGTTCGAAGCGATCCAGGTTGGGTAGTGAACACCATTGGTAACGTATCCGATGTGCAACTCGCTTTTGAAATAACCTGGCCACATCTCTGCCAAGATCTCTTTCGAGACCTCGCCGTGCAACCACGACACACCGTTGACCTCTTGCGAGAGGTTACATGCCAAGACCGACATCGAGAACTTCTCGTTGGGGTCGCCATGGTGCGCTTTACCCAAGTTTACGTATTGATCCCAGCCGATTCCCAATTCGTCGGCGTAGTGCGACATATATTGACGAATCATATATTCGGGGAAGGCATCGTGACCCGCAGGGACTGGGGTGTGGGTGGTGAAGAGCGACGACGAGCGTACAACCTCCAAAGCCTCGGTGAAGTTAAGACCCTTGTTGCGAACCAACGAACGAAGACGTTCAACACCAATAAATGCTGCGTGACCCTCGTTGCAGTGGTAAACCTCTTGGCGGATACCAATTTGGCGAAGCAGACGGCTACCACCGATACCCAACAAGATCTCTTGCTTTAGGCGGTTTTCCCAATCGCCACCATATAAGTGGTGAGTGATCTGCTTATCTTCGGGGAGGTTACCCTCGTGGTCGGTGTCGAGCAGAAGCAGGTCTACACGACCAACTTGGCAACGCCAAACGTGTGCTTCGAGCTTACGACCTGGAAGACCTACAACAACCTTAACCCAGTTACCCTCCGCATCGCGCATTGGGGTGATTGGAAGTTTCGAGAAGTTCTGCGCCTCGTAGGTAGCTTGCTGAGCTCCTTGCGCCGAGAGTTTCTGAGTGAAGTAACCGTAGCGATACAAAAGACCAACGGCAACCATTGGCACGTTGCGATCCGAAGCCTCTTTGAGGTAGTCACCAGCCAAGATTCCCAAACCACCCGAGTAGATCTTGAGCGACGAGTGAAGACCATACTCCATCGAGAAGTAGGCGATCTTTGGCATCGTTGGCTCTGGTTTTTCGGCCATATACTCCTTAAATTCTGCATATACGGCATCCATCATTGCGATAAACTTCTTATCTTTTTCCAACTCCAACATGCGTTGCAGCGAAAGTTTGTCGAGAAGTGCAATTGGGTTGCGCTCCACTTCGGCCCACAACTCTGCATCGATATATTCGAACAGATCGCGAGCTCCCGAGGTCCAACTCCACCATAGGTTGCGAGTAAGTTCTTCGAGACATTGCAAACGCTTAGGCATCACACGCTCGACCATCATGCGGCTCCAGGTTGGGGCCTCGCTAGTTGCGGTGTGAGGCACGGCGTGCGACAAGTCGATATGCGCTTCGATATTTTCGCGAACTGCACGCTTTGTGCGAGCGATGGAGTTTTCCAAAGCTACAGAATAAGCCTTTTCGTACGAAGCGAATAGATTCTTCCAAAGAGCAGTGTTTGCAACCTCCTTGGCACTCTGACGAAGTTCCTCGATGCGAGCAGGAGTTTGGATAGAGAAGCGGCGAATAGAGTCTGCAATATCGCTAATCACTACCCCATCGTTATAATCGTCGCGCCTTACAACCTCCACGCCATCGTGGCGAGCAATATCGTTGACCCAAGCACCGAAACCAGCTAGCGAAGTGGTGATGGTAGGGATCGAGAAAGCAACAGACTCTAGTGGAGTGTAGCCCCATGGCTCGTAGTATGATGGGTAGACCGTAAGGTCGATACCTGCCAACAGCTCGTAGTAGTTCAAATTGAAGATTCCATCGCGGTTGTTGAGGTAGGTAGGTGCAAAGATCACCTTCACCTTCGACTCGGGCGAAGCTAAGATCGAATCGTTGATGCTCTTGATAACTGGATCCCATTGCTGGTTTTCCAGGTAGTGTGTCGAGAAGCGACATTGCGAAGGGTCGATAGGCGACTCTGCGTTGTCGAGGTGCGCTTTGAGGTCGTTGCGAGCACCATAGTTACCCGCAGGAACTGTGATGTAGGCCAAAACTTCGCGGTTGAGCGATGGGTCGGCCGCCAAAGCCTTGAGCGATTCGAGGAATAGATCGATACCTTTGTTGCGGTATTCGTAGCGGCCACTTGTGCCAACGATCAGTGGATCGCCCTCGAATTTAGTTTGGTACATAGCCTCGGCAACTGCGATCATCTTCGCACGCGACTCGGTGCGCTTTGCTGTGTATATCTCTTCATCCCAAACAAAGTCGTTTTCAAAGCCGTTGGGGGTAATGCAATCAACCTCGCGGCCCAAAAGCGCCTTACACTCGTCGGCGGTGATTTGACTCACTGTCAAGAAAGCATCGTGCGATGCGGCTGCGACCTTTTCGATTGAGTGCTTTGCCATAACGTTGAATTGGCGAGCCAACTCGTCGGCATTGAATTTATTGAGATCGTTGTAAAGAGGTAGCCGATTGCCAGCTATGCAACGACCCATCACTGTTGCGTGGGTTGTGAATAGAGTAGCTACGTATGGTGAATATTTGCGCAAGTAGAGACCGCCCGAAACTGTCATCCATTCGTGGAAGTGAGCTGCAACTTTATCTGTTGCCGAGCAGAAGTGCTCGACATAAGAGGCGATCACCATACCCGAAACGTAACCGAACAGGATAGATTCAACATAGTCCCATTGACCCGAAAGAGAGTCGACGTTGTAGGTCTCCCACAACGATTTCAAGACTTCGTCTTTGCGAGAGAAGATCGACGTAAAATCGATAAGTACTACAATTGGCTTGCCTGCCACTCTCCAACGACCGATGCGAACACGCAGACCGTCGGCGTAGAGGCTTTGTCGCCAAGCTTTCAAAAGCTCTGTATCTTCTTCGAATTCTGGGTTTCCACCCTCGTGCGACAGGTCGGGACCGAGCAACATGTAGTTGTCACCCATTTTTGAATTTACGGTCAGTGCCTTGGTAGCGATTACGGTATGGATACCACCAACTTTGTTACATACCTCCCAGCTCACCTCGAAGAGATGGTCGGGAGTTAATTTTACATTACTCATAATATGATAATTTAATAATTATAACACGCTAAAGATCTGTAGAAAAATTGATCTCGGCGACAAAGGTAAGAATTATTTTTTAAACTTTTTGAAAAATTATAAAAAATATTACATATATTTAACATCGTGATTCTCAGGCTGACAATAGAAGAGTGACTCGATGATTGCATCGGAGAGCAAAAAGTGCTTTGTAGGGATATAGAGCCTATCATTTTCGACGACAAGTTGCCCCGCTTCGACCCACCTATCGGCACCCAATAGCAGGTACTCACAGAGCCATCGAGGGAACTGCTTACTAAACTTTTTAAGATCTACCCCCTCGCAACAGCGCAATTGAGTCATAACAGCCTCGTTGTAGTGGTCCACCATCGACAAGTTCTCGCTCTGGTAGCTGGGCTCACCACTTAGGTATTCTTCAACAGAAGGTGGGGCGTAACGTCGCACATGGCCATCGAACGAGTGTGCCGCTGGGCCAACGCCCAAGTAACTAACACCTTGCCAATACGACGAGTTGTGTTGCGAACGAAATCCAGGTCTCGCATAATTCGAAACCTCGTAGTGTTCGAAACCCGCAGCCACCAATTCGCGCTCCACCAATTCGTACTCCGCCTGGCTCACCTCCTGCTCCACTTCTCTCATCTCACCTTTTACGACCTTACGGGCAAAAGGGGTGCCACTTTCGATAGTTAGGTGGTAGGCCGATATGTGTTGCACGTTGAGCGATAGGGCCGTCTTGATCGATTGTTGCAGGGTCGAGTGGCCAAATCCTGCCATTCCGAATATTAGGTCGATGGTGATGTTATCGAAACCCACGCTTTGCGCCATGCGAACAGCCTCTTGGGCCTGCTCGGCGCTGTGACGGCGATTCATAGCGCGCAGTTGCTCGCCGTCGAACGATTGCACGCCAATGCTTAGGCGGTTGACTCCTTGGGAGCGCAGAGCTTCTAAATATTGCGCAGTGATGTCGTCGGGGTTAACCTCCACGGTGATCTCTGTTACGTTGTCCGCTGTGTAATGCTGCTTCACCAAGTCGATAAAACGACCTACGCGCGAGGGGTCGACAAGCGAGGGGGTGCCACCACCAAAATAGACAGTGCGGATTGGCTGAGCTGCCAAGAACTCCTTTTGAGTTATCAATTCTCGCTCCATCTGGTCGAGCACCGCGGGCAGGTGTTGCAACTTCACACTTTTGAAGAAGTCACAGTAACCACAAATTCGTTTGCAGAAGGGGATATGGAAATAAATTGCCGACATAGAAAAAAGAATAGGTGCAACTAAATTACACCTATATTATATATATAAAGATTACGCGCCATCGAAAGGCAGTTGACGACTAAAGCTCTCGCGACACGAGATTGTGGTCTCCGAACGAATAACGCCCAGGGGCTTTAGTTGCGTTTGAATTATGCGCAACAGATGGCTATTGCTTCGAGCGTAGATCTTTACCAAAAGGTCGAACAGACCCAATGTGTGGTAGCACTCCACCACCTCGGGGATCAATTTGATCTTCGCTTCGATCTCATCGAGGCGGCTCGCCTGGTCGAAACTAAGACTCACATAGGCGCAAGTATCAAAGCCCACCCTGGTCATATCGATGGTGAATTGCGAACCCGTGATGATCTTGTTGGCGGTCATTCGTTGGACCCTTTGGTGCACCGCTGCGCCCGAGACGTTACATAGGCGGGCAACCTCCAGGAACGATATGCGCGAGTTATTGGTTATGTATTGCAAGATCTTTAGATCTAATTCGTCAACTTTGTACTCTTCCATTATTATTGCTTAATTTGTTATTCACGACAAAATTAGTGAAAATATCATATTTACAAAATAAAATATGAATAAATATCAATTTTATAGCAATTTGCGACAAATTAGATAGATTATAAATAATACAAAAATTTTAATAAATCTCTTTCTCACAATTAAACCACAACGAAAACATTGTCCATATCTTTGCAATGTGGTAAAAAACAGAGTACTTTAGTTTCTTTTGAGAGTCGACGCTCAAAAACGTTCTTTTAAATTTTTATTAACTATTTTTTTACAATTGAGTAAATAATAACTATTTTTGACTACCTTTGCATGAAGCACAAATAACGCAAGGCAGAGGGTATGATACTTATTAATTCTCAATTTTTGAAGATTGCACGAGACAACGTACAAGAGGCGATCAACAAGCGAGTTTCGATTTTCAAGGCGGTGAACCCGCAAGCAAAGATTATCGAGCTAAACAACGGCGACGTTGTTCTCCCTCTTGCCCAGTGTGTTATCGATGCTATGGGGCGTGCACTTGGCGAATTCGCCACTTCCGAAACCTTTCAAGGTCGCGGACCTGTGGAGGGCTATCAGTTCTTGCGCGATGCCATTGTCAAACACGACTTCAGGGCTCGCAAGATCAAGATCGACAGTAGCGAGGTATTTATAAATGGTGGAACAAAGGCTGAATTGGCTGCTATAAGCGACATTCTTTGCACAGACAACAGAATCGCGGTAACCGATCCGATCTACCAAACTTATATCGAAGCTAACGTCACATTGAATAGAGCTGGCGAAGAGGACGAGGATGGGCGTTGGAGCCATATATTATATATGGACTGCAAAAAGGAGAACGACTTTATGCCCGAAGCGCTTACAGAGTGCCCCGAGGTGATATATCTCTGCTCGCCGAACGATCCGACGGGTTGTGCCATGAGTCGCCAAACACTCGAAGAGTGGGTACAATACGCTATCGAGAACAACGTCTTGATTCTCTTCGACGCTACCTACCAGGCCTTTATTACCGAGAGCACTATCCCTCGCAGCATCTACGAGATCAAGGGGGCTAGGCGTTGCGCTATCGAGCTACGCAGCTTCTCGAAGAGCGCTGGATTCACTGGATTGCATTGCGGCTACACGGTGATCCCCAAAGAGTTAAACGGCTATTCGTTTAGCGCAAATAAGGGGGCGAGCCTCAACGAGGTGTGGCGACGACGACAAGAGATCAAGAACTACTCACCGTCGTACATCGTTCAGCGAGGAGCCGAGGTTCTATACACGACAGAGGGTAAAAAGAGTATTCGCGAGAACATCGAATACTATATGCACAACGCTTCGCTGCTTCGCTCGGCACTTCAAAACACAAGACTCAACTTCTGGGGAGGAGTCAATTCACCATTTATTTGGGTGGAGTCGCCCTACGAAGATCCGTGGCAGCTATTCGACAAGCTGCTCACAGGGTGCAACATCCTATCATCACCTGGCCAGAGATTTGGCCCAGGCGGCAAAGGCTTTGTTCGACTAAGCGCTTTTGCTGACCAGCGAGGGGTGACGATAGCTTCGAGCAGACTATCCGACTTGGATATTTAACAACAACCACAACACTTATTTTTGTTTTAGGAGAGCCCAAAAGAGGCATCTCCTCTATAAACGCATGTATATTATTAACCATTTATTTAATACAATTATGAAAAGTTTAAAAGTTACATTCGGCCTTTTGGCAATGGCGCTTTGCGCAACAGTTTCGTCAGCATCAGCTCAGATCACATTGGGCGGTGGTGTTGACATGGTTAGCACTTATGTATGGCGCGGTGCATACTGTGGTGGCGCTAGTGCACAACCTTACGCAGAGGCTGCCGTGGGCAACTTCGCAGTAGGAGTTTGGGGCAGCACATCGCTCAACCCATTGGAGGGCGCTAAAGAGGTTGACTACTATGTATCTTATGGCGTTGGTGGCTTCTCGGCAATGGTAACCGATTATTGGTGTGGCACCGAAGGTGGTCTTTATGGCGAGGGTCACGTATACGAGGCAACTTTGGGCTACACGATCAGCGAGAGCTTCCCACTTTCACTTGCCGTTAGCTACAACTTCTCGGGCGACGACGACAGCTCGACCTACATCGCACTTGGCTACCCACTCACCGTAGGCGAGGTTGGTCTCGACCTTGGTGTTGGATTCACCCCCGCAGCTGGTGCTTATGCCGACGATGCTGCTCTATGCTCTGTTTCGGCTCGCGTTTCGAAATCTATCGCAATTAGTTCAGACTTCGAACTTCCAGTTTTTGTCGATGCTATCGCGAACCCTGCAAGCAAAGAGGCATTCCTTCTTGGAGGTATCTCGTTGAGTTTCTAATCGAAATTATTAATTTAAGATAGTTATAACATGAAAAAAATTGAAGCAATTATCCGCAAAACAAAGTTTGAGGATGTTCGTGAAGCGATGGTCGCAGAGGGAATCGAGTGGTTCTCATACTCTGAGGTACGCGGCGTAGGTAAATCGCGCCAGGAGAGAATCTACCGTGGTGTAATCTACGATACAAGCTACATCGAGCGTATCCAGATCGCCATCGTACTTAGCGACGAGAGCGTTAAGCCAGTAGTTAATGCAATTGCAAAAGCTGCTCACACGGGCGAAATTGGCGATGGTCGTATATTTGTCTACCCAGTCGAGGAGGCACACCGCATTCGTTTGGGCGCAAGCTACGAGGCGACACAGTATGTTGAAGTTAGAGAGAAAAAAAAATAATTTAAGCAGTTATGGAAGAGACAACAATGACAATTGCAGAGGTTGCAGCATCGTTAGACACAGTATGGATGTTGCTTGCAGCGATGCTTGTATTTATCATGCAGGCAGGTTTTGCGCTAGTTGAGGCGGGCTTCACTCGCACAAAGAACACCGCAAACATTTTGATGAAGAACGTATTGGACTTCTCGGTAGGTTCGATCATGTATTGGATTATTGGTTACGCGTTGATGTATGGCGCAGGAATCTTCGCCGAGGTGCCAGATTTCTTCTGCGCAAGCTACCTTAGTGGCGCATTCGACGGAGCTTCGATCCCACCCGCAGCAGATCTTATTTTCCAGACAATGTTCTGCGCTACAGCAGCAACAATCGTTTCGGGAGCTATCGCAGAGCGTACAAAATTCAGCTCTTACCTTATCTACTCGGTGATCATCTTCGCTATCATCTACCCTATCTCGGGTCACTGGTCATGGGGTGGCGGCTGGTTGGCAGAGCTTGGCTTCAACGACTTCGCAGGTTCGGCTATCGTTCACTCACTTGGTGGTTGGTTAGCTCTTATGGGCGCTTGGGTTGTTGGTCCACGTATCGGCAAGTATCGCAATGGCAAGCCTGTAGCGATCCCAGGACACAACCTCACGATGGCTGCACTGGGTGTATTCCTCCTTTGGTTCGGATGGTTCGGCTTCAACCCAGGTTCTCAACTTGCAGCAGCAGGCTCGGAGAATATGCTTGGAATCTCTAACACATTCCTCACTACAAACATCGCAGCAGCAGCTGGTGGCGTATTCGCTCTAATCTTGGCTTGGATCAAGTACGGCAAACCATCGCTCAGTTTGGCGCTCAATGGTGTTTTGGCTGGTTTGGTTGGTATCACAGCGGGTTGTAACCTCGTTTCTCCTGCGGGAGCCCTAGCGATCGGTGCTATCTGTGGTGTGGTTATGATCTACGCAGTAGAGTTCATCGACGCAACTCTTAAGGTTGACGATCCAGTAGGTGCGATCTCTGTACACGGTGTGTGTGGTACTCTAGGTACTATCCTTACAGGTGTGTTCGCAGTAGAGGGCGGACTTATCGCAGGCGAAGTTTCATTCTTCGGCGTTCAATGTCTTGGTGCACTAGCATACATGGCTTGGGGTCTAGCAACAGGTTTCATCATATTCAAGGGTATCGATCTTGTTAAGGGCATGAGAGTCGACGCTAGAATCGAGGAAGAGGGTCTCGACATCTACGAACACGGCGAGAGCGCGTATAACTAGGGGGTCTTGTTTTTTTTGCTGAGAATTTACTGAGAATTTGCTGAGAATTTGCTGAGAAAGACTGAGAATTTGCTGAGAATTCTCAGTCTTTCTTCTCAGTTCTTCTCAGCTCTTTCTTCTCAGCTCTTTCTTCTCAGTTCTTCTCAGTTTTTCTTCTCAGCTCTTCTCAGTCTTTCTCCCCAGTCTTTCTCCCCAGTCCTCCCCAGTCCTCCCCACCAAATACCATAACAAAAGTATTTTAACTACGAAAATATCAATCATTTACACTATTAAAACAACAAGCAAAGCCCAAAAACAACACTCCTTCCGCACAATCCGCCGCAGCCCCAACACCTACTTTATCGGCTATTCGAGCAGGCAAACCAGCGACACAATGAAAATTCACAAATAATTAATGTGACAATGTGTAAGCTTAAGTATTAATAAAACAGAGCAAATAGGCTCTATAGGTAGCATTTAGCTTTCGGAGTGTGAGCAGAAGCAAAGTAAAATGAACATTTTAGAAAAATAGAGGCAGAAATATTTGGTTATTAGCCACTTTTTGCTTTTCTTTGTATAAGGTTTTTAACAATTAACAATTTATTTTATGACAGGTACAGTTAAATGGTTTGACAGCAAAAAGGGTTACGGCTTCGTAACTAGCGAAAACGGCAAAGAGTATTTCGTTCACTTTTCTGGCATCAAAACAGAAGGATTCAAATCTCTAGTAGAGAACCAAGCAGTTGAGTTTGAACTCTCTAATGGTAACAAAGGAGAGCAAGCGGTTAACGTTCGCGTTCTTTAATTTGAATCAAAGAGCTTATAGATAGATATTTACTTTAAATATATTTCTAACTCAAGCTATTCCGCCTAGATCGTCTAGGCGGTTTTTTTTACGATAGATTTTGTCAAAGTTTGTCTAAGTTTGTCATAGTTTGTCAAAGTTTTTAGGCCTTAACTCTTTGTGTATCAGCGACTTAACCCGAACTTTGACACTTTGACACGCTTTTCCTAATGTTTCAGAAAAAGAATTTGAGATTCTGAATCAAGTTCAGAATGACGGCTCTACAAGTTCGCAATGACGGCTCTACAAGTTCAGAATGACGGCTCTACAAGTTCGCAATGACGAGGATAGTTTAACGCAACAGCACTTTCTTTGAAGAGTAGAGTAGTTAAATTTATAGTAAAAAAAATTTGTATTTAGTATTTTATTGTTGTATATTTGTAGTATCAACTACCCATAGACTGATAGTTTAACCAACATATAATTTTTATTTGACTATAGTGTGTAATCACTTAATAATAAAATAGTTATATATTATATATTTATATATAGTACGTATATTTAT